>CAYVUW010000068.1:0-3921 GCA_964455175.1 uncultured Acidobacteriota bacterium | reverse complement strand
CCCCTCTGGCATACTGGAGGCATGCATTTTAGAGCCATTTTTGCCTTCATTTTCATCTGGGTGGTGATGACGATTATTCGTGTCGCCATCGAGCGTATGGCGCCACCCAGTCGCAGGCATCGCCGACCCGCACCAACCAACACTCCGAGGCAACGCCAAGAGGCTCTTGCCACGCTTGGGCTCCGTGATGGAGTAACACCGGCCGAGATCGAAAATGCTTACAAGCGACTTCGCACCAAATACCATCCCGACCGGGTCGCACACCTCGGCCCCGAACTCATCGAGCTGACTTCAGAGAAGTTCAAGGAGGTCACCTCAGCTTACGACTACCTGGCCGGCCATTAGAAGTCTGGGGAATGCCTGTGCCGTAACACCACGTCCTGCTGTCCAATATCCTTCGCTTGACAGTTGCCCTGCCTCAACACCACCATCAACGGATGCATCAGCTCCCACCAAACACAGGTCGAATAACCCCCGGGTGGGGCCCAAGTTCAATCTTCCTGGGTGGACTCTTTTTATGCAGTTGTTTTTCGGGCACCCCAACTAGCTCCGTGGCCAGCCTTGGTGCCGAAGACCTAGCTGCGCTTGTCGAGATCATGGCTGAAGAAGACCGGCGCCCGACGTTTGCGCAGGCAACAGCCTTGCGGAACGGACTGGCTTCTGACAATGCCCTGTTGCGCCACTTTTCAGCGCGCGGCCTTGGCCGCCTCGAAGATCCCGCGGCGCTCGCTGTACTTGGCCGGACGCTCACCGATCCCGATGCGGTGGTGCGCTTGACCGCCGCAGGAGCAATCGCTCAAAGCGTCTTCAATGCTGATACTGAAACAGCAGCTGATCTCCTGCGCGGGCGCCTCGATGAAGAACACGAGCCAGCGGTGCGCGGAGCACTTGCCCAGTCACTCGGCCGCTTACGTCCTGCCTCAACAACAACGATCGAGCAGACGCAGACAACCCTGCTTGATGTCGCCCAACGCGATGCGCCCCTTGAAACATTGGTGCCGACTCTGCGTGGATTTGAATCATTGGTGCGCACTAATACAGATATCGAGCTTGCTGCTGGAGTCAGGGCCCGCCTGGTCGACTTTGTCCACTATGGTCGGGGGGGTGCCAACCCCACCGAAGCCGAGCAGCTAGAATCGGAAGCGATGTTCGCCGCGGCACGGGTGCGCCGGCTGGCTCTCGCCACCCTCAACGCGGCTGGCAGGGCTGATGCAGAAACTGTCGAGATCGCCCTTTACGACCCAGATGTCGAGGTACGACGCCTTGGCGCTGCTGCTGCCAGCGGGGTTGACGATTTAAATCGACAGCGTTTGTTGCTACAGATCGCGCTCGCTGACACCGAAGGGCAAGTCCGTTACGAAGGGTTGCGCGGGTACGGTCGCCTCGAACATGAGCCTGAAGACTGCGCGACAATTACTGCATTGGTCGAGGATGACGACCCGAACGTTTCTCTACAGGCAATCGACCTGCTCGCAGAAGGTTGCCATGAGGTTAACGTCGCCAACCCTGAGATCAGCGCCCCGTCGGTTGTCAATATGTTACGCATGCTGGTGGACCCACCGATCAACGTCAGTCGGCCCGTCACCTGGCATCCTGCTGCCCATGCTTTAACCACGCTTGCCCACGTTCATCCTGATGCTGCTGAACAGCTAATCTCGGTGCCCATCGTCGACCCAATATGGCAGGTCCGAATGTACGCAGCTCGAGCTGCGGCCACCATCGGCGCTATCGATGTGTTGGAACAGCTTGCACAGGACCCGTTTCCGAATGTCGCTGACACAGCACTCCGAGGCCTCGACTCCATGATCGGCCATGCTGCAGACGGGGCCGCCGTCGAGGCGCTGAACAGCGAAGACTATCAACGTTTGATCACCGCGGCGGATATGCTGGAAGCCACTGAGCATCCAGACGCTTTGGCGATGTTAATTGAGGCCCTTGCGCGGGTCACGCTCGAGAAGAGAGAGACTTCGCGTGATCCGCGGCTTGCCATTCTAAGACGCATCGGAGAACTTGGCGATGCGGACAATGCCGACAGCATTCTTCCCTACATTGAGGATTTTGACTCACGAATTGCGGCGCAGGCAGCCCAGGTTTTGCTCTCCTGGACCGGTTCCACTGTCTCTGCTTCGCCAACTCCTTTGCCCCTGGCTCCATTTCCCACTGCCGAAGATCTCATCAACCTTGAGCAAGCAAGGGTTCGAATAAAGATGCAAAATAGTGGCGTCATCGAGGTCAGGCTTCATCCTTATGAGGCGCCAACCAATGTCGCGCGCTTCGCGCGGCAAGTGCGAGACGGACACTTTGACGGGTTGACCTTTCACCGTGTGGTTGCCAACTTCGTTATCCAAGGTGGAAGTCCTGGAGCAAATGAATATGTTGGTGATGGCCCATATAGCCGAGATGAAGTTGGAAATCGCTCTCACTTGCGTGGCACTGTCGGAATTTCCACGCGTGGACGTGACACAGGTGATTCTCAAATCTTCATTAACCTTGCCGACAACGTGCGTCTCGATTACAACTACACGATAATTGGCACGATCGTGTCGGGGATGGAAGTTGTCGACCGAGTGCTTGAGGGCTCAATAATTGAGCGCGCCACAATCGAACCTTGGAACGATCCGCAATGAGCCAACAAACCGTTGACGAGCGAATTCAAACAGCGTGCCTGGTCATCCTGGCAACCACCGCAGTGGGCGCTACGCTCTGGTGGTTACAGGCTGTCTTTGTGCCTTTCGTGTTGTCGCTGTTCATCGCATTGGGGCTTTCACCGTTAATTGATTACTTAACTACCAAACTGCGGGTTCCGAAGTGGGCCGCGGTGCTACTGACGTTGATTCTTGCGGTCACCCTGCTGACACTAGCTGCGATGCTGGTCATGACATCTGCCCAGAGGTTGGCAACAAACGCTCCAACGTATCAAGCTCTGGTACTGGACCAGGTCGATAGCGCACTCGCAAACCTCCCGCTCCAAGACCTCGGGGTTAATCCAGATGAACTTCTTTCGCTCCCATTAAACGCGATCAGCACAGCAGCGATCAGCATCACTAACGCGATCGTTTCCCTCGTGTCTCAAGGGTCGATCGTCTTGATCTTCCTGATGTTTTTGCTGCTCGGCGGCTCAGCACACGAGGCTCCCGCAAACAGCATGTGGGTTGAAGTTAGAAAGAGGGTGCAGCAATACGTCGCGTTCAAGTTCATGATTTCAGCCTTTACCGGCATATTGGTGGGAATCATTCTCAGTGTCCTCGGCATCGAACTGGCAATGGCCTTTGGGCTAATGGCCTTCCTGCTCAACTTCATTCCCAGCATTGGCTCGATAGTGGCAACGTTGCTACCACTGCCTGTCGTGCTAGTTAGCCCAGACTTGAGCACGATGACCATGTTTCTAGCCATCGCCCTGCCCGGGGCGATCCAACTAACCATCGGCAATGTAATTGAGCCAATGGTTATGGGGGATGAGCTCGATCTTCATCCAGTCACGATTCTGCTTGCGCTGATGGTCTGGGGCACACTTTGGGGGATCGTCGGCATGCTGCTCGCCACTCCAATAACCTCGATGATGAAGATTCTTCTTGAGCGTGGAGAACGAACGCGACCGATTGCCAACCTTTTTGCAGGACGGCTAGACGGGCTGAACAAGGCGTGACGCCGCCAAAATCCGGATATTGCCCTGACTAGCGACGCGCTCCTCACCTAAGAGAAGAAAGTCTGGCCCGGGGGGATCCGGGCGCATAGCGATTCGCCAACTCGGATGGCCTCCGGCCCGATGTTATCCTCCCTTTGCCAGTCTGAGATTCTCGTACGGAGGGGTAGCGAAGCCTGGCCGTACCGCGCCCGACTCGAAATCGGGTTCTCGGGTTATAACCCCGGGACGTGGGTTCGAATCCCACCCCCTCCGCCTTATTTTTCTAGCAGGCTACT
>CAYVUW010000067.1:0-5193 GCA_964455175.1 uncultured Acidobacteriota bacterium | reverse complement strand
GATACACCTGGGTTCCCATATTTGACGAATACCCGTCGTACTCACTTGGCGCTGTGGTGGTAGACCCCAAGGACTCGGACACCGTTTGGTTGGGCACGGGGGAAAATACACACAACCGCAGCACATCTTGGGGTGACGGTGTGTACAAATCCACGGACGCGGGAGCCACCTGGGATCAGGTTGGGCTAGCCGATTCACAGAAAATCCAGAAAATCCTAATCGACCCGCGTGACTCTGACGTTGTCTACGTGGCAGCTCCCGGCCCCTTGTGGAACCCCGGTGGTGACCGCGGCCTTTTCAAAACCAACGATGGAGGTGAAACGTGGCAGCGGGTTCTGCACGTCAGCAACGATACCGGGATCACCGACGCAGCCTTCAAGCCTGACAACCCTGACGTGATTTACGCTGCTGCGTATCAACGGCGTCGTCGTAATGCAATGACGATTGCCGGCGGTCCAGAGGCCGGAATCTTCCGGAGCACCGATGCCGGCGCCTCATGGGAGCGCATTGAAAATGGCCTGCCCGAAGTCGAGAAGGGTCGTATTGCATTGGGTGTCGATGCTCGCAACCCCGCCCGTATCTACGCAATGGTGGTAGCTCGGGGTGACGCCGGTGGGTTTTTTCTCTCTGATAACACCGGTGACTCATGGACTCGCATGAGCGACTACTCGGGCGGAGATCCTCAGTATTACGGAGAGATTTTCGTTGACCCTCACCACCCGGACACTATTTGGAATATCGAAGTGCCGATAATGCGTTCCACGGACAAAGGCACAACATGGGAACGGATGGCGTTCGACATGCATGTCGACCACCACGAAATCGTTTTCGATGCGACCGACCCCTCACACATGTGGGTCGGCAATGATGGAGGCCTTTACGAAACTTATGATGCCGGCGCCACCTGGAGACATTTCACCAACCTGCCACTGTCACAGTTCTACCGGATAAGCGCTGATGATTCGCGCCCGTTTTACCGGGTCTGTGGTGGGGCTCAGGACAACGGCACGATCTGTGGCCCGTCACGAACCATGAATTCCGCTGGTATTCGGACTAGCGATTGGTACCGGGTTGGGGGTGGCGATGGTTTCCAGTCTTACTTCGACCCTTACGACACCGAGATCGTCTATGCCCAGTCACAAAATGGCGCGCTCACTCGTCTCAACCTGAATACCGGACAAAGGATTGGTATCCGGCCCACCGGAGATCAAGGCAGCGCACAGGAACGGGGCCGCTGGCATTGGGACAGTCCGTTGCTGATCAGTAAACATTCACCAGGTCGCATCTACTACGGCGGCCACCGCTTGTATCGAAGTGACGATCGAGGTGACAACTGGGTGCCAGTGAGTGGTGACCTGACCCGTAACCTTGATCGTAAAGAACTGCCGATCATGGGCAAGGTGTGGGACGAGGATGCAGTGGGGCTCCATTTGTATACAACCACGATGAGTGTCATTACCACACTTGATGAGTCCTCGTTGGTCGAGGGTCTGCTGTACACCGGGAGTGATGATGGCCTATTCCATGTCTCCGAGGATGGGGGCAACAATTGGACACGCCTCGAAAGCATTCCCGGCCTACCGGATAACAGCTATGTGACCGACGTTTTTGCCTCGGTTCGGAATTCCGAGGTGGTCTTTGCAACATTCAACAATTGGCAGAATGGAGACTTTAGGCCATGGGTCATGCGGAGCGATGATCGTGGCCGTACCTGGGTAAACATCAGCGGTAACCTGCCAAAGCGCTCCGGCACCTGGAGCGTAGTTCAAGACCATGTTGCTGACGACCTACTGTTCGTCGGCACAGAGTTTGGTGTCTATTTCACTATCGACGGTGGTAACCATTGGACTGAGTTACGTGGGGGAATCCCCAAGATCCAGGCACGCGATCTGCACATCCAGCGGCAATGGAATGACCTTGTCGTCGGCACCTTCGGACGTGGCGTCTACATTCTCGATGACTACTCGGCATTACGCCACGTGAACGAAGACAAGCTTTCTGATCCAGCATGGCTGTTTCCTCTTCGCCCTGCTCCAACGTTCGCCGAACTCAACCAGGTTCGCCCCGTATGGGGCGATCAGAATGAAGCTAACCCTTCTTTCGGTGCCGTACTGACGTACCACATAAACGAAACAGTGCCAGGGAAAGAAAGGTTCGTGATCATGATCACGGACATAGACACTAACCACATACGTTATCTGGACCTTCCAGACGCTGTTGGCCTGCAACGCGTTACCTGGAACTTGCGCCATGATCCGCCCGCTGTGTCCCAGGGCAGAAACAGCCAACAAGGCACACTTGCGGACACTGGACGTTATACAGCAACGATAGGAATGCGAGAGGGAGACGCATTCATCGCATATGGAGAGCCGCAAACCATCCTAGTAGTACCACTGCAGCGCTGACAAAATGCACTAGTGAACAACAAGTTCTGAAGCATTCACCTGGCAATTTCAGCTTATGCCAGCTTGCTTTGCACCAAGCTCTTCTTCTGCTTTTTCCCACTCCGACGTAAGCTCTTCAACGCTCGATTTGAGCGCTTTTTGTTCCACTTCTAAGGTTCGAAGCGCATCGGGCGATGACTTACCGAAATAGCTAGGATCACAGAAAATCTCGTTTATTTCGTCAATCCGCTCCTCAGCGATTTCGATTTTAGCGAGTATCGCATCCCGGAATGCACGAGCTTTGCGGAGTTGGTTCTTAGAAATAATTTTCGAGTCGCCCGGCGCAATTGTCGCTTCCCTCGCAGCCTTTTTCGCCTTCCGCTTCTCCCTTCGCGCCTTAAGAACAACGGTGTCTGCGTCCAGGTGATCGTCACCACAATAGTGAACGTATTCCTCGTAAGTACCTTGGTAATCAAGAATTTCCGTGGGCTTAATTTCAACGATCCGGGCAGCTAGTTCCGAGACGAACCAGCGGTCGTGGGAAACGAAAATCAATGTGCCATCGTACTCTTTCAATCCCCTCACAAGGGCTTCAATCGACTCAAGGTCAAGATGGTTAGTCGGCTCATCGAGGAGTAGCACGTTCGGCTTTTGAACTGCTAAACGGCAAAACACAAGGCGCGATGCTTCGCCACCCGAGAGTGCCCCCAGCTTTTTTTTGGCTTCATCACCTGAAAACAAGACGCGGCCAAGTTGATTGCGCACGAAACCAATCGTTTCTCCAGAACATATATCCCAAATCCATGACTCAGCAGTATTTTGGAGTGATTCAAATTGGTCTCTGTGGTCTTGAGCAAAATAACCCTGATGAGTTTCGTATCCCCACTCCACCTCCCCTTCATCGGTGTCAAGTTCACCCATGACAACCTTCAGCAGAGTGGACTTGCCAATCCCGTTTGGACCCATGATGGCAATGCGGTCACCCCGACGCACGGTCAGATCGACGCCATGTAACACTTCGTTGTCCCCAAACGCTTTCCGCACCCCCTCAATAGTAAGAACATCCCGCCCACTGGGGCGACGCTGCTCAAATTGAAAGCTGGGATAGCGCCGCGAGCTTTGAGGCAACTCGTCTAGAGCATCCGCCTTTTTTTCAATCATGCGAACTTTGCTTTGCGCCTGGCGCGCTTTCGAAGCCTTGGCGCGAAACCGTTCAACAAATTTCTGGTGGTGCTCTATATCCTTTTTCCGTTTGCGAATCTCTTTCTCACGACGGTCCCGGTCACTTCCCTTTGCATCCACGAAGCGGCTGTAGTTGCCTGGATAGAGCGTGATCGTCTGGTAATCAACGTCTAGAACGTGAGTGCATACGTTGTCGAGAAAACGATGGTCGTGCGAAATCACCAGAATCGGACCGATGAACTCTTGCATGAACTTCTCGAGCCATCGTATCGACAAGATGTCCAGGTGATTGGTAGGTTCATCGAGAAGGAGTATGTCCGGTGATCCAGCAAGGACCTGTGCAAGCAAAACACGTAACTAGAACCCCCCTGAAAGAGTTGAGAGAGGCAGCCGGTGGAGCTCCGTCGGCAAACCGAGTCCCTCTAGAATTTCAGAGGCACGAGCTTCAGCCGAATAACCGTCGTGGCGCTGGACTATTTCCTCAAGCTCAGAATAATGATCGGCATCAAACTCATCTCTCGAACCTTCGATCAGTGTCTCCTTGGCAACGATCGCGTCCCAAAGTTCTTGGTTTCCCATCATGGCGACACCGAGAATTTCCTCATCCTCATAGATGAACTGATCCTGCTGCAGCACCCCGAGCTTGATGCGCTTGGCGACCGACACCGTGCCCGCGCTGGATTCCTCCTCCCCTGCCAATATGTTCAGCAGTGTCGTCTTGCCCGAACCATTTGCGCCTACCAACCCATAACGCTTGCCAGCATCAAGCTGGAACGTAACCTCAGAAAACAGGGTCTGGGTGCCATAGTACTTAGTTAGACCGGATACAGAGATCATGAGAATCAAGCAACACAGGTAATAGAAAGAAACGAGGCGGAAACACCGAGCCGTGGCGTTCCCACCTCGTTATTCTAATTCAGAGACGGTCCGCGGACCGTCAAATAGCAATCAGGACGGCTTACTGCGACCGTGCTTTGATCTGCCAGTTACCATCTGCATCGCGTTCTCGATACTGCTCATGACAAGGAGTACATGTCTCGCGAAGCGCACCGAAGGCTACACCAGCAGCGTCGAAGTCGCCGGCTGCTGCCGCTGCCTGAAGGCTGCGGCCCGCACCCATTGCTGTGTCCGCAATTCCATAAGCCACACGCTCCCTCTGTGACCTCCAGTAAATCATTACGCTGGCCATGCTTGAGGTGATCGCCTCAGCGCTGGCTGCAAGGCCTGGAGCATCCTGCCCACTGATCTGGTCGCCGACTTCTCCCACGGCGCCACGGAGCACCTTCATGGCGCCATCATAAGCCTCCGGTGTTACTTCACGGGCTGTTCGAACTGCCTGGCCTTGATCTTCACGAGTGTCTTCCGGCGCGGGCCCGCTCCAAGAGATAGTCGGTTCGCTCTGCGGCGACCCTGCACTGTGCTTGATCTGCCAGTTGCCATCTGCATCACGCTCACGATATTGCTCGTGGCATGGGGAGCACGTCTCGCGGAGTGCGCCGAAAGCAACTCCTGCTGCTTCGAAATCACCAGCTGCTGCTGCTGAATGGAACCCTTGGGCAGCCCGCTGAGAGCCGATCGCGTACCGGAGAGCGCGTCGGTCACGGGTCTGCCAATAGGCCCTCGCCTT
>CAYVUW010000066.1:0-6455 GCA_964455175.1 uncultured Acidobacteriota bacterium | reverse complement strand
CTCACGCTCGAACTGGGCCATGTTGACGTACGGCCGATACTCCTCGAACTCGTGCGCCATACGGCTGCCGACACCTGGCACCAACATCACCTCCTCTTCGGTGGCGGTGTTGAGGTTAATCGGTACAAATAGTTTCACTCGGACTTCGGCGCGTTGTTGGTCGGACAATGAAGTAGCGCGCAACGTCGCGTCAAAAGCCGTGGCGGCCAAGTATGGCCGTCCGGAAATGATGGCTTGCACTATGGGTGCATCGATATGCGGAACCGTCTGCAACTCGTTTGCGCTTGCCAAGTTTGCGTTCAGCACAGTGTTGTTCGTACCCACTTGGGCTAGCGCAAGCACTGAGGCAGCTATGAAGACAAGGGGCAAAGAAATAACTGATGTGCGGACAATCTGAATTCTTAGCACTGGTGGGGTTCCTTTAATCTAATTGAGACTGAGACTCAATAACTATATTGCCCCAAAGCTATTCCGGGCGCAAACCTATTGCTTTCAGATGCCGCCAAGAAGATTGGCGTACCCAAACAGTGCTGGTGTGCCACCTGTATGGATAAACAGGACTGTGGCGTGAGACCTCAAGTCACCCCGCCGCACGAGACCAACAAGGCCCGCAAAAGCCTTGCCAGAATACACCGGGTCCAAGAGAAGACCTTCACGCTGTGCCGCGATCCTTATCGCTTCCAACGTGTCCTCGGAGGGATGCCCATAGCCTGGTGCCAGCCAGTCGTCATGTACGACGACGTCAGCCTCATCCACCAAGTCAGCCACACCAAGGAGCTCCTCTCCAGTGGTGCGCGCGGTGCGGAAAATTCGCTCCGCCTGGCTCTTAGCATCGCGACGCACCGAGATACCGTGGACTGGCACCTCAGATCCGGCGGCGCGCAATCCAACCAACAATCCCGCGTGGGTTGCGCCACTGCCACTAGGAACGACGATGGCGTCGAAATCGGCCCCAAGAATGGCTGCCTGTTCAAGAATCTCCCTGGCAGCCTCAACGTATCCAAGGGCACCAAGTGGGCGGTGCCCCTCGGATAGGTAAATAACGTAGGGGCTCCTTCCCTGGCCGCGCAGACGCTCGGCTATTGCATCAAGCTCGGCATCGGCGCCGGTCTCGTCCTCCCCCTCGGGGTAGCTATGCAATCGGGCGCCAAAGAGTTGATCCAGAAGAACGTTCCCGGAACGCCGATACATCTCATCCATGCCTTTGACACGCTCTTCAAGCTGAATTTCGCATCCCATGCCAAGCTTGGCAGCCGCAGCGGCAGTGGCTCGGACGTAGTTCGATTGCACGGCACCGGTAATCAGCACGGTGTCGGCACCCCGGGCCAGCGCGTCTCCAAAGTAGAACTCCAGCTGCCGCGCCTTGTTGCCACCCATCCCCAAACCTGTGCAATCGTCGCGCTTGACCCACACATCCGGACCACCTAGATCACCGCTAATGTTCGGCATCGGCTCGAGAGCCGTTGGCCGGTGCGCTAGTGTGGCGCGCTCGAATTCGACAAGGGATCTCATTTTGAACTCATAAACCAGTTACCCACAGACACGAAGCCCCGTCCTAAAAGCGAACGGGGCTCACGATGCTGACTCGGTGCCCGTTTACCTGGCGTCGTCGCGCAACTTAGCGATGAACAAACCTGAACGGCCAGACGTGAAAATCACGACGCGCGACTCGAAGAAAGGATAGTTGCTCCACGAACTCGCACCGGACATGCCCTCAGGACTAGTATCGAAGTAACCAATTTCCTTGGGGTCCTCCGGGGTCGATACATCGAAGATACGCAAACCGGCGTCGTAATTGCTCTGATACATGAGATCGTCGACCACATAGAGGTTATGGTCAGTCGACGTAACATCAGCGATGTACTCGCCAGCCAACACCGGATCATCAAGCTCGCGCACATCCCACACCAGTGTGCGTGTACCTTCCACCAGCCCTTGCGGCTCGTCCCCCTCATCGTTCATGTAAAAGTATTCGTGATCCTCGGTCAGCCAGCCCTGATGAGTGTAGGCAACGTTTGGATACGTCGACATGCCGATCGCCACGGGGTTTCGCTTATCGGTAACGTCTGCGATCGACAGCGCCGTCTCGTTGGAACCGAAGCAGATCTCATGTCCCGTGTAGCGGGTATCAGGACCGTTGTAGATGACGCACTGCGCGTCGTGCGAATAACCGGTACCGCGTCGGCCCGTGGTGACGTCGGCGAAACAGCCGGCAAAGGCCGGTTGCTGTGGATCCTCAATGTTGACCATGTGCAACCCGCCGCCGCACGTCTCGCCACCACCGCTAGCACCGACAACAAACGCAAATGCTGAATCCTCGTTAATTACAATGTTGTGGGCGCTGTCGATCAACCCATAGTGGGCGTCTTCGTCGAAAACGATCGCCTCTCCAGCGAACTCACGTAACCGGGTCAGATCGAACACCTGCACACCATGCTCGCCAGCACCATCGGAGCCAATGTAGGCATGGTCGGCACGCCCCTTGCCATCGCGCCAGGTGGCTGGGCGCGCGCCCTCGTGCATGTCCAGTGTTCCGACGAAGACCGGATTATAAGGGTCGGTGACATCGACGAACGACATCTTTTCGGTCATGCACACAAGTGCATACTCTCTGCCGGTCTCCGGGTCGGTCCAGCCCCAGATGTCGTTGGTGGTCATCCCACGGCCACCACCCATATCCCGCATCGGCAAGAACGAGAGGATATCGACGCCCTTGCATGGGTAGCGGTCGATCATTCCATCCGTGCATTCCATCAACTCACCAGTTAGTGCAGGCAAGCCCTTCCTCTCGCTCAACACCTTAGTATGGTTCCAGCCGTTGTAGCCACGCGTCATGATCATCGCAGTCCCGGAACCGCGGTCGTCACCTGGCATGCCAGCAACCATCACATCACCATTGAATGCTAGCGTGCTGGCAAACTGCGCTCGGCCGCTTAGGCTCCCTGGACCCACTTTAGATACGCCGCCAACGTTGATCTGGCCATTTCCTGTGTCGTGGCTATCGAAACGGTAAATCGCTCCACCCCCACCAGATCCTGGGGCACCGATAAAGATCTCATTGCCAGCCGCCACGATAGACGATCCGAAGCCTACACCCGAGATGGCATCAAAAGGCTGCAGACTCAGGCTACTGTTCCACTGTTCCGACTCTTCATCGAACAAATACACGGCCACCGATCCAACACCCCCGTTTGCTCCGGAAGAGCCGATCAGCGCTGAACCAGCGTACATCGTGATCGCGCCCCCGAACCCGGCGCCTGCAGTGCCCTCCTCAGGAAACTTGGCGATACGTTCGAATGAGTCGCCGTCACGACGAAACCCATAGACGACCCCCGCGCCCCGGTTGGTACCGGGGGCACCGATCAGGACATAGTCACCCTCGGCAGCGATCGCGCTTCCGAAGCGCGGGCCAACGGGACCACGACGGCGCCGTGGCTGCGGTTCCTCATCCTCGGGCGCCGCTTCCGGCACATCACCTTCCAAGCGACCAATTTCACCCCAGCTGCCACCCTGTCGCTCGAAGACATAGGTTGCACCCTGATTCGAGTTCGCTCCGCTCGCCCCGACATAGAGAGTGTCATCAACCAGTACCAACGAGCTACCAAAGCTCTCACCCGTGTTACTGGCGGCGGCGACGATTGTTCCCGCTTGGACCCAGGACCGCCCATCGCGATTGAATATGTAGACGACGCCCTGACCAGCCCTGACAGCGCTGACCAAAAGTTCGTCACCGTTGGCAACCACAGCGGTACCGAAGCCATCACCGTCAGTGGCATCGTCGGCGGTCAGCGCCATGACTTCGACCCAGGTCCCATTCTGGTTCCGATAGATATAGACAAAGCCAGAGGGAACGTTGTTCCCTGGTTCTCCAATGAAAACTTCGTTGCCACTAACCGCGACGGAACGACTAAAGCCAGTCTGAGCCTCGGCCAACGGCACAAAGGAAACGATGACAAGCAGCGACACGATCGCAATGGTAAGTCTCTTCAAGGCGCACCTCATTGTACTGGGAAAATCGATCCCAGAGCGTACCGGTAAAAAGTTTTCAGAGCAACGGATTTACAGTCTGGTACCTAGTCACCGAGTTCGAGGAGACCAACGAAGCTGGCTCCGTGTGTGATGTACTAACTAGGTGATCACCGACGCTTGAAGCGAATGTTGGTCACCCGACCAGCGTTGACCGTAAAAGCGCTTGCCATCTCGGCAGCATCGTGCTCGAAAGTAAGGTTCAAGGGGCCGGCACGAGCCTGGCCGTCTTCCAACTTTCGGAGAAGAAGCGGTGGTGTGTTGCGCAAACGAAGCCATAGTTGACCATTTTCGACAGCCAGTTCGTAACTAACATCAAGTTCATCGCTGTAGAAGGTCCCAGCAAGCCCAACAATCTCATCATTGTCAAAGGGCTCAGAATCTGTCGAGGAGTTACTACGCCGCATGGTTGTGCTGCTCGGTACTGCTCGGGCTAGCTGGTCTCCGAGATACACATCGGCAACTTGCTGCGCAAGGGGCATCGGATTGATGGAACCGAGATTGCAGGTCGTAATCACAGAAAAACGCTGCTCAGGAAACTGCAGATAGGCGGCTTTAAACCCCATCATCGAACCACCATGACTAACCGTCTTGCTGCCACGATACTCATCTACGGTCAGCCCAAAGGCATAAGTAAGTTGTGAACCATCGTTGAGAACACCACGTGTATGGATCAGGTCAAGAAAAGGTTTGCCGCCAACATCACCACTGTAAAAATTGCGATCCCACAGCAGCAGGTCCCTAACGGTAGTGTACAAACCGCCCGCTCCGACCTTGTCAAAGTTGCCTAGGTAACTAACTTGAAACTCTTGGTGCTCATCAACGTCGGAATCCTGATAACTGATCGCTCGGCGACCTACGATGTGGCCCGGGCGATCATGAAAGTGTGTGTCCTTCATACCGAGAGGGGCAAAAATCTTTTCCTCTGCAAATTCCCGAAGCGTCTTGTCGGAAACGCGTTCAACAAGTTGCGCCAGCAAGAAATACCCGGAATTGCTGTACAGATATTCGCTGCCCGGCTCGAAATTAGTTTCTCGCTGTGCCGCGATTAATCCGATCGCCTGCTCGTCAGTGAAAACATCCTCAAGGCGAATCCCAGCCAGGGACATGAGTGTATAGATGTCGCGCAAACCGCTGGTGTGGTGCACAAGGTGACGTACGGTGATCGGCCGCACGTACTTGGGAATTTCCGGAAAGTATTCCCGTATATTCTCATCAAGGTCGACGGCTCCTTCTTCAGCAAGTAACGCAATTACGGCGGCGGTAAACTGCTTCGAAACCGAGCCAACGTAGAAGACTGTGTCGGTGGCACTTGGGATGCCCCAGTCAAGGTTCGCGAACCCGTAGCCACGCTCATAGATGAATTCGCCGTCTTCAACGACGCCAAGGGCGCATCCGGGAGAACCAGTCTCATCCCATGGGGCAAAAATCGCGTCGACAGCGGGAATGGTCGTGTCGGTTCGCTGCGCGCGGGCCGGCCCGTCGAGAGCAAAGATCGCGAACATCAAGGAAGTTGCGAGAGCAAAGCGCATAATCGGTTCCTCCTAACGAACACCACCATAGTCAAACGACTGGCGAAGTTGCCTTTCCATATTCGGCGGCACTAAGAAAAGATCATTAGGGTAACGACGGTATTGGGTCATCGCGGTGAGAATTTGGATAGCGTCGTTCTCATCAATAGCCAGGCCGGCGAGATACTGCAAGCGGAGGCTCCGGTCGCGATTGATCTGAGCGTCCATGAGCCATGGCCTGAGGTCGCTCCCCTGCCCGACGTACGAAGTCAACAGATCAGAGCCCGAATAGAAATCGACATCCGCAAGCGACTGCCGTACGCGGAGATTCCGGGAAAGGTGTTGCTCAAGCGCTAACAGGTCAAGCTTCATTTCCCCGACCCAGCCAACCATCACGACGTCGTAACCGTCGCCGAAGATATCACTGTTCCATACCGTCCCGTTGGGGAACGCTTCCAAGAAGGTAGCCAAGCTGCTTTTGACAGCCTCCTCGCTTGTCTCATACAGCGGGAGCCATTGAGCAACCACCCCGCCGGGGTTAAGCCGCTGCTTTACGAGCTCATAGTACTCCGCCGAGTAGAGGGCAGCGGAACCGCTGACCCACGGGTGAATCGGGTCTGAAGTAATGATATCGAAGGTTTCATCCGTGGTAGCAATAAAGTGGCGCGCGTCGTCAAAGATCAACTCGGTACGGGGATCCTCGATGATGTCGTAGTTCTCTGGGCCGAGCCAGGCTGCGGCCGCCTGGGGCACTAGCGGTTCGATCTCGCACACAACGATGCGTTCGACCTCATCGTGCACGACGAAGGACCCGGCGGTAACCCCAGCACCGAAGCCAACCACCAATACCGACTTCGGCCCACCCTGAAACATCGCCGGCAGGTGGCCTAACATCCGCTGCACGCGCATATCGACGCG
>CAYVUW010000065.1:6054-7248 GCA_964455175.1 uncultured Acidobacteriota bacterium | reverse complement strand
ACTCGACTACATGGAACAGGTCCGTAACGGGAATGATTTACCAGGAATGTCAGTGGCTGTGGCTGTGGATGGCGAGATCGTGTTCTCGGAAGGGGTCGGTTACGCTGAACTGGACAATCAGGTCCCTGCAACTGGCCGGACGGTACACAACGTGGGGTCAGTTTCCAAGGTGCTTGCGGTCGTCGGACTTATGAAGCTGGTCGAAGAGGGAAAAGTGGATCTAGACGCAACGATCCAGACGTATATGCCCTACTATCCGGAGAAAGAGGTGCCGATCACGGTTCGACAGATTCTCACTCATACTTCGGGGATCCGGCACTACGACGGCATAGAATTTGGGCCCTACGGTCTGCTCGCCCTTCGCCACTATGATGATTTTGAGGAGGCGACGAAACTCTGGCGTGATGATCCACTTGTGTTCGAGCCTGGCAGCGCGTGGATGTACTCCTCACACGCACATAACCTGCAGCACGGGATTGTTGAGGCTGCATCAGGTATGGATTATGAGGAATACTTGAAACGCTACGTGTATGAGCCTGCGGGCATGGGGGCAACACAGTTCGACGTTCCCAGACGTGTGGTCCACAACCGAGGCCACGGATACGTCCGGGATGCGGACGGACGTTTCATCCACCCGCCTCCGGAAGACCCAAGCTACAAATACGCGGGTGGTGGGATCATTTCGAGTGTCGAGGACATGGTTCGTCTCGGACTCGCACTGAACGAAGGTCGTATCCTCCGACCAGAGACCATCGAGGAAATGTATCGGAATCAGCTTGACCCATCGGTCATACAGTTCGTGGGTGGGCCGATAGGTCACGAGCAGGCGCTTGCATGGTTTATTCGCACGGACCAGGCGGGTCGTAAGTACCCAAGCCATACCGGAACGGTGAAGGGAACACGGTCATTCTTGGCCAATTTTCACCAATACGGCGTGGTGGTAGCCCTCCAGGTCAATGCACTTCCCTTCAACTCTGCAAGATACGGTGAGGCGATCGCACAAATGTTTCTTCCGCCTGCAGCCACTGGAAACCACTGAGTCCGTATCGGTAAACGGTTAACGATCGAGGATAGAGGGAGTAATGGAGGTGAAACCCTAGAAGACGTAGCACTCCTTCCGGCCCACCTCCTTCTGCGTGCGGCGGCGTTCGCGGTGACTACACCCAGCCGAGCTGTTGCAGGCTGATCCCGTCG
>CAYVUW010000065.1:0-6044 GCA_964455175.1 uncultured Acidobacteriota bacterium | reverse complement strand
ATTGCATGACGTAGACGTAGTCAGCCTCAATAGACCTGCCGGTCGGAGGGACAGGTCCCCCTTCGCCGGTATGGGTAGCTCGGAATACACCAAAGGCGGCGACATTCTGACGCTCTGCGTCCACAGCGAACGACCGCAGCGCGTAGTTGCCGTCGGGCAAGGGGGTAAACATACCTTTCATCCACTCGGTGTAGCCCTCCAAGGTGGCAACATCAGCGAGCACGCCGACCTGGGCGGAGAAGCTCGCGTCAGGATGACAGAACTGAGCGCAGGCATCCCACCCGCCGCCAGTCTCGCATGCGTCGAAAAACTGTGCCGCAGTATCACCAATATTGTTCATGACCAAGTCTTCTCCATTGAGTTAAAATCGCTCCGACCGAGACGGCACCCTAGCATCTCCGCCATCTATTCCGCGAGCGGTTCAAGGATTTACATCTACTAGTGATCCGGCAGCTCTGAGTACATCACCTGATGAGTTACTTACAGGCTACATTCCGCAGGTATAGAGTTCCTTACTTAACTCTCTCCAGAAATGTAATGGGGAGCGATTGTAACTATGGGCATCCAATCGTGATCTCCATTGAGGCTACCGACGATGAGTGAAGCGACCGTGTTCAAGTCCAGGTTAAGCAAGTTACAGCACGACAACCTGTCGTTGAAGCTGACGGTCGTCACGCTTCTGTTGGTACTGGCGGCTGGCTGCGTTGCTGCTGAGGTCTCGGATGAGGAAACATCCACGCATAATTGGCCTCGCTTCCTGGGGCCGGATTCCCTCCCCGTCGCGGACAACCCAAAGCTGCCGGAGCGGTGGTCGACGACCAACAACGTTGAGTGGGTCACCGAAGTATCGGGTGTTGGTTGGTCCTCGCCGATCGTTTGGGACGGCAAGATTTTCCTGACTTCAGCTGTCAGTGATCAGCCAATGAAGCAGCCCTCATTGGGGACTGACTTCAGTAACGAGTACCTCGCAGAGATGCGCGAAGAAGGCATCTCGTCCGAGGAAGCGAACAACCGGCTCTATGAACGAGATCGAGAGATGCCACACGAGCTCGTGATCGAACTGATGCTCTACTGCTTCGATCTCGAGAGTGGCGCGCGCCTGTGGGAGCGCAGCGTCTACCATGGCAACCCGCCAGGCGGGCGCCATAGGAAGAACAGCTTTGCGTCCGAGACACCGGTGACGGACGGCGAGTACGTCTACGTTTATTTCGGCCACCTCGGACTGTATGCCTTTGACTTCGACGGTAACCCAGTGTGGGCGACACCGTTGAAGCTGTACCAGAAGGTCCGAGATTTCGGTACCGGCACGTCTCCCGTGCTTCATGATGACAGAGTAATCGTCCTGAACGACAACGAAGAACAGGGGTTCATCGCGGCATTCGACAAGCGAACCGGCAAAGAACTGTGGCGCACGCTGCGGAATGTGGGCGACAGGCGAAAGACCAGCTGGGCGACGCCGTTCATTTGGGAAAACGAGCTGCGAACTGAAATCGTGACGGTCGGACCTGGTGCTGTCATAAGCTATACCCTGGACGGCGAGGAGCTATGGCGGATGCACGGCATGGCGACGGTGACCATTCAGAGCCCGTTTGCGTGGGGTGGCCGCCTCTTCGTGACCTCCGGAAGCTCAGGAGGTGAAGACAAGCCCATAGCGTCAATTCTTCCGGGCGCTTCGGGAGACATCACACTGAAAGGGCCCGCAGACACGAACGAGTACATCGTCTGGTTCAACCGGGTTGCCGGGGGCACGTATCTGCCTACGCCGATCATTTACGACAACGCTCTCTATGTCCTGACCGAGAAAGGCATCTTTGCCCGCTATGACGTCGAGACCGGAGAGCGCGTCTATCGCTCCCGCGTCGCACCCGGGGCCGCAGCGTTCACCACCACACCGTGGGCCTACAACGGCAAGATCTTCGCGATGGGTGAAGAAGGCGATACCTTCGTAATCGAGGCTGGCCAGGAGTACCAACTGTCTCACGTCAACGACCTGGAGGAGTGGACACTCGCCTCACCCGCCATCGTCGGAGACCGCTTGCTCCTGCGAACTCAAACCCGCCTATATTCGATCCGTAGTCAGGACTAGCAGCGGGACGCTCTCCACACAACGACCTAAAATTCGGTTGCAGTTGTTTCATCTCTTGATGCTTCTTGATACCGCCATTTCTCGTTCGCCAGCACGACCGACGTTTCGATCTGTCGTTCCGGTACCGACCAATACTTGTTCAGGACGCTTTTTGTTTCCTCCCGCGAGAGCAATCGGAAGCCGTGCTTCTCGTAGAAACGAACTGCCCAGGTGGCTGCCGCCCAGGTGCCAATCAGGTAGGGGCGCGAGCTTTCGCTGAGCAAATATTCAAGGAGCTGACTTCCGATTCCTTTTCGCCTGCGATGGGATCGCACGTAGGCGTGGCGAATCAGGGTTACGTCAAGAACGTGCTGTATGCCCATTACGCCGACGAGCTCCCCGCCCCTGTAGTAGCCCCAAAAGACAACCCCGTCGTTGATCTCATCGCGGAGTTTACTCTCCGGCATGTATGGCTCTTTCCAGCGATCGGCTGGAATCACCCCGCGGTAGGCGTCGGCGGCGTCGTTGATTACCTCGAGTATCGTCGAGACCTCACGGTCGTCACACTTGCGCATCAACGCCCGCATACCGCCACCTCCTGCTTTGCTAAATCCAGCGTCATCACCGACCACAGTCCATATTGGAAAAGAGCATCGACCATTGTAGTCGGACGGTGTAGTTAAAGCTTCATGAAATGAAGCGGTAACATGGCAGCGTCAGGCTGACACAGAACAGCTAGGCAAGGTGGGAACTTAACTCTGTTGGGGAAAATGACCTATGGAAATGTTGTTCGCGCTCCTGGGATCCGGGATCCGTTTAGTGAAGATGAAAGACGTTGCATCAGGACAGTCCAAGGTCTTACGGATTAAAAATCGAGGAAAAGCATGGTGGGTCCCGATAGCTGGGGCCGCAGTCTTCACGTTATTTTTCGGCCCTGGCCAGGCCGCTCATCTGAGGCATGCCATTCCAAACCAAGAACCACCAATGGCAAACCGCGCGCTACAAAGAGTGGAATCTGACGAATACAAAATTGTCTTCAACTCTGAGCGGGATGGTGATTCTGAAATCTATCTTATGAACCAGGATGGTAGCGGCCTCACCAGGCTCACCTATGACCCTGCCACAGACTCCCTCCCCTACTGCTCACCCGATGGCTCCCAAATCGTCTTTTCTTCGGACAGAGCAACAACAAAACAGCTTTACCTTATTGATATTGATGGGAGCAACGTAACGCGCCTGACCCATAACGAATTCGACAACAACTCGCCATCTTGGTCACCGGACGGCAACAAGATTGCTTTTAGCTCTGGTGGCAACGCAACGCCATCGAATCTTTACACCATCTACCCCGACGGATCGAACCAACGGCAAATCACGAACCTTGCTGGCCACAACTTTCTCTCCCCGACTTGGTCGCCAGACGGGCGGAAGCTGGCCGCCGAAGGCGGCATTCTGGGGAAAACCATCGATACCGAGTGGGGCGAAGCCGGAAGATTGCAAATCTGGACTTTCAATGCCGATGGTTCTGATCCTACACAGCTAACGAACTTAGATGCGTATAACGGCTATCCTGCATGGTCTCCAGCGGGATCGAGCATCATCTTTGATTCCACCTTGCAGGGCTGGGCCGACATTCTGTCGGTAAGCCTCGTAGATGGGAGCGTTACCAACCTGACGAACGATCCGCTGCAGAACGAATTCGCTGCGTGGTCCCCCGACGGCTCTAAGATTGCCTTCGTCGCCGACCGAGATGGCAACAACGAGATTTACATCATGGATGCAGATGGTGGAAACCAGACCCGATTGACGAACCATGAAGCGAGTGACTCAGGACCTGCCTGGTGCTCACTCTGACGCGCTGCGACGAGGAAACGCCAGGGTCCCAAGTCGGTCACGGTACGCGATCTGCTGTCCATCGATGTCGGTTAGCGGCAATGGTGCGACACGGTTGGATGTTGTCAAAGTAACAACTACGAGCGTCACCAACCCAATTGCTGCCGCCATCAGATCAGGCGGATACGCAGTGCCCAACCACTCGAACGTCAGCCATCCGACCATGCCTGTGACTAGGCTAGCGACCGCCGCTGGCCCGTTGCAACGCTGCCAGTAAATCGCTGCGGTCATTGGGATGATGAGCCCCACGAACAGGATCGAGAAGGATTTGACCATTAGCTCGTATACATTCTGGAAGAAGAGTGCGGTCATCAGCCCCGCCATGCCAACCACGACGATCGCCCCACGCGTCGCCCATAACAACTGCCGGTCGGTCAGGTCCGGTCGGGCGACACGAAGAATGTTCTCGCTAAAGATGCTGGCCGGAGCTAGAACCCCTCCATCGGCAGAACTCATCAGAGCAGAGAACATAGCGCCAGCAAACAGCGCCATGGCAAACGGGTGCAAGTAGGCCATGCCCAGCGATGGCAACACCAACTCCGGGGCGGCAATGTCGGGCAACAGAACTTTGCCAGCAATACCAAATAGCACAGGCAACATTGCGATTGTCATGTAAACCACCGCGGCCAGGTACATGCTCCACTGCGCTACAGCCTCCGTCCTCGCCCCGAAAGCACGCTGCATGAGGTCTTGAGAGGCGATGTTACCAACACCGATGACCATCACTGCCTGCACGAACCACAGCCATTCCTTCAGGGTGCTACCTGGCAAGACCGTGAAATGCCCTGACGGCGCCTGAGTCAGGAGACCACTCAGACCGCCCACCTCCCCTAGCACCAGCGGATAAAGCACGAGCAAACCTGTGGCGATCACCAACGCCTGGAAAAAATCAGTGAGCGACACTGCCCACATGCCACCGGCAAAAGTGTAGACCAATGTCACTATGGCGCCGATGAGAATGGCCGTCGTTGTGTCTACACCAGCGATCGTGTGCAGAACGAATCCGAATGCCACAAAAATTGAGCCCACCCATCCAACGTACGCTGGGATAATGCAGATAGCACTGAGCACTTCCGCGGGCATCCCGAAGCGCGTCCGGAACAGATCCGGCACCGTGAGCAAGCGCATTCTCCGTAGCACCCGAACATAGAACATACCGGCCAGTAGCAAGCATAAGGCTGAACCAATCGGGTTAGACAGAACGCCCGAAATGCCGCGACTATAGGCAGCACCGGCAGCACCAACCAGCGTTCCAGAACCAAACCAGGTAGCGAACACCGTGGCCGCACATAGCCAAAGCGGTAGCGTTCTACCGGCTACGATGAAGTCGGCACTGGAGCGAATGTTGCGACTGGCATAGAAACCGACCACCATCAGAACCAGAAGATAGGCAGCTGCACCTACAATGACATAAACGGACGGCTCAGCACTCAAGTGTTACCTCCGCTAGTGTGGCATCGCACAAGCCTCGACTAGCCACATAGGAAGACTCGGAAGGAACATATTGTATGTTGTATTTGATTTCGGCCGGTTCGCCGGCGCCATAAAGGCTACTGGGAAATAACATTGAAATGAACGCTGGAAACGAAACAGTCATGGAACAAGTCGGGCCAGAGAAACTGCTCGAGATAGCCCACCAGCTCGCGAGCAACGGTGAGAGATTCCATAACCATGTCCTCTCAGCTGATTGCGAGCTCAACGATCGGGGACAGTGCGCACTGATCCTCGAAGCCTCAGATCGCAACCAAGTATTTGTAACTTATTCGGATGAGCCGATGATGGATGTCGGTCGCTCGCTGGCCAGCCTAGTGCACGGCGCAGATGCACTAGAGGGATCAATCAACGAAAACCAAGAAGAGGATCCGCAGCCCGACTCTCCGATAGTGGGTGAAATGATGCGCCGAGCCAGGGACCTGGTGACGCGTGGAGTGCACTGGCACCATCACATTCTGTTTCCAGAGTGTGTTTTCAATCCACATCCAGGTAGCTGGACAATCGTCTTTGAAGACCCAGACAACGGCGAGACGCTTCAGAGCGTAACCCCTGATAAGCCAACCAAGGATATACAGATCACCGAGACACTGTT
>CAYVUW010000064.1:0-7577 GCA_964455175.1 uncultured Acidobacteriota bacterium | reverse complement strand
CTCCGGGCAGCGTGGGGACTGGAACACCACGTTCAGGGTCCAGAGTGCAAGAGATGGTTCCACCGGTGAAGATCGCGAGGATTACCGGCAGCTTGCTGCGATCAGTGCTCAACTTTCAATACACGCGGTCGAGACTTCCTGGGCGGTGTTTTCTGTGATGAAACGTTTCATACCGCTGCGGTACTTGTAGCCGTTCCCTGTCAAGAAGCTGACCACGGTCTCGTCCTTGTCCAGGTCACTACGCGCTAGAAGGTGGGGTATCGCGGCCAGTGTGGCGCCGTCCTCGGGGGAGCCGTAGATTCCTTCGTCAGTTCCCAGGTGGTGGACGAACTCCATCGTTTCCTCATCTGGGACCGCAATCGCTGTTCCGGACGATTCGCGTAGGGCCCGCAAGATTTCCTGGTCACCGACCATCATCGGTACGCGCAAGCCGTCGGCAACGGTCTGTGCGTCTGTCCAGGGCTGCACGGACTTATCTCCTGCTTCGAATGCCCGGATCACTGGGGCGCAGCCAGTTGATTGCACCGCGATCATACGTGGCCTTTCAGAGCCTATACAGCCCATGGCCTCAAGTTCATCGAAAGCCTTCCACATCCCGACTAAGCCGGTACCGCCACCGGTCGGATAGATAATTGCGTCGGGCAATTTCCATCCCATTTGTTCGACAAGTTCGATACCCATTGTTTTCTTGCCTTCAACTCGGTAGGGCTCCTTCAGGGTGGCGACGCTAAAAAACCCCCCCGCCTTCTTGTCATTGGCCAGCTGTGCGCCGGCATCGGTGATCAGACCGGCAACGCGCACGACTTTGGCACCGAACCCTTCACATTCATCGACAAACTCTCCTGGAGCGTCATCTGGCATATACCCGGTAGCCGGTGCGCCGGCGCGCGCTGCATATGCTGCCATTGCTCCTCCGGCGTTTCCTGCTGTCGGGATCGCGAGCGAATCGATGCCGAGTTCGACTGCTCTACTAACCGCTATGCATAGGCCGCGAGCCTTGAACGCGCCTGTCGGATTGATGCCTTCGTCTTTGAGCAGTAGGTTGGCGACGCCGACGCGCTTGCCAACGCGTGGCGCGGACAACAGCGGGGTCCCCCCTTCACCGAGCGTCAAGCGGAAGTGAGGGTCGCGGACCGGGAGAATGTCAGCGTAGCGCCACAATCCGGCAGGACGGTTGGTAAGGCCGGCCCCCTCTTGCCAGTTTGCTGCTGCTGTTTCTAGATCATAGCGACTGTACAGGGGCCCTCCGACATCCGAAAGGGTGTGGATTTTGTCAGCTTCGTACGTGGTCCCGGTGCGTGGGCAATAGAGTTCGGTAAGTGTGGATTCAAGCATATTCGCCCTAATTTGGGTGGTGAGGTACGACCATGGCGGAATTTTTTGTTTCCTAATTGGCTGCAAGAAACTGCCAGCAGCATACATGTTACTCGAACCCGCTACGTGGCCTAAAATCAAGGGTTTCGGTGCCTTTTGAAGCATCCGTTACGTTGATACAACCCCAGCCTTTTGCTACACTCCAAAGTAACTTATTGGGTGTTCGCACGAAAGTGGGCCCCGGCCCGCTTTTTTCTTTGCCCACAGTTTGAACAGCGCTGCCAAGGAGAAGCGACGTGGTCGAGACGGCGATGGTCGAAGAGCGAGTCGCCCCATTAGCGTCGCGGATTGCAGCGCGAGAGGGTTGTGAATTCGTGCACTGCGAATATCTCAACGATTGCGGGCGTTGGTACCTTCGGTTGTATATCGACCACGAGGATGGCATCACGATCGAAGATTGCACCTCAGTGAGTCGGCAAGTGTCGGCTGTGCTTGATGTAGAGGATTTTATCCCGCATGCCTACAACCTCGAGGTATCTTCGCCGGGCCTTAACCGTCCGCTGAACACCCGGAAAGACTACCAGCGCTTCAGTGGCGAGCCCGTCAGGATCCGTACGGCTTCGCCAATACTGGGACGCCGTCGTTTTCGGGGGATTCTAGATGAGTTTAAGGATGACGTTGTGACGGTTACGGATACAGAGGGGAGGGCCTTCGAAATTCCCCTTGAAAAGGTCCATAGCGCTCGCTTAGACCCTCAAATATAGACTTTTTGGCTAAATTTACCGCTATTAGGTAGTGCCTACAATGACGCGAATGTTGCTGCAGACAATCGAGCAAATCGGACGGGAGAAGAACATTCCTCCCGATGTCATCATCGGTGCTGTAGAAGAGGCGATGGCGGTTGCTGCTAAGAAGTTCTACAAGACCGAAGAAGAGATGACGGCGACGCTTAATCGGGAAACCGGTGAGGTCGAAGTACATGCCGTCAAGAAGGTCGTTGACGATGTCGATGACGCGGACCTTGAGATTAGTGTAACCGAGGCAATTGAGTTCGATTCGGAAGCCAATGTAGGAGACGATGTCTACTTGCCGCGTGGCACTGAGGGTCTCGGTCGCATCGCGGCACAGGCGGCCAAGCAGGTCATTTTCCAGAAAGTCCGCGATGCCGAACGGGAGAATATCTACGACGAATTCGTGGAGCGTGTCGGCGAGTTAATTACTGGCCTAGTCAAGCGTTTCGAACGAGGCGATATGATCGTAGACCTTGGTCGAACCGAGGCCCTTCTACCGCGACGAGAGCAGTCGCGTGCTGAGCACTACAACATTGGTGATCGCATTCGCGTCGTGATTGCCGATGTGCTTAAGGTGGCACGAGGCCCGCAAGTGGTCGTCTCACGAGTTTCACCGGAACTGCTCATCCGACTCTTCGAGATGGAGGTGCCGGAAATATTCGATGGCACCGTGAGCATAAAGGGAGCGGTGCGGGAGGGGGGTGACCGTGCCAAAGTTGCGGTGCACTCGATTGAGCCTGACGTCGACCCGGTTGGTGCCTGCGTTGGCATGCGTGGTGCCCGCGTGCAGTCAGTTATCCGGGAGCTTCGCGGCGAAAAAATCGATATCGTGCAGTGGGATGCTGACCTTCAGCAGTACTCCATCAATTCGCTAAAACCGGCCCGCGTCAACCGCGTGACTCTGATCGATGCAGAGGGCCGGCACCTTGAGGTGGTTGTTGATGAGGACCAGCTATCGCTCGCAATCGGTAAACGCGGCCAGAATGTGAGGCTCGCGGGCAAGCTGCTCAATGCCACGATCGACATTAAGAGCGAGGACGACAAAAAACGTGATGTAGAGCAAGCATTGGCCCAGATGACGGCGCGGGAGCAAGCGTTGGAAACCCTGGAAGGCGTTGGACCACAGCCAGCCGAAGCTTTGCTGGCCGCCGGTGTGCGGACCGTTGGTGAGGCCATCGATGCTGGCACCGACGGGCTACTTGCTGTTGACGGCATCGGTCCGAAGGGTGCCGAGAAGATCCTGGCGGCCGCTGAAGAGTTCTTTGCCTCTTTGATACCGGATGAACCGGAGGTTCAAGAGCCCATTGTGGATAATTCCTTAGCTGAGGCAGCTCCGGACCCGGTTTTGGCTGACCTGAGTGTTGACATCGAAGCAGATGACTCTGTTACCGCCGACGAAATCACTATAGAAGCAGGCGTAGATGCTGAGGTAGAAGTTGTGGCTGCATCGGATGACGAAGACGAAATAGCGGCCCCAACTGATACTGACGAAGAAGAAGTCGTCGAAGCCCCAGCCTGATCCTTACCCTTTAGGAGTGAGCGGAACGAATGCGCGTTCATGAGCTGGCCAAGAAGCTCGGCATCCAAAGTAAAGAAGTCCTCGCTACCCTGAATGACCTCGGGGTGGAGGTAAAGAGTGTTCACTCTGCAGTAGCTGATGAAGATGCTGCACGTGTTGAAGCTAGTCTTCCCTCTAGCAAGGTGGCAAAGAAAACCACTAAGAAGGTGGCAAAGAAAACCACTAAGAAGGTGGCAAAGAAAACCACTAAAAAAAAGCTTGGCGCCCAGAAGAAGGTTTCCAAGAAAGCTCCTAAGGCAACGGTGGTTGCCGAAACAATTCCCGACCCCCCAGCCGAGGAAATCAAACCACCTGTGCTGGAATCGAAGGAAGATGGGCCGGAGCCGTCAGTTGACGTGCCCGAGCCACCTTCGGAACCAGCTGCCCCGATGTCCCCTGTCGTAGGAACCGTCACCATCCAAGATGGGATCACAGTGAAGGGTCTGGCGGAAAATCTTGAGATGTCTCCATCTGACGTGATGCGCGAGCTTATGTCCCGGGACGTAATGGTAAATATCAACCAGATGCTCGACCTGGAGGTGGCGCTTTCAGTCGCTGAACACTTTGGGGCCGAAGCGCGTCTGCTACATGCAGACGAGGTGTTGTTGGGGGACGCTCCGAGCGCAACTAACGAAGATCTCGAAGGGCGACCTCCCGTCGTTACCATCATGGGCCATGTCGATCACGGGAAGACGCTGCTACTCGATGCAATTCGCTCCACCAACGTTGCTGATCGAGAAGCTGGTGGTATCACGCAGCACATTGGTGCATCAATTGTTGAGCACGCTGGTAGCCGCATAACGTTTATCGATACCCCGGGCCACGAGGCTTTTACGCGCATGCGTCTGCGTGGCGCTCAAGTGACTGACATCGTGGTTCTTGTAGTCGCTGCTGACGACGGTGTTATGCCTCAGACGGTCGAGGCGATAGACCACGCTCGCGCCGCTGGGGTCCCCATAGTCGTGGCAATCAACAAGATTGATCGGCCCAACGCTAATGTTGACCGAGTCAAGCAGCAGCTCGGGGAGAAAAACTTGGCACCCGAGAATTGGGGTGGTGACACAGTGGTAGTTGAAGTATCAGCCAAGATGAAACAAAACCTGGACGAATTGCTCGAAATGCTGTCACTGACCGCTGAGATGCAGGAACTCACCGCTAGTCCGAAAATACCAGCGCGCGGCATGGTTCTCGAAGCACAGCTCGACCGTCAGCGGGGGCCAGTCGCGACGCTGATTGTTCAAGAAGGGACCCTTAGGGTAGGCGATAATCTGGTTGCCGGTATGGAAAGCGGTAAGGTTCGGGCCATGATCGATGATCATGGTTCACAGCTTAAGGAGTCAGGCCCGTCAATGGCGATTGAAGTACTCGGCTTGGGCGGTGTTCCAGAAGCTGGAGAGAATTTCCAGGTCGTCGAGGCTGCAACACTGGCGCGCAAGGTCTCAGAGATACGCCAGGAGAGGCAACGGCAGGAGTCGTTGGCAGCTGGGAGTCGGCTGACTCTCGATGACCTACATGCACAACTCCGTGCTACTGACCGTATCGATATGCAGGTTCTGATTAAGGCCGATGCCCAGGGATCTGTGGAGGTTTTGAAAGACTCACTTTTGAAGCTTTCGGGCGACAAGGTCAAGGTGGAAGTCATCCACGCCGCACCGGGTGGTGTTACAGAATCGGATGTCTTGTTGGCTTCTGCTTCGAATGCCATCGTAGTCGGTTTTATCGTGCGTCCGGAACGTGGGGTAGCAGACATTGCAGCGCGGGAAGGGGTTGACCTGCGACTCTACACGGTCATTTATCAGCTTATAGACGAGTTTAAACAGGCGATGCTCGGAAAGTTGAAGCCCGAATATCGTGAAACACCCCTGGGGGCTGCCGAAGTGCGCGATACTTTTCGGGTTACCAAAGTTGGGTCGGTTGCGGGTTGTTACATCACCGAGGGAAAAATGTCTAGGGATGCTGGGGTCCGTCTAGTTCGCGACTCGGTAATAATTTTTGAGGGCAAAGTGGGGTCTTTGCGCCGCTTTAAAGAAGACGTGCCTGAAGTACAACAGGGTTTCGAGTGCGGTATCAGCATTGCCAACTTCAACGACGTCAAGGTAGGCGACATAATCGAGGCGTTCAAATTGGAAGAACTTGAGGCTGCGTTGTAGCAAGGTTATGGATCACTGATGTCTTCCATGATCATCGGGGTCTGTATACTTGAATTCCACTTGCCAGCCTGTCGTTCTCTTAAGGGAAAACGTAAGTTCTTAAGCTCTTTCCGAACCCGGTTATCGAATAAGTTTAACGTCGCGGTGTCAGAGGTTGACCACCACGATCGGTGGCAGCGAACTACGATCGGACTGGTTTCACTTGCAAGTGGACGTGAACCAATCGATAGAATGTTCCAGAAGATACTCGGGGAAGCGGAGCGTCAGAGTGATGCTCAGTTGATCTCGGTCGGTGTCGAATTCTTGTGAATAGAGATGCGGGTGGTTACCGCGATAAGAGTAGTTTCCTGAGCCTTTGAGAGTCGCGTGATGGTTCAATTCCGCCGCGAGCGTTTAGGTGATCAACTTAGGGTCGAGATTGCTGATCTCATACAAAAGGAAGTTCGGGACCCGCGCGTTGGTTTCGTAACAGTAACTGAAGTGCGAATGTCGCCAGATTTGAAACACGCTCGCGTTTACGTGAGCATCCTTGGCGATGAAGCGCAGTCAGCGGAATCGCTCGATGCTTTGGAGCGGTCTCGGGGCTTTTTGAAGTCTCAAATCGGTCACCGCCTTAAGCTTCGGTATGTGCCGCAACTGCGTTTCGTGCTTGACGAGACCCTTGATAAGAGCGCTCGCATAGAGTCGTTGCTCAAGGAGACGTGCGGTGAAAAATGATCCGGAGCGAATGGCGATGGATAAGGTTATCGAGGTGCTACAGGAGCACGATGCCTTCGTCATCGTTGGTCACCGGGACCCGGATGGAGACTCACTGGGATCGTCGCTGGCTTTGGGGTTGGCCCTCGAGCAGATGGGTAAACGGGTTGCAATAGTTTCCGCCGACCCATTGTTTGCCTCCTACCAGCGACTTCCCGATAGTAATCGGGTCAAGGTTGCCTCAATGGCACCGGATGGTTTTCAAGTTGCCGTTTTTATGGAATGTAACGCTATAGAGCGCAGTGGTATCGGCGGTTTCGAGGGTCGGGTAATCGTTAACATAGACCACCATGCCAACAATCCGAACTTCGGTGATGTCAACTGGGTTGATCCGTCGATGGCTGCGGTTGGCGTGATGGTTTATCGTTTGCTGACTAAGATCGGCGTCGATATAACATCATCGATCGCTACTCATCTCTACGTAGCGATTCTTACGGACACAGGTTCATTCCGTTATTCGAACACGGACGCTGAAGCCTTCCGGGTATGTGGAGAGCTTGTCCAACTTGGGGTTGACCCGGCCTCGGTCGCTGAGGCGATCTACGAGAATATTCCGATGGACAAGGTCCGCTTGCTCGCTGCTGGTTTGGGCAATCTGCGATTAGAAGCGGGAGGACTCATCGCCTCGACTTTGCTGGATTATGCCACCCTGGAATTTAGCCCTGGGAAACCAGACACTGAAGGTATCGTCAACCACGGCAAAGCAATTGACGGTGTTTCGGTCGCGCTTCTATTCAAAGAAGTGGAGCTTGGACAATATCGCATCAGTTTGCGCTCTGATGAATTAGTTGACGTTGCAGCGATTGCCGGGGCTTTCGGGGGCGGGGGTCACCCTCGGGCTGCCGGGTGCATGGTGTCAGGCGACCTGACGAACGTTCGCAGAGAGATTCTTAGCGCGGTGTATTGCGCTCTTGGCATTGTCGAGAAAGACGAATGAAAAATGTCAAAGCATGTCAACTGACTGGGGTGCTGGGGATTGACAAACCGGCGGGGGAGACCTCCCATGTC
>CAYVUW010000063.1:0-10052 GCA_964455175.1 uncultured Acidobacteriota bacterium | reverse complement strand
GTATCGCAAACCCAGAACCTCTTGAAAATGGCTTTGGCATGTCATCACGAGAAGCCATTTACGGGCTCAATTACCATAAGGCTGCCGTCGTGCTGCACATGCTCCGTGAAATTATGGGCCGCGACAATTTCACCACACTGATTCGCGCCCTGCACAATCTAGAGGAAGACGTCACAACAGCAGTCTTCGTGCGACACGCTGAGGAAATTTACGCTGGCAACCTGTCATGGTTTTTCAACGCTTGGCTGCGTAGCTCAGAGGTACCTAGCTTTCATATACGCTATGAATACAAGCGTGTGGAGGCAAGATTGCCACGCTACGAGCTCCGCGGCGTAATCCAACAGCGGGACGCGGCAATTCGCCATCCGGTACGCATTCAGGTGTCGCTTGAGGCCGCTCCGCCATTAGAGACAACAGTTTGGATTGAACCCGGCAGCACCGCCTTCAACATTTCGCTACCTTCACCTCCCACCGGACTCCAGTTCGATCCTCACGGAAATCTCCTCTATCAAAACGTGAGCGTAGAGTCACCTGATCCGTTCAGTGCCGCACGCCAGGAAAAAAGAAGCCCTCGATAACCCGGCCAATAGCACGTAACGGTGCTATGAACTGGGCCAGGAGAGAGGGTGCCTCCAAACGCTTTCGACCATTCCGCACATAGGCAACCGCTTCGGCGCAGTAACGTGTCGATAAGTCTTCAAACACCAGTGTGAATCTTTCCTGGGAGGCAGTAGAGCTATTGTTGCCACTCTTGAGTTTCTGGTAAGCCTCAGTTTCGAACACGTGCTGTCGCCAAGCACACCAAAAGCCCTCCACCCATTCCACCCGTTCTTCTTGGGTCGCGACAGCAGGGGTATCACTACCAAGTACAGACAACCATACGCCGACGATCTCTCGAGCCTCGGTAGCATAGTTACCAGCAAGCGCGTGGGCACGTTCCTCGTCGGTGTCAAGCAAAAGTCCAATAGCAGGGAAGTTCTCGCGCCATGATTGATGCCGTTGGATCACGCGATCGCAGCCAGAATCAAACTCGGCGGCGGCGACATTGTCGAGCAAGGGCATGCTAAGGAACCGATTGATGTTTCCCATGACACACATCGTACCCTTATACTCAAGTCTTATGAGAGCAACGCTCTTGAAACCCTTGTTGCTGTTCGTGGGGGGCGCGGCCGTTCTCGCCTACCTTGTGGGACGCACTGGCGTCACAACGATTGGCGAATACCTTAACAATCTTGGCGTCGCCCTCGTGGTCCCCATTTTTCTCGTAGGTGTGCAGCATTGCCTCCGAGCCTTCGCCTGGCGCTTCCCGGTTCGCGCTATGGACTTGCCTGTAAAGTACCTTGATCTGTGGCGCGCACGCCTTGGCGCCGAAGCGCTTGGTTATCTGTCACTGACCGGTGCAATTGGGTCGCAAACCAGCAAGGTGTTGCTACTGCGTAAAGGTATCTCCGCGCGGGCCGGTGCCGCCACAGTAGCAGTCGATGCTGCCGCTTCAGGAATCGCCGGTGTTCTGTTCGTAGGCGCTGCCCTGCTTGCCTGCCAGTCTACCCTCGGCCTGCCATCTTTATTCGCCGCGATCGGCGGTGTCTTTCTCGGAATCGGGGCTGGTGCCTGGCTACTTGCGGGGATCTGGGCAAGCCAACGCCGCCATCATATCGAGTTGCCAGATATGGCAGAAGAACCAACCCTAAAGCTCGAGGCAGCCCGTGACTCGATGCGATTGATTCGAGTCGGCCTGGTCCGCCTGCATGGGTTTCCCTTCGCCATGATGATCATCATCCACCTTGCTGGGCACCTAGCGTTGACTGCCGCTACCTGGTCAATCTTGCCGATGCTAGGCATCAACGGCGACACCATACTTGGTCTCTGGTTCGAAACCGGGGCCAAGCTTGGGAATACCCTCGGCGTCCTAGTGCCAGCCCGGCTCGGAGTCTTCGAAGCAGGCCTGGCAGCATCAGCAAACATTCTCGACCTAAACCCAGCAGCAGGCATCGCCGTCGGGCTCGTACGACGCCTGGTCGACTTCTTGTGGGTCGCAGTCGGACTGTCCTTGACCACCCTGTGGCCCATTAACCTGTCACGGCACGTCTTGCGCTGACAGCAAATAATACATTGGGCCTATGATGAATTTTGATGCCTGTTACTCCATCTGGTTCCGCAACAAGTAGCGCTGAATCTTACCTGTAGAAGTTTTTGGCAACTCATCGACAAACTTGATCGTTTCAGGCACTAAATAGCTAGACAAGCTACCAGCAGCGTGCTCTAACAGAGCCGCTGCCAACGCTTTGTTGGCCGAGCCGACAGGAACGACAAATGCCACACCGCAAGACAGGCCTCTGTCGTCGGTGGCCGCCACCACAGCCACTTCATGAACACCTTCGTGCTCGAGGAGGGCGCTCTCTACCTGCGACGGGCTTACCCACTGGCCATGAACCTTGAACATGTCATCAGCCCGGCCCGCGTACCAGTAATAACCTTCACTATCGACACGGTACTTGTCACCAGTCACAAGCCACTTGCCTCGCAAGGCTTGCTTGGTCGCCTCGTGACGGTTCCAATAGCCGACGCACGCAGAGTCACCACAGACCCACAGGTCGCCAACAACCTCCGGTGATACATCGTTGCCATCTTCGTCGACGACACGTGCATCGTATCCCAAGATCGGTCTTCCTGAACTCCCCGGGCGTATATCGTTGGGACGGTTGGCAATGAATATGTGCAGCAACTCCGTTGAACCGATGCCATCGAGCACCGGAACACCGGTAGCCTTCATCCAGCGATCGCACAGTGGTGCCGGAAGGGCATCGCCAGCGGATACACACACCTCGAGGCTGGAATACAACCCAGCAGCAATCGCGGCGGAGAAGCCATCGTCAGCCATCATGGCATTGTAGAACGACGGTACAGCGTAGAAATGAGTCACCTTGTTTGCTGCAATCGCTTCTGTCATGTTCGATGGAGTCGGTCTTTTGTCGACCAAGACCGCACTGCCCCCACTCCACATCGGGCAATGCAGGCTGTTTCCAAGTCCGTACGCAAAGTAAAGCTTCGAAGCAGAAAGATGGACATGGTCGGGCCCCATATCCATCGTGCGTTGCCCCCAGCAATCGGCAGCTACCCAAATATCGTGGTGTAAGTGGATAGCTCCCTTGGGCAAACCGGTGCTACCGGACGTATAGAGCCAAAACGCCGGTTCGTCGCAACTGGTGGACGCGGGGGGCGCGGCAATCGCACCTTCTAGAAGATCGGCAACGTCATGCAATCGAGGTGATGACCCAATCAATTTAGGGGTTTTCCAATCCCCATCATCAGTGCCACCCTCCGGCGTCCCGGGATCGCAAAACACCACGATGTGCTGGAGTGCCGGCAACCTCGCTGAAAGCTCAATGACAGTGCCGACTAGCCATGGGGGGACGATTGCTACAACGGCTCGACTGTCCCGAAGAAAAAACTCGTACCGGTCCAGTGGAAGGTACGGATTAATGGGAACGGCCACCGAACCATGCCAGATTGTCCCTAAAAAAGATGTGAGAAAGGCTGGAGTGTCGGGCAAGGCGATCAAAACACGCTGCTCGGCAGCGACTTCAAGTTCAGAAAGGACGCCGGCAAAGCGGCCCGTATCTTCGCGAACCTCTGCAAAGGAAACTCGAGCCCCTCTGTAGTGAAAAGCGGTCCGCTTGCCCCAACCATTCGCCAGAGCACCGTCAGCCAGGCGCTGAGCGATGTTAAGTTCTTGTGGGTAGGAAGATTGGTACTGTGCAAACTCGTCAGCGGAGGAGTTCATCTACGCAAATGCACCGAGCCACTACCAAGGAGTTCTTCCAGTTCTGCAACTAGCTCCGGACTAGGCGTCACCCACAAGAAACGATTGGGGGCGACATGCGCTCGGAATCCTTGCGGACTGGATCGTTGCAGGCAGATCGAAACGGGGACTTCGCCACGATGGCGCTCAAGAAGATCTCGGAGCTGGTCAGGGACCCCTTCAGCGAGGCCTTTAAGCTTTACGGAGATCCGTACTTCGCTCGCCTTTTCGTGGGACTTCTGCTCGAAAAAAGTCCTCAACGGTTGGATATCTCCTGCGATCATACGCGCCCCGTCTCCGTCAGTCTCAGGCCGACCACTGATAAGAACGACTTCGTCTTCGTTCAGTAAGCTGTAGCAAGCCCGGTAAGCATCAGGAAAAACAACAACTTCAGCATATCCGTCTAGGTCCTCAACCTGCACAACAGCCATCCGTTCACCCTTGCGGGTCTTAAGATCACGGATGCTAGTAATGATTGCTCCAAGGGAGACCTCTCGGGAGTTGTTCATTTTCGATAGTGTCGCTGTGGTCGCATTAGCAAACTGCCGGAGTTGGTCGCGATGGCGTTCGAGAGGGTGCCCGGTGATATAAAAACCGAGTGATTCTTTTTCGGCGGCCAAGATCTCACGTTCGGTCCAAGGAGCGGCGCTAGATACCGGCAAGCTCGACAGTTGACGATCGGCTCCATCAGTCTCAATCTCAAGATCAACAAACAGGTTAGTTTGGCCCATCTGACGATCTCGTTGTCGCCGCTGCCCACTCTCAAGCGCAATGTCAAGCGACGACATCAGGAGGGCACGAATATTGCCTGGGCCAGGATCGTTGTCTTCTTGGATGGTCATCGAATCGAAAGCTCCAGACTTGATCAGGCTCTCTACCGTTCGCCGGTTGATCCCCTTACCGAGATCGACTTCTTCGCAAAACTGGAAGAGGCTGTTGAAGTCACTGGTACGATCTCGAGCAGCAAGAATAGCGAGGACTGCTCCCTCACCCACCCCTTTGATGGCAGCTAACCCAAAGCGAATTGCCTCCCCTGTTGCGGTGAAGCTTATGTTGCTTTCGTTGACATCCGGGGGTAACACGGCGATTCCCATTTCTCGACATTCTGAAATGTACCGCACAACTTTGTCAGTGTTGTCGTGATCCGAACTCAAGAGCGCCGCCATAAAGTGGACGGGATAATTCGCCTTCAAGAAAGCGGTCTGATAAGCAAGCAGGGCATAGGCCGCTGAGTGCGCTTTGTTAAACCCGTAACCAGCGAATTCGACTACCTGGTCCCAGATTTCCTTTGCTAAGTTCGGGGGAACGTCACGTCTCTTGCATCCCCCGATGAATTTTTCCTCCATAGAGGCCATAACTTCGGGCTTCTTTTTACCCATCGCCTTACGCAGAACATCGGCTTCACCAAGAGAAAAACCGGCAAGATCGGAGGCAATCTGCATGACCTGCTCCTGATAAACGATGACACCGTAGGTCTCCTTTTGGACCTCTTCTAGTTGCGGCAACAGGTATTTGACCTTAGTTGGGTCATGCTTGCGGCGGATGTACTCGTCGATCATCCCCGATCCAATCGGGCCTGGCCGGTACAACGCATTCATGGCGATCAGGTCTTCTATGCGGCTAGGCTCCAACTTGCGCAGCGCCTCGCGCATTCCCGTTGATTCGAACTGGAAGATGCCCGAGGTGGAGCCTGAGGCAAACAGCTCAAACGTTTTCGGGTCGTCAATTGGAATATCAGCGGTGGTAAATTTTTTTCCGAGATCTTGGGAAATGAAATCTAACGAGTCGTGCACCACGGTTAAGGTTCTTAGGCCTAAGAAATCCATCTTAAGGAGGCCAATCGCCTCGACGTCGTTCATAGGGAACTGTGTTGCGACAGCGTGTTCCTGGTTGCCACCATGTCCTCCTGGTGGCTTGTACAGCGGAACGTAATTGGTTAAAGGCTGGTCCGCGATAACAACTCCAGCAGCATGTGTTGAAGCGTGCCGAACCTGCCCTTCAAGTTGCCGTGCTAGGTCGACGAGTTCTGCTATCTTTCGGTCTTTACTAATGGCCTCTTGTAAAGCAGGGACTGAGGACACCGCCGCATCAATAGTCGCATCAAGCTCGTCAGGAATTAGCTTGGCGACCCTGTCTACCTCGCCGTACGGTAAATCCATCGCCCTGCCAACGTCCCGAATCGACCCCTTCGCCGCCATTGTTCCAAAGGTGATGATATGTGCCACTCTGTCCCGGCCATACTTATTCGCAACGTAGTCAATGACTTCACCACGGCGGCGCATGCAGAAGTCGATATCAATGTCAGGGAGACTGATGCGCTCAGGGTTTAGGAAACGCTCAAAAAATAGTCCGTATTCGAGCGGATCGACGTCAGTTATACCAAGTGCGTAGGCAACCAGGCTTCCCGCCGCACTACCCCGGCCAGGCCCTACCGGAATTCCAGCGTCCTTCGCGTAACGAATGAAATCCCAAACGATTAGGAAATAGCCGGCAAATCCCATCGATACGATGGTCGACAACTCAGTCTCAAGTCGCTCACAATATTGCTCAACTTCGTGCTTGGAAACCCACCCTGATGACCCATTCGTCTTCTCTGATGTAACCGCTTGCAGCGCTTCAATACGCCTCTCGAAACCATCATGCACGACGCCCTCGAAGTAATCGTTGAGCGTTTGCCCCTCGGGGACCGGGAACCTGGGAAGATGGTTTTCCTCGAAATTGAGCACCACGTTGCAACGTTCTGCGACCTTTTCGGTGTTGGTAATAGCTTCAGGAACCTCGGCGAAGATGTCCCACATCTCCGTCGCTGTCTTCACGTAGAACTCATCGTTGGGAAACCTCATCCGCGCGGGGTGTGATATTCCCTTTCCAGTTTGAATACAAAGCAAGGCGTCGTGCGCTTGGGCGTCTTCCTTCAACAAGTAGTGACAGTCATTAGTCGCAATCAGGGGCAAGTCGAGTTCGCCGGCAAGACGAATCAACTCGGGGTTGATCTGTCGCTGCTCGGAAAGACCTTGGTCTTGCAGCTCCACGTATACGTTGCCGTGGCCAAAGATTTCTACCAATTCACCCAAAGCTGTTCGGGCGCCCTCGTAATCTCCCCGCAGCAAGTACTGAGGAACTTCTCCGGAAAGGCAGGAGCTCGTCGCAATGAGACCTTTAGCATGTTCAGCAAGGATCTTTTTATCAATCCGCGGCTTGTAATAGAAACCCTCTAGGTAACCAACCGATGACAGCTTCATCAGGTTGCGGTAACCAGTTTGGTCCTTGGCCAGGAGCAACTGGTGGAAACGCTCCCGCCCGGTACTCGCCTCTCCACGGTCGTGTCGCGAACCCGCGGCCAGATATGCCTCCATGCCAAGCAGAGGCTTTACGCCCGAATCGCGAGCCTTGCGGTAAAACTGCACCGCCCCGAACATATTTCCGTGATCGGTGATGGCAACGGCCCGCATCCCTTCCGCGCAACAGTGAGAAACGAGCCGGTCAATCCGTGTCGCACCGTCAAGCAACGAGAAATTCGTATGGTTATGAAGGTGGACGAATGTACGACGTTCGCGTTGTCTCATTGACTCCGACTATAACGAATTTTGCCGTGCCTGCCATTCCTATCTTTTGCGGATTTACTACTTCTTGCCGATCTTTCAAGCAAATCACTCGTATCACGTGCGGTATGGCATCTCCCCAACTGATAGGAATCGCTGGATAACACACAGAGCTATTTCGGGACTGCGAAGATCACATTAAATTCAGTGGGTCGACATCGATCCTAAGATCACGTGGCAAACGTCGTTGCTTCCCCAAGTCTTCGATGGTTGTCTCCAGTAAGGCTCGCATTCCAGACCGATCATGACCACGGAGTAACACTTGCATGCGGTGCTTTCCACGCAGCCTTCCAAGTGGGGGGGAAGCAGGCCCCAAAACTTTCACACTCGACGACGCGGCAGCCCGTAATGCCCCTGCAAGCCAGGCCGCTTCCTCTTTGACAACGGCAGCGTTGGCACCGCGACACAAGCAAGAGATCAACGCCTTGAAGGGCGGATATACAAAGCGGCGACGGAACTCAATTTCCTGCTCGTAGAAGGTGTAGTAATCATGTTCAACAGCGGCCCTGATAGCGTAATGCTCAGGTTGGTACGCCTGTAAAATCACCATCCCTGGTGTTTCTCCGCGACCGGCACGACCTGCCATCTGGGTGAGCAACTGGAACGTCCGCTCCGCTGCCCGGAAATCTGGAAGTCCCAAGGCATCGTCTGCTCCTACTGCACCTACCAGGGTAACACCGGCGAAATCGTGCCCCTTGGCCAACATCTGGGTGCCAACCAGGAGGTCGATTTCGCCACGGCCAAAGGCGGACAAGATCTTGGCATGTGCACCCTTGCGACGTGTCTCATCGGCATCGAAGCGACTTATCCGAGCATCGGGGAATCTCTTACGAACGACCTGCTCAAGCTGCTGAGTGCCATAACCAACCGCCTGGATTTGTGGTGAACTGCACTTCGGACAAGCCGCCGGAATTGCAGCCTCATGGTTGCAATAGTGACAACGGAGAATCTCATCTACTCGATGTGGCGTGAGGCTCACTGAGCATTCTGGGCACGAGATGTGCTCACCGCAGGAACGGCAACGGAGTGAGGCAGAGAAACCACGCCGATTAAGCAGTAGGAGGCCTTGATCACCCCTTCCTAGGCACTTTTCAATAGCATCCTCTAGCCGTTCAGATAACAAGGTCCGGCCTGCCCGCTTCCATTCCACCCGCATATCGACCACATCCACCTACGGTAGTAATCGATTAGCAACTCGGGCGGGCATCGACAGCACCTCATGGGCACCACCCATCCCAGAAAAGAACGTCTCGATGGAAGGTGTTGCGGAGCCCATGACGAGCGCAGCACCCTCAAGTCGTGCCCGGGACAGGGCAACGTCGCGGCTGTGATAACGTGGCGTTTCGTCCTGCTTGTAGGCAGAATCGTGCTCTTCGTCAACGATGATAAGACCAACGTTCTCAAGAGGCGCGAACACCGCCGAGCGCGCTCCGATCACCGTTCGAATGTAGCCATTTCGAGCACGCCACCAATTCGACAAGCGCTCACCCTCTGACATTCCCGAGTGCATCACCCCAACGTCGTCACCAAGTACTGCTTTGGCACGGTGCACTAGCAACGGCGTTAAGCCGATCTCGGGAACCAGTAACAAAGCCGTGCGGCCGGATTCAATCGTCCTTTTGGCAGCCCGCAGATATACCTCTGTCTTGCCACTACCGGGCACTCCATGCAACAACAGGCTACGAAAGCCTTCACTGCCATTCAGAATTCGATCAAGTGCCTGATCTTGGCTGTCCGTCAGACAAAACCGCCCGGCACCGTCGTCGTTCGCCAACCACTTGCTTTGTTCGTCATCATCCAACGGTTTGCGCCGGATCTCGATGAGGCCCTTAACGAAAAGTGACTTGACCGTAGCCACCCCGCAGCCAGCTATTTCGCAGAGATCGTCAACCCTAATTCCTTGCGTGTTGTCCCAGAGCACGTCAACAACGCGGCGTTGTGCCGGGGCCCTGTCTGTGTGTTCGAGGGCTCTTGAGCGTGTGATATGGCGCATCGGCATGGCAACGTCTTGCCAGCGGCCACCCACCCCCGAAGACCATTCATCTTCGATGCAGACTAAACCTCGCTGGGCCATCTCGTAGAGCTGCGCACAGATGGCAGAATCACCGATGCGGCGCGCTAACGTTCCAATTGTCCTAGTCTCGCCTTTTGCGTCCAGTAATACCTCCAGGAGACTCAAGGAAGCTGTCTGCAGCGAAACTTTGGCCAACGGCTCTTCTGACGCGGCCTTTCTTCCCTTAGGAGTCAATGCCACTCGTCGCCGGGCCACGCGATCAAGACCGGAAGGCAATGCGATGCGCATCGTTTCGCCCCAGCTGGACATCGTTTGGGCTGCCACTGACCGGGTGAGCGCTAACAACAGCGGGGACATCAATGGAAGCGGGTCGAGGCAATCGTGGAGCAACTGGATCTTGCCGGGGGCCAGATCTTGGGGGGGGGCGGTGCCCGTCGCAACCACGATTCCAGTAAGTGGGCGCCCGGAAACGTTCACCAGAACACGTGACCCAGGCATCACCAAGGAGATGGCATGCTCCGGGATTCGATACGTGAATGGCCTTGCCACCGGCAACGGTACAGCGACCTGAGCATAAGCGTCCTCGCGTATGCCTTCAAAAAGGTCTTCAGTCTGCAATGTCAGTCTTCGGTGG
>CAYVUW010000062.1:0-10219 GCA_964455175.1 uncultured Acidobacteriota bacterium | reverse complement strand
ATCATATGGCCAACGAAATAAGGTTGCTCTTGTTTTTCACGAAACGACATTAGCCACTCGTTGTCATCTGTTTCAACAAGGCCAAACGGGCTCTGGACAAACGCTGTTGAGAGACTCAAAGCAGCCCCGCTAGAGTTGTGCTGGAGGAGCATGTTGTCCAGGTCCGCATTGATCAGTGTGTCGCCATACGTGATCCACGCACGTTGCTCAAACAGGTTCCTGGCTCGATGTAAACGCTCGAGTATGCTCGCCTCCTCGCCAGCATTTGACCACTCAAGACTGGCTCCGTGGAAGTGATGCTTGCAGAAGTCGGTAATCATTTCGCCCCGGTGTCCAATACAAAGAACGAATTCCCGGTATCCCTTGCCCACATAGTTTTCGACAATGTGTTGCAGACAAGGCTTACCCCCTAAAGGTAAAAGCGTCTTTGGAATCCGCTCGCCCAGTGGCCCAAGGCGCGTACCCTTCCCTCCACACAGAATGATCGTTTTCACCTTGGTTCCCGCTCCGACACCGACGCTGCACGAACTATGAATTCTGGACGTCCTTTTGTCTGCTCAAAGATCCGGCCCACATACTCGCCTAACATCCCAATGGCGATAAGCTGGATGCCGGCAAGAAACAGTATGGAAACTACAAGGGTTGCCCAACCCGGCGGCAACGGAACGCTCATGCCCGCATAATTGAGCAGTCCCATCACGACCATTGCAATACCGTAGACAAACGACATTGATGCGACGATAAAACCGAGGCCAAGCGACCAACGGAGCGGCAAAAGCGAGAACGATATGATCCCGTCGACCGCGAACGACACCAGCGCCCTGAATGGGAACTTCGACTCACCCGCATGCCGCGGCAATGGATCATACTCGAGACCTGTTTGGCGGAACCCAACCCACTCAACCAGCCCTCGTAAGAATTTTCGGGCCTCGGGCATTCTCAGGAACACCTCAAAGACTTTACGGTCAAGTAGGCGAAAGTCGGATTGCCCGAATGATAGATGTAGCCCAGACCACTTTGACATCAGCCAATAGAACAACTTGACCTGCCGTAGCCGCATGCCATGAACCGGGTATCGTCGCTTCCGGGTGAAGACAACCTCGAAACCCTCCTGCCACAAGCGAACCATTTCGGGCAATAGTGCAGAGGGATGTTGGAGGTCAGCATCCATGGTAATTACTGCCTCTCCCTGCGCATGGCTGATACCCGCGAGGAGCGCGCCCTGATGCCCAAAGTTGCGGCTGAGTGACACGAACTCGACCCTTGGATCCGTCTCGCTCAAGCGCTTGATGATACTCAGCGACGCATCGGTGCTGCCGTTGTCGACAAAAATCAACTCAAACGCCAATCCCGTTGTCTCGAGAGCTCGGGTCACCTCCGCGTGAAGCATCTCAAGGTTCTCAGCTTCGTTGAAAACAGGAAACGCAACAGACACGAGAGGGCTCAAAATTGTCGCAGACATCTCGCTCACCGTGAGTCCTCCGTCTGCCGTGTAGGTTTGATTCCCATTACCATCCAACCTCGCTCCGCTGCCACTCTCACCTGCTGGAGCCCAGCGCCCGCGAAGAATGCCGCTGAACTCTCGCGACTATACCTGTACTCCACTGGAGCCGAAAAACGATCGTACAAGTCACCGACAAGGCTAAAGGGTCCAGTGCCATGGCGGAAGGGCAGGTTCTCAGACAGCGACGCGAGTTTAGCGTAACGCCGACCGAGCATGGCTGGCAGAGTGAAGGCCGTAAACACGACAGGTGAAGCAAGACGGCACAAATTGTACAGGAGCCAATGTGGCAATCTTGTTGTCAACGCCCGTGCTGTGTTTGCAATCGCCAACGACCAGCGAAGCAAAGCATTACGCTCACTGAAATCCTCGTATAGATACGCGACTATCGGCGCACCTGACTTTGCCACCCGGGTCACCTCTTCCAACCCGAGCTCCGGGGCACCTAAATGGTGCAGCACGCCATACGAATAGGCGAGATCAAAAGTGCCGGCGGCAAACGGTAACCGACACAGGTCAGCCTGAACAACGTGTGCGCTCGCCTGTCCTTTCGTCCGCGCGTACGAAGTCTGGCAGCCACCCTCGCTCATATCCACGCCGATTACTTCTACGCCATCGCGCTGTGCCTGGTTTGCCAGATCGACACCGTCTCCGCAGCCTGCATCAAGGACGAGCCCACTCGGAATGTCGAATGAAAGGCTCCGCTCCATCTTCTGAAAATGATACGACGACGGATCGTAAACTTCGGCGCTTAGGGCTGATTGCGACCATAGGTAGCCAAAACTCGCAGCGGTTCGCGGCCTCGTGGCGTCCGGGGAAGAACTGATGTACATGCGCGGTACACCACCGCTGACCGTGTAGGTCGCGCTGCATCGCGTACAAACAAGTCGGCCTTCCATCACATCTTCGGGGCTATCTCCCGAATCAGCGGTGGCTGCCCCCATGTCTTCCAAATCGAGTGTCGAGAGGCAATCCAAACAGCGGAGATACTTAAGGAGTTTAAGTTTCATCGTGTAGCAACCGCTTTGCCTCGACTTTCTTCCTGGGAAAGACGCCTGCGGAGAGGCAATTAGTCCACAAGGCGAGTCTAATTGGCCCGGCGAGTCAACGCCTGCCTAAAAACACACTGGTTACGACAGCGCGCTCGCTAAAGCTCAACGTGAGTTCCCCATCTGTGCGAAACCCTGAAGAGCCCTATTTGAGTCCATCGCGGATCAAATCCGGATCGGTCACTTCGACGAACTGCACCAGGGTGCGGTCGGGATCATAACAAAAGCAGGTTTTGACCGGATCAAAGTCGGAGGCCAACGGCGGAGATATGAATTCGACGCCCCGGTCGACGAGCTTTTCGTAAAGATCGTCGATTTCCGTAACTGTGAAGCAGAAGTGATTACAGCCGATACTGGCGAAACTGTCCTGCTGCCTGTCAACGACCGGATGATTGAGGAATTCGATCAACTCGAGGTAAATGCCATCGGGCGAATGCACTTTGACGACACGGGCTTCTGTTTCCACCAAGCCGATTAATCTGTTGAAATAATCCCCCTTCTCGATGAAATCAACGATCACCTCGTGCTCCAGATAATCGCAATAGAAGCGCATGGCCGATTCCATGTCTTTAACGACAACACCGACATGGCGAAAGGAAGAAATCATTCTCTTTCTCCTGTCCATAAATGACCGGGAACGACAGATACCGCCATCGGCGCAAGCAGTCTCCTGTTACGACAGCGCGATCTCCCGTTCGATCAGATCGCAGATGATGTGGAGTATCGTACGGTGGAGTTCCTGAATCCGCGGTGTCTCGTCGCTAGGAACGATGATAGAGATGCGCGCCGCCTCGGCGACCAGACCTCCGCGACCACCAGTGAGTGAGATGGAGTTGATGCCCAGCGTACCCGCCGTGGCGAAGGCATGTGCCACATTGGGCGAGCGGCCGCTGGTTGAAATACCGAGGACGACGTCTTCGCAACGGCCGAGAGCTTCGATCTGCCGGGCAAACAGGTGCTCGAAGCCATAGTCGTTGCTCACAGCAGTTAACACACTCGAATCTGCTGTGAGGGAGACGGCGGCAAGGGCACGCCGCTCACGGCCGAACCGGCCGACGAACTCTGCCGCGAAGTGCTGCGCGTCGGCAGCGCTACCTCCGTTACCGAAAACCAGTACCTTGCCTCCAGCAGTGATTGCAGCACCGATAGCATCTACCGCCGCGAGGATGGGGGTCGGATCGAGATTTCGCATGCACTCGTGCAAGCGCGCTGCCTCAGCGAAGGTGGCAGCAACAACCCGGTTTCGTGCAGCTACTTCGTTCTCCATGGTCACGGGCAAACCTTCTGAGGCATGTTTCAAGTCATCAGCCAGTCACGACTGATCCTCGGCAATAGCAATCAGGTGGATGCAATCCATAGCGAAGAATATCCTGAATCGAACGTCGTCGTCGCGCAACGCCGGTTCGGATCCTATCAGCCCAGTACTTGCTCGAAGACCTTAAGATACTGCTTGGCCACCGGAGCGGTTGAGTACTTCTCAACGACCGTGTCCCGACCCTGTCTTCCCATCTCGGCCCGAAGTTCCCAGTCGCGACACAGCCGCTCAAGCGCACTCGCCCACTCCTCAGATGCATCAGCGATGAAGCCCCCTCCGTGGGCAAGAGCCTCCACGTAGGACTGCTGTGGGCTAGCAACGACAGGGAGTCCTGCCGCCATCCCGAACGCGATTTTGTTCTCTGTGTGACCCATCTCATACGCGTTGCACAGCCGCTTAGGCGAAATCATGATGTCGCAGCGTGGCAGGATATGCGCGAGCCTGTGCTCCGTAAACGGTATGATGCGGCACTTGGCGGCCGCCGTCAGTTCCACAAGTACGTCGGGGTCCAGGGTCGGGTCGCCCACGTCACCGGACACCAGCCAAAGTTCAATGTTCGGGATACTGGCCAGCGCAGAACAAGTGTGCAAGAGGTGACGGGCCTTGCGGGGAATCCCACTCCAGACGAGTATCAAGCGTTCCCTGGCACTGTGATTTCGCACCCGATTGAAGATTCCCAGGTTCACGTTGTCCGGGATCCACGTAACTCGGGGGTTGTAACGCTTCGCGCGCTTCGCGACGTAAGTCGAGTCGGCAATCACCCAGTCCGCCATGGATGTCATCGCAATGGCGTCCCGCTGCAGATCTGGTGATGGCTTGGTGAACGGCACGAAATAATCACCCCAAACCTCGTAATAATTCACGTTATTCGTGAAGATGACCTTCCCGCCGTATGTCTGGATCCGGTGCGCCTCCTCTTCGAAGACCGCCCCCATTGTCTTAGGAAAGATTACGATGTCATATCGGCGCTTCGGGTCGTACAACTCACACTGGAACCGGTCGTCGTAACGATTGATCCAGCGTGAAAGATAGGCCGCCTTATACCGGTGGCCAAACGAGAGGCGGCTGAACAAACGCCAAGACGGCACCTGGGGGTCCTGTGTCACCCAGCCCACCCGGCGCCGCCCCCTGGCAAACTGCGCCGAAACGAGGTCCCTCAAATCCTCAATGAGTGTCAGACTCTCAAACACCGCGGCGGTGAATCGAGTAGGTAACGGCCAGGCACCGGACGTCGGGCCCGGGCTGCTAACTAGTGGCCGGTTCGGTGCATCAGGAGTCATGTTCTGTAAACCTTACTGAGCACAGCCTTTACAATGCGCTTGCCCGCCGACAGCAGCGCCGTAGTCGCCAAGCGCGGTGTCCGCCGACCGGGAAGCACCAGCGGCGGGTATCCGCGAAGAGCAAGGGTGAAGACTGCAGCGTAGGACGGTATCGGCTGGCGGACCGCAGACTCCATGGCAGCCAGATACCGCTCAAAAATCAGGTCGGGAGCAAAACAATCGATGGCTCTCTGCCTAGCCGCTTTCGACAGCTCGCGCTGTCGACCGAGGACGTCCCCAAGGGCGCTCTGGAATGTCGCTAGCTCCGTCGGAACGCCACACTGCCCTACTAACTCTGGCACCCCGCCGCTCTGCCGATAGAGCAGAGGCAGGCCACTTGCCAACGCCTCAAGCACAACGTTCGGACAGGAATCATTTTCCGTGAGAGTAAGAAAAACGTCACAGGTCCGAAAAACATCCGCCAGATCTGCCTGATTGAGAAACCCCATCTGGCGCACGTTAGGATGTTCACCAATGCTGTCGTAGCGCCCGCAGAGCACGAAGTCGATGTCGGGGTGGCTCTCGGCCAGTAAGTCGAGTGACCGTGCTCCTTTCTTCGGGTTCATGCTGAAGGCCGCATTGGCCACCCGCGGTCGGGGGTTCTCTGGCGGCGAATCGGCAGGCCGGAACAGGTCGAGGTCCACAGGATTATAGATAACCGGTCCGTCCTGAGGGATGACACGGTACTTGTCTCGCACACCGTATCTCGCGTAATGGCTTTGAAACACGGTGAGGTCGGCGAGCAGGTTTACCTGGGCCTGGCGGTCGTCTCCATCACCGTAGCGCCCGTAGTCACGAGCTGAACCGTCGAGCCGCTGGACAACTTTCAGGGTTGGCCTGGTTCGTTTCGCTGCAAACACGGCCTCGAAAGGCACAGCAAACGAGTTTACGAACAGGATGTCATATTCGTCGTTGAGGTCCCGCGTGTATCCGATTCCGTGGCGCCGCAGGTACGCGGTGAGGTTCGCAAGGAAGGTGTACATCCCTCCCTCCCGGCGATCGTCTATCGGGATGCATATCACGGGAAATGACCGCCCCGGATTCATATATCACCGCGCTGGGCTCGGGCACAGCCCGAGCCGGCTACTCATCCCAGGGGAATCGACTGAGATTGTCTCGATACCACTGAATTGAGTTTTGGACCGCCTGAGAAAACGGAGTTAAATCCTGTTTGGTAAATCCCAGGTGTGTTTTTAAATCTTCCCATCCTTGGTCCGTTATCTGAACAACTGACATCTTATCTTCACCACTTCGCATAGGCTTATGAATCAGCTCTGAATCGCTACCGGTAAGTTCTAACACCAACTCTGCGGTCTGATTGATCGTCTGATTATCACCTATCCCGGCCTCATAACTCACGTCATTAGGTACATCATCCAACAGCAGGGCCCGAGAAAGAATACCCGCAATGTCCTTTACATAGATCAGGTCCATGATTTGATCGCCGGTACCATATAGCGTGATCGGCTTATTCAATAGAGCAGGGATGACAAGATTGGGGAACAGTTTCCGTATCGGACGATGCTTCTGACGTTCACCAAATACATTCATTCCTCTCACAATACGAATGTCAGTGTCGTGTTCCTTGTTGTACATAGATGCGAAACGTGAAGCGATACTCTTTGTGATCGAATAAGGGTTGTTCATCCAATAGTTCCCCACATCTATTTGAACACCCCGCTTCTTGTACAAGCGTGCAGCATCAAACACATTCAATGCTCCCAATACATTGACTTCCACTGCCGGAATGGGATTGTTAATCATCTCCGCTGTCCCCAACAGTCCTGCCAAGTTCACCCACATATCAGATTGCTGCACCGCTTCAAAAACACTGTCACGGTCTTTGATATCACCCAGCATGAAAGACACCATCGGGTTCTGAGACCAACCATATTCGTCCCATAACTCTTTCTTGTACACACGATCAAAGACAAGAACAGAGCATCCCTCTGCAACCATCTGGTCAACAAGATGCGACCCGAGGAAGCCACACCCACCCGTAATCAGTATTGCCATAGCTTAGGACTCAAATTAGGAAGAAAAATAAAGTTTTATGCCTTCTTCTAACGAAATTTTACACGACCAACCCAGTATGTCCCTCGCCTTTGTAGGATCTAAAACCAAATGCCTCGCCTCACCCGGACGAGGCTCAATATAATCAACAGGGCAATCGAAGAACCCAGCGATGGCGTTAATCGAAGTCTGGCACCCCGAACTAATGTTCAACGCGCTCCCATCGCTTACATCACTGAGAGCAGCTTTGAGGTTCGCATCCACGACATCATAAACATGGATGAAATCTCTAGTCTGCTCGCCGTCACCGGTTATCAACAGCCTGCCCAACTCTTTTTTTTGCTTGGAGAATGCTGCCAACACATTTGGGTAGGCGCCCTTCTCAGTTTGCCTCCGCGTACCAAACACATTCGAATATATGAGAGAAATTCCAGGGGTACCGTATAGCGTGGCGTACATACACACGTATTGCTCCCCAATAAGTTTTTGCAGCGCGTAAGGCGTACCGTGATTTCTTCGCACGTCCTCCTTGATGGGCATCGCAACTTGATGGCCATAAACGGCGCATGAAGACGAATAGACAAAGCGCTTCAATGACTTGGCATATTGGCGGCAGGCATCGAGTAGCCGTAGTGTGCCTAGTGCGTTTACAACATGGCACTCGATGGGGTTCTCAACGCAATATTGAGTTCTTGGAACCGCACCGACATGAAACACATACTGAACATCAGCGACGACATCCTCTAAATTAGTCACTGCAAGATTACGTTTCAGGAATTTCGCCTTAGGAGACAAATTACTACCATCCGACGTCGAAAGATCATCGATGACTACTACATCAGCCCCATGCTCTATTAGTCTGTCTACTAAATGAGAGCCAATGAAGCCAGCGCCACCAGTGACCAGTACTCGTCTGCTGGCAAAACCCGTACCGTCTTTAAATGCTGTCAGGATTTTTCCCGCCCTTGATGCGCGTCGATATGTGACTCATCGCGTAGTTGCATATTGTCCGCTGGAGCTTCCGAGCGGTCTAAATATGGGGCTGCGCCCCACGCGCAGGATAAACGTCCATAACTTCCGCCAACAGAGACTGAGGATTGTAAACGGTCAGCGACACCCCTCGTTCCTTGAGAAACTCGGTCCATCGCTTCATAAGGTCAACTACCACCTGCGCGGTGCCGTGCACCTCCGTGTGGTCCGCAGTTCGCAACGTATCTTCCACTCGAGTCTCATTTTCGTTTAACCAAAAATACCGGCGGTCAAAAAGATCAACGCCAACGAGCACGATCGATTTGTACCCCATACCGTAACCCCAGCTCACAGCGTCGCTGATGGTTCCGCCGGTATGGATTACTCCTCTATCAAGGTTATTCGATGGAAGGGCGTTCTGCTTTCTGGAGAAGGTCCGATAAAGCCATATTTGAGCACCTTGCGGCAGCAAGAACCGATGTTGCACCTCAATGCTCACCTCGCCTAATAGGTCATTCTGAAGAAGGTAGACTGTTTCCTTGAACCGAGGCCCCCGAACGCGCTCACGAAAGTGGTCATAGGCTCGATTCGACAGCCCTGTGTTCTGATGATCGATGCCACCGATTTCTCGAATCAAATAATAGTCTAAGTTGACGAAGTCTTGGCGGATGAACTGATTGAATGAAAGGGTGTCGGCGGATTCAAAGTGCTGCCACTCTCTTGCAGAAATGGCGTTAAGGGAAAACCCTGAGCCGAAGATGAACAGCGTGTCGGATGATTTCGTCTGCCTCAGTTCATCCGAGCTGAGATACGCATAATAGTTCGCCTGATCTCGATGAACCAACTCAAAGAGGCGTTTGCGCAGATAATTCACACATCTCAATTTGGTGTGGTTCCAGGACACCACAACCCTGGAAATGACTGCGGCTAGCAGACTGGACAGGGTAACCGTCACGACCTAATACGAGGGACCTTCTCGAATGTTGTCGAGTTCCATACTTGGGAAAACTGAATCAACATGTTGTCCAGTTTGACTGCATACGTCACCAAACGCTTCGCCCTCCATCAACCAGCAATACGTGGCCATTCAAGTAGTCGGAGGCTTTACTCAACAGGAACACAATCGCCCCATGGTATTCGTCGACACTAGCCATGCGCCCCATGGGGATTAGCTGTTCCACTCGCTGGACGAACGCGTCCGACTGGTCGTCCTGCACACCACCAGGGCATAGGCAATTGCACCGCACTCCTTGCTTCGTCCAGTACGTAGCGAGATATCGAGTCAAGCCGACCATTCCGTGTTTGACGACCGAATAAGTCACTGGCTTCACTGGCTGTTCGTCTTCGCTCAACTGAGACTTCCGGTAGAGTCTCTGGTCAGGTGCCAGAACCCCTAGCTCGGAGGACACATTGACAATGACCCCTCCGCCATGCCCAGCCATGTGGGATCCGAAGATCCTTGAGCAAAGAAACGCACCGGTCAGCCCGACACCCAGTTCCCGGTCCCACCGCTCCAAAGTCAGCTGCTCCAATCGAGTAGGCTCATCCCACTCGAGTTCCCCGGACACCTTGGCGTCCACGGCAGCGTTGTTGACGAGGCCATCGATTCGCCCTCTCTCTCGGACCACTTCGTCGCGCGCTGCTTCTAAGGACGAAGGGTCTGTCACATCGGCCTGCAGCGCGAGCGCCTCAAGTCCGGTGGTCCTTGAGATCGCATTAGCCACGGCTGACACCTTGGCTCCGTCGATATCCAGGAGCACTGGATGGCCTCCAGCCTGCATGATAGCTCGTCCGTGTTGCTCGCCCAGCAAGCCACCACCACCCGTTACGACTACTACCTTGCCTTCGAGGCTAAACAGGTCCGCGTGTGTCACAGGATTCTCCTCGTTTGCCCTCCGTCAACAACAATCTGGGCTCCCGTCATGAACGAGGATTTCTCGCTGAGGAGAAAGGCGACGCCTTCAGCGATCTCAGCAGGCTCCGCGAAACGCTTCATCGGGACCTCTCGCTCCAGCATGCGGGACACACCCTCCGCATCCTCCTGCGTCTTCTC
>CAYVUW010000061.1:0-10631 GCA_964455175.1 uncultured Acidobacteriota bacterium | reverse complement strand
CATCACCCACAGCAATTCGCCCTGACATATTCACCGCGATGGTCTTAGGGTCGCGCTGCTTGACGAACTCCCGTAGGTCTTCCTCGTTGCCGAAGAGGTCGTAGCCTCCGTCTCCTCGGAGTGTTTCACCGCCGAGAATAGCGCGCTCGATTCGGTCGTTACCCCGGTCGGTGAAGATGAAATAGCCAGAACTTCCCCCTGAGGGTTGGGGGGCCAGAACATCAGCGCCAGCACCAAGATCCTTCGCCAATGCGTCAGGATTACCGAGCTTCATTACATGAATCCACATATCCACGTTGTTGTCACGCATTGCTCTTGGCAGCGACAAGTCAAATTTTTCTCGGCGAATCAGCTCGAGTCTTTCCCACCGACTCCGAAATTCGTTCACTTCGCGGTGCGGCATCAGTGTTCCTCTTTGAGACTAAGTGTTAATGGGAAAACCGGTCCACTCTAAGGGCGGATACATAGAGCATAGAAGAGACACCATCACACCGCCATCCGAGCACCATTGCCTCAATTCTGCGACACAATACGAAGCTTGAAGCCAAATAAAGCAATGTTTTGGCCCCGAAAACTTCCAGCCGGAACACATTTCTTTCAGGGTAGACGCAGACAATTATACGATCGCATTGGTGTCCGTGCGGTACCATGCTTGCTTCCTGCGCGTTCTTTCGACTATACGAAAGTTCCAGGTAGTGACTGGCGTGCTAGGTGGTGGGAGCGATCAGTATGGATCTGACCTTTTTGGACATCACCAGAGTTCCCAAATGCAGTGTAGCGGCCTTGGTTTCTTTGCCTAACTTAATTGAAGATCCTGATGTAGAAGGCATATTCGGCGAGGAGATGGTTCAAGAAACTGGACTGGCCACGAAAGAAGCCTTTCCTTATATCGCCGGGTGTGCACCTTGGCGGTTTGCAGGTCAAGAATCGTGAAGAAGCTGGTTGAAATAATTGGCAGATTTACCATCAAGGTCCTAGATGAGGCTGGGCGCACCGGGATCTTGTTCTTCCAGAGCTTGGCCACTCTTCGTCACCGGCCTTTCTACACGAAAATTTGGTTCGAGCAAATGCTTGAGGTCGGAGTCCGATCGTTGCCGATCGTTGTGGTTACCTCCGTGTTCAGTGGTGCTGTTTTCGCCATGCAGATGTGGGAAGGGATGGATCGATATGGGTCGACCACCTGGGTTGGCTGGGCGGTTGCCTTGGCGATTACACGCGAGATGGTCCCCATCCTTGCCGCCTTGATGGTTTCGGGGCGCGCCGGTTCAGCGATGGCGGCAGAAATCGGTACCATGGTTGTCAGCGAGCAGGTCGATGCCTTGCGGACCATGGCGGTCGACCCGGTTGCGTATCTCGTCGTTCCACGCATTGTGGCAACAGCGTTCATGCTCCCGGTTACGGTGCTGATTGGCGACATACTTGGTGTCTGGGGTGGCTCGTTGGTAGTTGTCAACCTTTACGGTTCGAGTTCTACAATCTACTGGGATGGGATTTGGGCAACCCTCACTCTCAGAGATCTCAATAGCGGATTAATCAAAGCTGCGGTGTTTGGTCTGCTGATCGCCCTTTTCAGCTGCCAGAACGGTTTTCATACTACTGGTGGCGCGAAGGGGGTGGGGCGTGCCACGACGCGCGCGGTGGTCAGCAGTAGCATGTCTATCTTGATTTCAAACTTTTTTCTTACAAGGTTATTGCTGGAATCATGATGGACAGTGAAAATAAATCTGAGACAACCCGCGGTGATGAAGGGATTAAGGCCAGCGATAACGGCAGTGGGGTCCAGGCCGATAGAAAAGGAACCGAGTCGCTCATTAGCGTTGAAGGACTGCGCAAGGCGTTTGGCGACGTCAAAGTTTTACGGGGTGCCAGCCTCTCGGTTTCAAGCGGTGAGTCGATGGTTGTCATTGGTGGCAGCGGGACTGGCAAGAGCGTTTTGATCAAACATGTCATTGGGTTGTTGCGCCCAGACGAGGGAAAGGTCATCGTCAAAGGCGCGGTGATTTCTGAATTGGACCGCTCGGACCTTAACGAACTACGCCAAAGTATGGGTATGCTTTTTCAACAAGCGGCACTCTTCGACTCTATGACGGTTGGAGATAACATCGCCTTTGAGTTGCGTCACCACACGTCCATGGGAGCGGAAGAGGTTGCCGATCGTGTCCAAGAAATGCTGACTATGGTTGGGTTGTCCGGGGCGCAAGATAAATGGCCAGCGGATTTGTCGGGGGGCATGAAGAAGCGCGCAGGGTTGGCCCGCGCCCTAGCACTCGGCCCCGAGATTATTTTGTACGACGAGCCCACGACTGGGCTCGACCCAATTCTCGCCGATCAGATCAACAGCTTGATCCGTGATTTGCAGAAACGACTGGATGTCACTTCAATAACGATTACCCACGACATGACTTCGGCATACAAAATCGCGGATCGAATCGCAATGCTTCACAAGGGTCGCATCGAAGAGGTTGGTACGCCGGGAGAAATACAGGACAGTAGCAACCCGATCGTCCAACAGTTCATACACGGCCGGGCAGAAGGGCCCATTACCCCCAGGTAGCCCCGGGAGCGACATTATGAGCACGGAACTTAAGGTAGGCGCGGTTGTTGTGGTCGCTATCGCAGCGGCGACTGGCTTTATTCTGAACATGAACGATACGGCGAATTTCTTCGGGCCGCCGACTGACGTCTACCGGGTCAGGGTGGTGTTTACCACTGCCTCAGGCCTTGTAAGGGACGCTACCGTTCGCCTTGCCGGTGTTTATGTCGGACGTGTTGAGGCCATTGTATTGAACGACGATGGCCAGGCTGTAGTGACCATGAGAATCGACAACGGTGTCACACTGCGCGCGGACTCGACCGCTTCGGTTTCTAATGAAGGGATGCTCGGCGAGAAGTATTTGGAGCTCACTTCTGGGACCCCTGGAGGCCCCGTGGTTACAGATGGAGGGGAGATTCTTCCTGGTGCGCCGGTCTCCATCGACCAAATGGTGGCGGTCATGAATAACATCGCTGCTGACGCACAAGAGATGACCACTGCAATGCGCAATGTTTTCGGGGGAGAAACCGGTGAGACCCGCATGGCTGCGATCCTGGATAACACTGAGGCGCTCATTCGGGAACTGGGAGAGATTACACAGAGTAGTCAGGACGCTATTGCTGGCACCGTAGCCAACACAGAGGATCTAACTGCAGCGCTCGCCGAATCAATTCCAGCTATGGAGGAGAAATACCAACTCTATGTTAGCGAGGCTACGTCGCTGGTTAGCAAGAACGACGCTGGTGTCACTGCCACGATTGAGGAAGTTCGGGGCCTCATTGCTGACATCGACCGTTCATTTCTTCAGCTCGAGGAAATTTCACAGAAGATCAACAGTGGGGACGGCACGGCGGCGCAGCTTATTAACACATCGGAAACCATCGACAAAGTTAACGAAACGGTCGAAACGATCGACGATTCGCTCGCTGCATTTGAATCGTTTTACGATCGTGCGAGTCAGACACAGTTCACAGCTGGCCTGCGGTCAGAGTGGTACGCGAATGATGAGGCAACTAAGAACTACTTTGCCTTCCGGGTCGGGTTAAGTGAGAACAACACGCGAGGCTTCATTATTGAACTCGTGAACGACAATATCGGGTTCCCGATTGTGGAGACTTTCTTTACTGACACGTTAAGTCCAGCAGGCGAACTCCTTGATCGCGTCACCACCCGAGTGACTTCGCGCGACGACAGGTTCAAGTTTTCGGCTTTACTCGCCACCCAGTTCAACAACTGGCAGTTCCGTGGAGGCCTCATGGAGAACGAGGCGGGAGTTGGTATCGACTATTCCCCAGTTTCCGACCGGGTGAGTTTTACACTTGAAGGTTGGGACTTCGGCCGGAACCCGGATCCTCATCTGAAGTTTCGTGGCCAGTTCGATGTTTGGGACAGGTTGTTTCTAGTCGCTGGAGCCGATGAGCTCTTGTCGACTGATTTCCGCCAGTTTTTCGTTGGTGCGGGTTTCAAGTTCCGCCGGTGACAACAGTGATCACTGGCTGCCGGGGCCTGATTTTTGGCGGCATGGGGCAAGCTGGGCAGGGGCTGGTGCGTCAGGTTGAAGACGGCACCGTTTTGGCTCTTAGCCGCGAAGATGCAGACCTGACGGACGCTAATGCTATTAACGCGGCCCTTGATAAATACGACCCAATGGTGGTGGGCAACGCTGCTGTTTTTCATCCGGTTGACTTGTGTGAGACTGAGTTCCGGCAGGCGTTCGCGGTTAATTCGTTAGCGCCAGGGGTATTGGCGGCGGCGTGCGAACGACGAGACATCCGATTTATTCATTTGTCAACGGACTACGTTTTTGGTGGCGACCAACAGACTCCCTATTCCGAGAGTGACTGCCCTTGCCCGCTAAGCGTCTATGCAAGGTCGAAACTGGCGGGGGAGCATGTGGTGTTGGCTGCCAGCCCCCGGCATTGCGTCGTCCGTACCTCGTCGGTATACGGGAGAGCCATGCCTGGCCATGGCATACCACCGTTCATCGACCGGATGCTACAACGGGCTATTTCCGGAGAAGCAACCCGAGTGGTTGACGACCAGGTGGTTAGCCCAACCTATGCGGAAGATTTAGGAGCGGCGCTTTGGACGCTTGCCGAAAGCGATAGGGCGGGCCTCTTTCACATGGCTGGGGGCACCGCGGTGTCGTGGTACGAGGTTGCTGAACGAGTGTTTTCCTTTGCCGGCCGTCTCGATCTGCTTAGCCGGACTACTACCGAAGAATTTGGTTCTGCTGCGGCACGGCCGGCATACTCCGCGTTGTGTAGCGAGCGTTGGAACGAGCTAAGCATTGACCCGTTACCAGGAATCGACGATGGCCTCGAACGGCACATCGCAATAGCGCATCCCGAACTCAACAAGTAAAACGTTGTGCCCTAGTTTCGGTCTCGCCCAGAATTGTGCCGCTGTTTGTTGGCGCTGGGATCCCCGCCAAAATATGAAACCCGCGACCGGTAATGGATAGGACTCCACTGGTCGCGGGTTTGAGACTCCGATGGTAAACAGGACTAACCGTCTACCGATTAATCGCGAGTCAATTAATTTCCAGTTCGATACGCTTAGGTTGTGCTTCCTCCGTTGTCGGCAGGGTAACGTTCAGGACGCCATTGTCAAAACGGGCCACGATCTTTTCTTGATCGATCGAGTTGGGGAGCGGGAAGCTGCGGTGAAAAGAACCATAGCTGGACTCGATGAGTTGACAATTGCCAGCGGCAGCATCGGGCTCGAGCCGTTTTTCACCTTTGATTGTTAGCCGGTTCTTGTCAATGGTTAACTCAATATCCTCTTCGGACAGACCGGGAAGTTCGGCCCTCAGTGTTATTTGATTATCGCCTTCATGGATATCCACCGTTGGCAACCAGTTAGTGTGGCGTGGTTCATCGTTGTAGACACTTGATTGGTCGACGAAAGCGTTGTTGAACAACCGATCGAAATGGCTGTGCAAGGTACGCATGTCACGAAAAGGGTCGATTCGTACAAGATTCATGGAATTTCCTCGATTTCCCGGAGCCAGCTTGCTGGCTCAAATGTAAAAGACCTTGCCGCGATCATTCAGAAGACCGGGCGTTTTAGTTATGCATTTACATTCGGAGCATATTACATGTAGTTGATAATGTCAAGAGATCTGATATGAACAGACTTAGATTTAAACAGAAATACTGTGGGTCGCCGTAGATGTGCTGCTTTGTTTCCTTTCATACCACTATAATTAGCTGCCTGATGGCGCCTGGGCTTACTGACACATACTTCTTCACCCGGAGGTTGTTCGATTGACCACCCAAGGGACTAGCACACTGATCGAGCCTTGCGGCGGTAGGCTGGTTGATCTTGTTGTGTCGCCGAGACGTGGCGAAGAACTCAAAGCGCTTTCGAGGCACTTACCATCGCTCCAGCTGAGTTCACGCGCATGTTGTGATCTAGAACTGCTTGCAGTTGGCGCCTACTCGCCGCTAGACGGATTCATGGGTGAGGCTGACTATGAGCGTGTGCTCTCCCAGATGCGGCTTGTTAACGGGCATCTATTCCCAATTCCGATCACCCTGTCGGTACACGTAGACCACAGTTTCTCGGTTGGCAAACAAATAGCACTCCGCAGCGCCAAAAATGAGCTGCTGGCTATCATGACCATCGAAGAGATTTATGGCTGGTCCCGGAGAGAAGCCGCGCTTCAGGTATTTGGTACCGAAAGCGTCCGGCATCCTTTAGTTGCAGAGATGTCTCGCTGGGGCGAAGTGAATATATCTGGCCCGGTCGAAGTGCTACGGACACCGCCGCACCATGATTTCCGGGACCTGCGGTTAACACCAATGGAAACTCGCGAGAAGCTACAGAAGCTCGGACGCAACAATGTAGTTGCCTTTCAGACGCGCAAAGCACTGCACCGTGTGCACGAGGAGCTAAAGCGCCGCGCTGTCCGTAAAGTCGATGGCAGCCTATTACTGCACCCGGTAGTTGGAATGACCAAGCCGGGCGACGTCGATCATTTCACGCGTGTGAGAACCTACAAAGCTCTCGCCGAGAAGTACTTTAAGGCCGAACGTTGCCTGTTTGCCCTATTACCTTTAGCCATGCGTATGGCAGGCCCGCGTGAGGCACTGTGGCACGCTATCATCCGTCGCAACTACGGCGCTAACCACCTGATCATTGGCCGCGACCATGCTGGGCCTGGTATAGATGACTTAAAGGGTGAGCCATTTTACGGCCCATACGATGCGCAGAAACTAGTGTCCCAGCACAGTGAAGAACTTGGGGTTGGTTTGGCACCGTTCCAGGAACTTGTCTATCTGGCGGATGAAGAGCGCTACGAAGAAGACTCCAAGGTTCCAGAGGGTGCGCGGACACTGTCGATTTCCGGGACTAAAGTGCGCGATGATTACCTGGAAGCTGGTAACTTACTGCCGGCCTGGTTTACGCGCCCAGAGGTTGCAGAGATTCTCGCTTCGGCCTACCCACCGCGCCATTGTCAGGGTTTCTGTGTTTGGTTTACCGGTTTAAGTGGTTCGGGCAAATCAACCACTGCAGACGTCCTCACAGTGATGATGCAAGAACTCGGGCGCCAGGTGACGGTGCTTGATGGTGATGTGGTACGTACCCACCTTTCGAGAGGCTTGGGGTTTTCCGCCGAAGACCGTGACATCAACGTTCGACGCATTGGCTTTGTTGCCTCCGAGCTTGTGCGGCACGGTGGGGTCGCGGTTTGTGCCGTTGTGAGTCCATATCGCACGGCGCGCAACGATGTCCGCAATATGGTCGGGGACAACAACTTTGTTGAGGTGTTCGTCGACACACCTATCGAAGTGTGTGAGCAGCGTGACGGAAAGGGCTTATATGCTAAGGCGCGTGCTGGAGAGATCAAGGGCTTCACTGGCATAGACGACCCTTACGAAAAGCCTGTTTCAGCGGAGATCGTGTTGGATACGGTGGCATACTCGCCGGAGGAAAACGCTCGCAGCATAATTGATTATCTGGTTGCTGAACGGCTGCTTATGAGCGGGCTAGATTCAGAGTAGGGGATCACGGTGCACCATGCCCCTGAGGTTGTGATCGAGATCATCTCTGAGTTGGTGCGAGTATGCCGATGTATACACTGCGGGTATTGTTCCCATGGTTAGAGCTTTTAGTGGCTGCGACCTCATGCCACTCGAGCGTATTGAGGAACCATTTGCGCAACGGGCAGGGTATCGTTGCGTTACTAGCGGAACGAAATTGCGCATGTGGTGTTGCGGGCAGTCTTAGCCATTTAACGAGGGCATCATGGTTGACGGAAATCGAACTTTCTTTTTGACCGGTGGCGCGGGCTTCATTGGCTCACACCTTACAGAGGCGATCCTGGCTGGTGGTGACCGCGTACTCGCCATCGACAATCTTGCTACGGGATCAATGGACAACGTTGCACATTTTCTTGGGCATCCCAATCATCGTTTCGAGCAAGCCAGCATTACTGACAAGGCTGTTATGGAACAGATGGCCTCTGAGGCTGATGTAATCGTCCATCTGGCGGCGGCGGTTGGGGTTAAGTTGATAGTCGAACATCCCGTGCAAACGATTGAAACTAACGTTATGGGTACCGAAGAAGTTCTCAGGGTGGCGCTGCGGAATAAATGTCGGGTCCTTATAGCAAGCACATCAGAGGTTTATGGCAAAGGGAGCAAATTTCCTTTCGCGGAAGAAGACGACGTGCTTTTGGGGGCTACAAGTAAAAGTCGCTGGGGATATGCCGCCAGCAAGATGGTTGATGAGTTCCTTGGTTTGGCCTATTGGCGGGAGTTTGGTCTCGACGTGGTGCCCTTTCGGCTCTTCAACACGATTGGGCCGCGCCAGACGGGCCAGTATGGAATGGTTGTGCCGCGTTTCATTCGCCAGGCGCTTGGTGGTGAGCCGATTACCGTTTACGGGGATGGCAAACAGCGGCGCTGTTTTTGCGATGTTCGAGACGTTGTTACTGCGATCTTGGGGCTAGCTGGCCATCCCGACGCGCCCGGTCGTGTCTATAACATCGGGGGAACCGAAGAAGTTTCTATTCAGGAGCTTGCTGAACGCGTGGTGGAAATGACCGGGAGTAACTCGCAAATTACCAAGGTACCCTACAGCGAAGCCTACGCCCCCGGTTTTGAAGACATGGAACGTCGCGTTCCGGACACAGGGCGGGTTCACGAATTACTCGGTTGGAAGCCGAAGCGGGGTTTGCGTGAGATTTTGAGCGACGTTATCAGCTACGAACAGGGCAGAATGTCTTAGGACCACTGGCTGTTTCCTCACTCACGCAGGGATACCTGCCCGAATCATGAAACTATTCTCACCGCCACGTGACGCGGCTGATTCCGACGCCGCGCTCGTGAGTCTCCGTTGATAAGCTAGTAACTGGCGTCCTCCAGGTCCGATCGACCCTTAAGCTGAGAACGCCTCGGGTCCCTCGCGTCACATCAACGGGAATGCGCACCTCCACTTCTTCTGGCCCCGACAGTTCCACCGTATGCTTCAGGGCGGCGTCCCAAAAGAAGTCGACGACAACAGAGTGCTGTTCAATATCGGGATGGCGGGACCATATCGAGAGGATCGCTTCCGTCCCATTGGCTTGCAATGGAAAGCTAGCCCAGCGGCCCGTCCAGCGGAACTCCGCCCCTGTTTCACCTGATTCCCAGGGGAACAAGCCGATTCCATAGGGGGCCAACTCCTGTTCCCATTCAACGTCGGCGACAGCGACACCTAAGACTCGATCATCGTCTACCTCTAGCAGCTTGCTCGGGACGAATGTGCTTTCAGGGTTGATATCAATCCAGATCGACGGGGGACCTGGACGCCGGTGCCAAGGCCTGAGTTCTTGCCACCCAACGCTTGGCAAACTCGACGCAGCTGCATTTTCCCCTGCGCGCGCTGTCCATCCACGTTCCACAGCCGCCCAGTTATCAGTACCGAGAATCGGAGGCAGGTAATATGCGTAAGTCTGCCAACCTTGTTGCGACAACGTGATCCTATCGATGAATTGATCACCAATTGCTATGGATACCGGCAAAGCATCGAGCATTGCTGGGCGGGTGTTATAAAAGAGCAATCGGAGAACAGATCCTTCTACCGGGCGAAGCATAGTGCCCTCAGCGGCCGACCAGTGAAATTGAATTGCTGTGTCTGGGTCGTCAGGTGCCGCCACTGTCTCCCATGGGTAAAAGCCAGTGTCGTTGGTGTCGGGGCCCTCGAAAATAACCACCCGCATGAGATCGACTGCCGAAAGGGCTAGATAGACCCCGACTGCGACCATCAACCATGGATACTTCTTGTGCCGATTGGATAGCCAGCCTAGCATCGTGACCCCATGCTAACGCAAAGGAGCGCCCGAACGCCTCCATCGTGAGGGGTTCCCGTTGAAGATTGGCCTATTGATTGAGACTTCAATTATCCTTCTTTTCCGCTCGGGCATCTTTGCTCGTGGCAGCGTAGCTTGTAATTGCGCACTACACTTTCCAGGCGATGACTACCAATATTATGGGGTCTTAAAGGGAGCAATGGTCCGTTTGATTGGCCGGGAAGCAGTTTCATGATTCTTGAATTCAATGACCTGGAAGTCTATCGGGGCAAGGTCGCCATGGTCGACGGGGCCTTCGACCCCTTTCACACCGGTCACCTTGCTTACTTTAAGGAGGCTGCTCTGCTCGGGCTTCCCTTGCTCTGCAACGTTGCTTCCGACCGTTACGTATCTACCAAGCGCAATCCTTTTATGCCGGAGTCCCACCGAGCCGCAATTGTAGACTCGATTAAATTGGTCGACTACACACATATCAATCAATTTGATACCGAAACCGTACTTGAGCAGCTCCGGCCTCAATATTACGTGAAAGGGCAGGACTGGGAAGGAAACCTTCCCAAGCGTCAGGAGGAGATCTGCGCTGAGCACGGTATCGAGATTGTCTATTTGGATACCGTCCTTGATTCTTCAAGCCGTATCCTTCAGGTGTACTGGCCCCGACAGGAAACTGACCCTTCTGTGACAGAGTTCGAGGGACGTGTTTTTAACCAGACAAAGGTGGGTGCGGCCGACTACGATGAAGAGTATTTCACCAACAATTGGCGCGAAGGCGATAATTGCTACACGCTCGAATCAAGA
>CAYVUW010000060.1:0-11250 GCA_964455175.1 uncultured Acidobacteriota bacterium | reverse complement strand
GCGGGTGATTCTTTTGTCTTTCTTTTGCGCCCACACTGCGGTTCCCTTTTCAGCATCGGGAATCATTGTGCGCAACTTGTAAATCTTGAACAGACGGCCACCTTTTCCTACACGGGGTTGCGTGTAAAAAATCGGGCCAGGCGAGTCAATATAGATCGCTAGGGCGATGAACGGCAGGATAATCCCGAGGAGCACCAAGCCCAGGCTCGAGAACACGAAGTCAAGGATGCGCTTAACCGTTGGCCCGAGAGTTCCCGAGCCGGGATGCTGGAGGGGCATTGCCACGTACCAGTTCGCCTGTACATGCTCAACTGGGACATGGCCTGTGAGTTGTTCATACAGGTCAGACATCGGGATGATCTCGACACCACGTTCTAAGCAACCCATCAAACATTGGAGTAGCTCGGCGTCGATGTCATGGTTGATCGCCAGTATCAAGCTTTTCACCCGCTGGGTGCTCAGAAGTTCATCAAGGTCATTCCGATTCCCGATCACCCTCGGTGCGTCAGGCGGTGCCACCTCGACGGACGTATCCGCGGCAGTTGTCCGGCCAGCCATGACAGCCATTTCTGCTTTTACGGGATCATCATCGATAAAACCAACGATGTGATAGGTATCATCCCCATGCTGGCGAAGCGCTTGCAAAACAGTGCTTCCAGCCCAACCCGCACCAATGATAAGTGTGCGGCGACGAAAAAATAGCCGCGCTAAAGTAGCAACGTAAAAGGCGCGCCCAACCAGTAGGAACGTGAGTGCTATTACAGGGAACAACACTAAGTAGCGACGCGACGGTGGCAGACTAGGAGTCAGATACGGAATCAGCATAAAGATGAGCATGGCCAGAAATCCCGACTTGGCCACAGCCTCGGCCGCGGCCGACATGTGAGCCGCACGCCTCAGGTTGTATGAGTCAAAAGCGTTAGCAAGTACCAGATAGATGCCACTCAGGAGGAGAAACCAGTGTGGGTAGAGAAGGGGCAGTTGCCAACCAGACGCGTAATCTGGCCGCAGGCCCACGCCCACGGCAAGTCCCACATTGATCGCCAAGAGATCCAGCGTCACCAACAAAAGGCGCCTCTCCGAGATTTGAATCGGAAAATGGAAAGGCTCGCGTGTCTCCCCGAGTTTCCCGTTGGAGGAACCAAGTTCTGGATCAGGCTGGATCTTTAGTTTAGCCATTGTCTCAGTGCGCACTACCTTTCCGGGTTCCCACACGACGCTCTCCCCAGAGCAATCTCAATGAAGCAATGGAGAACCTAGTCAGCACCATCAGGGCGATAAGCCAGCCATATAGAGGGAAAAAACGATTCCGTGGATATCGGCAAAAAATGATCCATGGGTTTCGGTGATAGTAGTACAGGGAGCGAAAGAAACGGATATTAGTGCCACCTTTCCCTCCGGAGTGAATAACCTCGGCCTTTGGCAGGTACACGACATGCCAATCTGCCGCCGTTATCCGATAGCACCAATCGAGATCCTCAGAATACTGAACCAAAGTTTCGTCAAAGGCACCGAGTTGCTCGATGACCTCACGGCGCACCATCATGCAGGCGCCGGATAATGACTGTACTTCGTGCGTTTCCTCTGGGTTAACGTAACGCAGCAAATATTCACCTAACGCACGATTATGCGGGAAAAGTCGATCCAAACCCACCGAGTAAGCAAAGCTCGATAGTGGCGACAAAAATCCACGCCGGCACTGAGGCTGTAGGGTGCCATCGTCGTTGAGCACCTTAGGACCAACAGCACCAGCATCGGGATGCTTGTTGAGATACGCAACCATGGCGTCTAGCGCACCGGGCAATATCTGAGTGTCGCAGTTGAGAACCAGCACAAAGTGGCCGACGGCGGTGTCAATTAACAGGTTGTTGGCTTTTGCATAGCCAAGATTCTCGGAATTCACTATGACACAGGCATCCGGGAAAACCGCGGTTACAGCTTCTGTGCAAGGCCGCGGCGAGGCGTCGTCTACGACCAGAATCTCGTATTTGCAACGCGTATCGCTGTTATGAATCGAGTTTATGCAACGCGAAAGATAGTCGGGCGCATCATAGTAAGAGATGCAGATCGACAGCTCGACACCCTCGTCCGGGGGCCTAGTCACGGTAGCGTTAGATGATCAGCGGACAACGGAGTCGATGTGGCTTCTTCGCCGCCCACAGTGCACGACTCAGCTGGATAGATGAAGTCGGCGCCATTGAGGATGCCATCACAGATGACGTCTAGGCCGAGGCTCTGCCCAGGCCGCAAGCTATCGATGCTGTCAAGCCGCAAGTCGAATCCGAACAATGCGCCTCCTCCCGGCTGTACGAATTCCAATGGAATCATCCTCCGGAAGAAGTAATGGTAAGCATACTTTCGCGCTCGCTCTTTCGTCGGACCGTCAAGGCGTCGGTTCAACGGCAGCTGATTTAACAGTTCAAAGTATTCTTCGGGGGTCGACGTGTCGAAGCTAAAACCTTTGTTTCGAATCCAAGCCTCACCGGCTACAACCACCGGAACCCCAAAGGCGGAGAGTTCGATTCCCATCTTGGTGGCATAGATCAAGACGGTGTCACAGTTGAGCATGACCTCATAGGTGCTGATTTGGCTCTCCGCGGGAATGACAAAGACGTTGTCCGGCAATACCGAAAAAGCCTGAGTGAGCTCATCTGAGATGGTCTGCCTAGCTGGGAGTTGGCCACTCACTTCGGCTGGATGTGCGCGAATTATCAATTGCAGGTCTTGTCTGCCGGCAAAATACTCGATCGTCCGAACGGTCCAATCGAGCAAACTCGGGAAAGCATTTGCCTCATAGTGAAGCTGCGCATCCCACAAAACATTGGTCAGCATACCGATCCATGGATTATTAGGAACAAGACCTAAGTAGCTGTAAATCTGTTCATGTCTTTCGATCGGCTGCCTATTGAACGAGATCCAGTCGCGGCTGCCGCAGCGACGACTCTCCAAATACTCCATCAGAGAAGAATCGAGCCCTGGAGTCCAAGGAATCTCTTCCCACTTGGCTGTTGGCTCGTCGATAAACGTCTTGTGATACGTATTGTCTTCGCTGAAAGTGAAGCAGCCTCGCCTATATGCAGGGTGCCATGTAGCCACCCTTGCTCCCCGAGCCCTAAACTGCTCACAGATGATTCCTTGCGGTACGTAGAGACCATGGTGGAGCACAACGTTGTCAAATTCGATCTCATCAAGGAGCCCCCTTGTAGCCTCAGCCGTCAACAAGGCAGCCCGGAAATATGACCTCAGAACCTCTTCGCCGCGGGGCTCTCTGTCCAGTGAGCCACTGGCGAAAAACCGCAGGGCGCCAGCAAGCGCATGCTCGCCCACCGCGATGTTGCCAGACCGATAGCCAGAGATCTCTCTAGCGGGGATACCAGCAGCCAGTTCCCCAATCTCGTGACGTCGCGAGTCAGCCACGTAGCTGCTGAACCGATGGACCGGAACATCTAGTGCTTCGAAGACCGCGGCGGTGGGTTCGGTACAAGTTCGGCAAACATCGTGGCGAGAACCGTGGCGGAGAAATTTATCTTGATTCGGGTAGAAGTAGGCGTCGACAAGCTGGCACGCTGGCAAGAAGCTGTCACAAAGGAATACGTGCGGCTCTGCTCCCCGAAGCTTCAGTGCCATAGCTAGCAGACTATCTAGGCGGCTAGCTGGTTGATACGCGCCCAGACTCGTGGCCAACAAAACACGTGGGTTTCCCTCAATAGAAAACTGAGTCGCCTCATCAAAATTCAACAGTTCCTGCCACCACAGACCCAGTGCTCGCGTCTTTCGGGCACGTGACCACCCTGTAAGGCGCTTGACAGCGTGCAAGCGTTTGAACGACTGCTTAAGTCGGTGGTTCACCGAACGCTATGCTCGAGCATTACAGCCTCCATCAACGGTTGTCAGTCACCGATGTTGGCATAACCTTGGAAAAGAATTCATCAGGCTCTGGCAACTGCTCAATGGCCCACCAGGGATCGTACTCAACGAGTTCATCTAAGGTATAAACCCCTGTAGCGACAGCAACGGTGCGAGCATTAATAACCTTCCCGCAAGCGATGTCCTTCGGCGTATCACCAATCACATATGTGTCTTCGGCCCGTATGTCACCGTGACGTGAGCGTGCCAAGTCGAGAGCGCGACGTGCGATTGTGGCGCGGTCGTCACCATGCCCGGAGAATGCACCACCATCGAAATAGCCCGAGAGTCCATAATGCGCCAGCTTAGCTTGGGCACCAATTGCCGTATTGCCAGTAAGTGGCATTGAAGCCACATCGGGGAGATTCTTTATCTCGTCAAGAATCTTTGTAACATTCGGCAGGACATTCCCAGTCCGCATCGGCAAACAAGAAGGTAAGAGCTCTTCGTATCGCCGCAAAACGGGAACTATACGGTCAAGGCCAGCACCGCATTCTTCCGCTAGCTTAGTGGCAATCTCGGCGTCAGTCATGCCCGCGGTGGGAAAAGAATCGAGCGAACGATCAGAATCGAGCACTTCTCTGATTGCCCCCTCCCAAGCAAAGACCCCCGCTCTCGCGGTTGACAGCAAGGTGCCGTCAATGTCCCAGAACAAGACGACGGTCAAGACGACGGCCCCTGCATCGCCACCGCTATCCTGTCAGCCAAGCTCTCGGAATCGAGACGGTGGAACTTTTGTACTTCAGCAGTCCCTCCGCATTCCGGAATTTCCGTAAGACCAATTTGTCCAGCGCGGATGCTATCGCAATTGATTTCAGCGAGCTTGCTAAGAACCATCTGCCCCTGACCACCGTGGACATAGTGGTTATCGAGGGCGAAAACCCAGTCACACCCATTGATGGCTTCGTGTAGCCATTCACCGTCGATACGATTGAGCCACGGCAAATTGATCACCCGCAAACTCACGCCGTTATTGTCTGCCAAATGCTCAGCCGCATGCCAAGCGTTTGATAGCAACCAAGGACCATAACCGATAGCAACGGCGTCAGTGCCCTCACGCACAACAACCCCACGCCCTTCAATCATCTCGTAGTTATCAGGAAGGGTGAATGGCATTTGCCATCCCATCGAACATAGCCGGAGGTAGCTACTCTGGTCGGTCCCGTTGAGGCAGAACTCCAAAGCCTTCGTAACTTCTATTTCCATGCAAGGCTCAATGAGAATCAGCTTGGGAACCGCACCAAGCGCCGAGATGTCGCGCACGGATTGATGTGAGTGGCCCGGCCCACCTGGTAACAAACCCGCCAACGAGCCGACATAGATGACCTTTTTGTTCTCCGTAGCGTTGTTATAGATCTGCTCGTTCGGACGCGTCGACAGAAAACATGCGAAAGAATGAGCGATGGGAGTCATTCCCATCAAGGCCAACCCCCCAGCTTGTGAAACCATGTCCTGCTCAGCAATTCCACACTGGATGTATCTATCAGGAAACCGCTCCTGATAGGGAATCAAGCCGCAATCGAGAATGAGATCGGCGTCAAGAACGACAATCTTCGGGTCGCTCTCTGCCTGCTCGACGAGGGCCTTCGAGTATGCGACCACCAAGCGCTCTTGTTTGCCGTGCTGTCTCCTGACCAAGCGATCTGAATGTTGAAGCGGCAAATCGTGAACCCCAGTATCCGCGAGCAGGCCGCGGGCGGATTCGAGGAGTTCCTCAAGCCCGCGATCGTACTCATCGTCGGTCGGCGCGCCACTGTGATAATGGTAGAAACCGTCTGGCCCAATGGCTGACGATTCCATGAATGAAACTCCCTTGCCCTTGACAGTGTCGGCAATCAGCACCTTAGGCTTATCAGTAACAGCATCGAAATCACGAAGGGCTGCGTTCAAGGCCCCGAAGTCGTGCCCATCGCAGCGCGCCACATGCCACCCAAAACCAGCAAATTTCGCTTCTAGATCACCAAGGGGGCTAACGTCGCTGACCCAAGTATCAGACTGGATCTTGTTGTGATCCACGATGGCAGTGATCTCACTCAAACCGCGTCGCGCTGCCGATGACAGCGACTCCCAAATCTGGCCTTCCTGAAGCTCGCCGTCCCCGGTCATGACAAAAACCTTTCGGTCGATACCATTGAGCCGGTTGGCCTCCGCCATCCCTTTGGCTTTCGAGATGCCCATGCCAAGCGAACCAGTGTTGCAGTGCAGATAAGGTGTTTCAACGTGCGGGTGGCCGGGCAAACCGTGCAGGCGGCGGAGCTGGTGGATAAGCTCGAAATCCAAAAGGCTGCGGGCAATAAGAACAGCATATTGCGAGGGCGCATCGTGCCCTTTTGACGAAAAGAAAATGTCACAGTTCCCGTCGCCATTTTCAACGTTGCGCAATTCTTCAAGGTAAACCCAGGACATGATGTCGAGCGAGCTGAAGCAAGTGCCAAGATGACCGGAACCAGCCTTAGCAACCATGTAAAGAACGTTAATCCGGCAGAGTGCAGAAAAAATCGCCGCCCGCCGCTCGGCGTTTATATCCAGCCCGGAGAGTTGGTTAAACACCTCAAGAGAGACATATGAAAGTTGCCCAGACAGGTCGCTATGGGATGCTGGCACTTGTTTCGTGTCCGTCGCCGGTTGCTGTGCGGTCATGAATACCTCGCGCTAAAGCTCTGAGTTCGAGCCGTTTAAGTTTTCCCTGAAAAAGGCTCGACTGTTACCAATGGCAACTCGACTTCACCACTGCTAAGCATCCCCTCCGCCAATTGCCAATCTTCTTCCTCATTGATATCGAAGCCCTCGTGCCCTTCGGTAAAAAACGGCATCACCACCTCACCCGCGATTGTACGACTGTCAAATATCAACTGAGAGCGAGCAATTTCTAGGCTTGCATTCTGGACATACACCTCGGGCAGTGTCTGATACTGGCTGCTGTGCCACGGTTGTTGCGCCGGTCCTAGAGCGAGCAGCGGTACCATGCGCTGACCAGTAACGATCCACATTTTCCCAGGATGCTGCTTGCAGCGCTCAACGGCGCGGAGGGAATCGACTCCCTCGGCATCCCGAAACTGGTCCCAAGCACGGCGAATCGTCGCTGCTGTGCGAAACGGACTAGTAATTCGCAAGATACTGAAACAGTCAAAGGTCGACCCCAGATCTTTCATGCGAGTCAGCGTATCTTCAACCCACTCAATGTCCGGTGACAGGTCACCGGCGATTTCAGGTGCGCGTAAAAACGGGACCGAAGCTCCGTAATGGCGGGCGAGCTCGGCAATCTCTTCAGAGTCAGTTGACACAATTACATCGTCAAAGATCCCGGCGTCCTTTGCCGCACAGATCGAGTAAGCAATTAGCGGGTGGGCTCCGAGCACACGGATATTCTTCTTGGGTACCCGTTTCGAGCCACTTCGAGCCGGGATGAGCGCGACAACAATGGAGTTTGACATACTGGTCTTAGACTTAAACGTCCGTTGGATCGTGAACGATGTATACAGTCTTCCAATCTGAGTAAACGTCGAGGGCCTCAGTGCCTGCCTCTCGCCAACCAGTGCCCGACTGGCCAAGGCCTCCAAATGGCATGTGCGGCTCGCTTCCGTAGGTGGCGCCATTAATCGAGATCACGCCCGTCTTAACTTCATTCATAAAGGTCATGGCTCGGTGCATGTTCTTCGTGTGGATCGCCGCCGTTAGCCCAAAAGGCGAATCATTCACAAGCTCGACCGCTTCGGTGAAGCCCTTCACTCGATACAAACAAGTAATTGGCCCAAAGAGCTCGTCACGAGAAATGGCGTCCGATGGGCGCGCATCTTCAATGATGGTAGGCGCCATGTAGAAGCCACCCTTGTGCTCGTCGTCAGTCAACCGCTTGCCTCCAGTCAGAATCGTGGCGCCTGATTCTCTCGCCCTCACAACCGCAGCCACCATATTAGCGCGCTGCTTAGCGTTGATGACAGGGCCAAAGTCGTCAGTATCGCTAGGACCCATTTTCAGCTTGCCCGTCCTGTCGATGAGCATGTCACGGAATTTATCGTAGATTTCGTCAAACACGATGATCCGACTGCCGGAGGCACAACGTTGCCCCGCGTTGCTAAAGGCCGAAAGAATTGCGGTCTCCGCCGCTACATCAAGGTCAGCGTCGTCACATACAACTAAGGGGTTCTTACCGCCGAGTTCCATGCATACTTTCGCCAGCCGCTCGCCAGCGATCCGCTGGATGAGGCGGCCTACGCCTGCCGAACCCGTGAAGCTAACGATATCGACGTCGTGGTTTTCAACTAGCGGCTGCCCAGCTTCTGGGCCTAGTCCCTGGACAATGTTCAGTACACCGGGGGGAATACCCGCCTCGTGAAACACCTCCCCCACCGCCCAGGCCGTGACCGGTGTGTCTTCTGAACCCTTTAAAACCACCGCGTTACCGCACAGTAGCGCCGGAAATACCTTCCAGGCAACGTTGGCAATCGGAGTATTGGCAGCGATGATCAGCCCTGCTACACCCAGCGGCTGCCGAACAACCATGGCCGCCCTGTTGGGCACAGCGCTAGTCGTTGTTCGGCCATAAGATCTCCGGCCCTCTCCGGCCACAAACATGCCCATTTCTACAGCCGCGCCGGTTTCGCCAAGAGCATCACAAAACGACTTGCCAGTCTCGAGCGAGACGATACGGGCGAAGTGCTCGCTGCGTTCACGGATCTTAAGAGCTACTTCTCGTAGTAAGTCGCCGCGAGCTACAGGAGTCAGGGCCGCCCACTCAGGCTGTGCCTCTTTGGCCGCCTCCACAGCTCGGCTAACATCCGGCTTTTCCGAGAAAGCAACACCACAAATCCGCTCCCCGGTCGCCGGGTTTAGGTTGTCGAACTCTTTTCCAGACGCGGCGGGAAACTGCTCACCATCAATCCAGTTAGGGATAAGTTCAGGCATCCAGTCCATAGGACTACTCCGTGCTGCATTCCGGGAATGGCCCCTTGTCAGTCGGGGCGCCGACATTGCAGGTCAAAGACCTGTGTAGTTAACACGAGAATTCTACCGCAAGCACTGTATGACAGCCGCTACCAGGCTGTGAAGCCCCCATCGATACGAAGCTCTGTTCCAGTGACATATGAGGATGCATCGGATGCTAGAAAAAGCAGAGGGCCGATCAAGTCGGGCTCCTCGGCCATCCGGCCTAGGGGCACACGAGCAACAAACTTGTCTTTGAATTGCTCATCTTGGTCACCGAGCACACCACCGGGCGAGAGCGCATTAACTCGCACGCCGTAGGGGCCCCAGTGAGTCGCAAGGTACTTGGTCAGGTTGACAAGGCCAGCCTTGGAGGCACCGTACGCGGGAGGTTTCAAGAACGGCGGATCGACATCAATGTGGTCGTAGAGACGAGCATCGGGTGAAACGCTAGCGTACAGCGACCCGATGTTGATAATCGAGCCATTGCCACACCGCACCATCTCCTCACCAAACACTTGGGACACAAGAAACGCACCAGCAACGTTAACGTTAAGGACCTCACTAAACATGTCGGCTGGAATTTCGTGTAGTTGATGGCTTTCTGTCGCTGCCCCTGGAGGTTGGTCAATACCAGCGTTGTTAACCAGGATGGTCGGCACACCGAGATCGTCAGAGCAACTTGAGCGAGCTTTTTCCAAAGATGGCCTGTTAAGAACATCCGCGCGGTATAAGCACAAGTAATCTTCGCCAAATTCGGCGACCAATAGTTCGAAGGCCGTTGAGTTCGGAGCATCTTGCAAATCAAGACCTGCGACTCTTGCGCCAGCTGACAGTAAAGCTTTAATCCATACAGGGCCAAGGTGGCCTAGGGCCCCGGTGACGACAGCCGTACGGCCAGTGAGGTCGAACATCCTCGGCTCTCTGCCCCTACTCAGGCGGCCCGATGGACGGATCCTCTCCGTCATCAGAATGCTCCAACAATTCCCAGCTAATCGGAGTCTCGCACGAAATCGCTGACGTGAGCGCCTTGCCGATCACATGTGGCAACTCGTACGGGCACAAACCGTCGCCCGGCGACTTAAGGACTAAGTCGTCCCTAGTCAATACATGTCCGGCTTCAAGGTCACGCGCAGCGGTAATTTTCTTGCCCATCTTGATACCAGCACCAGCTTCGCTCGGGTAACACTGCTTTTCGCCTGCACCGATCGCGAGCCGTGCCCTCTTTAGGTCACGGACCATCTTCCGGAGTCCAGTCGGTTCCAGGGAAAAGGCGTGATCTGTGCCCTTCATGGCCCGATTCAAGGTGAAGTGTTTTTCAACCATCCGAGCACCGAGGCAATAGGCAACGAGCGGCATCGAAATGCTGTTGTCGTGGCCAGAATAACCGATAACAACGTCAGGAAAGAGATCCTTGTAAGTGGTGACAACTCCAAGGTCGAGTTCTTCGAATTCTGCAGGATAACCAGCAGTACACTGCATAAGACAAAGTTGTGGGTTGATCGGCATGATGGTGTCGTAGGCACGCTTAACGTCCTCAAGAACCGACGCGCCAGTACTGACTATCATCGGCTTGCCGAACTGTGCCACATGTTCCAAAAGAGGAGTGTTTTTCAGATCCCCGGAAGCAATCTTGTAGGCTGGCGCCCCGAGGTCTTCAAGGAAATCCGCACTGGAGAAGTCAAAGGCGGTCGCGAAAAAAGTGATGTCGATCTCTTCGCAATACGTCTTCAGTTCAGTGTATTCCTCAAGGCCGAACTCCAGTGCCTCACGATGCTCACCATAACTGGCCCCGTAGCTGTTTCTATTGTCGTAAGGCCTGTTATACAACTCGCTGGTGTAGAGTTCTCGATTATTTCGTTTCTGGAGCTTCACGGCGCTGGCGCCGCAATCCTTAGCTTGCCGAAAAAGCTCCTTGCAGCCTTCCAGGCTACCCTGATGATTGTGTCCGACTTCAGCGATGACGTAGCAATCGCTATCGTCTGAAATCACCTCGCCGGCGATACTCAACTCGGGTGGCATGGATCAACTCTCCTTAGATTCGCCGCATGCGCCGTAACGCTTTCACGGTCAAATTTCATTCATTCAAGGACCGGCCTGGCCAACTAGCCCAAACCGGCTCCGTCAGGTACCTCTCTCGGTGTCTCGGAAGCAAGTTCGGCAGCCTTCACTGTATCCTTATCATTGCCATCCGCAGGTAATTTTTCTGACGTACCCCCCTCACTCCGCATGCTCCGAACCAGGGCACTCCACCCATAGGCTTCCTCATCAAGCTTGATGGCATTGGCACTGATTTCAGCTAGGACATCAGGGTCCTGCGGAATCTCGTCACACTGGGTGATATCAATAACGTTCTTCATGTGCTGGAACTCGGGGGGGGAGTACTCGTCAAGATTGGTGATTACAACGGCGCCGCAGTGC
>CAYVUW010000059.1:0-11280 GCA_964455175.1 uncultured Acidobacteriota bacterium | reverse complement strand
GTACGTGTAGAACGGCGTCGGGATAGCACCAACGGCCTTTATACGAGCAAGTAGGTTGTCATTAACCAAGGAGCAGTGCTCGATACGGTGACGTGAATCAGCCCGGGGAAATTCGCGCTGCATACGTTCGTAGGCGTTAAGCACCATGTCGATGGTCACGTCGCCATTGGCATGGATACCAATCTGAAAGCCAGCCCGGTGTGCTTCCTCGACACGCTCATGGATTTCATCCTGGTCCATCGTGAGGATACCGTAATCGTCAGGGCGGCCAATGAACGGTGTGCTCATTCTCATGGTGCGCTCAGAAGCCGAGCCATCGGCACCCATCTTTACCGCCCCAACACGAAGCCACTCGTCGCCAAAGCCAGTGCGCACGCCTGCGTTGCGCATCCTTGAGTAAGCCCCGCGCAGAAGCATATAGACCCGGCAGTGGAGCATGCCTTCACGATAAGCGTCGTCGTACGCCGTAACTGAACCAACACCGGCATCATGAAACGAGGTCAACCCCGCAGCGGACATCTTTTGGGTAATAATCGCGACGCCGTCACGACGCATTTCGTCCGTAGCCGGTGGCCTGCTCTCGCCCACTCCGCTGAACAAACCTCCGGTGCGCTCCTGCATTAGTCCAGTAGGCAAACCATTTTCATCTTTGACGATGTGGCCGCCCTGGGGGTCTGGTGTTTCACTGTCGATACCGGCAGCCTCGAGTGCCCATGAGTTGTATACCCCGGTGTGCCCCCCGCGGTGTCGGATGCTCGCTGGACCGTTCGGTACCGCTGCATCCAGGTCGTAGCGGTTAACCGGGCGCCCATCCTCGAGTTTCGTATCGTCGTACATGAACCCGTTGACCCAAGTGCCAGGAGGGGTGTCGGCAGCACGAGCTGCCATCGCTTGCTGAATCTCGGCGATAGTACGGAAATTGACGTTGACATTCGTCAACTCATTGAGCCCTGCACCAGCGGGGTGCGAGTGCGCATCGATGAAACCTGGCGTCACTGTCATGCCTTCGGCATCGATCACTTCCGTGCCCGACCCTACGAGATTACGCACATCGTCAGTGGAGCCAATTGCGCTGAAACGACCATGTTTCACTGCAAAAGCCTCGGCCGTCGGCTGAGCGGGTTCGACCGTGTAGATACGTGCGTTTAACACCACCAGGTCGGGCTCGGGACCTCCGGTAGCATGACTGATACCGGCGAGATTAAGTTCATCGGCAATACTGCCTCCAACATCCTGGGTTGGCGCCCCACCTCCACCTCTGCCACCGCATCCCGTACTCAAACCGGCCGCGAACGCTGCCGACATTCCGATGAACTCGCTCCGTGTAAGTTTGGTCACGTTTCTCTTCCTCCCAATTCAACTCGTGATCGGCGCCAAACTGCCGTTACCAGCGTTCGATCACTACACGTCGGTCGGTGTAGAACGAAATCGCGTCAGACCCTTGTGCCTTTAGGTCACCGTAGAATGACCCACGCGCCCCCCCAAAGGGGAAAAACGCCATTGGCGCCGCTACCCCAACGTTGACTCCAATCATCGAGATCCCTGCCTTGTAACGAAACTCGCGGGCCGCCTTACCGCTGCTTGTGAAAATCGACGTGGCGTTACCGTATTCGACCTGTTGGATCAGGTCGACGGCTTCGTCTACGTTCTTCACTCGGGAGAGTCCAGCGACCGGGCCAAAGATCTCCTCAGCCCCAAGTTTCATCGAGGGGTTCACGTCTTCAAACACCGTGGGGCCGACCCAATGACCCTCAGGGTAGCTATCAACGGTGGCATCACGACCATCGAGAATAAGCTTGGCACCCTCGGATTCGCCGGCATCGATGTAACCAAGGACGCGTTCCTTGTGAGGTTTTGAGATCACTGGCCCCATCTCGGTCCCTTCGTCGAGGCCGTAGCCAATCGTTAGAGAGTTGGCACTGTCAAGAAATCGCTCGCGCATTTTGTCATACGCCTCGCCAACACCAACTACAGCGCTACCAGCCAAGCACCGTTGACCTGCCGAACCAAACAAGCTGCCGATCAGCGCCTCATTCGTAATGTTGAAATCAGCGTCAGGCATCACCACCATGTGGTTTTTGGCCCCACCAAGCGCCTGCACGCGTTTGCCAGCCGCTGCAGCCTTGGCGTAGGTGAGACGGGCTACCTCGCTGGAACCACCGAACGAGATACCAACAATCCCTGGGTGATCAAGCATCGCGGTAACAGTCTCTTGAGCCCCGTGCACAACGTTGAGAACCCCGGGCGGTAGGCCAGCTTCGGTGGAAAGATCGACGATCATCTGATGGGTTAGTGGGTCTTGCTCGCTCGGCTTAAGGATGAACGTGTTGCCGGCAGCCACCGCATATGGCCAAAACCACATCGGAATCATTACCGGAAAGTTATAGGGAGTGATCGCTGCAAACACGCCAAGTGGTTGCCGGTAAGTAACACAGTCAATCCCTGCCGCTATGTCTTCAAGGCTTTCCCCCATCATCAAAGTAGGAATGCCACACGCGTGCTCAACATTTTCAATGCCGCGCTGCAGTTCACCACGTGTCTCTATGAGATTCTTCCCATGTTCGAGCGTCAAGCTACGGGAGATCTCCTGGGCGTTTTTCTCAAGCAACTCTTTGAGTCGAAAGAGAATCCGTGCCCTCTCGGTAGCTGGAGTCTCGCGCCAAGCCGGGAACGCTCGGCTGGCGGCGGCAACCGCGGCGGCTACGTCAGCAGCGGACGACAACGGGACGCGACCGAGGGTTTCCCGGGTAGCGGGATTTTCAATGCTGAGTGAATCGGTCGCCGATGAGACAGTCCACTCCCCGCCAATAAAATTGTAAACGGTTTCCTTGTTCGATACCTGGGCCATGGGCACGAACTGTAGTGCCGCTGCGGTCCTAGGACAACACCAGACAACCAGGTTCCGCTAGGTCAATGTGAATTCTTTGCCCTATCAACTACCCCGGATACTTGCACCCGCAGCAGGCTCCACTTAAAGAGGACTCCCGCCATCGTACCGACGACCAACGGCACGATAATACGTAGCCATTCGCTCGCCACAATTTGAGTGACCGTGGCACCAAACATTACTATGACGATGATTGCGGCCCCCAGCGTGGTCAAACGGGGGACCAACAGCATCAAGCCCCCAAGCATCTCGGTAGCACCGATCATCGGAGCCATCCAGGCTGGCAGGCCCCATTGGCTAACGAACCGCGCCTGCCAATACTCCATCGCCATGAGCTTTTCCACGCCACCTACCAGAAAAATGGCGGCAAGGAAGATCAGTATGGCCCAATACACTACGTTCTTGAAGTTCATGGTGCTTTCACTTGTAAAGACCTTTACCTCTCCACTGCGACCTTTGTCATTGTCACTAATTCTAGTGTGAGGCAACCTCGGCGTCGTGCGATGCGTATGATGTAAATCGAATCTAAGGAGTAATGGTGGAACGAAAAACGGAATCCGCGTGCGATCTAGTCGCCGCACGCGATGAACACCGCCAAACTACAGTGGTTCCCGCTGGTCCGCGATCCGCAGGACGTCGGAAAGTCCTTAAACGCCTTGGTTGTTCGTTCGGAGCATTGGCGGTTGGGTCACTGGGTATGAGCGCGACAGCATGCGCGCCACTCATAGACCCCAACACCGTCACAGAGATCCCGGTCGGCGACCTCCCTCAGGGCCGCAAAATAATCTTCCATGCGGACCGACGGGTAGAACTAAGCCGAAGTGGAGATACCGTTACGGCCAGGTTAATGGTCTGCACACATGAATTCTGCGACCTGACCTGGCACGCAGCCGAAGACAACTACCAATGCGCCTGCCACAATGGCAAGTTCTTCCCGGACGGCCAACCCAAGTCGGGCCCGGTAAGCACAGCAATGTTTGTTATTCCAGCGCGCATCGCCGGTGACATTGTAGTCGTGGGGCCGGCAGGTGAACTCGAGTTAGCAGGCTGATACATACGTTACTGGAAACCAGTTGTTCTATTCGAAGCTTACAACCTGACGGAAAAGTGACGCATCCGTTAGGCGCCCACCATGAGCGACGACGCCCACTGGTCGTTTTAAGTTGACACCCGGCACTGGTGGAAGTCGCATCAAGAATTCGACGAGAACTAACTCGAGCGGAGCTGACAGGTCCTCGGTCGTCAGATCAAGAACCAAGGTCCCATTGGGAGGGCGGCCAAAATGCTGCAACAACCAATCGTCGCCACCCCGCTGGACCACAACGCCATTAACCGCACGCAGCAAAACCGGGCTTTCTGGGGCCGGTGAAATATTCATCTGTTCGGGACCGAGCACAGAAGAAACCACCAAACGCAGCGATCGTACCCCACCGTCAATTACGTCTGAGACAATCGTTGTCTCTGCCCGTGGAGCATTAACTGCCGGGGCCGCAGATACACGATATGAACGTGAGTTGCCCGCCAAAAAAGAACTGAGATTCGCGGTTGTAGCCTCATCGTCCACAAATTCCGACAACCAAGCCCCTGGTTCGGCCTCCATCGTGGCCCAGGCAGCCTCGCCAGACTCACGATCGAGTACGTATAGCAAGTCGTTTGGGATGGGACGACCAGGTCCCGGCCGTCCATCGATCATTCCAACCACAGCGAAAGCAATAGCAAAACCAAATGCCCCTGACACAAGCCACCATCGGTTTGCCTGAGTAGCAAGTTCAAATAGAGGTATCAATAGAACCAACATCGTGGCGACTGCCACGGCGATCACAGGCGCTGCCGAGATGTTTAACCCAATGTAGATTGCCCAAACGGGTGGAGTCAGAATCAGGACAACCGGAGTTCCCAAAACTCCGAATATTGCCAAGTCGGCACCATCGAACGGTTTGTTCTCAGCTCGAGCCAACAGCTGACGGATCGCCCCTATAGCGAAAACTACCGGCCACAGAAACAGCATGCTGACACCCGGTGCATACCAACCGGTCGTTATCGCCAAGGCAAGTGGAATAAGAAGTGCCCCAGATGCGAGGCTCGCAGCACCAAACCAACGGCGCGACAAGCCGAATGCCGTCGCAACCGAGCCAACAGTGATACACACCACCGCCAACACATACCAGCCTTCATTGTAGAGCGCACGGCCAACAACCGATCCGAGCTCGTGGTGAGCTCCACGAACAAGCATCAGCATAAGTTGGGCAAGGCCGGCCGCTAAAACAGCCGCTGCGATGGCCATCATGAGACCCATGCCCACACCCCCAACAGTCAGTCGCCGTTTAAGGGATCCCTCATAGGCCACTAGTGCCGCGAAAATCAATGCAACCAGCGAAAACAGTGTCACCCAGCCAAGCGAATACACGATCAGCCCCAGTCCTGCGAAGCGAAAAAAAACAACGTCTGGAGCTGTAGTCCCGACTGTGAGATCAAGGTTTCCGAAATGGCGACCCATTGCCAAGGCGTGCTCACCATGGTGTTGTAGGCTGGCCAGTGACAGGTTTTCGATCGAATCTGTCGTACGATGGTAGACATCCGCACCTTCAGCGATTGCAAAGTTCAGACCACTTACGCCAGCGCGCTTGTAAATGCTGAAGTCAGTGTCGTTGGGTAAGCGTTGGTAAATTTCGTAGTAAAGGGAGCTACCAGAGGGATGCGGGTCAGCGCGCGCAAACTCGCGCATCACACAGCCGTTTTCGGCGTTCGTTTCAATCATCGCCGATTGGCCAGCGGAGCCGCGTGCCTCCAGGCTCAATAGTATCGAGATCTCCGGCCACCACGGATGCTCATTGACGAAAGCTCGCGCGCCTATCAAGCCAAGTTCTTCAGCGTCGGTAATAACGACATAAAGATCGTTGCGCAATGGTTCGCCGCTAGACAAGGCTCTCACGGCCTCCAGGGTGGCTGCCACACCGGAGCCATCGTCACCGGCACCAGGAGCGAGTTGTCGTGTGTCGTAGTGCGACGCGATCGCCACCCCGCCGCTCGAAGAGGTTCCGTGTTTACGGGCGAGGATGTTGCGGACGGTCGCCGACCGAATCACTCGGCCTCTCGGAAGAACAACCGTTGCCTCTTGAATCTCGACATCGAAACCCAAATCCTCCAGTTCTCGAACCAGGAACTCCCGAACCCGATCGTGTTCAGCAGAACCTGGCATATGGGGTCTTACCGCGATTTTTTCAAGCAGCATGCGCGCCCGCTCAGCTGAGAACTCCTCGCCGGGCGCATCAACCGGCAACGGCTCCGGCGGACGCTCCAGCCACCAAGCCCAGAGGGCCCCCAAAACACCCACAACAATAACTGCAGGGCCAAGCCACTTCGGCGATGTCATCGACACATCGGCTCGGCTTCCGGCTCGAGCTGCGCTGTTTGGGCACCACCTCCCGTGGGACTGTACTCAGGGTTCAGTACCTTTGGGACGTAGGCACCAATAGCGTCACGCCAGTCGATCATCAGATTGTGCAATTCTCGCATTTTCCCCGGCATCTGCTCGGCAAGATTATTGACCTCTCCGATGTCGGCACCAAGGTCGTAGAGCTCAAGGCTGCCATCCTCAAAGAACTCAACAAGCTTGTAATCACCCTGTCGCACAGCACCCGCTGGAGTGGTGCGCCACGGCCCGTCAATATTGCGGTTGCCTTCCAAATAGGCCGGGAAATGCCAGAAGAGAGGCCGCTCAGCAAGGACAGTGAGTTCTGCGACACGGCCGGAAGGATTGGCCTCTCCTCGAGCAGGAATGCCAGCGCTTAGTAACGGTACAATGCTAAGCCCATCAACAATCTGTTCGGAATGGTCGACGCCAGCCATCTCAAGGATTGTCGGGTAAAAGTCGACACTGATGACCGGTGTGTCGACGCTACTGCCAGGCTCTGTGTGTCCAGGCCAACGCACAATCATCGGCTCGCGGATGCCGCCATCGTAAAGCATTCCTTTCATACCGCGTAGCGGCGCCATCGAAGTGATTGTCCCAACACCACCGTTGTCGGAAAAAAAGAACACAACAGTGTTGTCGGCAACACCAATTTCGTCGAGCTTGGCCACGATGCGACCAACACTGTTGTCGACGCTCTCGATCATCGCAGCATAGTCTGAATTCTGCTGGCCGTTACTTACAGCCTTGCCATGGTACTTCTGGGCCAGTTGAGGTTTGGCCTGGATCGGCGTGTGCACTGCATAGTGCGTCATATAGAGGAAAAAAGGGCTCCCAACATGTTTCTCCATCCAGGCCAGCGCTTCATCGGTGAGCCTGTCAGTAAGGTACTCTCCTTCCTCTCCACCCCCGTCTAATCCCGGAATGCGCAATAGGGCACCCAAGTTGTTCTCGCGTTCGTACGGCCAAAAGTAGCCGGGCGGAGAGCCACGCGCGTTGCCGGCAATGTTGACGTCGAAACCCTGATCAGTGGGTAGGTAACCTGGCCCACCAAGGTGCCATTTGCCAACGCTGGCGGTTGAGTATCCAGCAGTTTTAAGCGCCTCAGCGATAGTAACCACTTCTAGATCGAGCGTTGTCTCCGTCTCCTCGACTAGGAGCTTCCGGTCCCTCGTGTCACCACGTGCCGATGGCGCGACCGTATAGATACCGTGGCGAGGCGTGTACTGCCCGGACATCAAACTGGCCCGCGTCGGTGCGCAGTTTGGAGCGTTGGCATAGGCGCTCGTAAAAACAACGCCCTGTGCGGCGAGCTGGTCGATGGCAGGTGTTTCATAATAGGTGCTTCCCATGAAACCAACGTCGCGCCAACCCATATCATCGATGAGAATAAAAACAATGTTCGGCTTTGCCTGCTGCGAAAATGACTCGGCCCGAGTGATGATGCCGCTTAGGCGCCCAACCCAACCTTCACCTGTTGCGTACCAGGCAATGTACAAAATTCCACCGGATACGATGACCACGACCACCGTGGCAAGGCGCTTCAAAAAACCACCTCGAATTTTTCTCCGTCCCTGGTCGCCATCTTCATGCCAGTAAATGTGCGCATGCTAGATGTGCCGGGTTCGCCGATGATAATGGTGTAGGTTGCCTCAGTGTCGAAAATCTTTGGTCGAAACGTCGACGATGGCACCCGAACCGTGTAAATGATCTCTTCCGTGCTCTCATCGATCAGTTGCAAGACAGGCGATTCGAGCCCGGAAATCTTCAGCATCGGTAGATAGCCAACCTCACCACCGTAGTTGTCGAACTGGTTGAAGGTCACCGGCCAACCATAGAACTGCTTCGCATCGGGACTTGAAGGGTCAACCCAACGAGGCCAAGCTTCGAACACAATATTTCTTGAGAGCTTGTCAAAACGGATGATCCCGTAGCCCGGAACTCGATCGTAAAGCGCTGAGGGCAGGACCCCTGATTGCACCGGGTTGGCAACGGCGTGCACCGTCATGCGGTTGCCAAAGCCATCGAAGTGCTCACCGGCATAGCGGGGCGCCCCGGGTTGGCGAGCAGCTCCGGCCTCCGGCGGGTACCAGCGGCGAGGCCAGAGGTTGGCCACCGACGGAACAACGAAGGCAAAGGGGCCGTCACCAAATTCGTCGATTCCGTATTGGATCGTACTACCTAGATGCTGGTCGCCAGCCACATGAGGGGCGAATGCTTTACGTATCGCCCGCAACGCTCGGTTTCGTCCTGACTGCGGCCAACCGCCAGAATCAGCATCCGCAGCCTTCTTGTCACCTTCGATGTACTCTTCTGGACCAGCTACGGCCAAGTTTGGCAAGACCGCTCCGCTTGGAGCCTCGTCCGGTATGGTGGCGAGGTTCGAGAACAATGTCTGTGACAATAGAGCTTTCATCCAGATGCCGTTGCTCCAGTCTTGTGCCCAATAGTCTAGAAAGGTGAGTTGTCTCGCACCAAGAAAAGAGGCCTGGGGTACATCCGACTGCGTCGCGGGATCGAACCCTGGGTTCTGGAACCATCCGTTAACAACCTGGCCTTGGTCAATATCCACAGACGGTGCCGACTTGAACATGCGATCGGAGACCACCGCCATGCTGATTCCGCCGTAGTCCATACTCGTGTACCAGACTGTGATGCCCTGATCGATTGGGGTCGGATCCCAGGCATCGGGATGGTGTGACGTCTGTGTCCGGTGCACCGCGTTCACCCAACGCGGATCCATTGTGTAACCGCCTGAATCCTGAGCCGTGAGCCCTTCACTAGCCTCACCCTTCTTCCCCCCGGCTCCCCAGATGTTGCCCTGGTAAACATCGTGGTCGTCAGGGGTGGAAATCGTAGGGATATCGCGCATCAAGTCACGGAATGACCAAATGAACCAATACCAATGGTAGAGATAGTCAAGCGCTGCCTCATCGAAGGGCTCGCGCACGATGCCAGCGAGGCCACCTTCGTATATTTGATCCCCAGAAAAAAACAGCAGGTCAGGGTTGTGATAGGCAACCGCCTTTGAAACCTCAGCGTGCGGAAACCAAATGCCCTCGTGATTCCAGTAGCCACGTGCTGACGCATCGCGGTCTGGGCGCGCCGAAAAATGTTGGCAGTTCATTGATGCCAGGATGAAATCGTCGCGCTGTGGTTCCTGCCGTATCGTGCCCTCGTAAGTGTGAGTCTCGGTCATCTTTGAGGGAAACCCACCGACCTTCAGGTCGTAGACAATCCGGTACGGAGTATCGACGCTCCCGTCCCAATCTTCGACCCGAAAGGGCATCGTGTAACTAAGATTAATTACCTCGCCCGTCGACACCGTTTCCCAGTTTCCTGCCCGTTGGACTTGAAGTTCACCGCTACGAACATCGGCGGCGCCGAGGGGCGCCATCTGTGCGGTCATTTTCAGGACGCCTCCACTGAGTGTATGCAACGCTCCCATAACCGGTCCGAAGGCACGATCAGGATGATGTATGAGCTTCGATCCCCTCGCGGTCCAATTCTGGAACCAGTAACCAGGCCCCACAGTGGCGATACTCGCTTCGAAGGAGCGTGGCTCACGGTTTGCCAAAGAGGGGTTTTCCTCTACGTGGCGACTGTTATGCGATACCAGCGCCACGTTTCCAGAGAAATACTCAGCCGGGATGTCCTCATAGGTGGCGGCCCCGCGATGAACTCCACTGATCGCATCTTCGACAGTGACCGTCAAACGGTAACTGGTGTTTGGACTGGACAGGTCCACGGGTTCAGCTGCCAGCTGCAACACAAAATCTTCGAGCGCCCCATCTGTAAACTCAATCGTCTCCGGGTCAATAAGTGGCCAAGCATCTACATCGGTGCTGATGTTGGCACGGACGGACTTTGGGCTATCGATTGTAGAGTTGTCACGCACCACGATCTTGCCAGTACCATCAACGGCTACGATCAACCCCCCATCTGGGGCAGGCCAATCGTGCACCATGGCGCTTATGCGATAGTCGACGTGGTCTCCGCCTGCGCCTATCAGGAATCCCGTCCAGGTGTTTTCGTGTGGCGAACCCCCCAGTTCAATGGGCCCGGTGCGGACACTCAACTCCAATGTCCCAGGATCCTCGGAAAGAGCGTAGGTCAATAGCTGCAACGTTCGCATTGAGTGAGTTGAGGCGCCGGTAACAACCTCAACCCGCGCGTTTGCTAACCGCCAATCTTGTAGGCGATTGCCATAGTAGTCGGGCCCAATCCAAACACGCTCCACTTCTGGCAACCGCATGATGAATTCATCACCATCACCCGACGCACAAGCACCGCAAAGCATAGTAATCACTACCAAGACCGGCTCAAGAATGGGGCGAAGCTGCACGCGGCAAAGTCTAGGCAACGTAATCACCCCCCAGAAGTGCCACACAGGCGGCGTTATTAGCAATGTGGTCTTAGCTCCGCTTAGACGTAATTGGTGGTGAGGTTATCTCGAACCCGGTCCAGCAAGGCCTTAGTGGCGAGGATCCCGTCGGGTTCCGACAGTTCGTTACCCTCGTACTCGATGCCAACGTAGCCGCGATAGCCAGCATCGAGGACGATGCGCATAAGGCGTTCGTAGTCGAGTTGAGTTTCGTTGCCTTGATTGTCGAAGTCGTGAGACTTGGCAGAGACAGCCCTAGCGTAGGGCATAAGCTCACTAACCCCAGTGTAGAAGTCGTACCACTCGTCACCACCGATACGAAAATTGCCGAAATCAGGGAGCGTGCCGCAGCGCGGATGGTCAACTAACTCAATAACACCAGCGAGCCAGGCACCGTTGCTGGAAAGGCCGCCGTGGTTTTCAACGATAACATCGAGACCATGCTCGCTGCCGCGTTCACAGAGCCGCCGCAGCCCATCGGCAGCAAGTCGCTGCTGCTCTTGAAAGTCACCTTCGCTAGCCGCATTCACGCGGATCGCATGGCAATCAAGATATTCGGCAGCCTCAAGCCATTTAAAATGATTTTCAACTGCGATG
>CAYVUW010000058.1:0-12594 GCA_964455175.1 uncultured Acidobacteriota bacterium | reverse complement strand
ACAAGCATCGCCCCCCAACCGATCAAAGGAAACATGGCGTAGAAAGCGGCGGCCCCACCCAGACCGGCTAATAGCTCACCGATGGCTGCAAGTGTCAGAAGCCGGCGGCTGTCTGAGACATCCCGGTCACGCGCTGTTAGGACGGCGAGCACAAGACCTAGGGTCATGAACAATAGGGCGCCGTGGATGAGACCGTAAATGGCACGATGCTCTGGGACCCACAGGGCCCAGATGAGGTCGGCCAGGGTGCTGGCGGTGGCCAGTAGCAGCGCTGCAATCAGCGTATTGGCAAAACCTGTAAAGTTTCGCATGGTGCCGAAAGTATCTCTGTTCCCTCCTGTGAGTACCAGCTGCAGTGCGGATTGGGCCAGAATAGATTTCAGCCTAGTTAGGCTAGGCTTTTGATCGCAGCCGATGAATATGGGTGTTGTGAGTTACACGCAGCAACGATCAAGATCCACTGCGTAGTGTTGAAGTCAGTGGATGCCTACCTGTCCCTTGATCGATTCGAGGAGTGCCGGTGAGTTATACCCAACGCCGTCCTTAAACACGATCGTGACGTTCTTGATCACAGTTGGATTGGCGGCAAGATCACCTTTGAGGAGGACCATCTCGGCTAGTTTGCCGATCTCAATGCTGCCGACCTCATCGTAGATATCCAGAATCTTGGCCCCATTGGCGCTCATGATCTGTATGACTTCCTCCGGAGCAAAATCCGCCTCGCGCAGTAGCTCGAAGTTGCGCTGATCTCCAAATCCCGGTAGAGCCGCGCCGTATCCTGTCGGGTCGACGCCCGCTGCAAGTGTGCCGCCCGCGCGCACGAACGCAGCCTCATACTCAAGCGCCTTCTGGAACATCTCAGGTGGGAAGCCGATGCTGGCGTTCTCCGGAGCGTTGACGTAGCGATTGTTCTCGGCCTCGACCGCCATGGCTATCTCGGGAGCGAGCATCTCGAGGGCACGAGGTTCCACTGGTGGCCGACCATGGACGAAGTTCTCGTACACGGCTAGCGTCGAGGTCATACCGACGCCGCTAGCGATCATCTCTCGGAAAGTTGTCTGAACCTCTTCCGAGTCCATGTCGATGTCAAGATATGCCGAGCCGATGCCAACACATTGGTCCGGCTCCTTATCCGACATGTAGTCAGTGTTGGTGAGCAGGCCGTGTTCGAGTTGGTCGATGCCGAGTGAAACCGCCTCGCGAAACGTTACGGAACACAGGTGGGCCGTAACTTTAATACCGTTCTTGTGAGCCTCATCGATCGCTGCACCCAGTTCCTCACGACTAATTTGAGTATAGGCCTTGAACCAACTGACGCCTTCCTCGGCCCAGTAACGCACGATGCGACGGGCGTCCTCCTCGCCATTGAGTTGTGCCATCGACATGGAGCCACGTTGTCCAGTCAAGTAGGGCCCTGTAACGAAAATGCGTGGTCCGATACGCTGGCCGGTGTCGATGGCGGCCTTGAGGTTGAGTTCCTCGTATGGCGCACGGGCGCCGGTGGTGCGGATTGTGGTCACCCCTGAAGCGAGATACATAATCGGCCCAGTCGTGCTGAGCTGAGCAGCCCGGCCACCGGCGGCGGTGTAGTAGCTGTGGTTGTGGAGGCCAATGAGACCCGGAATCAGGGTGTGCCCGCTGCCATCAACGACCTCAGCGTCGGCTGACAGTTGCACACGGCCAGACAGACCAATATTGGCAATTCGTCCGTTTCGAATTACGACGGTCTGGTTTTCGAGTGGCGCTCCGCCGGTGCCATCGATGACTTTGACGTCAGTGATAGCAATCTCAGCCCCTTCGATAGCGACGAAGGCCTCGCGACTGGCCTCCTGAGCCGCATCCTCGGCAATGCCACCGGCATTTTGATTGGCCTCCTGAGCGGCCACTTTGCCAACCGCACTGCCCACTGTGGTAATCACGAGAGCGATCCCGACGATTGATAAGAACAAAGGCGTACGGCGGGCCCTACGAATCGAGCTCATCATTAGTTCATTCCTCCCTGTGGGGCATTTGGTAATACCTCAAAGACAAACTTCATTCCAGATTCGAGATGCTCCGCGATGTGGCAGTGAACCATCCATCGGCCTGGGTTCGATATTTCTAGCAGGATGTCAGTGGTTGTGCCGGTAGGTAAAAGGACTGTGTCTTTCCATACTAGGTTGTTGTTGCGAACCCCATCCTGATCGAGCACCAGAAATCGTTGGCCATGGATGTGGAGTGGGTGTTGCATGGCGTGCCAAGCGTCCCGGTTGTTAACCAGACGAATCTTGACAACGTCGCCCACCTGAAAATTCCAATCAATGTCCATGTTTTCAGCCCCGGTCACCGAATCGCGCAGCAGCCAGGTCACCTCGTTGCTAGTAGTTAGCCAGTTCATGATAGGCATTGTTCCGCTCCACTCAACTGGGTTGAAATAAATCCAGTCGTAGAGCATTACTTGCTCGATTGGCAGCGGCAGGTTGGCGACCCCAAGAGTTAGGGCCAGTTCCAGATCAATCGGATTATCGAAGTGGTCACGGTAGTCGTCGATATCGCCAATAACGTCGGCGTTCTGGCGTAAGACATCAAATGCGGGGCCATGATTTGCGGACGTGATACGTTCCGCGACGCGGACAACTCCCAAGGTGTCGATTTCAGGAAAGAATGTACCGAAACGATGGTTGATTGCTTGCACCTGGTTGTTGACATGGAACTTGCCAGGCTTGTCGAAACGCACCTCAACGACGTAACGCTCTGCCGGGGCGATGACCATGCTCTGGACTAATTGTTCCCGTTCGAACTTGCCGACGTCGGAACCTACAACCTTCATTGCTAACGGGGTATCCGGTACGCGTTGCATCGCGCCGTTAGCAGTGTATTCAGCACGTGAGTCTCGCAGTGGCCCTTCCTCTTGTTGGAAGGAGATGTTGAACGTGCGGGTGTTTGAGGCGTTGGTGAAATAGAAGCGGACTACCTCTCCACGGGCAACATCGAGCTCATAAAGCGGTTCGCCATTGATCAGAAACTCATTGCCAAAACGCCCCATTAGCATGTAATTAGCGGATTCTTGGCCGAACCAGACGTTTTCACCCTGCGAGTTGATGAGGAAATCATCGAGGATAAGGATCTCTTCCTTGTTGACCGGGCTGTAGTAACCGGCTGGACGTGGATCGACCAGAAGGTTTCCGTAGAGGCCGAGCTCCTGCATGATGTCTTCCCGATGGTGTGGGTGGTACCAGTAGATCCCGGCATCGGGGAAGTAGATCTGGTAGCGGAAGGTCCCATTCTGTTCTACTGGGTCCTGTGTCAATCCCGGCACACCGTCGAAGCGATTGTCGAGGCGGACGCCGTGCCAGTGCACCGCTGTGGGGATACGCGTCTTGTTGGTGAAGTTAATGAAGACAGTCGATTTTTCATCGACGCGAATCATCGGGCCAGGAAGCTGCCCGTTAAAAGCCATCATTAGGGTCTCGAAGCCATCGCCCAACGAGCGGCGCACCAGAGAAGCCTCAAGGTCAAGCGTGCCGCCATCGGGCAAACGCACAACCTGACTTGGTTGGGCCTCCGGGAGATTGTCCAACTGCTTGTCCGTCAGAGCCGCCGAGGAGAGTTTTTCTACCTGTGGTGCCAGCCCCATCATCCCCGGCAGCATCGGGACGAGAGGATGCGTCGGCGGCATAGGCCAGCCCCACGGGGTTTCGTCAGTCTTGATCGTGCCTTGCGAAGTCCTCTCTTGTTCGACTGGCTGCTCCCTTGCACCGCTGCCTCGGTTCATTGGCCCCATGACTGCCGAGGGTGCTTGTGTCATCAAATCTTGCGGGTCCATGATCAGACTTGGTGACCGACCACGAAGGATTAGTCGTCCGTTACGGTTTTCGACGTTAGCCGAAGTTTCAGCAGTGATCAGGACTAAGAATTTGTTGAATTCGATCCGACCCAAGGAGTTGACACCATTATCCACCTCGCCGAGCTTGATCATGGGTTCGAAAAACGGTGTTGTTGCCCAAGCAACATAAGCCGAGTATGGGCCGAGAGAGGTTGGGTCCGGCAGTCCTTCGATGTGTGCGGTTAGCTGATGGACATGGTGCCCGGCTGGTGTGACTGCAATACCGAATGGTGATGTCACACGACCCAGATCAACAGAGCCATTAGCGCCTTCAACCTCCGGTACTGCATGCAGATCTAGGCAGTAGAGGTCACTGGCGTTGCGTTTAGCGCAGGGGCCGCTAGGTGCTATACGGCGTTGTCTGGGTTGTTCCTGAGTGACCAGGTTTGACGAGAGACCCTTGAATGTAGTCGCCTTTGCTCCATTCGTCCCCGCAGTGGCAATGATCGCAATAAAACCGGCGGCCATTAGCCGGTTAGCGGCCCGTACTCTCATTCTTGTCCCTGTCTTGAAAACCTCGTTGCATGGCGCCCGCAGGAGTTTCTCGACACTCTAAGTGCCTATATCCGCAAAGCGCCCGGGTTGCCACTCTCAATCAAGAAGGAGGCACGCGTCGAGATCGGAGAGTCTGGCTGGCTGACATAGTCTAAGACTCGATAATTAGCCCTCAACTGAGAAGGAGACAGCTCGCATGTCACGTAGCCCCTTTGGCCATTGAAGAATTTCACGAACGGGTTTTCCGACAATATTCCCGCGGTGGTTTCGCGGGTGTCAGAACCGTCCCCGCTCGAACTAATTGAGGTCCCCACTAGCTCAGTGGCGATGCTAGCCGACCCGGGATCTGCGAAATCTGCCTTGATGTCATTGACCCAGTTCGAGTGGATATCACCAGTGAGAACCACCGGGTTGCTGGGCTGTTCGGTTGCCAGGAAGTCGACTAGCCGATTACGGGCGGCATCGTAGCCGCTCCACTGGTCCATACTGAGGCTTTCACCATCCCCGGCCAAGTGGTCCACTGGGGCCACCATGACTTGTTGAGGGATTATGTTCCAATTGGTACCGGAGGATTGAAGTGCGTTGAACAGCCAGTTCTCCTGGGCTGCTCCCATGAGGGTGGCTGCTTCGTCAAATACCGCCGGGCAAGCTGGGCCACGCTCGTCATTACAGGCTTGGTTGGTGCGGTATTGGCGAGTATCGAGCACGAAGAACCCAGCGAGCTGACCGTAGGACAAACTGCGATACAACCGCATGTCGGGGCCTTGAGGTAGCGAGGCGCGTCTCAGGGGCATGTGTTCGTAGTAAGCCTGGTAGGCGTTAGCTCGACGGAGCAGGAATCTATCTACGGGATCACCTCGTTCCGAGATGTCACCCGCATAGTTATTGTCCACCTCGTGGTCATCCCAGGTGACGACGAACGGCGCCGCGGCATGGATTGCCTGGAGATCGGGATCAGATTTGTACAAACCGTAGCGATTTCGATAATCCTCTAGTGTCTCAATCTCACGGTAGGTGTGCATGCGCACACGATCCTCGTTTCCCGCGTATTCATAAATGTAGTCGCCGAGATGGAAGACGACGTCGAGATCTTCCTCGACCATATGTCGAAATGCGGTGAAGTAGCCTTGTTCGTAGTGGTTGCACGAGCAGAATCCAAACCGAAGCCGATTGTTGACGGACGTTGGTGTGGGCGTTGTTCGGGTTCGTCCGACCTGGCTGTATTCACTGCCTGAACGAAATTGATAGAAATACCAGCGATCCGGCTCTAGGCCCTGGGCTTCCACGTGTACGGAGTGCCCTAATTCGGGTGTAGCGATTTCAGTGCCACGTAGGATCGTATTGCCCATTGATTCATCGTCGGCGATTGACCAATCCACTTCCATTGGTGCCGTTGGCATTCCTCCACCGCGCAGAGGGTCGGGGGCAAGACGAGTCCAAAGTACGACGCTATCCGCTGTTGGGTCACCCGAGGCAACACCCAAGGTGAAGGGAAAAGAAGCGAAGCGAGGTGGGGCCAGGCGGCCAATGGCTCGGGCCATGGGCAGTTTGAAGGCCGGAAGAGCCCACGCCGCCGCCGTTCCCATCAGGAGTTTCCTTCGGTTGAACATGTCCCGTGCCTCCTGTATCTAGCGGCTAAACTTGGTGGCGAAAGTCTCTATGGTGCTGTCCCGCGGAGCAAGGTGGTGACGATGCTCTCGTACCCGCGGCGGGCACGAGAGAGTTGGTCGATCTCGATGAATTCATCAACCACGTGGGCGTGCTGCTCGGTCGACGGCCCGAAACCTATCGTTGGAACATCAGCTGTTCCGGCGCTGTAGGCGCCATTGGTACAAAACTGATAGCTCTCCAAGCCTGGTTCAAGACCAGCGCTGCGCAGGCCGCGAAGGCCTTCTTGAACCAGCAAATGGTCTTCGTCGAGTTCCCAGGACGGAAACCATTTAGGCTCGACCCAGTGTGTCCCGGTGTAGGTCCTGTAGTCGGTCATTGCTAATTCGACCATCGTGTCGGGTGCTTTGGCCCGGGCGCAGGCTTCAACGAGTTCAGCCTTAATAGCGTCATGCTCTTCGCCGGGCAACAGTCGACGCTCATAGGTTGTGCGACAGCCACTGGGGACCACCGAGTGTGCCGGATACGGGATAGAGATGATATCGGTCAAACACATAGTGCCTCGACCGATGAACTGGTGCTCTGGCATTGGGATTTTCTCCATTTCGCCAATGACTGCTGCCATGCGGTGTACGGCGTTGATACCTGCACCAGGGTCCGAAGCGTGTGCTGGCTCACCTACGGTTTCGATGGTGAACTCTGCCCGGCCCCGACCAGCGCGTACGAGGTTAAGGTTGGAGGCTTCCCCGATGACTACGAAGTCGGGGGTGTGTCGATCCATCACCGTGCGCAAAGCTGCTCCTTCGATGCTTTCTTCACCGACCGATGCCGAGACAATGACGGTCCCTGCCAAATTAGCGCGGTCAAGTCCGCCGCCGGCATGGATCATGGCTGCCAAGGCTCCTTTCATGTCGGAACTACCTCGACCCCAGATGCAACCGTTGTCTACCTCCGCAGCGAACGGTTGGTGGGCCCAGGCATTTACAGGAACCACATCTACGGTGTCCATGTGTGCGTCGAGTAGAACCCTTGGGCCGTCATGAAGGCCGCGTATAATTCCTACTGCGTTGCCGATCTCGTCAATCTCAACATGGTCGAAGCGCAAGCGTCCCATTTCTTGACAGACGCATTCAGCGACGGCGCGTTCGTTACCCAGGATGCTTTCCAGGCGAACGAGTGCGCAGGTGAAGTCGATGAGTGACTGATCGTTATTTGTTGTCTCTGATGGCACTGCGTTCTCCTGAGTATCAATGAGCCAATCTAACAACAACGTGCTGCGAAATTCCCGGGGTTGGCAGAACTCCCTGCCAGCAGGCTGTTTAGTGACTCTTGACCAACGTACCATCTCGATGATTGCCTGACAGGTATTGGATTGTTCTCTGTGTCATCCATGGAGGGGTATCCGACAAGGTGCACCACTTGTTACCCTCTTGTCTCGATAGCCGGTACGCAGGCCTAATACCGGCAGAACCCTTCAATCTTTGAAGGGTGATGGTGCACTCGAAGATGAGTATCAGGGGAATGATTGCGCTTGCTAGAACGCAGAGGTGGGGACGGCATATAGTCGTCGTGATCGCTGTTGCCTGTGTCTTTCTTCTTTGCTCCGATGCTACGGCACAGAGCTTGCGGGGGAGTGGTGCCTCGTTGGACCGCCAGAACCGCCAGGCAGTGCACCACGATTACAGCTATCTGGGAAACGCTAGTGAAGTACAGCGGTTTGTCGAAGCTGGCCTTCTTGTTCCGGTGTACGAAACTGCAGACTATTGGCTCAAGCAGGTTTCATTTCCAGTAGCACGCCCCGCGGTCAAACTTTTCATCCAGAGGCTTGGGAGCCAGTATCGGGCAGCTTGTGGGGAACGGTTGGTGGTTACCAGTTTGACGCGACCAGTTGCCAACCAGCCAAGCAACGCATCACGCCGCTCGGTTCATCCAACCGGAATGGCTCTCGATTTACGACGTCCGTATCCAGGACCTTGTCGTACCTGGCTCGAGGACACCCTATTGTTTCTGGAGGGACAAGGCATGCTTGAGGCAACGCGTGAAACAAACCCGGCCCACTATCACATCGCTCTGTACTCGGAACCGTATTTAGCCTATGTCTCGCGTCTAACCACCCGGCCAGTTGAAGAAATCGTTTCTCTGGTGAACACCGAAGCGACCTACAGAGTTAAGCGTAGAGATACTCTCTGGGACATCTCGCGCCGCTACGAAACCACACCGGAGGCCATCCAGCAGGCAAACGGACTGCGTACGGCCGATATTTATCCGGGGCAACTCTTGAAGATTCCTATCGGTCAACGCTGACCTCCAGGAACCTATTTCCAACGTGTCAAAGTGATGCCCCCCACGTTTATTTTGGAGATGGTGTGGTCATCGTGTTGTACGAAATTGTTGTTTATTCTTCCGAACGCCGGTAGATTTTCTCCAGTCCTATGACCTTAGATGCTTTCCAGGAGGCAGTAGCCATGCGTATGAAGACCGGTATCTTTGCGGCGTTAGTGATCGCTGTGATTGCACAAGCTGGACAACCTCAAATTGCTGCGGGCCAGGCTCGCCAATCGGTTCCGTCAGAATTTTTCGAGGCTTTGCAGTATCGCATGGTCGGCCCGTCTCGTGGCGGCCGGGTCACAACAGTAGCGGGACACCGAGCCCAGCCCTCAACGTTCTATATGGGTGCAACAGGCGGCGGCGTTTGGAAGACCGTTGATTGGGGGCAGACTTGGCGACCGATTTCTGACGAGTATTTCGCTACCCCTTCGATCGGTTCAATTGCGGTGGCTGAGTCGGACCCGAATGTAATCTACGTTTCCACCGGTTCGGATGGTTTGCGCAGTAATGTGATTATCGGCAAAGGTGTTTACAAATCCACGGATGCGGGAAGCACATGGGATCACATTGGTCTTGAGGACACAGGGAACTCTGGGGCCGTACTGATCCATCCACAAAATCCGGACATTGTTTACGTTGCGGCAATCGGTAACCCGTTTGCGGCAAACCCCGAGCGTGGCGTGTATCGAACGATAGACGGTGGTGATTCATGGGAGCAGGTGCTGTTTGTATCTGATACGACCGGTGCCGTTGACCTCGAATTCGTCCCAGGGAATCCCGATGAGATCTATGCCTCGATGTGGCTTGCAGAGCGGAAGCCGTGGACCATCATCTCTGGTGGTTACGAGGGCGGTGTCTACAAGTCCTCGGATGGAGGTGATACATGGGTTCATTTGCAGGACGGTTTGCCAAATGGGCTGCGTGGCAAGTCAGACCTTGCGGTTTCCAGCGCGGATCCAGATCGCGTCTATGTTTTGATAGAAGCCCCGGGTGAATCGGGTGGTGTATATCGTTCCGACGATCGCGGTGCTAGCTGGTACCAGGTCAGCGACTACCAGCCGATTCGCAACCGGCCTTTCTACTACACCAACTTAGTTGCACACCCGACCAACCCGGACATTCTTTGGGGGATGGCGGAAGGTTATAGCCGGTCCAACGATGGTGGTCGCACTTGGGGCTCCGGTGGGCGCACGCCACACGGTGATAATCACGACCTTTGGATCAATCCCGATGACCCGAGCATCATGATCCAGAGCAACGATGGCGGGGCCAATGTGACCCGCGATGGTGGCCAGACTTGGTCAACGCAACACAATCAGCCGACTGCCGAGCTTTATCAAGTCGATGTTTCCGACGATTTTCCTTACCGCCTCTATGCTGGCCAGCAGGACAACTCGACAATCTCAGTGCCGAGTCTCCCGGACCGGTCCACCCCCAGTGGTGGTGAAGGTTTATGGGAGGCACATGGTGGATGTGAGACTGGTCCGGTGGTACCGAAGCCTGGTGATTCCGACATTGTGTACGCCAACTGCAAGGGGCGCTTTGGTGTGTTTAACCGTCGTACTGGGCAGGAGAAGCAATACTACGTTGGTTTCTGGAACCTTTATGGCCGCAACCCTGCGGAACTAGCATTCCGCTTCCAGCGGGTTGCTCCAATCCACGTCTCACCGCATGATCCGAATCGGGTTTACCACACCTCGCAGTATGTTCACGTTACTGAAGATGCAGGCGTTACGTGGCAAACAATCTCGCCTGACCTGACGGCATTCACACCAGAAACGCAAGTGCACTCTGGCAGCCCGATTACGGTCGATGCTACCGGTGAAGAGCACTTCTCTGTAATTTACGAAATCCAGGAGTCTCCTCATGAGCGTGGGGTCATTTGGGTGGGGGCGAACGATGGACCAGTTCACGTTACCCGGGACAACGGTGCCACTTGGACGGACGTGACCCCTGAAACAGGTCCGTACGGGCGCGTTCAGACGATCGATGTCTCACCACACAATCCAGCCAAGGTATACGCGTCAATTCTGCGCTACCAGGTTGGCGACTTCGCACCCTACATTTTTAAGAGTGAGGACTATGGGGCGAGTTGGACACTGATTACCAATGGCATCCCCGACGATGAGCCGGTGCGTGTCGTTCGCGAGGATCCTGCGCGTGAAGGCCTACTTTATGCTGGCACCGAGTTTGGCATGTGGATTTCCTTTGACGACGGTGCAAATTGGCAATCGTTTCAGCTCAACTTGCCACACACTCCGATTACAGACCTCAAAATCGTTGGCAATGATATGGCGATTTCGACAATGGGGCGAAGCTTTTGGATCATGACCAATCTCACGCCGTTGCACGAGGTGTCGGAGGAAGTCATTAGTTCACAAGCACATTTTTTTGAGATTGCTGACGCAGTCCGGGTACGTGGTGGCGTGCGCGGCGTTGTCGCCGGTGGCGGGAACCCAGCAGCAGCGCAGTACGCGCCGGTGGGTACCTACTTTGATTATTGGTTCGCCGAACGTCCCGCCGGTGAAGTCACACTTCAGATATTTGGCCCCGATGGCAACCTGGTAAGGGGTTTCTCAAGCGAGGCATCGGGAATTAGCTTTCAGGTTCCAGAGGAGCCAAGCATGCGGGAGTGGCGCCTTGAGCAGGTCGGCACACCGCGTCTGCCGTCAGCTGCTGGCATGCAGCGATTCGTGTGGGATCTTCGCCACGCTGGCCCTTGGTCCGCGCCAAGTGATGGTGGTGGTGGCGGTGGAAGTGGTGGCCCGATGGTTCCACCGGGGATTTACGAGGCACGTCTAGAGGCTGGGGACTGGAGCTCTACCCAGAAGTTCGAGGTAGTGACCGACCCGCGTGTCCTGGCCGAAGGCATGACCGCGGATACACTTGAGCGCCAAGCTGCCTTTGCTCTTGAGGTCCGAGACACCCTCAGCACTGCCCGGCTCGCTGCCTACCAACTAAGCGAAGCGCGTACCGAACTGGAAGGGGCTGAGACCGATCAAGCTCAGGCTCTCGATGATGCACTAGAGATCATTGAAAAGGAATTCGTCGATGAGCCTTACCGATACTCTCCGATTATGCTTCTCGGCCAACTTCAGTACCTCTATGGCAACCTTGATCGTGCCGACCAAGAGACCAGTGGTGACGCGATAACACGCCATGGTGAACTCGCTGATGTTCTCGAAGGTTTGGTTGCTGAGCTTGAACGCTTATTGAGCACGATGCGCGACTGACCCTGCGGTCTAAAGCAGAGACTGTTTCATCGTTGTGATTAAGGCATCGGATACTCAGCCTGCAGGTCGATTTGTGCCACGTTCGGGAGTTTATCTGTTGGGAGTTGGGCCGACATAATCGATGGCGAGCAGGCTATATGCCAGTCAGTTGGCCGTCAGGGTTTTATTGGTTCGGCAGGTCATAGCCGATCTAGTATAATTCTGTCGAAATTTCCTACGCTGACGCTCCAGCGCGTCACTTCAGAGTGGCTAAGAAGCTTTCAATTGCCGAGCCCGGAGAACGATCCTTGTCTGCCAACGAGAGTGGTCCGAAATACCTTGTTGCAGTAATTGGCGCTGGCCCGGCGGGATTGTATGCCTCCCGTGTGTTGGTTGCCGCAGGTGCTCACGTAGTGTTGTTTAACCGGGACGTCAAAGCTGGCGGGCTCGCTGAATACGGCATCTTTCATAACAAGCTAAAGATGAAGGGGGGGCTTCGCAAACAGTTCGCTTCAATTCTCGAAGATCCTCACGTCGAATACTACGGCAACGTTTCGGTAGGAGAAGAAGGCGACATCAGCTTGCAGGATCTGCTCGACCTCGGTTTCCAAGCGATTTTGGTGACGGTTGGGGCTCAAGGTACGAAGTGGTTGGGGCTCCCGGGGGAGGAACTCGAGCGTGTTTATCATGCTAAGGACGTTGTCTATCACTACAATCATTTGCCACCATTTTCCCAACAAGACTTCCCGATGGGCGACAATGTAGTGATCATCGGTATCGGCAATGTTATGTGTGACATTGCCCACTGGGTAATACGGGACCTTGGCTGCAATGAAGTGCGCGCCGTGGTTCGTCGCGGGCCCGGGGAGGCCAAGTTTACTAACAAGGAATGGCAGATCTTTGCCAAAAATCTCGACGTCGATGATTTCGAAGAAGAGTGGCAACGTTGCAAGCCCAAGATGGAAGCCGTCGGTCAAGATCTTGAGTCCGCAAAGGCGGTGTATCTGGGCGGGGTCGAAAAAGGTTTAGATCCGGTCAGCGACAGCCGTTTCACTTATCGTTTCTTTGCATCGCCCAAAGGTCTAG
>CAYVUW010000057.1:7232-13712 GCA_964455175.1 uncultured Acidobacteriota bacterium | reverse complement strand
CGGAAAAACATCGAGAAGTTGCAGGCAAAAATCAAGCATCTTGAAGAACGGCCCGAAGACTACAGCCGGCTGCTGGAGAAACGTGAATCGCTGAAAGCAGACTTGGTTGATCTTGATGACGAATTGAAGGGGAGGCGAGACAAAGTCAAGACGGCTGAACTGCATAAAAATGCTTGGCCCTCCTACAAAGACCTCCTCAATGCTGAGTCGGCACTGGAAGCTTTCAATGTTTCTACCGGGGAAGCCAAAACCGCCGAGAAAATCCATGCCCAGCTGATCGAGGAGCTGGCCGAGAAAGAACGTGAGCTTCAGGATCCGGAAAACAATCTGCAGAGCGACGGCGCTTCCCCACGTGATCCAGGTACTCGCACGAAGGTGAAATTAATGGGGTCAGTCGCCTTGGCGTTCGTGGGGTTGGCTCTGGTGGGATTGGCGCTTTGGAAACAGTCGTGGCCGCCTGGAATGGCGGGAATGGTCGCCGCTATAGTCGCGTACTTCCTCTATAGACAGATCGAGACCCTAAAGGAAAAGGAAGACAACCAGAACAAGGCTGAACAGAACAAGCTTCAATCAGTCAAAGATCAGCTCAAGGAACTAAAAGAGAAATACGAGAAGGCCTGGCTCATTTTCAACGCCAAAGCTAACGAACAAGAAGATGTGAACGATCTTCGGGCATCTTTGGAGAACATCGGCACCAAGAATGAGAGCGAGCGCCTACTTGTCGACGCTCAAACTGCAGTCGAAACCACTGGAGAAGACGACAGCGCCCTCAATAAAGCGATTGGAAGAATAGAAGCAAATATGGCCCAACTCGAAGGCGACGTTGATCTCGACACCCTTTTGCTCAAGAGGGAACAGAAACGTACGGACCTGAAAAACGCCATCGAAATGTGGGTCGAACTCAAAGTGACAGCGAAATTGTTCGGTCTGGCCATGGAAGCCTACGAAAAGAATGACCAGGACAGCATCGTCGAGCGGGCATCGAAATATTTTTCCATCATGACCCAGGAAGCTTATTCACAGGTTCTCGTGCCACGGGGCGAGCAAGATGAGAAGAAAATCCGGGTCGAAGCGACTGCATCCGGGAACCGAAAGGAGCCCGACGAGCTATCACAAGCTACCAAGGAGCAGCTCCATCTCGCCATGCGTCTGGCAAATGCCTCGCACTACGCTGAGCGTTGCGTCGACCTGCCCCTGATCACCGATGACATCCTGGTTAATTTTGATGAGGCCCGTGCCAAAGCGGCGGCAAAACTTCTGATCACCTATGCAGCTGACGGCCACCAGGTACTTTTATTCACCTGCCACCAGCGCATGGTCGATGTATTCACGGCCCAAGCTCCCCAAACTAAGCCAATTCGGTTGTCACCAAGCGTCGTTTAATGGTAGGAATCCAGCTACAAACATACGTTTCGATTGGACGCACCTGGGGAATTACATGAGCGAAACTAAATCAGGATCACTGGATCCCAAGAGCCCCAACACCAAGACGCAAGGCAGCGTTTCTCGTAGGGGTTTCCTCAAGGGTCTCGGAGCCGGAGGGATTGGCTCCGCAATAGCACCAGCTGCTGTGCTGGGGGCCAGCACAGTGGCAACCGCAGGTGCTGTCGCTGCGCCCGTGCAGGGCCGAGGCGAAATGGTCGGACCTGGGAAAGTGCCGGTCCGCCTTCAAGTCAATGGTGAAGAGGTGGCAATTAACGTTGAGCCCCGAGAGACGCTACTCGACGTGCTGCGTCAGGACAAAGACACCAGCGGGGACTACGTCGATATCACCGGCAGTAAGCGAGTCTGCGACCGCGCCAGTTGCGGGGCGTGCTCGATGCTGGTCGACGGCCGTCTGACATACGGTTGCACGATGCTGGCGATTGAGGCGCAGGGACATGAGGTCATCACCGTCGAGGGCCTCGGAACACCCGACTCCATGAATGCTGTACAAGAAGCGTTTGTGGAGACTGACGCTCTGATGTGTGGATTTTGTACACCAGGAATGGTTGTCGCCGTTACCGCATTATTGGAGGACAACCAGAACCCCACTCGTGACGAGATCCGCAAGTCCCTTGACGGCAACATCTGCCGATGTGGAACCTACCCACGCATCTTCGAGGCAGCTGAAATAGCCGCGGCGCGGATGAGGGGGGCATAACGATGGCGACTGAACCCAAGAGCCCGAAACCTGTCACCGTGCGCAACAGCCAAACTCTGCGCGACGCTCTCGAAATCGAAACACCCCGTATGCGCAAGGCGGTCGAGGCAACCCGCCCCGAAACCGTCGAACGTTGGGTACAGGAAGCGGCTGAGCCACGACAGTGGTCGTGGCCAAGTGAACGGCGCCTGATTGGCCAGCGCATTCCTCGCCTCGACGGTGCCATCAAGGCGACTGGCGAAGCAACTTACTCATACGACATCAACCAGCCGCGCCTCTGCTACGGGAAAATCCTTCGTTGTTCCCACGGACGCGCCCGTATTGTCTCACTCAACATGACGGCTGCCGAGAGGGCCCCTGGGGTTGTCGCCGTGCACGTGCTTGCTGAAACGGGAGCAATCTTGCGTTATCACGGGGATCCGATTGCCGCTGTGGCGGCGGAAACCGAAGAACAGGCACGTGACGCCCGGCGTCTGATCGAAGTTGAGTACGAAGTGCTGCCCCATGTTGTGACTGAGGAAGATGCGATGCTGCCCGACGCCCCCCAGGTGAACGAGGACGGCAACATTCGCATCGGCCGGTTGCGCAGTTCAGGTGATGTACAGGCAGCGCTTGAAGATGCTGATGTCAACTTCGAAGGGATATTCCGCACCCAAGTACAGACTCACAGTTCACTCGAAACTCACGGTGTCGTCGCCGAATGGAATGGTGACGACCTCACGGTCTGGGCATCAACCCAAGGGGTGCATGCTATCCGTCAATCTCTAAGCAACTACTTTGAGATCCCCGCCACTCGGGTCCATGTCGTGACCCCTGTAATGGGTGGAGGCTTCGGTTCCAAGCTTGGTCCCGGAGTCGAGGACGCAACGGCGGCCGAACTAGCGCGCTCTTCCGGTCGTCCGGTGAAAATTCTTCTTGAACGAGATGAGGAGCACCTTGATACCGGCAACCGACCCTCAGCGGTCGCGCGGGTAAAGGCTGGGGCGACGCAAGACGGAACGCTGACCGCCTTCGAGGCTACTGGTTACGGGACCGGAGGCATCACCAGCGGTGCCAATTTCCCGATGCCATACATCTATAGTGTGGCGAATTCTTACTACCAAGCCACTGCGATCTACACAGACGCTGGTAACCAGCGTGCCATGAGGGCGCCAGGCCATCCGCAGGGCTCCTTTATTACGGAAGCTGTGATGGACGAGCTCGCTACTCGTCTGCAGATGGATCCGGTCGAGTTTCGTCAGAACAATCTCCCTGAAGATTCTCTCTGGGGGGAACAACTCGATCTTGGTGCCGCCAGAATCGGCTGGGAAAACTGGCACACGCCTGGAGACCCCACACCAGGCCCAATTAAGAAGGGGCTTGGCTGCGCCATCTCCACTTGGGGAAGTGGTGGTGGCCGCACACGGGCATCGTGCACCATTCACCCCGATGGTTCGGTAGAAATGAATACCGGCACACAAGACATTGGCACTGGGACAAGGACAATCGTTGCCATCGTCACTGCTGAAATCCTCGGCCTTGAGGTCGAGGACATAACCGTAAACATCGGAAATTCGGATTATCCGTACTCGGGATCGTCGGGAGGTTCAACTACGATTCCTTCGGTTTGTCCCGCTGTCCGCGTTACGGCAGGGCTGGCACTGGAGGCGCTTTTCGAGCAAATAGCACCTCAATTGGAGGTGGCAGCCGACCAACTTGAAGCCCGTGTCGGGGCGATAGGTGTTGTCGGCAACCCGGGTCGCTCTTGGAGCTGGTCAGAGGCCTGCAGAATACTTGGCTCACAGCCAATTTCTGTCGATGGTCAATGGGAGCCTGGATTGTCATCATCAGGGGTCAACGGCGCCCAGTTCGCTGCTGTTACGGTCGACACGGAAACAGGCGTGGTAACCGTCGACAAGGTATCAGCGTTTCATGACTGCGGGCTAGTGATTGATGAACTGACTGCCGAAAGCCAAGTCAATGGCGGCATTATCGGAGGCCTGAGTTATGCCCTGTTTGAAGAGCGAATCATGGACCGGCCTACCGGACGTATGGTCAACCCGGACTTCGAGATGTATCACGTTGCCGGGCCATCAGACATGCCTGAATTTGACGTCCAGATGATGGACGTTCCGGAACGTGGTGTGCTCGGCTTAGGCGAGCCGCCGACCATTCCGACGGCGGCAGCAATTGCCAACGCCGTCGCTAATGCCATAGGAGTCCGCGTGCATTCGTTACCGATTACCCCAGAAAAGGTTCTCGCGGCACTCCACGAGGGACCGGAGGCAACCCTGCCAGCGACCCGTTTTGACTTGCTTGACGCAGCGATTGCGGCAGAAGCGGAAGGGAGTGGCGATTAATGAAGGCATTCGAATACGTCGCACCCACAACTGTCGATGGCGCGATAGACCGGCTTGAGGAGCATCCCAACAACTCGCTGCCAATGGCTGGGGGGATGGACTTGATCGGGTTGATGAAAAACTACGTCCTGCAACCCGATGTCATCGTTGCTCTAGGCGATGTCGGTGGCCTAAGTCAGATTGAGGCAAGCGATGATGACGGTCTGCGCATCGGGGCCATGGTCACGATCGCTGACATCGCGGCAGACGATCATATCCGTAGCAACTATCCAGCGCTTGCAGCAGCAGCCGCCGCTGTCGGTACACCACAAATCCGTAACCGTGGAACAATCGGCGGCAACCTCTGTCAGCGGCCCCGTTGTTGGTACTTCCGCTCGGAATACTATGATTGCCTTCGCAAGGAAGGGAGCGCATGCTTCGCGGTCGATGGCGACAATCGCTACCACGCCATTTTTGACACCTCTCCCTGCCCTATAGTGCACGCGTCAAACGTAGCGGTCGCGCTGCAGGCTTATGGCGCCAACGTCCTGGTGGCAGGACCTGGTGCGGATGGTGCCCTGGCCATTGAGAGTATGGCCATAGAGGATTTCTTCGTGCGGCCAGCGAACAATGTCCACCAAGAGAACGTCCTCTATCACGACCAGATCGTCGCAGCAATTGAGTTGCCTGGTACAACCGCCAACTCGGCCAGTTACACGATCAAGCACAAACAGTCGCACGACTGGCCACTGGCAATGGCGAGTGTAGTGCTTGATATGAATGGCAACACGGTGAACTCGGCTAGTATCGTCATGGGTGCGGTAGCGCCAATCCCTTGGCGTGCGGATGTTGCCGAGCAGTACCTCGTAGGCCAGACGGTGACCATCGAGAGTGCCGAGGAAGCGGCCGACCATGCAGTCGCCGATGCTGAACCAATGGAGCACAATGCCTATAAGGTGCGACTGGCCAGAACCGCTGTGAAGCGCGCCATCCTTGAGGCAGCCGGGATCGACTGGGCTACCGGATGAGGAGGAGCTAACGATGAGTAAATCGGGTGTCAAAACAAGTTGTTGCCGCTACCTTCGAAACCGCTTGATGCACCTTCCCGACATGGAGCCAGATCCATACACGTATGGCTTCGAACTCAGTGAGGTGGGACATGTTTGGTGTGACAAGACGATGCGGGTTATAGGGCCAGACGACGGGCTGGTGTCGGAAGAAAAGTGCGGCCCGGATCGTGCCTGCTTCCAGGGAAGCTAAAGCACAACAGGCATTACAGCCACGAAGGCTGTTTTCCTTGGCCGCTGCATCGTTAATAAGACGATGCTAGAATTGACATTCTATAAGCTGAATACGCTCCGCCCGGACAGGAGATTCTGATGATGAGAAAGACAGCGCTTTGGGTTGTACTCTTGGCAATGGCTATCACGCCGGCAGCGATCGCGACGACAACATCGAGCCTCGAGGGTGCGTATGTCGAGGCGCGTTCCGCGCAGGTGTTCATCGGCGGCTGTGTCTGGAACTCGGAGGCAGTAACGATCGGCCGCGAAGCCATTATGGCCTGGCGGATCGAAAAAGGTCAGATTGATGGCATCGATGTCACCGGACTTTCCATCGTGGCGGCGATCGCAGGCGAAGCAAACTTGGCTATAGAGCCCGACGCGCCGCGTCGCACGGTACTTTACGTCGATGAGAGGGCGAACAAGGTACAACGTGAGGCTCTCGCCGAGGTGTACACCAATCGGAACGCCAGGATGTTCGGGAACGTCATTGACGTCGTTGCCACACCCATCAGCTTCGTTGACACCGCTGAGGGCTATAGCGTTCGTGCCGGTAGAGAGGTCGAACTCACAGCAACGGCTCTTCACATTGACCACAAAGATTTTGAGCAGTGCGGTGACGCGCAATGGTATGAACCCTTTGTGCCCCTGCAGGATTCGACCCTTGGGATGACTGTCGAGCATTCGTACCAAGGCAGCGCACTTGATGCCCAATGGAGTGATCCAAATACGCAGAGTG
>CAYVUW010000057.1:0-7222 GCA_964455175.1 uncultured Acidobacteriota bacterium | reverse complement strand
TCCTGGGGCGCTTTTCCTTCTGAAACAGGCCGCATTCACAGCGATAGCCCCGATGTACTACTACCGAGGGTCTTCTTTGCCTCATGCGCGGCGCCCTACCAAGAGGCGTCTTTCAGGCCGTTATCTTCGAGCCGTGCTTTTCCTGACCGCCACGGTCGTGTTGGTGTCCACTTCGGCGATGGGGCACACCGCAAGTTTTACTATTAGGAACCAGGACTCGTACAAGCTAACAATTACTGATGGCGGACCCCCCGAGAGCCTGGAAAATTCAATCGCGCAATACGTAGAGGATCAGTCACTCACCGTCCTGAACGGAGACAACGAACCATTGATGGATCTCTGGTTCGCGAGCCAACTGCCTGCTCCGACCGAGCCCAACACCCATCCCGGTGTCGCATACAGCACCCTCAACGAAGGCGTTGTACTAGCTGTTATGCGCTTGCATCAAGAGCACAATGATTTCCGTGACCAACCTGTTGGTGCCGGGATCTACTTGGTCCGTTATCTGCGACAACCTGACGACGGCAATCACCTCGGTGAGACGACCTACCGCGACTACGCTGTACTAACCACTCCCGAAGCAGATTCACTCGGCCCGCAGGGATTCGAAGAAACCCTCGACCAAGCACTTGACCTTAATCTCCACCCCTTCGCTTGGGGTTTGTGGCCGGCGAACGAAGTCGTTATCGAATCAGAGCCAGGTATTACAGCGTTTCAACCTGACAAATGGGCCGTCAAGCTATCACTGCCACGTGAAGACGGCAGCAGCATCACAATCGCCATGGTCGTGGCTGGCAACGAGTGGCACTATTGATCATTCGCACCGCCACAATCGGAGCGCATCAACTCTCGTACACGCTCTGTCGCGTGCTACCTGACACTGCCTTGGCGCTACGCAATGTTCTGCGTGAAGCCTCACGTTTGTGGATCTCCCACCTCGGCGAGGAGAGCTACGAGGAACTACGCATGATGAGTGAGGGAGAGGCTTTCTTCACTGGTCGCGTGCGACTCGAACCTGTACCACCGGAACGGGAGATGGTAGCTGTCTGGCTGCCATTTCCGCCCGATTTTTCGGGTCGCGTACGGCCCCAATTAATAGACTTCATTGAAGCCTTTGAACCTGGCCGGGGGATCCCGAAACCGCCTAAAGGGTGGCACGGATGGGATGTTTGAAGTCTGCAATCAGTGCGAAATTATTCCCTGCGCTGTGCTGGAGTCCCTTAGATTCGTGAGTTTCCGGACTGGATAGATTAAATGCATACACGCCACTTATTGATCATCCTTTTGCTCATTTCAATGGTGACGCTTCTCATTCCGAAGCCAGTGGCGGCGATACCGGCTGTGACATTCGTGCTCGGCACAATGATCGGCGATTCCCTGAGTGAGGTCCTCCAGGTGCGCCTTGGAAGGCTAACCGAGGGGTTCAAGAACTCTCCAATTTTGGGCGGCCGGATGGGCTGGAGCCTTTTTCCATTTGCGGTCGAAGGAAGCCTGCTCTACAGCCCCAGCGCCATCGACTCGACTGGGGGCGACAGCTTCGGTGCCAGCATCATGTACGCCGAAGTGGAGGCCCAAATGCTAATCCTCCCCGGACCAGTGTCTCCATTTTTCGGTGGGGGCATCGGCCTGCACAGCATAAAACTACAAGTAGGCACCACACCACGCGAAACGGTCATTGGCTATGTCTTCGGAGGGGGGGTGAGAGCAACCTTCGGTACCCTCGGGTTGCGCGTGGACATAAAGGATCACATCACCCCGCTGAAAATTACTGAACTTGACCCGAATTTCGTCGACGCTCTCGGTACGGCAGTGAGCAACAACTTGCATAACATCGAGTTCTCAGGTGGCGTAACAATCAAGTTCTGAACCGTAATTCAAATACCGTTAGGTTCAAGTAGTCAAGCACCGAGATGGCGACGAAAAAAGCGCACGATCAAGTAGGCGTCTATCAGGTAGAACGGGGGACGCCCGAGAGTGTAGTGACCACAGGGTAATACCACTCGTCGGAAATCAACGTTCGCCCTGTCCAGCGCATCGACCAGAACCTGGGCGTGTGCGGGCAGGAAAATCGGGTCGTAGGCTCCGGAGATCATGAGCAATTTGGGTCGACTCTTCAGCAGCCTTGGTGCGAAGTGAACCGGCGAAATGGGAGCCCAGCACTGTCGTAAAGTCTCGAGGTCGATGTGCTGATCGAGGCTCGCACGCACATGTTGAGTGGCAAGTCCGGACCACACAACATCGGCGAACTCACCAGCAACGTGATTAAGAGCGGCAACCTCGAGGTCCTCGTCATGAGCTAACGCCAAGAACCCAATGCATGATCCGAGGCTAGTGCCTAACAAACCAATATGGCGATACCCACGCTGCCGAAGCCACTGGACCGCCAGTCGAACTTCAACGACGGCACGGCGTATCGACTGAATGGTAAGTCCTAGAATCGGACTGACCATGGCATCGGCGCGCACCATGTAACCGGGGCGACGTTCCTCATGATACGGCAGAGTCATCCGTAAGGCGCTGAATCCAAAGTAATTGAGAATGTTGCATGCCCGGACCATCGAACCCTCGTCAGCATTCCATTGTGGAACGACGACGATGGCACGGCCTTCGGCGGCTGGGGATTCGAATAACCGGCCTGTAACACGTTGTACCTCAATATCAGGGGAAGGGAACGGCGAGTCAAAAGCCAAGCGGGTGCCGTCGAATGTCACTCCTGTGATTTCTTTTGTGCGATAGAAATTTTCACTCGACGCACACAGCTCCGCGGCAATCTCAACCAACTGATATCCCGCATCCTCGAGGTCAACGCCTCCGAGATTTTCTAATCCCCAACCAAACGCCTGTGGGCGACGATCGTCGGCATCGCCCCCAAAAATTGAGCGTTCCCATTGATGAAAGAATTTGCGGAACATGGTCGTTCGATGCTATCAGGGTCTCGAACGAGAGAGTGGCTAGCTAGCAATCGTACCGAGGGCTAGTTACGCTGCCCTAGCGGCCTGAGTTGCCGCGGCAGGAGAGATCATCATTACAAAGCCACATACCCCATATCGGCGCACCAAAATAGTCTGCACGCTAGGACCGGCTAGCGAGACACTCGAACAAATTCGGGCCTTATTCGCCGCAGGTATGGATGTCGCTCGGCTCAATTTTTCACATCAGACGATCGACTGGCATCGAGAACGTGTCGCCATGATTCGTGGCATATCGGCGGAAACCGGCCGGCCGATCGGTATTCTCCAAGATCTCCCAGGGCCCAAGATCAGAGTCGGGAACTTTCCCGATGGCCCAGTGGAACTTAAAGTTGGGCAGGAATTCACCCTCACAGCCGGTGGAACTGATGGTGATAATGGCGGGGTATCGATCAACCAAAAGGCCCTTATCGAAGCGGTCGAGCCCGGCGACCCCATCCTGCTCTCTGACGGAACAATCCGCTTGCGTGCTACCCACATTGAGAAGGACAGCGTCGTTTGCGAAGTCACGGTTGGCGGCAGATTGGGATCCCATAAAGGGGTGAACCTGCCAAACCGCACTGTCTCGCTGCCATCGATGACAGACTATGACCACGAAGCCCTAATAGCGGGCCTCGATATGGGAGTCGACTTCGTGGCCCTATCATTCGTGCGGTCGCCCGATGACGTCAAGATAGCCCGCAAGGTCATTGAAGAACATGGTCGACACGTTCCGATCATCGCTAAGATCGAGAAGTTCGAAGCGCTCGAAAACCTTGAGGGCATCATCGAGGCAGCAGACGCGGTCATGGTAGCGCGGGGTGATCTAGCAGTTGAAATCCCTTTGTGGGACGTCCCACAGGTACAGAAGCAAGTCATCAAAGCCGCAAATACGGCTGCGAAGCCAGTCATCACAGCTACCCAGATGCTGTTATCGATGGTCGACTCTCCACAACCCGCACGCGCCGAAACAAGTGACGTCGCCAACGCCCTGTACGATGGAACCGACGCGGTTATGCTCTCTGAAGAGACTGCTGTTGGCAGTTATCCGGTCGAAGCTGTCGAGGTAATGGCAAATATCTGTGTGGCAACTGAGAAAAAACTTTATCGGCCTGGGTCCTACCTCAAGCTCCCGGCAGACCGGCGCCACCTAGTACCGGACGTTGTAGCCACCGCTGCTTGCATGGTGGCACGACACCTCAATGCAATGGCTTTAGTCGTACCAACACGAACGGGCAGCACCGCGATCAAGATCGGTGCCTGCCGTCCCAGTCAACCGATTATCGCCATCGGCACGCATATCGAAACCGTAGCCCGTATGACCTTAGTGTGGGGAGTCGTGCCGATCTACGGTGAAGACCTATTGACCCATGAGTCGATGCTCATGGAAGCTGAACGTCGCGCCGAAGCCTCAGGACTCATCAAAAAAGGCGACTTGCTAGTAATTACCGCTGGATTCCCGGTAGGTGGGCCCGGGAGCACCAACACTGTGACCGTAAAAATGGCCGGCGAGGAACTCAGCACAATCAGCACCAACTGACGGTGAGATGCTTCACTGCTGACCCCGTTCTACAAGTCTGGCGCGGGTAGGCCATTTCGAACTGGAACGTCTCGACCAAGCTAAGTTAGCGAGCCGCCGAATTGGCTCATCATGTATTTGTCTTCCCTCCCTCTTAGGGGCATCATGGCCCCTACCCAAGCCATGGTCGGCAGGGGGACCGCGAGGGAACCAGCCTCGGCTTAGTGTGAGATACGCGAGAGGATGTCATGGAGCGGATCGTAGAGTGCGTGCCCAATTTCTCTGAAGGGCGCAACGAAGGGGTCATCAAGGAGATCACCGGTACCATCGAGGCGGTTGCCGGTGTGCAGCTTCTGGATGTCGATCCAGGCGCTGACACCAACCGTACCGTGGTCACCATGGTGGGCTCGCCCGACGATGTCGCAGAGGCCGCATTCCAGGCCGTGAAGCGTGCGTCGCAGCTCATCGATATGCGCCAACATCGCGGCGCGCACCCACGCTTTGGTGCCACCGATGTGGTGCCCTTCGTACCAGTCTCCGGTGTGACAATGGACGACTGCGTCAAAATCGCGCGGCAGGTCGGCAAGCGTATCGGCGAAGATCTCGAGATTCCTGTGTATCTATACGAAAACGCGGCAATGCGTCCAGAACGTTGCAATTTGTCGCGTGTGCGGAGCGGCGAATATGAAGGCCTCGAAGAGAAACTCGCGGACACCGAATGGAAGCCCGATTTTGGTCCCGCGATTTTAAACGCAAAGGCAGGCGCCACGGCCGTCGGGGCGCGTGAATTCCTAATCGCCTACAACATCGATCTGAACACCACAGAGCGCAAGTATGCCAACGAAATCGCCTATGCCCTCCGGGAACGTGGCCGCTGGAAGCGCACTGGCAACATCGAGCCCTTCTATTACAAAGGTGACATCGTCCGCTTTCCAGAAGATGGCACTTACCCCTGCGGCCCCTGTGACTTCGTCGGGGACTCCTTCGAGGAACTGGAGGAACATTACACAGAGGTACACGATGGCGATCTGCGAGCGCGCTATGAAGACCTCGGTATCGACTCCGAAAACCCCAGCGGCCCAGTATTCAACGACGGCCGGTTCAAGGACGTTAAGGCAATCGGCTGGGTGGTCGACGACTACAACCGGGCGCAGATCAGCATCAACCTTAACAACTATAAGGTGAGCCCGGCGCACGAGGTGTTCGAAGCTGCTCGTGAAGAAGCGAGTAAGCGGGGCATCGCCATCACTGGATCAGAGATCGTCGGGGTGGTCCCTTACGAGGCAATGCGGCAATCGGCCGTTTACTATCTGCGGCGGATGCGCAAATCAACTGGTGTCCCAGTGCCAGACCTTGTTGAGACCGCCATCCAGTCACTAGGGTTACGCGACGTCGCACCTTTCGAGACGGAGGAGAAGGTTCTCGGTATGCCGAAGGCCGACGGACCATTGGCTCAGCGCACAACGTTCGACTTCGTCGACGCAGTATCGCGCGACTCGCCGGCGCCCGGAGGAGGTTCGGTGGCGGCGCTGGCTGGCGCCCTCGGTGGCGCCCTCGCCGCCATGGTGGCTAACCTTAGCGTTAGCAAGGGAGAATTTGACAGCCAGTACGAAACGCTCTGTAAGATCGCTGATCAGGGGCAGACGATAAAAGATAAGCTTGTCCGTGGTGTCGACCAAGACACGGCAGCCTTCGATCTCGTGCTCGAAGCCATGCGTATGCCAAGGGACACCGAGGTCGAGCGCCACGAACGTTCTAGGGCGATGGAAGAAGGCTACAAGGTAGCTACTCTCGTCCCCCTAGCGACGGTCGAACAGTGCCGCGATGCCCTGAGGCTCTGCGCCGAGATCGCACCGATCACCGACCCGAACATGGTGAGCGACGTAGGGACAGGAGCTTTGCTGGCCCATGCCGGCGCCCCAGCAGCCGCTTACAACGTCCGCATCCACCTGCCGCACCTCACCAACGAGGATTTTGAGGCCGAGACGCACGCAACTTTGACCGGCCTGTTAGAAGAATGCAGTGAACTAGCGGCGGCGGTTGCCGCGGAAGTGGAACTGGGTCTAGGCAGCTAGGTACTGTTGCCTGCATTCATTACCCAATCCCCATGCCAGCGGCAAGTCTAAAGAGTCGAGGGTCGAGGGAGAGAGCTAGCGTGTGCGGCCACCGAGTGGCACTGTTAGCAATCCGCGATGAACATTTGCTAACCCTCCCAACCGGGAAGAACCATTGATCGATCCTCTTGAGCGCGTCGCCAAACACAGCCGGCTATCAGAAAAAGCCGAGTCTTTCACTGAATCAGTTATCCGGGAAATGACTCGAAAGGCGATGATCCACAACGCTATCAATCTCTCTCAGGGGATCACTGAATTTGCGGCGCCAGCGGTCGTCAAGCAGGCTGCCATAGACGCTATTAACGCCGATATAAACCAGTACGCGATCACCTGGGGTTCAAAAAGCATCCGTGATGCGATTGTCGCAAAATTTGGTTAACAAACCGGGGTCCAAATCGACTCTGAGCGTGAACTGGCCGTAACTTGTGGGGCAACCGAAGCAATGATCGCAACGTTACTGGCGCTCGTGAACCCCGGTGATGAAGTGGTCGTCTTCGAACCTTTTTACGAAAACTATGGCCCGGATTCTGTCCTGTCGGGCGCCACACCACGATATGTCTCTCTCAAGCCGCCGAATTGGACGATGAACATTAGCGAGCTCGAAGCAGCTTGCAATGACAACACCATTGCAGTGATCATCA
>CAYVUW010000056.1:0-15270 GCA_964455175.1 uncultured Acidobacteriota bacterium | reverse complement strand
AGCAACGGTCTTCCAGCGAGTAATTAGCGTTATATTTACACGCTACGAGGTGCAAGAAATAGAAGCCGGGTGGCGTCCCAAAGGCCTCCACCCGGCTTGCATATTCCTGGCCAGTTAGCAGTGGTATCGTTCGCCAACATGTGGACTCCCCGTCAGTTCGTTGCGTTACCTGCTTTTGCTGTGGCCCTGATTGTTTCGGCCTGCGATCGTACTGTGGCCATCCCCGATGACGCGCCATCGCTATTGCTGGCTCTCGCCGTGCTTGATACCCAAGATGGAGTTCCGCTGCCGCTGCCAGCACGCCTGGGTATCCTTACGCAGACGGCCGATGGCTGGCATCATCGTTTCATCGAAGATCCGGACAGCAACGTTTTCCATAAAGCCCTTTCCTATGGTGCTCCTGGTGAGGTCGCGAGGGTGTTGACGCTGGGTGGGACCGAGGCGGTGGTGAAGCTATGGGCGCGAGACGGTAGCGCTCAAAGTCTTTGGGAGGCGGATTTCGGTGGTGCTTTTAGCCGCATGCGAGACGCTGAAGTTGGCGATATTTACGGTGACGGAAACCCTGCGATCGCTGTGGCAACACACGATCAAGGGGTGGTGGCGGTGATTCGGCCGGATGGTGGCGAAGGTTTCACCGTTCATGAACTTGATCGCGAGCCAGATACGGTTGTCCACGAGATTGAACTTGGTGACCTGGACGGTGACGGAGTGGTCGAGATCTACGCCACACCGACGGCTCCAAATCAAGTTGATGGAACGCCCCAACCCGGCAAGATCGTTCGTTATGTTCCAGAAATGGGTGAAAGCCGAGTTGTGGTTGCCGACCTTGGCCTTCGTCATGCAAAAGAAATTCTTGTCGACGATCTAGATGGCGACGGGTTCGATGAACTCTACGTTTCAGTTGAGGCGGTTTCTGGTGGGAAGGTCGAAATTCGTCGTTATATCGCCGGGACCGATCCCGCAGCCGGCGAAATCGTGGCGACTCTTGACGATCGACTATGCCGTTTTCTCACAGTCGGCGACGTTGACGGAGATGGTGTTAAGGAGATGGTCGCAGCGACGATGCGCAGTGGGTTGTGGTTGCTAAAACCCGGAGTGGGGGAATGGAGCACGGAGTTGATCGATGACGAGTCCTCCGGTTTTGAGCACGCTTCGATTCTGCTAGATATAGATGGCGATGGACGCGCCGAACTTTACGTTGCCAGTGACGACCAGCATCAAGTGCGACGGTACAAGTACGATGGTGTGGCTTGGGACCGGGATGTAATTTGGGAGTATGACGACGGCCTTGGGCGGTTCACTTGGAACATCACACTGGCACCTGCGGGCGTGCTACCGGCCGGATCGTGACCTTCTGATTTGGTACCCATCGGTGACTTAAGCTTGATTCTACCGATCATCGCTGCCCACGGGTGAACAAATGGGGATGTCCTAGTGGTCAGGGAGCCTAGCTCACCAAGATTGAGCGAGCGTCGATTCCGGGAATTTGTGGCCGAGGCACTGGATGATCTGCCGGATGAATGGGGGGAACTTCTCGACAACGTCGCCATTGTTGTTGAGAATGAACCGTCTGCCGAGGATCTGCAGGAACTGGGTATGGACTCTGGCGAAGGGAACGAGTTGCTCGGGCTATACCAGGGAACTCCGCTCGGGGAGAGAGGTTTCGGCTACAGTGGTTTGCCGGACCGTGTCGTAATCTACCGTGGCCCGATTCTGCGCATCGCGTTCACCCGGGAGGAGGTTGTCAAACAGATTCGCGAGACCGTGCTCCATGAACTGGGCCACCACTTTGGGCTTAAGGAGGCCGATTTACCCTTCTAAGGTGGTGTATTCGGAGTTCCTTGGTGATTCTGAGAAGGATTAGGGCAGTCCGGCGGCTCTAAATTCGGCTACCGACTCAGCGAGATCGTCTACGATCTTTACGGCCGCCACGTGGTCGGCCGCCACGTGGTTTCGTGTTTCGCTTCCGCTCGGAGCTAGATGAATGCTGTCGTCGTCGTTTGCTCACGGCATTGGGGTCGGGAGCAGGGTGCAGGCTTTGCTGGTAATAATCGTCTAACAGCATCGCCATGATCGCGACCTCATCGTTAGTCTCACCAAGGCTGCGGGCCAGCGGGACGAAACGCTGCATCCTTTCAATTTGGAGTTTGTCGCGGTCACGCAATCGCGCTTCCAAGAGTACGGTGGCACGCTCGGCGACGATGCGTTCAACTTCTTGTTTGGTAGGTGGTTCGCGCTCTTGGAAATCGATGTTGAAACGCTTGCCAATGTTGAGCAATTCGATACGCTCTAGCCCTGCGACGAGAGTAATGCCTTCACCCGTGGCACCGGCCCTTCCGGTACGGCCTACGCGGTGTATATATGCTTCGGGGTCCTGTGGCGGCTCGTATTGGATGACATGTGAGAGTTCTTGGATATCGATGCCACGCGCCGCAACGTCGGTGGCCACTAGGAAGCGTAGTTTGCCGCGACGAACTCGGTCCATCACCTTCTCTCTCGCACTCTGGGACAGGTCAGAGCTGAGCTCGTCGGCGTCATAACCGAAGCGCTGTAGCACTGCAGAAACGTACTGCACGTTCGCTTTTGTATTACAGAAAATCAGCGCCGAAGTTGGGTTCTCGACCTCTATGATGCGGATCAGGTGCCGATCCTTTTTCATTGCCTGCACGTTATAGAAAACGTGCTCGATCTCCGCTACGTGGACGCGGTCACGGCTAAGGCTTAGGAATTCAGGGTTGTCAAGAAACTGGCTGGCTAGACGCAGGACCCGCGAAGGAAAGGTTGCCGAGAACATATAGCCATTGATTGAGTGTGAAGGCAGAAATTCCTGCAGTCGCTTCATGTCGGGGAAGAAACCCATAGAGAGCATCCGATCCGCCTCGTCGAAGACCAGGAGGCGGAGCGTGCTAAGTGAAAGAGTTCCCTTCATAAGATGATCGAGGATGCGGCCTGGTGTCCCGATCACCAAAGCCACGCCATCTTCAAAAGCCTTAATCTGTGGTCCGTAGTCAACGCCACCATAAATGGCAGTTGCGTGGACACCCTTCGCTCCCCCGAGGGTTTCTGCTTCGGCCGCGACTTGTTTTGCCAGTTCACGTGTCGGCACCAAGACGATCGCCTGGCATCCTGCTCCCGGTTCAACCCGCTCTACAATCGGGAGCACGAAGGCCCCAGTCTTACCGCTGCCGGTCCGTGACTGGACCATTAGGTCACGACCTTTAAGCAAATAGGGAATTGCTTTAGCTTGAACTGGCATCAAGCTGGTCCAACCAGCGAGTGCGGCTGCAGCTTGCAACGACTCCGGTAATTCCTGGAGTGTGGCCTCAGGTAGCGCGTTTTCGGGTTCTACGACGTCTTCGAATTCGGTTTCGGCAGAGTTTGGGTCGGAATGCATCCTGCCATCATGCACCGAAATGCTCCCCAGCACAGCCTCATTTGGGTGTTATCGCCCTAGGGCTCGTTGCGCTTCATCGGCTAAGGCCTGGTGTCGGACGGCTTGAATCGAGCGACCTGTGCGCCGGTACAGCTCCGCAAGAGTGGAATGAGCCATCGGAAGTAGGGAGGAAGGAAGGTCGAGCTCAATTCCTCGCAACAAGACCGATTCAGCCTCTGGGTAATTGTCAGGGTTGGCGACAAAGACCAATGATCGGCCTAGATATATAAAGGCTCTCTCGAGTTGAGGGTTGGCCCGTAAGGCGGCTCGCAATGCCTGTATCCCCGCGGAGTGGTCCCCGTTAGTATCAATCAGGATCAGGGCTTGATTGAACAGGGACCGGTAGTCTTCCGGGTCAATGGCTATTGCTTGTCGGTACATCGCAAGAGCGCCAGGGAGATCACCACTCGATTCTCGCAGTAAGGCCCGGTAATAGTGAGTTTGAGCGAAATCCGGAGCATGGATGGCTACAAACTCGAACTCTTGGTGGGCACGTTGGAAGTTCCCGAGCTCGTACGATGCGACGCCAGCGGCGAAGTGCGGTGCCGCAGGTTCATCAAAAAGGTCGATAACAAGATCAAACCGTCGCAAGGCCGCTGCTGGATTGCCTGCTTCAAGCTCCATTTCACCAAGATTAAAAAGAGAATTTGAGTTCCGCGGATCAAGTTCCAGAACGGCCTCGAAGTCCGATCGTGCCAGATCAGTTTCACCTAGGCGGCGATGTACGACGCCGAGTTCAGCCAGGACAGAGACATAGTCTGGACGCAGCTCGAGAGCGGCAAGGAAACCTTTCTCGGCATCTACGTAGTTGTTCGTAAGCGCTAACGCCTTACCGAGTTCCGCGTGGGCGTCTACGAGTCGAGGGTCGAGCCTGATGATCTCTTCAAGGAGCGTTATCGCCTCGCTGTAGCGTAGTTCGCTCATCAGCGAGTCAGCCTCAACCATCATGGCATAAACCTCGACCTTGTCCTTGGGGTCAGGCAGCGGTCCGGTGCCGAGGTCGCTGGGCGCCGTGCCGATGTACCCCAACGCCCGGAGGCTCTTGGTGACACTCTCGCTTGCTACGTTCCGGGTGCTGTCGTCGACTTGAGCGCCAAGCGATTCGATACGATCACGCATTTCCGCGGCTACGTCTGGCATATCGCTGGCCAGGTTATTCATTTCCTGAGGGTCGGAGCGGACATCGTAGAGTTCCGGGCGTGGGGCAAGAATGTATTTGTACCCGCCGTCGCGCAGTGCGTAGAGTTCCTGCCAGCCGAGGTGCCAACGCGGGAACATTGTCTCGGAGTAAGCTGGGCGAGTTGCGCCGGTACCGGTAATGAAAGATGCGACACTGCGTCCTGTCACGTTCTCTGGAAGCGGTAAGCCGGTAAGCTCAAGCAGTGTCGGGGCTATATCAAGCAGCCTGACCTGTTCGTCGACAACCATCCCCGCAGCCGTCAGGTCAGGCAGACGCAACAGTAGCGGGACGCGCACCGTAGTGTCGTAAACGAAGAGGCCGTGGCCGAGTTCGCCGTGGTCTTGTAAATCCTCACCATGGTCCGCTGTTATCACAACAATGGTGTTTTCCAGCAAACCAGCGTTCTCAAGTCCCTCAAGAAGATTTCCGACGACACTATCTGTGAAGGAGACCTCGCCGTCATACGGTTCGTTTGCAAAGCGGGTACCCCATGGATCAGGGGCGTCGTAAGGGGCGTGGGGGTCGTAGAGGTGTACCCAAGAAAAAAACGGCGCCTCTCGTTCTTGGAGTAGCCAGGGCAGGGCAGCCATCACCACTTCGTCCCCTCGGCGCTCAATTTTGCTGCCGCTCCCTAAATCGTCTACGCCATGAACGTCGTCGTCGTTGTACAGGTCGAAGCCACGGTTTAGGCCCCAGTGAGAATGCAAGACGTAAGCGGCAACGAAGGCCCCCGTCTCGTATCCAGCTTTTTGGAAAGATTCCGCCAGCATGAACAAATCGGGTGACAACTGAAATTCTGAGTTGTCGCGCACGCCGTGTTCGTAAGGTTCGAGTGCGGTCATTAGCGATGCGTGCGCCGGAAGCGTCATCGGCATCGGCGAAATGGCTTGATCGAAGCGAATACCGTCTCGTGCCAACTGGTCTAAGAAGGGGGTGTCACCTTGGAGGTAGCCGTAGGTTCCCAGTCGGTCGGCGCGTAGCGTGTCCAGCGTTACCAGCAGGACATTAGAGTCTGCGTAGATCGGGGCCGGATGGTCAGGCGAGCAGGCCGCTACAATTGTGAGGCCGGCAGTTGCCACCAAAATGCCTTGAAGACACGTTTTAGCTCTCATGTGAAATGGAATTATATCGCGTTCCGGGAGAGTCAAGTTGGGGGTATACGCGACACGAAAATCCGTAAAATTGGATTATCGCCAATATTTTGGGGAAATCACGCCAAAAACCCACGTACCAAGTCCTGTCACAAATCCTTGGAACGTGCGGAATTCTTGGCTTGAACGCGGAATTGTGGCACCTACACAGTTAATTTAAGAATTTGTAACAAATATTTCCATTTGGCACGTACTTTGCTCTATAATTAACCGGAATTCGAATTCCCCTGTCGTCGTCCTGCAGATCGGCGGCACAACATGGAGGTTGAAAGCATGATGCTTTCTAATCGTTGGCGAGGCCTATTTGTGATGGCGCTCGCTTTTACTTTGTCTCTGGGTCTTGCGAGTACCGCATATGCCCAGGGTCGTGACACCGGCCTTGCAGTGGTACACGCGCAAGATCCGGATGGTGCCCCTTTGCCGGGCGTCATGGTTGTTATGAACGGACCTGTCGGGTCGCAGACCCAGTACACCGGTGTTGCTGGTGAGGCCCGCTTTCCGGGGTTATATCCCGGTGACGGGTATAGCGCCACATTCACACTGGATGGTTTTACTACAGTTATTCGTGATGAACTGACTGTCGTAACCGGTCGTATCATTGACTTTACGGTCACCATGGATTTGGCGACCGTTGAAGAAACCATCACGGTAACGGGTGAAAGCCCATTAGTGGACGTTAAGAGCACTAGCGTTGCTGGTCTTGTCACTTCTGACCTGCTTGACAGGACGCCAACGGCCTCTGGTATTTGGGCCGGCGTGATGGACAAGATTCCAGGTGTTGTCGCAAGTTTCGACGTTGGCGGTGGTGACTCCGGTCAGCAGCAAGTCAACACTGCTTGGGGTTCTGAGTGGCGAAACAATAGCTACAGCGTCAACGGTGGTGACACCACGGACCCGGCAGCGGTCGGTGCGTCCTCCAGTTATTTCTCAATTGGTTCTTTTGAGGAAGTATCGGTTTCGATGGCCGCTCAGGACATCGAGATCAAGACGCCTGGTTTGAACATCAATATGGTCGTCAAGTCGGGTAGTAACGACTGGCACGCCGGCGCGAAGTACTTCTACGAGAACGCGGACATGGTGTCGGACAACGTCACTGGAGTCGCCAAGTTTGAGGAAGCTGGGATTACCGTCGGTACGCCGAACGTTCTCCTTTCCGACCTGGACATCCAGGGCGGTGGGCCGATTTGGCGCGATCGTGCTTGGTTCTTTGCCGACTACTGGAATTTCGAAGTTCAGAAAATGGTTTTGAACTTGGACGAGGTCGACGGCACGAAGCTTAAGGACACCACGCTAAACGTCAACTTCCAGGTCAGCGACAACCACAAGGTTTCTGGTCGTTGGCTAGCCACGCAGAAGTATCGCAACAACCGCGGTGCGAGCCAGTATCGTCCATACATGGGTCGCATTCAGGATTCGTACAGCCACATTCCGCAGCTCCAGTGGCAGGCGGTCATTAACCAGAATGTATTCGCGGATGTGCGTTACTCCGTCGTGAAGTCAAATTTCCCGATGTGCCGTCGCTGGGAGCCGTGCGGTAGCGAAGATATGGCCACCCCGTCGACGGGTTCGGCGATTTACTCGTTTGGCTACGGCTACATCATCACACCGACGTTGCCGACTTCCGAGTTCTTCGACGAGCGGGACACTGATTCAACAAACGGCACCGTTTCTTGGTACATCACGGGTGAGAACACCTCCCATGACCTCAAGTTCGGTGGTAACTACCAGCTGATTAACTACTTCTCGCCGTTTAACTACCCGAAGGGTTATCGCCGGTATACTCGTTTGTCTCGTGTTGGTTCCTCTACGTGGGACCCCGATAACAATCCGCTTTACGCCACCATGGGCGTTCCGCTAGAGGTACGCCTCTACAACGCACCAATCGCCAAGGAAGACGGCGGTTCCATGGATTGTTTCGTGTTGGGCGAGTGCTGGGGTTCAGACGGTGCTTACAGCATGAAGGGCCGTGCCCTGGGTATTTTCTTCCAGGACACCATCACGATTGCTAACCGCTGGACGATCTCGGCTGGCGTTCGGTATGACAAGGCGTATAACTGGAACCCGGCTCAGAAACGGCTGGATTCCCCGTGGTGCGGTCAGACCACAGGGCTGACATTGCCGGATATGTTCTGCGGTGGAAGCTTCACCGAGCAGTCCGTTGCTTTTGAGTTCACCGACATCACGCCGCGTATCGGTGTGGTTTGGGACGTCACTGGTGACGGTACGTGGGCGCTGAAGGCTAACTTCTCGCGCTACCCCGAAGCACTTGGAATCAGCTACGGTGGTGCCACGAACGTCAACGATGTGGGTTCCGAGGACTGGAACTGGTACGACCCGAACGGTGATGGCCTCTTCCAGTTTGGTGAGCAGACCACCATGCGTTCGTCCTGGTATCCAGGCGAAGGCACCGAGGTTGATCCTAACCTACAGGCTCCGCTCACTGACGAGTACACGGTCGGTGTTGAGCATGAGATCTTCGACGATATCCTTCTTTCGGTTACGGGTATTTACCGTGGTCGTAAGGACGATGTCGGAACCCTGAACATCGGCGTTCCGTTCGGAATCATGTTTGACTCGGATCGGTGCAAGAATGAGTGCACGCCGGTCAACCCGTGGGGCACAGATCCTTGGGTTAAGTTGTCAACAGTCGATCCTGGTGACGATGGCGTCATCGGTACCGCTGATGACGGCGGCCCCATTCCAATCTGGGCTGTCAACCCGAACACCTACGGTACAAATAACTACCTGACCACCAACCCGAATGAATTCGGTTTTAGTGACAATAGTTACTACCGAGGAATTTCAATGGTGGCCTCCAAGCGCTGGGCTGGTAACTGGCAGATGTTGGCTTCCTGGGACATCGGTAAAGCGGAGTCTGAAGGTTCCGCTTATAACCCGAATTCTCTCTGGAGCCGCCGACGTGCGGTCACAGGCAACCACCGCCAGCACATCCTCAAACTCACAGCGAATTACCTGATCGCAGAGCCGATTGGTGTAAACCTTGGCATCTTTGTCCGAGCCCAGAGTGGGCAGGACCTGTATGCCAACTACACCTACGACAACGAAATCCTCGAGGCGCAAGGTCCCTACGGGAACCAGAGCAACTGGAGTATGACTGTCGTTGGCCGTGGCGAGATGGGGGACAACCAGTGCAATGGCTGTGAGCGTCCGCAGAGGGAAGATTTCACCACCCTCGTTGACGTAAGGGCTGAGAAGCAGTTCACGATCGGTAGGTACGGGGTCGTGCACTTCTACTTCGACGTCTTTAACGCCTTAAACGCGAACACGGTCACAGGTCTGTATACGACCATCAATAGCCGTTGGATGGACATCACTGGCCTGCTGCCGCCGCGCGTCATGCGCATCGGTGGTGCCTGGGACTTCTAAGTATCTGAAGTTCCGGTCACAAGGCCGGTACGGTATTGGGAGGGAAGGTGCTTTGGCACCTTCCCTCCTTTTTGTTTGCAAGAGGGGCGTGGCCGCCGGTATGAGTTTGGAGATTCGCCCGCAGAGATAAGGAGTGGATCGCGGGAGTTACTCAGACAGGAATCGGCCGGCGAGAGCTCCAAGCCTCGTCGTCGCAATTCTTTACGGTTGTTACCTGGCTTCTTGCACCGGTGTGATATCGGCCACGAAGACGCTCCGGCCGTGTGTTCCAATGACCAACTCGTTATCGCGTGGATGCACCACTAAGTCGTGGTCTGGTGTAGTTGGTAGGTTGGCGCACAGTGATAGCCAGGTTGCCCCTTGGTCGAGGCTTACATAAACGCCGAGGTCAGTTCCTACATAGAGGATCTGATTATTGGTGGGGTCTTCACGAATAACATTGATTGATTCGGCGGGAAGGCCCGAGGAAATCGACTGCCAAGTAGCCCCGAAGTCCGTAGAACGGAAAAGATAGGACGTAAAATCGTCCTCGCGATATCCGGTTAAGGATGCGTAAACCGTTGCTAGATCATGCTGTGAGGCCACGACACGGCTGATCCACGTACGAGGGAGGCCGGGGTCAATTCGTGTCCAATCCTCGCCGTCATTGAAGGTGACGTGCATATAGCCGTCGTCGGCCCCCGTGTACAGCAAACCATGTTGCAGCGGGGATTCGGATAAAGATGTAAGGGTCCCAAATGGTACGTTGCCCTGGGTCGCTGGGTGGCTGGTCAAGTCGGGGCTAATCGGCGTCCAGGAGTCTCCTCGGTCAAGTGATTTGAACAGCCTGTTCGCGCCGTAGTACAAGGTTCGATCGTTGTAGCGGGAGATAAAAAAGGGGGTCATCCAGTTTCTGCGAAGCTCTGGATCGCCTTCTTCAGAGGTAGGACGAATCCGTGGCGCGGTGCCATCTTCCATGTTCTTGCGCCGAAGGTCGCCAAACTGGTGTTCGTAGTAAATGACATTTGAATCGGTCGGGTCGCGGTACGTGAAATAAGAATCGCCACCACCCCAACGGTCAAGATACACGTGCTGCCAAGGGTCTTGGGTGTCCCATTCGACGAGGTGATTACTTGGTCCGAACAAAGCGGCATCGTCCTGCGTTCCGCCATAGATGTTGTAGGGCGTATCCATATCGACACCAACTGCGTAGAACTCGCCTATTGGCAGGTTATTGATATGAAGCCAAGATTCACCGCGGTCGTACGAGATGTGCAGGCCGCCATCGTTGCCAAGAACGAGATGCTGTGGATTATCGGGATTAATCCATAGGTCGTGCATATCGAGGTGCAGCACACGAGAACCATGCGGTAGTAGGTGGACTAGGGTGCCTTCGATCTGGCGATAAGTGTGCCCGCCATCCTCTGAAACCATAAAGCGGTTGCCGGGGAGGTAGACGGTGTTCTCGTTGTCGGGCGCAACCTTGACGATGCAAAAATCGTAGCCTGCAGACAACCGTTCTTCGTTTACCTTTTGCCAGGAGGCGCCTCTATCGTTGGAACGATAGACTTCGCCGCCGATTCTTTGGGCGTTTTGTCCGCTACGACTTGTGCCGGCTGGGGTAGGAACCAACCCATGGTTGTCGATTAAGACGTAGAGCACCTCCGGATTGGATGGAGCTACGTCAATGGCAATGCGGCCAACGTGGGGACCGGTTGGCAGGCCATTATCGAGTATTTGCCACGAATCTCCACCGTCGCTGCTTTTGTAGACACCACTTCCGGCACCATGAGCAGTGTGCCCCCAAGCCTTTCGGCTACGTTCCCATGCTGTTGCATATAGGACGTCTGGGTTCGTGGGATCCATGACCAGGTCAATAACACCGGTGCGGTCGTTGACATAGAGGACCTTTTCCCAGGTTTGGCCGCCATCGGTAGTGCGAAACAGGCCGCGTTGAGAGTTGAAGGTATATAGGTGCCCAATTGCGGCCACATAGACAATATCCGGATCAAATGGATGAATTAGCACGCGGCCTATATGGTGGGTATCGGCAAGGCCCATGTTCTGCCAGGTTGATCCTGCGTCGGTTGATTTAAATACCCCAGTTCCAGCGTAGGAACTCCGGGCCATCAATACCTCACCGGTACCTACCCAAATGATGTTCGGGTCGGTTGGGGCGACCTCAACGTCCCCGATTGAAAAGGTCGATTCTTTTTCAAAGATGGGCTCCCAGGTGGTGCCGTTGTTAACTGTTTTCCAGAGATTCCCGGACCCAGCACCAACATAAAGGGTGGAGCGGCTACCTTGAGGAACCGCTACGCTCTCTATGCGCCCGCCCTGCATTTGAGGCCCTACAGCCCTCCAGTTGAGGTCCGCGAACGGTGACTCGACTTCCATCTGGACGTGTTGTCGCCAGGAGCGCACCCTACTGCCAACATCAGTTGGGTTTTCGGAACTGACATTGAGAAGCTCCTGCCCGCGCTGCCCCGAATGGAGCGGGGCAAGCAAACAACAAAAAATGGCGATGACCTTGGTCATGAAGGGTCCCCGGAGAGCTTAATTCCCTCGCTGATGGTTAACGGGTGGTCGTGCTCCTATATGTTCTCGCCAGCCTGTTTGATAGTGGCTAGAGAAACAAGTGGTGTGGAGTCTCGATGTGAATGCTACCCAAGTTGATTAAGGCTCAGGCAGGTCAGCGAAAAAGCGACTGGTTATCCGGAAAAGTGGAATTCTCGTCGGTCCCGACAGCTTGTGGCGAACAATTTATGATCGGCTCTCTGTCTCACGTATTAGACGAACTACGTGACCTAGCCCTCTTGTCGCTGGGCCCTGAACGGTCTCGAGAAGCTCACGGTATCGGAATCCATCATTTGCCCATCCATCGTTCCGGCAATTGTCATCCTGCCGCTCTCTTCGTCCTTCGAAACCTCTCCTGTGAAACTCATGCGAATAGACGTTTGAGCCATATCGATCCGAAAGGCAAAAGCAATCGTATTGCCTTCAATCTTGCCGGCAAGCTCAACTCCGGAACCCATTGGCCCGCTAACAGTCCCGGTAATCTCTTCATCATCCTGGGCGAACATTGTTTCCATCCGCACCATGCCTTGTGGGCCGTCAAACATTACGGACCAATTGCCAGTGACGTCTGGGGCCTGCTCTTCGTGCGCAACCACCGGAGCGGAGAGCATGATAACCATGATAACCAGAACAAGAACGTGCATTGCTAATCGTTTTGTGTAGGCCAATTTGACCTCCATCTGGGTCGAAGGAACGTATGCCCAATATTGGCAACCATAGCAAATAGGAGAGTCTTAAGGAACAAACGGGGGACCACGAAAACGTTTGTTGTCGGCACGTGGGTGGTTAGGGAGGGGTGGGTTATGCACGTGGAAGACCTGAGATCCTGCAAGTAATTGGCACAGCTAGGACGCTCGTAGCTTCTTGTTGATTTGATAAGAACCAGAACTAGCCAGTACTGCCAACGAAATCTACCTCAAGGCCTACTCCGGTCCTCTTTGCCTGTTCGTAAATCACGCGCGCTAGGGCCAAGTCCTGGACAGCCAGTCCCGTTGAGTCGAAGACAGTGATCTCGTCAGACGACTCACGCCCCGTCTTCAGTCCGACAACCACCTCGCCTAGTGCCGCGTGGATGTGGTCGCGCGACATGATGCCGGTGTCGAGGGGCACGTTGACCTCGCCGCTCCCACAGGCTTGAACCCAATCGTCAATCACTACTCTAGAGTCGAGCAGGATCTGGGTATCTAGTTCTTGCTTGCCGTGGGCGTCAGCACCCATGGCATTAATGTGGCAGCCTGGCTTCAGCCATTCGCGCCGGACAATTGGTTCGCGAACTGGTGTAGCAGTGCAAACAATGTCACACGCCGCAGCCGCGGCAAGATCTCCCACGGTTCCGCCCGTCTCGGTCGCGAAGTGTTCGGCAGCCTCATTTGAGGAATCGGCAGCCACGACTACAAGGTCATCGAAGACTGCTTCCAGCGCAGACAACACTGTACGTGCTTGCACTCCAGAACCAATGAATCCAACGGTCTGCGAATCAGGCCTGGCAAGATACTTGGTTGCCACCGCTGCTGCCGCACCAGTGCGGATTGCGGTGAGAAGCGTTGCATCCATCACAGCGAGGGGCAGGGCAGAAGCAGGGTCAGAGAGAATGTACATTCCGAGGACGGATGGGAGGTCGTACCTCTCGGGATTGGAAGGATGTGAATTGACCCATTTGACGCCCGCTGAATCGCCAAAATATGACGGCATAGCACGGAAGTCGCCGTCGAACTCTGGGAGGTCAAGATACACTTTCGGTGGCATCTGTGTTTCATTGCGTCCATGTGCCTCAAATGCCGCCTCAATAGCCACTACGGCAGAGTTCATTTCAACGAGTGTTCTGACGTCTGACTGTGTCAAGACTAATGTCTTAGTGGATTCCATACTGAAAAGTTATACGAGTAGGGCAGAATGGCAAATCGTGTCGTCCATTCCAAAGCCTCGAATACAATCTTTCCTCGAGCTCCGATCAAAATAATGACCGCTGCCTGGAGGGCTACCGCGGGAACGGTGATTTTTGTTCTCTCATCTATTGGATTAGGGGCTGCCCAGAATGGCCCCGGAGATCTTGAGAGGATCACTGGGGAAACGGTTCCTTGTATAGATGGTCGAGCGGGTATTTTTGAGTGTCGAAACGTCGAGCTCGTTTCGTTTCTCCCCGTCCATGAACTCGGAGGCGGCCCAGGTATCGGGACTAACGATGTTTGGGGATGGACGGACGAAGAGAACGGTCGTGACTACGCCATCGTAGGGTTGCACGATCGGACTTCCTTCGTCGACGTCACTGACGTACACAACCCCATTTGGTTAGGTAGCTTAGAACGGACGGAAGGCACTCGCCCAACGCTGTGGCGGGATATAAAGGTGTATGGAAATTTTGCCTACATTGTTTCGGATAGCTCAGGCCGTCATGGTGTACAGGTGTTCAACCTGGTCGAACTCCGGGCTTTTGCCGGGACACCAATCAAGTTTGAAGAGTTTTCCCACTACGATGGTATTGCCAGTGCCCACAACATTGTTATCAACGAACAACACCCGTTTGCTTACGTTGTTGGGGCTAATGGCCCTGGACAGACGTGTGGTGGGGGACTCCATATCCTGAACATCGAGGACCCGCGGGACCCTGTCTTCGTTGGTTGTTTTTCTGATACACGAAGCGGTCGCTCACGGACTGGTTATTCGCACGATGCCATGTGCATTACGTACCACGGGCCACACGGAGTCTATCTAGGCCACGATATTTGTTTTAGCGCAAACGAGACGGCGCTGAGTATCGCTGACTTGACCGAGAAACGGGCCCCAGTTGCCATTGGGTTTGGTGAGTACCCAGACACCGCGTATGCACACCAGGGTTGGATCAACGATGAGCACACTTATTTCTATCTAAATGATGAGGCTGACGAGGTCGCGGGATTAACTAGTGGTACGCGAACCTTGATTTTCGACGTCCGTGAGCTGGACGATCCTGTGCTTGTGGGCCAATACGTCACTGAGAGTCAGGCCACGGATCATAATCTCTATATCCGTGGAAACTTGATGTATCAGTCAAACTACCGCAGTGGACTCCGCGTTTATGACGTTACAAGTCCCACTGAACTTATTCCTGTTGGCTATTTCGACACTGTTCCTTGGGGCTCGAACGAAGGCATGGGAAACCTCAGTACTGGTGCCTTGGGCTCATGGAGCAACTATCCGTTCTTTGACAGTGGTGTCGGCGTCGTCACGAGCGGTCTGGAGGGCCTTTTTCTTCTAAAGGTCCAGGGTGTCGACGAATAGTCCGGGGTGGAGAGTGCGTTTTCCAAACGTATAGCGGGCGAACCTCGAAACTGTTCGAAGCTCGCCCGCTAAGACTGTTGACCTAGTTCAGGTCAGTCGTCGCACAGCGAAGTGCAAGGCGAAAGTTACTCGACCATAAAGTCGTGACCGCGCACTGTCTTTCGGCCGTTCGCCGCTGCCCTTTTCGCTCCCTGTTCTACGAACCAGTGAACGACTTCATTTAAGGCCCCAAGGGCGTCTCCACCCACGTTGCAGCCATGGGCTTTGAGCGCCGCCTTGGTTTTGCTTCCCACAAGCAACATCTC
>CAYVUW010000055.1:0-15506 GCA_964455175.1 uncultured Acidobacteriota bacterium | reverse complement strand
CTCATTGAGCTCTCCAATAAGTCTCAGGTCACCCACCTGTATTTGAATCGGCAATATAGATGTCACCTTCGAGATCCAGAAGGGCAATACTACAAAGCGCAGCTGCCCGGCCCACGCGTTGATGAGGCTAGTCAGTCAATTAAAACGAGCCGCAAATCCATAACGTTAGTGTCCGTGGGTCCGGTAACAACGAGATCATCGAGTGCTGTGAAAATCGCGTTTGAGTCATTTTCGGCAAGGCTAGCATGTGGGTCGAGCCCAGCTGCAATTGATCTCGCGCTCGTTTGGCCGTCAGCGACAGCTCCAGCAGCGTCAGTTGTACCATCGATACCATCGGTCCCAACTGAGCAGACAGTGATCCCACCAATACCGTCGATGTCGAGCGCAGCTGCCAGTACAAACTCCTGGTTTCTTCCTCCCTTGCCGTTACCACGCAGGGTCACAGTCGTCTCTCCTCCGGAGATTAGGCAACATGGCGGCTCACAAGGGCGCCCAGAAGCCCGGATCTCTCGAGCAATCGCGGCGTGTACCTTAGCAACGTCACGAGTTTCGCCTTCAATCACCGTTGACAGCACGAAACTCTTGTAGCCAAGTTCATCAGCCTTGCGTGCCGCTGCCCGCACCGCACTATCGTTATTTGCCACCAGAATATTTGTCACCTTGTCGAAGATCGGGTCACCGGGTTTGGGCGTTTCCATTAGACCACCACTAGCACCATCAAGTAGGCGCCTAATCACCATGGGCGGCAGAAGATTTTCGAGCCCATAACGGCCAACAATCGCGACGCAATCTTCGAAACCTGTCGTATCAGGAACAGTCGGCCCAGACGCAATAGCATCAAGCGGATCACCTACAACATCAGACAAAACAAGAGTCAGCATGCGTGCTGGTACAGCGGCGCGCGCTAGCTGACCACCCTTCACTGCCGATAGATGTTTTCGCAGTGTGTTGATCTCAACGATCGTCGCACCACAGGCGAGTAGAGCCTGGTTGGTGGTCTGTAAGTCCTCGAGAGTGACACCGTCAACAGGGCATACCAGCAATGCCGAACCACCGCCTGAGATCAGGCATATGACGAGAGTCTTCTCATCAGCGTCCGCCAGGGCTTTGAGAACAGCGCGTCCCGCCTGAACGCCAGCCTCGTCAGGAACTGGGTGGCTCGCTTCGTGAATCTGGATTCTTTCAAGGGTAGCGGCCTGCCCATGCGGCACGATGACGTGACCATCGTAGGCTAAGCCACGTAGGGCCGCTTCCACAGCACGAGACATCGGCACTCCAGCCTTCCCCGCGCCAATCACTAAAATCCGATCAAGATCATCAAGAAGAAAAGCAGCGTCACCGACACTAATCTTTCCATCACCTAACGCAAGATGGCGATGGACAGCGACTTCGGGATCGACCGCCGCAAGGGCTGCCGCCACAATGGTTCGCAAGGTCTCTCTGGCGTCAGTGGCCATTACGGAATCACTGCTCATGACTGGAGGTGAACCACGCGTCAGTAACGCAAAATGCTGTAAACCGAACGGTCACCGAGAAGCTCCCTACCTTTTAGGCCTGTTAGTTCGATCAGAAACACGGCACCAGCGACATGACCACCTAAGAGTTCTACAAGCTCGCAAGCTCCTTTTGCAGTTCCTCCTGTCGCGAGCAGATCGTCAACAACAAGAACCTTCGACCCTGGCTGGATGGCATCCTTGTGGACTTCAAGCGAGTCAGACCCATACTCAAGATCATAGGATACAGAGAGTGTTGGGCCGGGCAATTTACCGGGTTTGCGCGCGAGTATGAACCCCACACCGAGTTCAAGTGCAAGGGTGCTACCAAAGATAAAACCACGCGACTCAATACCCATGATTTGATCCGGCAAATCATTGCGGAACGGATCGGCTAGAGCCTTAACGGCAAGACTATGAGCTTCCGGATCAAGCAGAAGCGTGGTGATGTCCCGGAAGAGAATCCCCTCTTTGGGGAAATCTGGGATATCCCGAACCACCTTACGTAATCGGTCACGAACATCATTTTCAGGGGCGTCCCCTGCGGGCGCAATCCCGTCTTCAGAACGCATTGGCACTCCTCGGGAAAACGAGTCGGGGCGAGAGGATTTGAACCTCCGACCCCCTGCTCCCGAAGCAGGTGCGCTACCGGACTGCGCTACGCCCCGACCTGAAAAAACTCAATGGGAAAGAAATTTTAGCACGATGAATCCGCCAACAAAGAGCGCAGCGAGAGCTAGCGTAAGCCAATTGAAGTACCGATCAATGACGTCTTTCATCGGTTCACCGAATGATCTCAACAGACCTGCTACGAGAAAGAATCGTCCTCCACGCCCGATGATCGAAGCCACCACAAAGAGCGGGAAGTTTACTTGGACGAAACCGGCCAAAATGGTGAATACCTTGTACGGAATCGGCGTGAACCCAGCGATGATGACAGCCCCCGCAGTGTACTCCGCATACAGTTCCCCTACAGTCTCGAAAAACCCGGTGAGGCTGTAAAAGTCGATGATCTGTTGCCCAATGGTTTCGAAGAAAAAGAGACCAATGGCGTAGCCAAACATACCCCCCAACACCGACGAGGCAGTACATAAACTGGCGTAGCCTAGGGCGCGCGTGGGAGCCGACAAACACAGTGGAATCAGTAAAATGTCGGGGGGAATAGGAAAAAACGACGACTCTGCAAACGAAATAGCTGCCAGGGCCCACGGGCCTCCCGGCCTGTCCGCCCAAGCCAAAACCCAGTCGTAGGCTATTCGAACGGGATTGCGCCAAGCCATCAGCCCAACACTGCTTTTATCGAGGCAGACACGGTGCTCCAACACTCCTGCATCGGTTCAAGGGAAGGATAATGGGTCATGTCTAGATGGAGTGGACATATTGAAACAAAACCATCTCGGACCGCCATATAGTCAGTGTCCGGATCTTCTTCGATATGGAGCGTATCTCCACTACCTATCCAGTAGTAGCGACTTCCGCGAGGATCGGTCCCCTCGTGGACAGACTCAGCATATGTCCGCCTCCCCTGTCTCGTATACCGGGTGCCATGTATCGGACCAACAGGAACGTTGACATTAAGAAGAATGTCGGCCGACGACAGGCCTTCTTCAAGTACCCCGCGGGCAATCTCTTGGGCCACCAAGCTCGCATTACCAAAATCGAACCGCCCACTTCCAGAGCTGCGTGGCACGGCCCTTCTTGCTTCTTGTGAAATAGCAACGGAAGGGATACCAAGAATTGTCCCCTCTAACGCTGCTGCGATCGTTCCCGAATAGGTGACGTCATCACCAATGTTCGAACCGTGGTTGATCCCTGCAACCACTAGGTCAGGCTTCCTGTCTAGTATCTGAAGGGCCCCCAGGTAGACACAGTCAGCCGGTGTGCCATCGACAGAATATTCTTGGGCGCCGATCTCACGGATTCTCAACGGCGTGTGCAGGGTCAAGGCGTGGGAAGCAGCACTTCGTTCACGATCCGGAGCAACCACGACAACATCCCCCAAAAAACGTAATGACGCAGCCAGCGCCTTAATTCCGTCAGCTTGTATGCCGTCGTCGTTGGTAACGAGTATGGAAGTCATAAGACAGAAAACCCCGGGCCAGTGAGCCTCCTACCTGCTCGGTCCACGAGCAGTGAATTCAATAACCCTGCTAAAACCCGGAGAGAAATGGTCGGGACGACTGGATTCGAACCAGCGACCCCTAGTCCCCCAGACTAGTGCGCTACCGAGCTGCGCCACGTCCCGACCGAAATTCTTCGCGTAGCCGCAAAAGCTTTGTCAATAAGGGGTTTTCAGAGCCTATTAAGAGCTTGTCACCGGGCCCAATCGGGGTCAAGATCGACATCCTGAGCCGCGCCGGTCTCGTTCAATAAACCCTGCATTAATGGTGACGGGCAGAATGTCACGGCCCGGTGCCGTTCGATTATTAATCCTCCACCGGTAGCCGGATTGACGCCCTGTCGTGGCGCCCGGTCGCGCTCCTGAAAAGTCCCGAATTTGCTGATCATCACCTTCTCACCATCGGCCAAGCGGTCCTTTATAGAAGCAAAAATAGCATCAAGGAGACTGACCGCCTCCGAAATAGAGATCTGCTGATCCGCTTCGTGAATAGCGCGGGCAATGTCTCGTTTAGTCAAACCCATTGGTGACTGACCACTAAAGATTGGAACCTGCTGCAATCAAAACAACTATTTTTCAATATAGTTTACGCTGACTCCGATGGACATCCTAAGCCCATCTCTAGCGATGGCGAGTGCGCCGCCTTAAGCGCCGTGTCCGACGTAGTTTGATCACTAACGGCGTACCGGCGAAGTTGAACGATTCACGCAGCCTGTTCTCAAGATAGCGAGCATAGTCACCACGCGCCGCACCCCGACCTCCAGCAAAGGCAACGAACCGTGGGGGCTCCACACCCACCTGCGTCAAATACTTCGGCTGCGAACCGCTTGTCCCACCGACTGGTGCATGACGACCAATCATACTTTCGAAAGCCACATTGAGATCAGCGGTTGGCACCCGCCGCGATCGCGCTTGGACAACCTCATCGACAAGTGGCAGCAAGGAATCAATACCACTGCCCTCAGTCGCAGATGTCACTGCGACCCTCGCATACCTCATTCGCCCAAGCCGATCGCGGACAATCCCCTCGACCTGTGGGCGCAGGCTTTCTTCCTCTTCGTCTACGAGGTCCCACTTGTTGACAACAACAATTAGGCCACATCCGATCCGGTTCGCATCCGATGCGATGTGCAAATCCTGGCGTGTAACCCCCTCTTCAGCATCAATGACCAACAGAGCGATGTCGGCCTGTTTCAAGCGGCGCCGAGCCATCGCCACGCTAGCAATTTCAGCATGTGTCCCGATGCGTGCTCTTTTCCGAATTCCAGCTGTATCCACGAGAACGTATTGGCGACCGTGACTCTCGAGCAGAGTATCGATTGCATCGCGGGTCGTTCCCGGCTGATCGCTAACGATCACCCGTTCCGAGCCTAGAAGTGTATTAACCAAAGAGGACTTGCCGACGTTTGGGCGACCAACAAATGCCACGCGGGTCGGTAAATTCTTTTCAATTTCCTCGTCCGTAGTTTCCGGTAAAAGACCAACAACTGTGTCCAGCAAGTCAGCGACACCAAAGCCATCCTCCGCAGCGATCACATACATCAAATCAATTCCAAACTCGTGAAAGGCAAGTTTCATCTCGCCAGCGACCTTGGGGTTGTCACACTTGTTGATCACAAGAATCAAAGTGATACCGCGACGACGTAACTCTGAGGTGATTTCATGGTCAACGGGGAGTGGTCCCTCGCGGCCTTCGACAACTAAAAGCGCAATATCGGCGACGTCCACAGCGGTCATTACCTGGGATTTAACCTGCCGTAGAAGGTCTTCACTTGATCCTTGGTCGATACCACCTGTATCTATCAGGTTAAACCGAACCCCGTTCCAATCAGTCTCGGCAATTTTTCGGTCACGCGTCATTCCCCGTTGGCTGCCAACAATCGCTTCGCGATGCCCGACAATACGATTGAATAAGGTTGATTTGCCAACGTTCGGCCGGCCTACTATAGCGACCTGCGGGAGCAATACCTCACCTGATGATTGATTCTCGATGGTCTCGATCGATAATCGCAGCGGTGTCCAGGAGGAAAATGATGACAACAAAATCACTGTAACATCATGATAACATGGAAGTTATAGTTGACATCGTTAATGTTACATCCCTATAATTCGCAACTTCGGACCCCGCAATTCGAGGTTTCCATGGTTAAGGCGGATCTTGTTGAAATTATTGCCCGGGAAGCCCGCATCACTAAGGTGAGCGCAGAATCGGCAGTTAATGCGATTATTGGCGCCCTTAAGAATGCGTTAGCCCAAGGTGACCGGATCGAATTGCGTGGTTTCGGCGTCTTTGAGGTTAGACCCCGCAAACGGGGCATCGGACGCAACCCGCGCACCGGCCAAGAAATTGTTATTCCCCCGGGGAAATCGACGCGTTTCCGGCCCGGTAAAAATCTTAGCAACATAGGCTGAGGTACCTTCCCTCTCTAACTAGTCGGGATTCTTTACCCCATTGTTCAGTACCTATTAAAAGCCTCTCGTCCCAAATTTCTCTAGCTATGTATCAATTGGCGACCCCACATGTCTGAAAAGAAGGATAGAGGGAGACCTCCTGGTTTGCTGGAGCAACCGAGCCTTGACTCTTCGGCACCTGCGGCCCATTTCTTGACCACGGACAATTGGCCGCAAACAAGCAACAGTCACCCGGGCCTGTCTATGAGGGGTCAGAAGTGCCCAGAAAACACGATCCCCCTACTCGGATCGGCTTAAACATCGTGCTGTTCGTGTTGACGTTCACGAGTAGCATCTATTGGGGGTTCATCCAGTATCAGCAGTTTTATTCTGAAGAGCTACGTAATGTTTTGACTTCGAACCCTCTTGACGCTCCATCCGCTCTTCTGGGAGGTTTGCCGTTTGGTGTTGCGGTGATCGCGATTTTATTGGCGCACGAGATGGGCCACTACCTAACCTGCCGCCACTACGGTATCTCGGCTAGCCTCCCCTATTTTCAACCCTTGCCGCCGCCCAACTTGGTCCCTAACCTGCTGCCTGGCACGATGGGTGCCGTGATCCGGATACGCGGAACAATTACAAGCCGGAGAGCCTTGTTTGACATTGCGGTCGCCGGGCCGATCGCTGGTTGGGTCGCAGCGTTACCAATCCTTGGCTACGGCCTCTCGCAATCGCGCGTTGTGAGCACCATTGAGATCGAGACTAGCGGTTTCTACTTGACACTGGGCGAACCGCTTCTGTGGGGACCAATGTCACGGTTCTTCGGCCCGGAGGTCGGGCCAGCACAAGACCTTGTCATGCACCCCTTGGCGTTCGTTGGCTGGTTTGCTTTACTGATCACAGCGATGAACTTACTGCCCGTCGGACAACTTGACGGCGGCCACTTGCTGTATTCGTTGGTACCACAATGGCATCGGACTTTATCTTTCGCTGTGCTAATACTGATGTTTTTCGCTGGATTCCGCTTCTTCCCTGGATGGATCCTCTTCGCCATCGTCGTGGCAGCACTGTTCATTATGGGTGGGCTCGGTAAACCTCTTCCCATCAATCATGGACAGAAACTGGGGGTGACCAGAATCGTTCTAACGTTAATCGCACTGACGATTTTCGTTACCTCCTTCATGCTGGTCCCGGTGAAGATCCCACCCATTGTCTTCAGCTAAGCACCAAGGCGGCCTTTATTTCCTTGTCGTCGAGGACATGATTGGCATTCTTCGCGGCGGCCAGTACCGCCATAATCCTGTCTGGACTGGGCTCAATACCAAGTCCATGCAGACGATACTCAACGTTAGAGGCTCCGCTCATTGGCCCGACCTCGATCTGTTGCTGACGCCCAACCATTGCGGCCGGAACACCCGAATAGACCCGATCGGCAAGCCAATCATCGCCTTTTTCACGCGCCTTGATGACTGCGGCTGCATGCACTCCAGTGCCAGTTCGAAAGGCATCGACGCCAACCACTGGATGGTTCGACGGAATTGCTATACCAATGGCTTTTGAAGTCACCTTGCAATACTCGCTAAGCATGGAAAGGTCATTGTTTGTCCAGCCGAGCAGCCGGCAGTTAATCAAAAGTTGGTCCATTGCCGTATTGCCACAACGCTCGCCGACGCCAAACGCTGTGCCATGTGCCCGACTGGCACCAGCCTCAAGTGCCGCAAGTGCGTTCCACACACCGAGATAGCGATCCTCGTGACCGTGCCAGTCAATTGCAACATCTTCTCCCGTTTTGGAGACCACTTCTCTTACGAATTTAACAAGGGCTCTCGCGCCCGGAGGCGTTGCATGGCCTACCGTGTCGCACACACAGATACGGCTAGCACCGGCCTCGATCGCAGTTGTGTACAACCGGGAGATGATCTCCGGAGGCGTTCGGGTTGTGTCCTCAGTGACAAACATAACCGGCGCACCGCAGCCGACAGCGAACTCTACTGCATCTTCGGTGTGACGAAGTATAAGGTCGACGGTCCAGCCCTCGGCATATTGACGGATTGGACTGGAGCCGATGAAGCAGGCTACCTCGATAGGGATACCAACTTCATCGGCAACTTCTATTATCGGTTCGATGTCCGCAATTACGGTACGGGCGGCGCAGTTGGGACTGATGTCCAAGCTTTCGTCGCGGATTTCCTCAGCCAACCGCCTAACGTCGCTACGTTGCCTTGCCGAGGCACCTGGGAGGCCTAGACACGCGCTATTGATACCAAGGTTCTCCATCAGATGGAGGATTTGCAGCTTAGACTCGATGCCAGGATCGCATGCCGAGGGTGACTGGAGCCCGTCTCGTAGAGTTTCGTCGTTGAACTCCACCGAGCCTGTTTTTTTACTGGAACTACCCAGGTCATTCCAGTCGTAAATCAGCTTCGATTCGTTCGGTATAGCCGTAGTAATCTTTTTGGCCTTCAACGACCTTTCCAATTCGCTTTCCGTTTCTCTAGAAATGCATTCATCCCCTCGGTCTGGTCCTCAGTAGCAAAGCATAAACCAAAGAGGTCGGCCTCAATCGCCTGACCTTCCTTTAGCGTCACGTTCAAACCCTGGTTAACGGCTTCCAGTGCATATCGCATCGCAATCCGTGGCTTTCCGGCCAACTTTGCGGCGAACTCATAGACAGCTTCCATCAACGAATCAGCTGGATGGACAGCGTTTACCAAACCGAGGCTTAAGGCATCGGTGGCATTTACGTGGGCGCCGCTGCAAACCAGTTCGATCGCCGCACCTTTCCCAAGCAACCTTGTCACACGTTGAGTCCCACCATGCCCAGGAATAACCCCGAGGTTGATTTCCGGCAGGCCCATCTGCGCTCCTTCCGCTGCAAATCGTATTGGGCATGCTAGAGCGAGCTCAAAACCACCTCCAAGCGCATACCCGTTAATTGCTGCTATCACAGGCTTACCACACTCCTCGATCTTATCGAAAGTTGCCTGCCCGAAGCGCGCAGCCTCTCGGGCGTCTACTGGATCGTAGGTGGCTAGCACACTTATATCCGCCCCTGCCACGAATGCTTGTTCCCCCGCACCGGTAATAATTAGAACATGAAACCTGTCGTCTGCTGCCAAGAAGTCAACCACCTCACCAAGCTCACGGGTGGTCTCAGCATTAAGCGCGTTGAGAACATCAGGGCGATTGATCGTGATGGTAGCAACGGTGTCCCTATAATCGACAATCAGGTTCTCATAGTCACCACTGTCAGATGCCATTGGCATCGACCTCCACGCACATCGCGATACCCTGACCACCACCAATGCACGCTGTCGCCAGGCCGCGACCACCACCGCGACGGTTCAGTTCTTTGAGTAACGTATAAACCAGACGAGTCCCGGTCGCCCCCAACGGATGACCGAGCGCAATTGAGCCGCCGTTGACGTTGGTGCGTTCACGATCAAGGCCAAGCTCGCGTTCCACTGCAAGGTACTGCCCAGCGAATGCTTCATTTACCTCAACAAGATCCACATCTTCGAGTCCCCACCCAGCTTTCTGGAGCGCTAACTTACTGGCAGGCACAGGGCCGATTCCCATGTAGGCCGGTTCCACTCCGACTATTCCCCACGAAATGACCTTCCCGATTGGTTTCTTGCCGTGTTCCGCGGCCCATTCTGCGCTGGCCACCACAACGGCAGCAGCACCGTCAACTACTCCGCTGGCGTTGCCAGCTGTGACGTAAGAGTCCGGGCCAAATGCCGGCTTGAGCTTGGCCAAATCCTCGAGCATGGTTTCCGGGCGAAGGTGATCGTCGGCATCGACGAAGTGTGTGCCCTTGCGAGTCTTAACCTCAACCGGAACGATCTCTTCGGCGAATACACCGCGTTCTTGGGCTGCTGCTGCCCTTTTCTGGCTGCCGAGTGCATATTCATCCTGCTCCTCACGACTAATCTCGAAGCGATTGGATAAATTGTCACTAGTCTGCGACATCGTGCAGCCGCAATACGGGTCGAGCAGAGCTAGCATTAACGAATCTTCCATTCTCCCGCCACCCAGAGGAAAACCTTTCCGTGCCCCGTAAATGACATGAGGCGCCTGGCTCATATTCTCCATACCACCCGCGAGAACTACGTCCGCTTCCCCGAGTTGCAACAACTGTGTCGCCGCGAGAATTGATTGAATGCCAGAGCCACACAACCGATTCACGGTTAATGCTGGCGTCGCTTCGCTAACACCGGCCTTTAACCCAACATGGCGTGCCCCATAGATAGCATCCGGAGATGTCTGCTGGGCATTGCCGATGATGACATGGTCTACATCGGCAGGATCAGTCCCGGAGCGATCTAAAGCGCCTTTCGATGCAATCGCACCTAACTCGATGGCCGAGACGTTAGCAAACTGGCCAACGTAGCGGCACAGCGCCGTGCGCGCGCCCTCCAGGATCCATGCTTCTTGGCTCATTCGACTTCTCCGAAATTCACCCGCTGACCCGGTCGGCAACCGCAATAGCAACCTCTTCAGTCTTAAGGTTGCCACCGAGATCACGAGTTACCTGGCCGTCAACGATCGATTCACGAACAGCATTCTCGATCGCCGCACCAACTTCATGATACTGGAGAAACTCGAACATCAACTGCGACGTGAGAATAGCAGCCAGCGGGTTTGCCACACCTTGGCCAGAATATTTCGGCGCTGACCCGTGAACCGGCTCAAAAAGCCCTGCACCAGTTTGCGGGTTCAGATTAGCGGAAGATGCCACACCCAGACCACCTTGAAGTTCTGCGCAAAGATCTGTGACGATGTCGCCGAACATGTTGCACGTGACAATGACATCAAACTGTGCCGGGTTCTTTACAATTTGCATTGTGAGAGCATCTACGAACAGGTGCCACGACTCAATGTCTTCGTACTCCACCCGTACTTCCTCGAAAACACGCTGCCAAAGATCGTGCCCGTAGCGCAGTACGTTGCTTTTGTCGCTCATCACGACGCTCTTACGCCCGTGAATACGAGCATACTCAAAAGCATAGCGAATTATGCGTTCGACACCCTTCCTCGTGTTTACATCCTCCTGCAACGCTACCTCATCAGCGGTTCCCTGCTTGAAGATTCCACCAACCCCAACGTACGCACCCTCAGTGTTTTCTCGCAAAACAACGAAATCGAGATCTTCGACTGTCCGGTCCTTCAGAGGACAAAGGCGCTCGTCGAGAAGCTTAACCGGACGATAGTTGACAAACAGGTCAAGACCAAAGCGCAGACCAAGCAAAATTTCCTTACCATGCGCCATATCGGGAATGCGAGGGTCACCCAAAGCCCCAAGGTAGATTGCATCGAAATCGTCCCGCAAGCTCTCGAGGGCACCCTCTGGGAGTCCAACACCTGTTTTCAGGTAGGTATCCGCCCCGTAATCGAACCATTCGCACTCGACATCGATTCCAAAAGTCGCCGCAGCGACCTCCGTGACGTGCATCGCGGCTTCTGTGACCTCCTTGCCAATGCCGTCTCCTGGGATCACCGCTATCCGTTTCAACCGCTCCTCCCTAAGTTGCAGGAAACCTCGACGATCTGATTCATTCTGTGCATCAACTTGTCACTTCTGATTCCCGAGAGCGTGCGGAAGATGAGGCATCGGCGGCAGAGCAAGAAATGCCCCTGGAGTAACGCGCTCGAGCCAATGCCCAAAGGGTATGGAGAGGAATATTACACCCGTTGCTGGAGGGCAGCCATCCGTCGCCATATACCAACAACCATGGATCCGACTAGAACCGCGCCAACCGTGTCGGCTGTCCAGTCCCATACCGAGGCATCCCGGCCAAACGTGAAACTCTGATGCCACTCGTCAGTAATCCCATACAGGCTACCGATGGTTACAGAGGCAGCAACTCGGACCATCGTACGTCTCCCCTCCTGGAATCCCCGGGTAATTCCGTAAATAAGAGTCAACTCAAAGAAGCCATACTCAAGGATATGCGCAAGCCAATCGGGAATTTCAATTGGACCTGGCAGGTCAGGGAGAGACGGCTGGTGCGAAAGCCATGCGATAAGAGAAGCAGTGGCGATTGCCGGGAGCCAATACAACAGCGTGATTGCCAAGGCAGCCGATATCTCAGGGTGAAACGAAATACATTGCCCAGGCGAGAATCAGGGCCGTTCCAACCATTCCTAAGGTGATCCACATTGCAAGTCCCACCGCCTCTCCCACATCCCTGCGCAACATCGCACCGAGAACGACGCCAACCGCCGCAGCAAAGACCACTATGTACAAGAGGTGACTATGCACCGCGATTCCTAACGCCTACCGGCCGCGACGTCGTAAGCATCAAGTACGATCAACAAATTCAACAGACCGGCTAAAAGTGTGAATGTGTTCCCATACTCATGGCTTTGCGACCGAATATCCCCGAGATTCCACCCAGCATGGTGGGCAGCAACATACGGAAGGCCTACGCCTGCCGCACCCACGGAAGCCAGATAGCTGAGCGGCTGCCCAGGCTCGGGCCGGTAGACCTTCCCATCCAACAAAATGCCGCCAAGAAACAGTGACAACACGATACTGGCAAACACGATACCTCGCATAACCCGCCCACTAGCAATGTGCCCGAGTCCTGGGATTACCCAAGCAAGCACACTGCTTACTACTACCCTCAGCGGGTCTGCCTCAAAGGCCGATTCCACCTCATCTCCGTCAACAACCGAGAGTGCCTCAGGGGTCGAGGCGTAGGCAGAAAAATCGGGATCGCTCATCTACGAAACCTACAAGTAATTGATCACGCCCCAGGGAGAGCAAAAGGAGCGTGCAAGGGAAATTTCATGCTATCGCGGAGCCTTAAACAGATCAATCGCCAGAACTACGCGCCAAACGCACTAGCCGCTGCATTGCTTCTGTGGCCTCTCTCCCCGATACCGACTCGAGAAGACCAAAGGTGTTTCGAGGCCCCAGGGGGAGGATATCCTGGCCAACCACTACAAGGATCCGCTCATAAAGGTAGTGAACCGAACTAACATCGGTGGGATTCACCGGGGGGGGGGCGTCAGTGGCTTTAATGAGTTCAAGGATCCTATACACCACTTCCGCGAACATCATCCTACTGACCTCAAGATCGGTACGAAAAGCATGATTCTGGAACGGCTCCATGATCCGCCAGGCGACGACCTCGCGAATATAATCCTGGGCCCATGAGTCGTCGATGTCGATCATGATCACCCCAGAGAGCGGTTCCCTGACACTCTCCCTAAGATCTTCAAGTTGGATGGCGATCAGCGCAGCTAAGTCTTCGCGAACGATCATCGGCTTCTGCTCCAAGCCCCGATACTCCTCCGGTAGATCTGAAGTGAAGTAAAGCTCACCTGCTACCTCTACCAGGGCACGCACCTTTGGATCTCCAGGGGCGATATCTTCAAGCGCTTGGAAGACTCCGTATGCGTCACCATAGTCACCGTTATCTTGCAAAGCACGGCCAAGAGGTTCGAGGATCACGTGTAGTTCGCCGATCCGGTCGCGTGCCAAGCGCAAGGTTCGTACGGCAGAATCAAGGTTGCTTGAATGGCGCTGAATCTCAGCGATTCGCAGGTATGGCTCAAGAATATTGGGACCAAGTTGAAGTGCTGATTCGTACGCGATCAGAGCAGCGGCAGTGGCTCCAGCCGCCTCCTCCTTCTCACCCTGAGCGACAAGTTCTTGGGCCTCTTCAAGCTCCAACACCTGGAGGCGTACAGCTGCCGCCGACAAGCTCGGGTCAGCGTTGATAGCCTGACGGTACCAGTTGAATCCGGCAGCGCGATCACCTTGGGCCTCTGCAAGAAAACCAAGGCCATACAAGGCAATCGGGTAGTCGGGAGATTGGGCTACCGCCAGCTGGAAACAGGAGTAAGCCTCAGTAGTGGCACCACTTGCCAGCAAAAGTAGGCCTTCTGCAGTATTGGCCCCTGCTGTCTCACGGCTTGCCGGTGTTGCCAAATCGAGCACTTGGCGGGCTTCAATACTGTCACCCGCACGCAACGCAGCCCAGGCTGGCTGAATATCTGGGGCGAGATCGCCAGGCGCGGGCGGTACATGTGCATAATCAAGCACGTAGCGGCGCACCAGGATATCGATATCCGCCGCCACCGATGGCGCCATGCGAGTGTCCGTCGTCACGCACGCGGATAGCATAATCAGCGATATCGCAACGAGAACCCCGCGAAAGGTTAGGAACGTATCAATCCACATGCTTCAGCCAGGCTCGTGCTGGTAACGGTAGCATGTCAGCCTATCTTCCAGGTCAGAACGAATTTCGTCATAAACCCGTTTCCGGTTTGCATCATCAGCTTGATCAATTTCAAAAAATATTGCTGGTGATTGACGCCGAAACCAAGTCAATTGCCTCTTAGCATACTGGCGTGTGGCCCGGACAACAGCTTCGCGCGCCTCACCGAGGCTCATTTCACCCGCTAGATGGGCAACGAGGTCACGGTAGCCAATTGCCCGCATTCCAGGCGACTCTGGTGTACACCCGCTACTAAGGAGACGCCGCACTTCATCCAACCACCCATCTGAGAACATCTTGTCGATGCGCACCTCGATGCGTTTGTATAGCTGCTTTCGCGGGCTGGTTAGTCCGACCCAAATTGCATCGAAGTGTGGGCCGCTCCATCCTTGCTGCTCAAGGAGCACACTTATCGGGACACCAAGTCGCAACGTTACCTCCAGACCACGAAAAGTTCGTTGGCGGTCAGCCCCGCCTATTGCCTGTGCCCACTCGGGGTCTAACGCCTGCAACATCGCAAACAGATACCCGAAGCCACGGCTAGTTTCCACAGCTTCAAGGGCTTTACGCCAACGCTCATCTTGATCGGGTAATGGGGCCAACCCATTGATTAGGGCACGAATATAGAAACCACTACCACCAGCTATTACTGCCATGTTTCCCCGTGATTGGACCTGAGCGATTACTGCTGATGCGTCTCGCGCGTATTGACCTGCACTGTAGTGTTCATTGGGGTCGGCAACGTCAATGCAGTGATGTGGGATCGCCCCTGCCGAGCTTGCGTCTATTTTGCCGGTACCAATGTCTAAGCCTCGGTAAACTTGAAATGCATCAGCAGAGACAACCTCGCCCCCGAACCACTCGGAAACCGCGACAGCCAGGGCAGATTTGCCTGCGGAGGTCGGCCCAACAACCACGATCACAGGAGATTGGCTAGGCATTAGATAGATAACGCCGGATACTTGCTTGCGCTCCGCCTATCGTTCGCGCCCCGCGTTGCCCTGAACTGTATCCATAGGCAACGATAAAGCATCGACGCCAGCATTCCGTAGGGCGTCGATGATGCGAACGATGACGCCATAATCAACCCGGGCATCAGCGCGAACGGTGATCTTCTCCCGCTCCTCTGGCAATAACGCAGCAACGGTGCGCTCCAATTCCTGGATGGAAACACTGTCACCATCGCTCTCAACTCTCACCAACAATGCTTATATGAGCTCAACTTCCCTGCCAGCCGAGTAAATCCGGTGCATTATCTTTCACCTTTGAAAC
>CAYVUW010000054.1:12648-15582 GCA_964455175.1 uncultured Acidobacteriota bacterium | reverse complement strand
CGACCAAGAAGAAGGCGAGTGGAGGTAAATCATGAAGCTGCACGACGTGCGGAAGAAGTCCGGCGCCCGGCAGCCTCGTAAGCGCGTTGGTCGAGGCCGTAGTTCAGGAACTGGCAAGACCAGTGGGCGTGGTCACAAAGGTGCCAAGTCGCGCTCAGGATACAAGCGGAAGGACGCGTTTGAGGGTGGACAGATGCCACTTGTGCGCCGTATCCCAAAGCGGGGATTCAGCAACTATCCTTTCCGTAAAGTGTGGGCCGAGGTAAATCTAAGCCAGCTCGATCGTTTCACCAGCGGTGAGACGATCGATCCCGAGACGCTGGCTAAGTGCGGCTTAGCCAGAGGGCGGTTTGACGGCATCGTCATTCTCGGGCGAGGAGAGCTTGAGGTAGCGGTGACTGTCCGGGCACATCGTTTCTCTAAGACTGCGGCCGAAAAAATTGAGGCTGCAGGCGGTAAGGCTGAGATCATCCACCTGAATGATCCTAAGCCTGAAGTCGCCGCGATAACGACAGCCGAGTCTGAGGCTACAGAGGCGGAGTTCGTTGAAGGTAGCGAGAATGAGACTGCCGGGGAGACGGTTGGGAGTGTTACTGAAGATGTCGAAGAAGCAGTAGCAGAGGCCACGGAGGTTGTTAGTGGTGAAAATGAGACTGTCGAGGCTTCAGGTGATGACGATGAGGCAACCGAGTGAAGGACACGGTCCGTAATATTTTTGCGATTCCCGACCTGCGGAACCGCGTCCTGTATACCTTCGGCTTGCTCGCAGTATTTCGTATTGGGGCGAATATCCCGATTCCGGGTGTCAACTCTGATGCAATTCTTGAGTTCTTCAACGCACAACAGGGGAATTTCTTTGGCTTGGTGAACCTGTTTTCCGGCCAAGCTCTCAGCCAGATGACGGTGTTTGCTCTCGGCATTATGCCGTACATTTCGGCTTCGATCATTCTGCAACTTCTTACTGTTGTTTGGCCGTACCTGGAGAAGTTACAGAAGGAGGGAGAGCTTGGAAAAAAGAAGATCACGCGCTACACACGTTATCTGACAGTTGGGTTGTCAATCATTCAGTCGGCTGGCATCTCCTTCGCGCTTGAAGCTCAAGCTGGCAACCAACCGTTCGTTCTGAATCCGGGCTGGGGATTCCGGTTTATGGCGATACTGACATTGACAACTGGCACCGCGTTTCTAATGTGGCTTGGTGAGCAAATCTCTGAGCGTGGTGTCGGGAACGGTATCTCGCTGCTGATCTTCTCAGGGATCGCGGTGGGTTTGCCGAGCGGCATTATTAGCACCTATGCGCAACTTGAGGTCGGGTCTTTGAACATCTTTACGATGTTGATCCTGGTCGTAATGATGGTTGGCGTCACAGGCTTCGTCGTTCTCATGGAGAGTTCCCAACGACGCATACCAGTGCAGTACGCCAAACGTGTGGTTGGCCGGAAAATGTACGGTGGTCAAAGCACTCATTTGCCAATTCGCGTCAATACAGCTGGCGTTATTCCCGTCATCTTCGCATCTTCGATTATTATGTTTCCACAGACGATCACCCAGTTTGTGACTCATCCATGGGCGCAAGCAGTCACGGCGGCGCTCACCTGGGGCCATCCTGTATACACGATCATGTATGCGGCAAGCATCATCTTCTTTTGTTATTTTTATACAGCAATTATTTTTAATCCGGTCGATGTGGCCGATAATATGAGAAAGTACGGCGGGTTTATTCCTGGCAGCCGGCCCGGCAAGCGCACGGCCGACTATATTGACGGCATCCTGACACGCCTCACGTTTATTGGCTCCATTTACCTAACGTTGGTCTCTCTGTTACCGCAGTTCTTAATGGCGGGCTTCCAGGTGGCACCGATTCCCCTCATTGGGTCGTTTCTGGACAGTGCATTGCCAATCTGGTTCACGACTGGACTGGGGATCAACTTCTATTTTGGTGGTACTTCTTTGCTGATTCTTGTTGGAGTCGCGATGGACACGGTAAGGCAGGTTGAGAGTCAACTAGTTATGCGACACTACGAAGGCTTCATGAAGGGTGGGCGGATCAAAGGTCGCCGCTACTGATGTTGTCGCTGGGAGCACCATTGTGCTGATCGTTCTTCTCGGCCCCCCCGGGGCAGGCAAGGGCACACAAGCTGCTCGTTTGTCGGCCAAATACGGTATTCCGCAAATTTCGACCGGTGATATGTTGAGAGCGGCGGTTGCCGCTGCTACCCCGCTCGGTGAGAGGGTGAAAGGGATTATGGAGGCAGGGGAACTTGTCCCGGATGACGTTATGCTTGAGGTTGTTGAGGATCGGCTCTCTCAACCCGATTGTGCTTCGGGAGCAATCCTTGATGGGTATCCGCGTACTGCGGGCCAAGCGGAAACGCTGGACCCGCTAGTGCGGCGTATCGGCCAAGGACGAAGCAGTTTGGTTCTTGTGCTTGACGTTCCGGAGGAAGAGGTTATACAGCGTATCTCTGGTCGTCGCGAGGAAGCAGGTGAAGCAAGCAAGCGGGACGATGACGAAGATCACGTTGTTTTGGAACGCCTACGTGTCTACCGGGAACTTACCGAACCGCTTGTGGAATTTTACCGAGACAAGGGTGTCATGACCGAGATAGTTGGTGTCGGCACGGTTGATGAAATCTTTGACCGAATGGATACGACTGTGCGGGAGCATCTACAGGGATGATCATTTGCAAATCGAGGACCGAGCTTGAAATCATGCACCGGGCCAACCAGGTGGTGTCCCAAGTTTTAGGTGAGCTTGTTCGGCGCGTAGAGCCAGGAGTCAGCACAGGCGAGCTTGATGAGTACGCCGAGGGTCGGGTGCGTGAACTTGGAGGGGAGCCTGCCTTTAAGGGATATCGTGGCTTTCCGGGTAGTGTCTGCGCGTCATTGAATGAAGAGGTTGAACCTGTAAATGCAATATTAGCAACGGTTTTT
>CAYVUW010000054.1:0-12638 GCA_964455175.1 uncultured Acidobacteriota bacterium | reverse complement strand
AATGAAGAGGTTGTGCATGGTATTCCGGCGCACGAGCGGAAAGTTGCGCCAGGAGACGTGCTTAGTATGGACCTGGGAGTCAAAATTGAGGGCTTCTATGGTGATTCGGCCACGACTGTAGCTGTCCCTCCGGTGGATGTCGAAATTGAACGACTCTTGCGGGTAACTGAAGAGTCACTACAACGTGCCATTGATCAATGCCGAGTCGGCAAGCGTGTTGGAGACATATCACACGCTGTGCAGTCACACGTTGAGGCGGCTGGATTTTCTATTGTTCGCGAGTTTGTTGGTCACGGTATTGGGTCGGTGCTACATGAAGACCTTCAAATCCCCAATTTCGGTCGACCTGGAATTGGTCAAAGGCTACGTGGTGGAATGGTTTTAGCAATCGAGCCTATGGTGAACATGGGGACTCATGAAGTTGAAATCCTGGACGATGGTTGGACTGCCGTTACCAAGGATCGCCGGCCGTCGGCTCATTTCGAACACAGCGTGGCTATAACTGAAGAAGGCCCCTGGGTTCTGAGCGCGCCACAGACGCATATGCGTAAAGCGAGTGGTTACGCATAAGGAATGGATCCCGAGGACGAATGTCGGAAAAAGAAGAAGTAATAGAAGTCAGAGCGAAGGTTACCGAGTGCCTGCCTAACGCCAGTTTTCGTATCGAACTGGAGAACGGGCACAAGGTATTAGCCTATATCTCTGGGAAAATGCGCAAATATTTTATTCGTATCCTCCCGGGCGACGAGGTGCTCGTTCAACTTTCTCCCTACGACTTGTCTCGGGGACGAATCATTTACCGATATAAATGAGGGGACGGGTTGGCTGTCGGACGGGGCAGCAGGCTGTTAAAATAGCCTGCTTCTCGTCCGTTCTGGACGACCCCCCGAAAGGTGTTATTCGTGTAGGTTCGTGCATCAGTTCGTCGTATGTGTGACAAGTGCCAAATTGTTAACCGCCGTGGACGGGTGTACGTGATCTGCGAAAACCCGAAGCATAAACAACGACAGGGATAGTCGGCTGAACCACTGTTAGGTTTGTCGAAGGAGACTTGGGGATGGCTCGCATTGCCGGAATTGACTTGCGCTTGGACAAGCGTATCGAGATTGCGTTGACCAGTATTTATGGCATTGGTCGAGGGCGATCGATTGAAATACTTGCCAGCGCTAAAGTCGAGCCGGATCAACGGGTAAAGGACCTCACTGAACAAGAAGTCAGTCGTATTCGCCAGATTATTGACCGCGATGGGGGAGTGGAGGGTGATCTGCGCAAGGAAATTCAGATGAACATCAAGCGACTGATCGAGATCGGTACATATCGTGGACTTCGTCACCGTCGCAACATGCCGGTCCGAGGCCAAAAAACTAAAACTAACGCTCGCACTCGGAAGGGTCCTAAGCGATTGGCTGTAAAGGCGAAACAGGTCGCACGTCACTAGGAACTCATAGTCAGATGGATAAACGCAAAACAGGAAAAAAGAAGGCTAAGAAGAACGTACCTGATGGTATTGCCCATATTCAGGCCTCGTTCAATAACACTTTGATTTTAATCTCAGACCGTGACGGAAACGCGGTGGCTTGGTCGAGCGCCGGCTCAAATGGTTTCAAGGGTTCGCGTAAGGGGACGCCGTTTGCAGCACAGATCGCTGCCCAAGACGCGGCTCAGAAGGCGCGGGAGCACGGAATGAAGCGTGTGGAGGTTCGTGGCAAGGGTCCAGGTTCGGGCCGCGAATCGGCGATGCGCGCCCTGCAGACTGCTGGACTCGACGTCATTTCGGTGCGCGACGTTACCCCGATCCCACACAACGGCTGCCGTGCACGAAAGCGCCGCAGGGTCTGAGGACAGGCATAGGAGGAAGTAGTGGCTCGCTACAGTGGTCCCGTATGCAGACTTTGTCGACGCGAAGGCTCTAAGCTGTTCCTAAAGGGCAGCCGTTGCTTGTCGGACAAGTGTGCCATTGAGCGCCGGAACTACCCTCCGGGGCAGCACGGTCGTCGTCGAGGCCGTCGCCCGTCGGATTACCAGGTACAGTTGCGTGAAAAGCAAAAAGTCAAACGTATCTATGGCATCTTCGAGCGTCAGTTCCGCAAGTATTTTAAAGAGGCGGCACAGCGCCGAGGGATCACTGGTGAGGCTCTTCTAATTGGCCTCGCGCGGCGCCTCGATTACGTCGTGTACCGGATTGGGTTGGCTCTTTCGCGGGCTCATGCCAGGCAGATCGTCCGACATGGGCACATCCAAGTGAATGGTGGTCGCATCGATATTCCGTCGTATCAAACTAGTCAAGGTGATGTTATCGCGGTGGCACCGGGCTCGAAAAACAATGTCGAAATCAAGATGGCTGCTGAAAATGCGGTGGCTGTCCAGACGCCTAACTGGTTACAGGCTGATCTCGACGCGTTACAGGGGAACGTAGTCCAATTGCCGACGCGTGTGGACGTCGATATTGAGATTCAAGAACAGCTAATCGTCGAGCTTTACTCGAAGTAACGGGTCCCTCGACAACTCAACAGAAGAGAATCACACCCGCCCTGCGGGGAGATCAGGAAGGATGAGGAGAATGCTTTGGACCGGTTTCCAGCGGCCCAAGAGGCTTGAGTTTGATCTGGAGTCACTGACGGACCGTTACGGCAAATTTTCTGCACAGCCGTTCGAGCGTGGGTTTGCGGTTACGGTTGGTCATGCGATGCGCCGCGTGTTGCTTTCATCCATCGAGGGTGCCGCAATCACCGGTATCAAGATCGAAGGGGTGCTACATGAATTCAGTTCGCTCCCTGACGTTGTTGAGGACACAACAGATCTAATTCTAAATCTTAAGAACATTCCTTTTAGATTGCATACTGACACGCCTAAAACTCTCGTTCTTAATGTGAAACGGCCAGGAGAAGTGACCGCCGGGGATATTGAGCAAGACCCGGACGTTGAGTGCCTGGCTCCAGAGGCACATATCTGCACCTTGTCTAAAGGTGGCCATTTGTCGATGGAGCTGCGTCTTTGTAATGGGCGTGGGTACGTATCCGGCGACCGCAATCTTCAAGAAGATATGAGCGTCGGTTGGATCTTGATGGACTCGGTGCACTCACCGGTGCGCAGAGTTAATTACGAGGTTGAGACTGCTCGCCTGGGACGCAACACGAATTATGAGCGGCTGGTTCTCGAATGTTGGACAAACGGTACGGTCACACCTGACCGCGCCGTGGCCCTTGCCGCAAAGCTGATCCGGGACCATCTCGCCATCTTTGTTGATTTCGAGGAAGAACCTGAAGAAGAGGTTGAAGAAGCAGATGAGGACCTGACCGCCTTTCAGGCCACGTTGGATAGGCCTGTGGACGAACTCGAACTGTCGGTTCGGTCCTACAACTGCCTAAAGAATGCTGACATTCAAACGATTCGGGACTTGGTCCAAAAGACCGAATCCGAGATGCTCAAGACTAAAAACTTTGGCAAGAAATCGCTGGAAGAAATAAAGGAAGTCCTCGCGGAACTTGATCTGGCCCCCGGAATGGATTTGTCGGACCTTCCTGCCCCACCGGCGAATTGACACACCGCGATACGGAGTAGCGAACCATGCGCCACCGGAAAAAGGTCGCCAAGCTGGGCCGTGATGCTTCGCATCGCCACGCGATGCTTCGGAACCTCGCCACAGATCTATTACGTCATGAGCGTGTAACGACAACGTTAGCTAAAGCCAAGGCGGTTCGTCCTTTCGCTGAACGGCTGGTGACACTAGGCAAACGGGACACGCTTCATTCCCGTCGCCACGCTGCCCGAGTCATCCGAGACAAGGATGTCCTGACCAAAGTCTTTAATGAATTAGCGCCGCGCTACGCTGAGCGACCGGGTGGTTACACCCGTATTATGCGACTTGGCACCAGGGCTGGTGATCGAGCCGAAATGGCTATCATCGAGATGGTGGGTGCGGCAGGTTCATCGGACTAGGCAGTTGTTTTGGGCCGTTAGCTCAGTTGGGAGAGCGCCGGCCTCGCATGCCGGAGGTCGGGGGTTCGAATCCCCCACGGTCCACTGCGTTCTTCGGTGGTCTCGCTGACTGAGTCGATCGGGACTGGTTGCCCATTGATATCGGTTGTTGCCCCTACTCCTCTTCGTCGGCAAAACTCATTGGGTCTAGGGTCGAGGTGTCACCGATCTCGTGACCTGCTTCTTTGGCCTTCAGGAGACGACGCATGATTTTCCCAGAACGTGTCTTCGGTAATGTTTCGACGAACTCGATTGAATCGGGGCGAGCTATTTTGCCGATAGTTTGCGCCACATGATCCCGTAATTCATTGCGCAGGTTGTCACTAGGGTTCGTATCGATGGAAAGAATCACAAACGCTTTTGGCACTTGGCCTTTGAGGTCATCAGCTACGCCGATAACCGCAGCCTCAGCCACCGCGTTATGTGCAACTAACGTGCTTTCGATTTCCATGGTTCCGAGCCGATGACCAGCGACATTTAGCACATCGTCCATTCGGCCGAGCACTCGTATGTATCCGTCCGTATCGCGCACAGCTGCATCGCCGGCTGCATAGCAACCAGGCACCGCTGTCCAATATGTTTCGACGTAGCGGTCGTGGTCTCCATAGATGGTTGCCAACATCGACGGCCAAGGTCTACGAACTACAAGCCAGCCGCCTTTGCCCGGGGCGCACGAGTTGCCCTCCTTATCCACCACATCGGCCTCGATTCCCGGGAAAGGAAGGCCTGCTGACCCAGGTTTTTGTGGTTCCGCGGGCAGCGTTGTAATTAGGATCGATCCGGTTTCCGTTTGCCACCAAGTATCGACGATTGGACAACGGCCTTTGCCAATGACGCGATCAAACCAGCGCCATGCTTCGGGATTGATAGGCTCACCTACAGTCCCTAATAGACGTAGGCTGGAAAGGTCAAAGCGGTTTGGCCAATCGTCGCCAGCACGCATGAACATGCGAATAGCGGTTGGAGTAGCATACAAAATGTTTATTCCGTATCGATCAATAGTTCGCCACCAGCGGCCTATGTCTGGGTAGTCTGGTGCTCCTTCGGCCATAAAGACCGTGGCGCCGTTCAGCAGGGGCCCATACACCACATAGGAGTGGCCAGTGACCCAACCCATATCGGCTACACACCAGTACAAATCAGTGTCCTGCAGGTCAAAGACCCACTTGGTTGTCAGGTAGGTGCCCACCATATAGCCGCCATGGCGATGTTGGATGCCTTTCGGGCGACCAGTCGTCCCAGAAGTGTAGAGAATGTACAGGGGGTCGTTGGCCTCCATAACCTCTGTGTCTGATTCGGTAGCAGCGTCAGCGACAAAGTCGTGCCACCAGATATCGCGACCGTTTACCATCTCGACTTCGACGCCACAGCGTTGGTGAACAATGACGCACTCAAGGGTGGGACACTCAGCGGCGGCGGCATTGGCTGCAGATTTGAGTGGGACAACGTTGCCTCGATAGTAGGAACCATCTGCAGTAATCAGTGCCTTGGCTTTGGCATCCTGGATACGGTCACGAAGTGCATCAGCGGAAAATCCACCGAACACAACGCTATGGACGGCCCCGATTTTGGCCGATGCCAGCATTGCAATAGCAAGCTGTGGTGACACACCCATATACAGGGTAATTCGATCACCTTTGCCTATCCCTTGTGTCCGCAGAGCAGAGGCAAGTAGGTTGATCTCACGGGCGAGTTCGGCAAAGGTAAACACCTGGCGGTCGCCGTTTTCTCCTTCCCAAATGAGCGCTACCTTGTGCCGCCTCCAGGTTAGGAGATGTCGCTCGATGGCGTTGTAGACAATGTTGCATTGGGCGCCAGGGAACCAAGAAAAGTCGGGAGGGTCTCCCTCGAGAACGGTGTGCCAAGGCCGGAACCACTCAAGCTCATTAGCTGCAGCTTCCCATACCGCCTCTGGGTCCTCGGCTGCAGAGGCGCGTTGGGCCGCAGGGTTAGCAATAACAGCGTTGGCAATGAAATCGTCGGGGGCCTCTACAGCTTCCTGTACCTCAAGGATGGAATCGAGAGCAGTCTCATCCATTCGGGGTGAACCTCCATGAATCCTGAAACCGGAAAGAATTAGCCTTGGTCGCGGGCGAGCTGAAGGAGTTCGTCAGTGCCCTCTTGTTCGGCAAGTCCGGTAATGACTTCCTGAAGCCCTTCGGTTGCCTCGGGAACCGCCATCCGGTGCAAGTTCATGATGGCAGCGCGGCGGAGGTTGCCGTCCAGGTTAGTGCTGAGGGCAAGCTCTACAAGCGGTGCTGTCGCCGACGCATCGCCGATACCACCCAGCGTGTCAATGGCATTCTTACTCACCATTCCGTTATTTGCTCGCGCCGTATCGGCTATCGCAGGGATTGCGTTAATGCTCAGTGTTTTTTCGAGCTCCACCAGTGCCGTAATCTGCGCATCTCGGTTGCCGGACCGGAGTGCCTCAATGAAGGCTCCTTCTGCCTCAGTTTCCCCGATAAGACTGAGGGCACCGACAGCACGGTTTCGAGTGTCGGCATCGTTATTGCTTAATGCCGCGGTTAGTGCCGGCACTGCCTGAGGGTCGCCGATGCGGCCCAATATCAGTGCCGCCCAGGCATGGACCTTAGGTGATTCGTCGTTCGAAAGATATTCAATAAGGGCAGGAACTGATTCAGATACTTCGATAACAGCCTGATTTTGGATATATGTTCGGTCTGCTAGGGGATCGTCGAGACGAACTTGATCCATCAAGGTATTCAAGGGTCCGTCACTCCCACCAGCGCATCCGACCGGGAACATAGAGAGGGCAGCAAGGATTGTGAGAATAGTAATATGGCGCGACATGGTGGCTCCTCCTTACAAGTCTTTCAGCGGGAAGTGCTCGACAGGTTCAATATTTCTCCGTTAGCCGCTGTACCACGAAGGTAACGAGACGGTCGAGAGAGGGTCCCGAAACACGCCAGCCGCGGTCCGTATTGCGTAAATGTACAGCGGTAGTTTGGGTGGCCCCGTCTAGAGACGTCTTGGTTACTGCAACCTCCGCCCAATCCCCGTCGATCTTGGCTGGAGTGGCACCATATTCGAAATCGGCGGGTCGAGTTTCCCGAAACAATCCCCATAGTAACGTCTCAATCGAGTCCTCAAGGAACGATTCTCTGCCGCTACTTTCTACTACGAGGATCACCTCCTCAACCCTAATAGCGAGGCTTGGGGTGTCAAGCAGCGTGACGGCAGTATCGGGATCACCACTGCTGACGGCACGGATATATTGGATTGCGACGACTTCGGGCTCGCCTGATGGCGCACAGGCTACGGCGCCGAGCAATGTGAAAACCATCACAGACGCCACGCCCCTCGGAAAGATCATCATTAGCACACGTCGATCGGGGCAAGAACAGCGAACCCTCAGGATACCATGGAGGCTGTTTCCATCGTCGTCCCCAGCCTTAACGCGTGAGGCCCATGGGCAGGTCGACAAGAGCACGACTGTAGGCGACGCGCCCGGCAACAATCGTTAGCATCGCCTCTGCGCGGCGAAGTGCCACCGGGTCATCCGTCATTGGATCTTCACTCCACACTACGAGGTCCGCAGCACTGCCAGAAACAAGCTCGGTCGTACTATCACGTGGATTGCCAATTAGTGCCCGAATAAGTCGGGTGTGCGAAACTATTTGAGATGCATTCCAGCCGCCAGCAGGGTAACCACTGACGTCTTGTCGAGTTAGTGCTGTTGCCATTGTTGCTAACGGACGCAATTCATAGGTCGGGGCATCAGACGCAAAACTCAGGATCGCTCCAGCGGCGACTAGGTCACTCCAGGCATGCGCTCGCGCCGCCCGTTCAATTCCGAGCAACTCATCTAAGTGATATATGTCATTTGAAAAGCGCGCTGCAGCAATTGCAACGTTTAACCCCGCCGCCCGAACCGCCCCTTCTTCCTTCGGGAGAAGATCAAAACCAATGATCATTCCGCCAGCGACATCACTTTCAGCGATAGCGTTGAGGGCTGTGTTCATGGCGCGGTCTCCTGATGCGTGTACATGCAGAGGCAACCCGACTTCGTTACTCGCAGCGACCGCTGCGGAGACTACCGAGGTATTGGTTGGGCTCCCGGTCGTTGTGTGGCCCTCGTAGGGAGCGGTAAGAGCTGCGAGTTTTGACGCCAAGGGGCCGTCGAGTCGCAGCCCAACGGCCGTGACGTTAATCAGGGCACTTTCTTGAACTTGCCGCTCAAGATTGCTTCCTCTATACGCTAAAGCCGCTCGCGGCGTCTGGCGGATATCGACACGCAGCGGCAAAAGACCCTGATATTCAAGCTTAAGGAGGGCTTCAATGGTTTCTGTGTCGACCGGCGTAGTCCCAGCCCGGGTGATTCCACGACTCGCGGCGTGCCGGGCTCCCTCTCCGAGCCATATGGCACGTTCCGTGGCATCTCCGGCAAGCACGTTCACTATTGTGTCCAAGGAAGATCCGCTGACAATGCCGTTGGTTTGGTTGTTAACCACAGAAGCCATGGTGTCAGGGTTCACAGCGTTCATTACGCTGGGGAGGGACGCAATCCCGAGGCTGTTCAGCCATGCTGACTGTCTATTGCGGTGTAATAGTAAAATAGGTCGATCGGTAGTCACGGCATCGAGTGCACTATGGTCGGGAAGCCTCGGCGTGGGCCAATCGTTCTCGTCCCATCCCCAACCAATGATCCACTCGCTGGCGGTATTCGTTCCGGACGCGTTACGAACCATTGCTTGTACTTCTTCAATGGTTGATGCGAGACGGACGTCAAGCGAAGTTGAACTCCATCGGCCCAATGCCTCGAGGTCTATCCATGCGTCGTACGTTCCGGCTAGCACGCTGCTGCCTTCGAGATTCATCTGTTGAGTGTACGGGCCAGCAAGCTCAAGAATTTCCGCGTTATTGCCGAGCGCGATGACCCTGTCACCATGTATCGCCAAAGCTGGTAACGGGTCATTGGAATCTCCAAGTGGGTAGATAACTCCCCCGGTTAGAACAAGCTCGGGATAGTTTAAAACCGGTTGCTTGCATGCCACAGAGGCCAGCGTCCCCAGCATCACAATGATCAGCGCCCAAAACCTTTGCATGCCGGGAGTGTAGCAGGGGGCAAGATATGGCTGTTTGCTCGATTGACAGTGTGTCTTCTCATCACTACTTTCTCCTTTATGCATCGCATATATATTGTCTTAACTGGCTTACTGGTCGCCTTTCTCGTTGCATTTTTACCGGGAACCAGAACGGCTCAGTTGTGGGGCGCGTCGTCGGTGGCAGCTCAAGAAAGTGAGAGCGTAGCGACGAATTGGGACTTGGTAAGGCCTATTCACTTCGACGAGTTGCGCCCCTTGCGCGCGTTCTTTGAACGTGTCGACGTAAGTGGTGTCGCGAAAGATCTTGCTCGCCCGGTGGTGGGCAAGGAATACAGCATATCTGGCACCGCCGCCGACCTTCCTCCTGAGTGGGAGTCTCCGTTTCTATTTGTCCAAGGGGCGATTGAGTATGTACCCTACGATGGGAGTGTTCGGGGAGCACGTGGGGCACTCGAATCAGGGGGTGGCAACGCCCTTGATCAAGCGCTTTTGCTCGCCGCTCTGCTGGAAGCAAGGGGAGGGGAGACTCGTTTAGCACGTGGCCGGTTAAAGTGGTCGCAGGCAGCGCTTCTAGTGATGGGGACCAGTACGCCGAAGGCTCCTGAGGTTGGTGACCCATGGCCACGTTGGTTGGAGGGTGCGGCTGATCATTGGTGGATCCAAGCACGACGTAATGGGGAGTGGGTCGATCTCGATCCATCGTTTGTTGGTACTGCTGTTGGAGAGTCCATGGTCCCGCCATCTGAATGGCATGGGCAGCTACCGTCAGAACTAGAAACCCGTGTTCAACTTGAGTTGCGTCATGGGGATCTCATCGTCATGGAAGTCGAGTTGCCGGCGGCGCAGGCGGTCGGTGAAACGGTGCTGCTGGGATTCACGTCCCGGTCAAGAGACGCCGTAAAGCTATGGGAGCTTTCCGAAACACTGGTGACCAGGGAACTTCAGGAGCTGAAACGTATCGGTGTGCGGCTCGGATTATTGCCGCAGCTGCACCACACTCCTGGGGCGTCGAATCGGCTAACTTCACCTGGGCCGATAGAGTCAGTCTCCAGGCCGTTGGGACCACTTTTTGATACCGAGCCTGCTAACCTCGAGCCCTCGTTACCCCCACGGCCTCACCGTTCGGCGGCGTTTCAACGAATCTTTCTAGACCCAGAGTCTGGACCCTGGATAGCGCGGCTTGCGGTACCTGGGAGGGTCCTTGAGGCTGGTCCTTTCGAGGGGTCTCGATTCACTCTCGATTCGGATCACCGTTTTGGCGCCACGGGTACCGGCCCAGGTCATGGAAGTGCCTTGGGGAGGCGGTTCCGAAGGGAGCCTGGCATTGGTGATCGGGGCTGGTCGAGTTTCAGATGAACGCCTCGCGGCTGGAGGTAGGCTTCTTCATGCTGGACTTAACCGTTTGGCTGGGTTGGAACAGATGGCACGGAGTAACATGCTGCCGCCGATTTCTTACTTCGATGCTGTTGAAACCCTGGAAGTGGCAGCTCGCAGTGGATGGGATGTATTCAAGCAAGAAGTGCCGGGGGCACTGGCCTGGGCTTTATTGCATGGTATGGATCGTGTTTCTGACGAGAGCCCCGCCGCGCGCGTTGTGCGCCAGGGGTTGCGGCTGGCGACGGTACGCTGGCGCCCCCCTGGAGACGCGTATCCTGGCTCACTTGAGGTGATCGTGGACGATCCGGTGACAATCGGTCAGCTGAGCGGGCTAGCTTCTGCCGCGGCTCTTCGAGCTGCCAACGGGCTCGTGCAGTCAGCGGTGTTAAGCCAGATGCTCAATCGTTTGGTCGAAAAAGCGCCGGAGACGGCATTTGACGTGACACTCCGAGCCATTGGAATGGGGCAGGGCCTTGCCGTTTTTGGCGCTGAGAACCAATTGCCGAATGCTTGGCCCGCTGCAGTGCGGGCTGAAGCAACTCTGGGACTACGGGCTGGCTACAGTGTGATGGCTCCGCGGACATTCACAGATGAGCATTCGGGCTTGTGGCATGTTGGTGTTTTTGACGGGGAGATGGTGGGTTGGGTTCCAGGTGTTCAGAAGGCGCTTCAAGGCCGTGTCGACGTTGGTTCAGTTGGCCTACTTGTTAACCTTGACCGGCTTCTGGCATCGTTAGCGCCGCTACATCAGGCAACACGATGGTTAATTGATCTCTCCGGCAGAGGGCCTATGGCGCTAGCTTCGGTTCCATCTGCAGCCTGTGGATCGGCGGCTGTCGCTGCTGATGTGCTCGCGACAACCCTGCTGTCGCCCTTTCCATATCCCGACGTGCTATCGCTTTGCGGCCCACGCTGATCGAGGAGCCAGAGTTGTGTTCCTTACTGTTGCGTTGTCTTCTCGATAGAATCATATGGAAACAGTGCGTCAACGACATCTGACCGAGTATCGCCATGGAAAGAACAACAAACCGTAGAGATTTCTCAAGGTTGGTTTGTCTGGTTGCAGCAACGTTCTTGCTGGTTGGCTTCGTGGCCTTCCCCAGTGTTGGTCATCCTATGCAGGACTGGAGGGACGATGAGTACCCAACTACTGCCGGAGCAGCAATGCGATTCTACGAAGGCTGGACTGATAATTGGACCCGCGGCCCGGCGGAGATGTTTCTGACTAATGAGGAGCGTGAGATTTGGGAGGCGCTGGAAGATGCCCAACAGCGTGAGGAGTTCATTAAATGGTTTTGGGATCGGCGGGACCCAGACGGTAGGCAGGTTGGCAACAAATTCAAGGAAGCGTTTTATGAGAACGTTGCCGAGTCGAATAGGAAGTACCGTGGCATCCCGAAGGGCTGGAGATCTGATCGTGGACGGGTCCACGTTATGTTTGGGGAATCGGGTTATGTCAGTCGCCGGAGTTCGCAGTCCCTCTTTGGTCGTTCTGGCGCCGAATTTGAGGTCTGGACCTATTACAACTTGGGGACCAGTCTTGCCTTCCAGTCGCTCACCGGTGAGTTCTTGGTGTACTTCATCGAGACAAGTATGAACCGTTTCGAAATCTATGATTTTCAGTTTGGGCGAGGCGTCTGGGATCGCAATATGCGTTGGGCGATGGACTATACGATTGAAGACAGCATAGTTGATCCGATCATGAAGCTTGAAACCGGGGAGTCATCTGGATCCTACGTACGGGAGATTGTCGATGGGACGCTCTCGATCCAGATTCCTCTGGAAACCTGGGGCGAAAGCAGGGTTGGCAGTGGCGGGATGGTGTCAGTGCCGGTCCAGGTTAGGCTTAGCGATCTACTGTTCCAGCCCGATGGTGGCCAATTTGTTGCGACTCTAGAGACGAGCCTAACGGTAGGGCGGGTTAGCAACAAAGATGATTCCGCACAGGTATCGGGAATGTGGGAGATTCGTTTAGGGGAAGCAGAGTTATTGGCGGTCGGCAATGGATCTCTTGTTTCTCCGGTTACGGTAGCGGTAGAACCTGGTGAGTACCAGGCGAGGCTGAAGGTGTTGCACCCACTCCCCGCTACCGAGGCTGAGTGGAATCAACTTGTAGAGGTTACTGCGGACCCAGCTATTGCGATTGTTGTCGGACATGCTTCTCTTCCATTAGATTCGTCCAACGATGCAGCCGTCGGTGTCTTAATCTCCGAT
>CAYVUW010000053.1:5774-16057 GCA_964455175.1 uncultured Acidobacteriota bacterium | reverse complement strand
GGATCGGATAACCGCTGAAGGCATCTAAGCGGGAAGCCGGCTCCAAGACGAGGTTTCCCTGGGGCTTCGGCCCCCTGAAGGGCCCTGCGAGACGAGCAGGTTGATAGGCCGTAGGTGTAAGCACAGCAATGTGTTCAGCCGAGCGGTACTAATCGCCCGTGAGGCTTGGCCTCTAAATTCGCCAGGGGCAGACGAGCGTGATGGCAGTTGGAAAGCTGCCTTCTCGTTTTCGCTGCACCCGAGCCGGACCTTTCGAAAAAATGGGCTCAAGTCGTTGATCTGCTTAGCAAAAGCTAAGCACGGTCGGCGTCATGCTCAGCAAAACAAATGGATCGATCGTGGAGTCGCGAAAGCGATCCTGCAAGCCGATCCAAAGCTGGACTATTCAGTTAGAGTTTCCCGGTGACTGTAGCGGGGAGGATACACCCGTTCCCATTTCGAACACGGAAGTTAAGCTCCCCAGCGCCGATGGTACTGCCTGGGCAACTGGGTGGGAGAGTAGGTCGTCGCCGGGTTATTTTTCGAGAAGGCTGTTCGGTTCCGTGGAGCCGGGCAGCCTTTTTTTATACTGAACTGATCAAGGACCTGGCACGTTGAATTAGCGATCATCAGCCGGTTCATTGGATTCAGTGATGGAAGAGAACTCCGTTGAGTGTCGTCACGTGGCTCATTCCGGCGGATCTTCCAACACGATGATAGGATTTTCCTTGTCCAGGAGGTTTTGATGTCGGGTCATTCCAAGTGGAGCACAATCAAGCGAAAGAAAGGCGCAGCCGACGCTGCCCGTGGGAAAGTGTTTTCCAGGTTGGTTAAGGAGATTACAGTCGCTGCCAAGCAGGGAGGTCCGGACAGCGAATCGAATCCACGATTACGCACTGCGGTTGCAACTGCAAAAGCCGAGAACATGCCGGCTGACAACATTAAGCGCGCTATCCAGAGGGGAACGGGTGAACTCCCAGGGGTCATTTATGAGGAGGTCAATTACGAGGGCTACGGTCCCGGTGGTGTTGCGCTGCTTGTGCAAGCGGCCACGGACAATCGTATCCGAACCGTTGCGGAAATGCGGAAGATTTTCGAGCGAGCTGGTGGTCATCTTAGTGAGCTCAACTCGGTTGCCTGGATGTTCAAGCAAACGGGCCTTTTTTTGATTAACGCTGGCACCATAGACGAGGATGACTTGTTACTCGTTGCACTTGATGCTGGAGCCGCGGACGTTGGTGCTGATGATGGTATGTATGAGGTGACCACGACCACGACTAATTTTGCTGGTGTACGTGAGGCATTCGACAATAACGGGATCAAGTGCGAGCAGGCAGAATTGGCCATGCTGCCGGCCTCTTATATCAAACTGCAAGGTAGCGATGCAAAAAAATGTCTCAAACTGATGGAAAGCCTTGAAGACCACGATGACGTTCAGGGTGTCTATACCAACGCTGATATCGACCCCACAGAGTTCAAAGAAGCAGCAGCCGGTTAGCCGGTAGAGGGGCGTTTAAATGCCCGATTCGGTTCGCATACTGGGAATTGATCCCGGTTCCCGTTGTACAGGTTACGGAGTGATTGACGTATTTGGGTCAGACTTGAATGTTGTAGCCTACGGAGTCTTGAAGTTGCCTCAGAAGAAGCCGGTCAGTGAGCGCCTGAAGCAGCTCGACATACTGCTACGTCAGCTGGCTGAGGAGCATCGACCCGACGAAGTGGTGGTCGAAGAGGCGTTCGTGGCGGTTAATGCACGGTCAGCGTTGGTCTTGGGGCAAGTTCGAGGGGTCGCGATTGTGGCGGCGGGTGCTTCGTGCCCAGTGTTTGAGTACAGTGCTCGCGCTGTAAAGAAAGCGGTTGTGGGCTACGGACAGGCGGAGAAAGAGCAAGTGGTGCAAATGGTTAAGACCCTGCTACACCTTTCCGAGGCACCGCCTCAGGATGCGGCGGACGCACTTGCCCTGGTGCTCTGTCATATGTACTCGCGCCGCTTTGAGGCGCGCCTGGAAGGGGCACGATGACCGCGATACGGCTGGGAGTTGGGCAGTGATCGCCTCGTTGCGAGGGTTATTGCATGAGAAAACCCCAGAGTACGTTATCGTCGACGTCGGTGGAGTTGGCTATCAGGTTTATTTGCCATTGCCGGCGTTCTATGGAATCGGCGAACTGGGTGACGAGGTCTCGCTGCGGATCCATACACACGTTCGTGACGATACTTTCCAACTTTACGGATTCAAGGATTTACCGCAGCAGCGGCTTTTCGAACACCTCATCTCAGTTGCAGGCATTGGGCCTAAGCTCGCAGTAACAATACTTTCAGGAATGGATACCGACTTTTTAATTGGTGCAATTGTCGACGCCGACATTGCACGCCTTTCAACAATACCCGGTGTCGGAAAGAAGACGGCGGAACGAATGGCTCTAGAACTCAAGGAAAAGGTTGACGACCTTGTACTGGTGCCCTTTGCCTCTGGGCCGCGTGGTATTCGTCAGGATGTGCTTTCAGCGCTTGAAAACCTCGGGTATCGTCCTCGTGACGCGGAGCGAGCCCTCGACAAGGTGGAAGATCCCGCCGATCAATTCGAAACCCTTCTCAAACAGACACTGCGCGTGCTCGCCAATTAGCAGGGGGGTTCGGTGCCGAGTAAGCGACAATGAATGAGCGGTTAGTTAGCCCAAGCTCAGTATCTGAAGAATCACGCTTCGAGGTAACGCTGCGACCCCGAACCCTTGAGGAGTACGTCGGCCAGCACAAGGTGGTCGACAATCTGAGGGTGTTCATCGAGGCGGCGAGGAAGCGCAACGAGCCCCTTGACCACGTTTTGCTATTCGGCCCTCCAGGTCTCGGAAAAACCACGTTGGCATACATTATTGCCCACGAAATGGATGGCGATCTCCGCGCCACCTCTGGACCTGTGATCGAAAAGGTCGGTGACCTCGCAGCTATTCTTACCAGTGTTGAAGAAAACGGTGTTCTATTTATTGATGAGATTCACCGCTTGCCGGCGTCTATCGAAGAGCTCCTGTACCCAGCAATGGAGGATTACCAAATTGACATCGTTATAGGAGAAGGGCCTAGCGCGCGGTCAGTGAAGCTGCCGATCCCACGTTTTACGTTGGTTGGTTCAACGACCCGCGCGGCATTGTTGACCTCGCCGCTGCGCAGTCGCTTTGGCATCGTCTTCCGGCTTGATTTCTACACAACCGAAGATCTTACGAAAATCGTTTCCAACTCAGCAAAAAAATTGGGGGTGCCAACTGATGCTGACGGAGCCCTTGAGATCGCGCGCCGCTCGCGCGGTACTCCAAGGATCGCGAACCGGCTCCTGCGTCGAGTACGTGACTTTGCTGAGGTTGACGGCGACGGAACGATAAACGCTGATGTCGCGCGCATTGCGTTGCAAAAGCTCGAAGTCGACAAGATGGGGTTCGACGACATCGACCGCCAACTTATGCTGACCATCATGAAGAACTTCTCGGGTGGCCCGGTGGGGCTGAATACCATTGCGGCGGCGATCGGTGAGGACAAGGCGGCAATCGAGGATATCTACGAGCCCTACTTGATCCAGCTCGGTTTTCTGTCACGTACCTCGCGTGGGCGGGTGGCGACCGAGATTGCCTATGAACATTTTGGTATTCGGAAGCCCGGAAACAAGTTCTCCAGTGGGCCTCAAACTGAGCTTTGGTAGTGCGACTAAGGACAGGCGGAGAGCGTGCGCATCGAGCTCTTTGATTATCACCTTCCTGCAGACTTAATAGCCCAGTCGCCGCCTGAGCGCCGCGATGAATCACGACTGCTGTCGCTTGCCCGTGGGGTTGCCGACCAACCTTCCGAGTATCGCTTTGCAGAGGTACCAGAATTGCTGCGCGAAGGGGATGTGCTGATAATCAACGACGCGATGGTGGCTCCTCAGCGGTTGCATACAAAGCGCACCACCGGTGGTGCTGTAGAAATTCTCTTGCTGCATGATGTGGGAGCGTCGGTTGGTGGGCAAGGACCGGTGTGGGAGGCAATGATCAGAGGTGGGAAGCGCTTACACCCCGGCGAGATCCTGTATCTCGACGAGGGTGCCACCCATTTGGTGGTGCATGGTGAGACCAAGAAGGGGCGTCATCTCGTCGAGTTGCCTAGAAACTACGGTGTTGAGGAAGTACTCAATCGCTGGGGCCAGATGCCGCTGCCCCCTTATATTCAGCGCTATCCAGGTGACGAGCACACCATAATTGATCGCGAACGTTATCAGACTGTTTACGCCCGAGAGCCTGGCGCCATTGCCGCGCCAACGGCAGGCTTGCACTTTACCCAATCATTGCTCAAAAAAATCGAGCGCGTTGGTGTCAAGATCGCAACGTTGACACTCAAGGTAGGAACGGGAACGTTTCAGCCGGTTCGAGTTAGCGAAGTTGCCGAGCACAGGATGGAATCGGAGCCATATGTTCTGCCGGACCAATGTGTAGCTGCGATCGTAGCTGCGAAGGCGAATCAGGGGAGGGTGATCGGCGTTGGTACAACGGTTGTGCGCACCCTAGAACATGCGGCGAGAGCTAGCGACGGGATCGAGAATGCTGCTGGTGCGGGTAACGCCAACATTTTTATTTACCCAGGATTTGGATTCCATGTGGTGGATGCCATGCTGACAAACTTCCATTTGCCTCGGTCCACACCAATATTGATGGCTGCGGCGTTTGCTGGGCGCGAGCGTTTGTTACAGGCTTACGAATTTGCGGTGCGACAACGGTTCCGTTTTTATTCATATGGCGACGCAATGCTAATCACATGAGTTTCAGGCACGTTGGGAATGAGTTGCAGGGGTTACTGAGCGAGTGGATGGAGAAGCCGCAGTCGCGAGGTCTTGTCCTCGGTCGCATATGGGAGGATGCGGTTGGTAAGGCGGTGAGTCGACACTGCCGACCGCTAGTTTTCAAAGACAACGTGCTGACGGTAGAGGTCACCGATTTGGCATGGAAACCTCAACTTGAGGCGATGAGCGCCGACTTGATCAGGAAAGTCAACACGGCCTTGGGCAAACCGTGGGTGCGAAGGATCGTATGGGTCCTGGATGATGAAGTTCAGGCCTGATCGGGTGTTCCGATGGGCTCCAAGGCTAGCGTGCCTCGAAACTGTGTGTGCTCAGGGCTGTGTAGCGTGTGCTGCCATGTCGTTGCCTGCTTTCGAACAGTGTCAAGTGTCGGATTTTGAAAATTTCATCCTTGTGGCCGGATTGTTTTTCAACCGCTTCCCGTAAAGCAGAGAAACGCCGGTTGCCACGTATCCGGCCGAGGGTAATATGTGGATGGAAACGCCGAATTTCCTTCGAGAACCCAAGCTTGGCCAGTGCAACGTCCAGGTCGGCGCGCAGAGCAGCAAGCATCCCGTTATACGTTTCAACACCGACCCATAGAACACGGGGCCGACGAAGATGTGGGAAACTGCCGACGTTGTGCAGTCGGCCATGAGCCGGTTGCGTGTTAGCAGCGATCCTGCCCAGGACTCCGTCGATCGCCACTAGTTCTTGAGGCGCGACGTTCCCGAGGAATTTTAGGGTCACATGCATTAAATCAAAATGAACCCAACGAACGTCGGCCCGGCAGGTTTTCAGCTCGGTGATAATTGCTTCGAGCCGTTCCTTGACGGAATCCGACAAATCTATGGCGACAAACAGGCGCATGCGAACGATCAAGACAGCATTGTTGTCGGTCTACGACAAGACCGGGGTAGTGGACTTTGCCAAAGGGTTACACGAAATCGGGGTCGAATTGCTTTCGACCGGTGGTACTGCCGCGACGCTAGCTGATGCTGGTTTGCCGGTGCGACAGATTTCTGAGCACACGGCGTCGCCGGAGATGTTGGAGGGGAGGGTAAAGACACTTCACCCCAAGGTGTTTGGTGGCATATTGGCGCGGCGCGATGACGACTCTCAGATGGACGAGCTTTACTCGCACAAAGTGGAGCCGATCGATTTGGTGGTTGTCAATCTATACCCGTTCGCGGCCACTGTGGCCCAACCAGAGCACACAGTACAGGAGGCGCTTGAGCAAATCGATATCGGTGGGGTTACGCTGTTGCGGGCTGCGGCAAAGAATTCACCCGGAGTCGTAGTCGTTGTCGACCCAGCAAACTACGATGATGTGCTTGAGGCTGTCAGCAGTAACGACCTCCCATTGTCAAAGCGGCTCGCTTGGGCAGCGCGCGCAATTGCTCACACCGCTGCGTACGAGGCGTCGATTTGCAACTACCTTAATGGCCTGCCTGAAAGTGCAACCCTTGATATGCCGCCGGAACTACAGGATGTGCCGGATACCGTGGCGATGACGTTCGACCGAATACAGGGGTTGCGGTATGGGGAAAATCCGCATCAGAAAGCGGCGTTTTTTGCGGATGATGCGACCGTTCCTCGTAGTCTAGGTGCTGCCGAGCAATTGCAAGGTAAAGAACTCTCATTTAACAACATCCTCGACCTCGACGCGGCGTGGCGATTGGTCCGTGCCCTACCAGTGGCTGGTGCCGTGGTTATGAAGCACAACAACCCTTGCGGTGCCGCGTGTGGTGAATTACTAGTCGATGCCTATGTTAAGGCACGTGCCACTGACCCAGTTTCAGCATTTGGAAGTGTCCTCGGGTTCAACGAGCCAGTTGGTGCCGACACCGCAGGAGAAATCGCGACAACGTTTGTTGAGGCGATTGCCGCACCCGGTTTTACCAGCGATGCTCTTGAAATCTTTCGCGAGAAGGAAAACCTGCGTTTACTAAAAATTCCGACTGACGTTGAACTCGCGGCAAGTTACGCTGCCGCTGGTTTTCACCGCCACGACGTACGCTGGGTCGACGGAGGCTTGCTATTACAGGATCGTGACCCTGGAGCCGGGATTCCCCAAGAGGAGTGGGTTTGCGTAACTGACCGACAGCCGACAGATGAAGAAGAAGCTGGCCTTCGCTTCGCCTGGTCGGTAATTCCGTACGTGAAGTCCAACGCAATTCTTTTGGCCCGCGGCCAGCAACTTATTGGTATTGGTGCTGGCCAGATGAGCCGTGTGGACTCGTGTCGCATTGCTACCTGGAAGGCAAAGGACTTCGGTCACCAGGTGGCTGGCGCCGTGGCTGCCTCGGACGCGTTCTTTCCTTTTTCTGACGGGCCAGAATTGCTCGCCGAGGCTGGGGTGACGGCGATCGTTCAGCCAGGCGGCTCGATGCGAGACGAAGAAGTTGTAAAGGCTGCCGATCAGGTCGGGATTGCGATGGTTCTCACCAAGACGCGCCATTTTTTGCACTAGCAGGGTAATTACAGGCTCCTGAACCTGTCGCTGTGGCCATGCATACCCAGGGGCATCTACGCCTTGACGACTCGGGTGCGGCTGAGCCTGTCGTGCAGGCCACGTCGCTCCGGGTCCCGAAGAGCTGGAATCATGCCAGCTAAAAGTGGTAGGGCCGATAAAATCCAGGTGAAAAGTCGAATCGAGGCTCGATTGAATCCGACAGAGAACTGATCGTTGCCGACGACGCGGAGTTGCATGACCATACGGCCTATCGTTTGGCCGCAGCTACCCACGAAGAACACTGAATAGCCAATTATAAAAATTGTCCATGTGAGCCCGAGGCCAAGCATCTCCTCGGCAAGGATCTGTCGGGAAGAGAGCCCTGTTCCGGAACTCGCCGTGCCCACCAGGGCCGCGCCGATCGCTATTAATATGAGCATATCGCAGAGGGCTGCTGCGGCTCGCTCCCCCAAGGGACCAGCAGATGAGGTTATTCTGGCCAGCTCGACGATCTCTTCATCCCACTCAAGTTCCTGCTTGTCCTCTGGATTGGTTACTGGTAAATCGAGCTGGGGCGCCGTGCTTTGCATCGTCGTTGCAACTTCATCGAACTCAAATTCGGACATCGGATTTTTGTCGGTGCCAGTAAGTTCGTCTGGGTCCAGCGAATTTGGTTCTGTAGCCGGATCCTGGCCAACACCATGCTCGATTACTTCGTCGGCAGGGGTCTCTGAGGTGTCATCATCGCTGACTTCAGCTTTTACCCAATCTGAGTTGGAATGATCATCTTCAGATTTTTCCGTGGCCTCTGTCATTTCCTCGGCTGGCCCCGGACCCTCAACTTCTGCGACGGACTCTATTTCAGAAAACAGATCATTTTCTTCTGTGGCGCCGTCCGCAGGAGGTCTCTCGTCGAAATTGTCTGACTGGGTGGTGACAACTTCCTCGTTTCCAGTCTCTATGCCATTGACTGGTTCGAGGGGGTCATCAACGAGCTGGGCGATAAAATCGGCCGCCGTCTCAACTGGCTCATCGGTCCCCGCCGCCCCTCCTTCTTTAGTTGGGTTGATTTCATCTACCGGTGCAGAGTCTGTTTCTTCCCCCGGCGCATCGTCGTCTGTGACGGTGTCAGAATTTAGTTCGATATCGGCCGTATATCCGTTAATTTCTATCTCTTGAGCGTCTGGCTCATCGAGACCTTTACTTATTTCAAGTTCGTTGTTTTCCTTGCCTGCCGTTAGCTTTTCTTCCTCACGCCGGGCTCTAATCCGCTTTAGCCGTTCGCGCAATTCTTCACGCCAATCGGTAAAACCAGAGATATCGTCGTTGCTGGCTTGAGGCTCGACGGCGGAGGCATTGGTGTCAATCTCCGCATCTGCGGCCGTAGCTCCACCTCGTACGTTATCGTCCGGCGATAAGTCGTCGCTATACACGACACCTGTCCCTAGCTAGGTGGGCATCCAGATGCTAGCAATACCCCATGAGTCTTGTCGAGTACAGTGCCGCTAGCGAAGATTCCGTCTGAACCCTAATTACTCGCCAGCACCGTCACCAGGCTCGATGCCATACGACTTCATCTTACGGTACAGGTGGCTGCGTTCGATATTTAAAGCCATGGCAGTTTGTTTAACGTTTCCGGCGTGCTCGCGAAGCTTGGTCAGTATGAAGCGTCGCTCAAAAAGGTCGCGTGCCTCCCGCAACTCCAGATCGCCACTCGAGTCACGCTCGTTGCTTGGACCGAAGGCATCGATCGCTGGTTCAAGGTCTGCTTCGTGGATCGTCTCGTCGGCGACCATGACCATCAGCCGTTCGCAGACGTTTTTGAGTTGGCGGACGTTTCCTGGCCAGCGATAAGCAGTAAGGCGAGCGACAGCGGACTCGGAAAGTTTCTTGAGGCCGGTGGCATACTCGGCCGCCGCACCTTTCATGAAGTGCTCGGCTAGCAGTGGCACGTCGTCGCGACGTTCCCGCAAGGATGGTACGTGGAACGGGATCACATTGATCCTGTAGTAAAGGTCCTCACGAAAGCGGCCAGATTTAATTTCCTCCTGCAAATCTTTATTGGTCGCAGCGATGATTCGAACGTCGACACTGTGATCGTCAGTCGAGCCCACTGGTTGGAAGGTTTGTTCTTGCAGCGCACGTAGCACTTTCGATTGGGTACGCAAACTCATGTCGCCGATCTCGTCCAGAAATAATGTGCCACCATCAGCGAGGTCAAGCTTGCCTTGCTTGTCGGAAACTGCCCCTGTGAAGGCGCCCTCAACGTGTCCGAACAACTCGCTCTCGATGAGCTCATCTGGGATGGCAGCACAATTAATTTCGACGAAAGATTTGGATGATCGTTGGGAAAGAGCGTGAATACAGTGTGCGACAAGCTCCTTGCCAGTTCCATTCTCACCGAAGATCAAGACACGGCCGTTGGTTGGGGCGGCGCGGTCTATTTGCTTGCGCAGAGCAACAATGGCATCGGATTCACCGATCATGGTCCAGCGCTCGCTGACCTCGGCACGCAAGCGGCGGTTTTCGTCTTGCAAGACTTTGTGTTTGAGGCCGTTTGCAACTACTAGTAGGACACGATCAAGAGACAGAGGTTTCTCGATGAAATCGAAGGCGCCAAGTTTTGTGGCCCGAACCGCCGATTCAACGCTGCCGTGGCCGGAGATCATGACAACAACCGAGTTGTTGTCAGTGTCGGCCAGTTTCTCAAGAACCTCGAGGCCATCGATGCCAGGCAACCAGATGTCAAGCAGGACAAGGTCCGGCTGGAAACGCTTGGCTGCCTTGATTGCTTCTTCGCCGCTGGAGACTGTCCTCACCCCATAGCCTTCGTCTGCCAGGACACTCTTCAGGGTAGCGCGTACGTTGCGCTCGTCGTCGACGACTAAGATATTGTGTGCGCGACTCAACAGGGCAACTCTATTGTCATGACGGTTCCTTGCGGATGGTTATCGCTCACCCTGACGTAGCCACTATGGTCAGCCACGATTTGGTGAACGATCGCCAGGCCGAGGCCGGTGCCGCCACGCTTGCGTGAGAAATAAGGAAGA
>CAYVUW010000053.1:0-5764 GCA_964455175.1 uncultured Acidobacteriota bacterium | reverse complement strand
CAATCGAGCTTTGTCTTCTGGTTTTTTGCCGGAGCCAGTGTCCGCTACCTCGATGCGAGTTGTTTGAAGGTCGTGGTCGTGCGAGGTGCTAACCCGGAGCGTCCCCTCACCCTCCATCGCTGCGATCGCGTTGTCAAACAAGTTAGTGAAGACCCGTTTTAACTGGTCAAGGTCAGCGTTGATGGTGGGTATCTGGTTCGCAAAGTTGCGCTCGACGGTGATGCCCTCGTGCATGCTTACACAGGCTAACAGGCCATTTTCGATGATTTCGTGCAGGTTGGCAGGCACGAGACTGGCCGGTGGCATACGTGCGTAGCGAGAAAATTCACTGACGAGGCCCTTGAGAGTGTCGACTTCCTGCAGAATGGTCTGAGTTCCCTCCTCGATAACGTTAAACTGACCCTCGGCGCCGGCGGCACGTTGATAGCGACGCGCGATGCGTTGGGCCGATAGTTGGATTGGGGTCAGCGGATTACGAATCTCGTGGGCGATCCGACGCGCAACTTCCCGCCAGGCTGCCCTTTTCTGCGCCGTAATTAATTCTGTGAGGTTGTCGAGCACAACGACCGTTCCGATGTATGCGCCGATGCTGTCTCGAAGGCTTGAGCAGTGTGCTGCAACGGTAAGGCGGTTGCCTTTGACGTCGAGCGAGAGTTCATGCTCGAGAGGCGTGCGACGGGCCGTGGCGCGCGCCATCAGGTTGCTTAGATCAAAAAATGCATCACCGGACAAGACATTTTCGAATGGCCTGCCGATTGCCGCTGATGCTTCGATTTCCAGAATGCGTTCAGCTGCACGATTGAACGTCGAGATCTCGCCCTCGGCATTCAACGAAATGACGCCAGTGGCAATGTTGGCCAACATTGCCTCCATGTACCGCCGCCGCTCGTCCAATTCTGTGTTTGTCGCCTGTAGACTGTCTCGAGACTGGCGCAGGTTTTTTTGGCCTGCGCGCAGGTCCGAGGTCATTTGGTTGAATGATTCGACCAGCGTGCCGAGCTCGTCTTGAGCCTCGACCTCTACTTGGTGGCTCAGGTCCCCAGAGGCGACCGCACGTGTTCCCTCTGCTAGCTTCTGGATTGGCACGGTCACACCGCGAGCCAGATAGAGACCGACCCAGAGAGCCGAGAAAATAATTAACAGCGTCATTAACAGGAACGTAAGCTGATAGTTGCTGAGGATCGGCTCTTTTTCGGCGAGTCCCGACATGAAACTATCGTAGAGCCCCTCGATTTCACCAACTTCTGTCACGAGTTCATCGGCAATGACACGTGCGACGATAAGTACACCGGTGACCTCATTGCGCCTGCTCGGGTGGTAGATCGGAACTCCAGCGCGTAGTAAGCGAACCCCCTCTGTTATGCTGTCGATGAGGCGAAACGACTGCTGTTGAAGCGCCATAGCGATCTGAGCGGGGGGGACATATAGGGGGTGAGTTTCTGGCAGAGGTTGAATTGCCCAAGTGGGTCCCCCGTTTGTTTGTTCAGGGGCTGCTGACGGTACCGGCGAGATGGTCGGTCTCTGAAAGAACGTTGCATATTCTCCGTCAGGATCGAAGTATGGATCCAGGAGCAATTCGGAGCCTTCGTACACCAGGATCGCCTCAAGTTCGGCTTGACGACTACGTGGTATCAAAAGCCACTCGCGAAGAAATTCCCGAGAATTCGAATCAGCTGTCCCGATGTTCCCCCGCCGAATTTCATCAGAGATCATGTCCGCAACGCGCTGGAGTTCTCTAGCCTGGCCTTCTAGAGACTGTTCCGATACTTCCCGGGCCCGACGGACGATCTGCTCGGTGTCGGTCGAGAACCAGGACTCGACTGCGGTTCTGATGAGTCCCGAAGCGACGATAAAGAGTAGGACCGTGGGAACTAGAGCCATGCCGATGTAGGTAACAACGACGCGCATCCTGAACTGCGACCCGAGTTTCTGGCGCCGCCGTTCCACATAAAGCTTGATTATGTTGCGGCCCAAAACGAAAAGCATCACCAGAATCAGGGTGATGTTCAGTGCTGTGATTGCTTGTAGGGAGACAGCACCGAAAGCCAAACGCGATTGCTGAACTACGAGCAGCGTAGCGATGTAGATCGCCACCAGGACAATCAGACCAACGATCGTGAATCCTCGGTTGCGTGGCTTCTTCTGATTGTTTTCGAGGAGACTCCTGCGCATGAAGAACGCTCCAAGACACGCGATGGACCACTAGACGACTAGATGCTAGCAGGCTACGGGGTGAACCCCGAGAGGCCTACTGCTCGTCTGGCGCATAGCAATCTGCACTATCCTTGGCGCCAAAAAGGTTTATGGTTCTGTAGCGTGTTGGATCAGATGCGCGCCGGCACCAGATACGGTGGACGGGAAGCGATATCGTAGACTACGTCTTCCCAGGTGACCATGCGCCAGGCTTCGGTTGCCTTCTTGATAGTTTCGACCAGACCGACGTGCAGTGAGTGCCCAGCGCGGTAGGCAATGACGTGTCCTAGCAAGGGAGAACCAACGAGCATTATGTCCCCAATAGCATCAAGAATCTTGTGCCGCACAAACTCGTCGTCGAAACGCAGTTGGTTATTGAGGATTGAATTGTGGCCGATGACAACTGCGTTTTCCATCGACCCACCGAGCGCAAAGCCATTGCGATGAAGGGCTTCAACTTCACTCAGAAATCCGAAAGTGCGCGCTGGTGCAATTTGTTCGGTGAAAGAGCGGGGTGTGACTACGAAAGTTTGTTGCTGTTCACCGATTAATGGGTGCTCGAAGTCGATGGTGTAGGAGATCTTGAAGCGATCCGATGGATAGACTGCTACAAATTTATCTTCTTCTTCGATACGAAGCGGCTCAAGGATCTTGATAAACTCGCGCGGCGCCTGTTGCATGCGAATTCCAGCCTCATGCATCAAATAAATGAACGGTGACGCGGAGCCATCCAGGATGGGAACTTCTTTGCCTTCAACCTCGACTATCAGATTGTCGATGCCGAGTCCGGCAGCTGCCGCGAGTACGTGTTCGACAGTGCCGATCGTGGCATGGCCGTTGGCAAGAGTAGTAGCGAGATTAGAGCGTTGGAGATATTCCTGTCTCGCTGGAATTTCAACACCGTCGAGGTCTATTCGACGGAAAATGATACCGCTGTTTGGTGGGGCAGGGCGCATGCGCATGGCAACACGCACGCCGCTGTGCAGGCCAATCCCTGCACAATCTATGTCTTTCCGGAGCGTTTTTTGCGTCCAGTTCAATCTAACCCTCCCCAGAGTTGGGTTTATCCCGCTGCCCCGGATATAAGAACAAGGTTACCTACCAATATGCAAGGCATATGGTAAGCAAAATAAATGCCAACATTTAACAACTTGAACTTAAATCGTTATTAACCAGTACTTTATAAGTAGCTGAAGAAATGGTCAAAATACGTGTAACGTTGGTTTTAGGCATCAGTCTATCGCTAGAGTGTCTCTTTTTCACAACAGGAGACGTTTAAGTGCGCGTACTTGTTGTGACCTCCGACGTTCCCTTTGTAGAGGGTGGCCACCGCGTCATAGCCCGGGCGCTCGTTCGTGCTTTGAACGAGGCAGGACACACTGCCGAAATCGTGACGACCCCACAGAATCGTTTCGGACGCCAGCTATCAGCGTATTGGGCCACTTGGTTAACTGATGTCCAGGTGGCTGGCGATGGTGGTCCAGTAGATCGTGTTGTGAGTCTCAGATTTCCGTCCTATGCGGTGCGTCATCCGAACCAGGTTGTCTGGCTTAACCACAGGATGCGAGAGTACTACGATCTTTGGGACGATTTTAGCTTGGGTCTCAACAGAAAGGCGAGACTGGTAGAAGGTGTGCGCCGGCGTGCCCTCCACTTTCTTGATGGCCGTTTGCTGCATCGCCGGGCAGTGATCGCACAATCGAAGACGATCCAACTGCGGCTGCGCCGTTGGGGGGGCATAGATTCTGGTGTGCTATATCCGCCTGCTCCACAGCGCGACTATCGTTGCGACGATTACAATGGTGCAATCCTTGTAGTGGGGCGGTTGACGAAACTCAAACGTGTCGATCTCCTAATCCAAGCGGCGGCGGCAGCTGGTGGTGATTGGCGGGTTCGCATTGCCGGAGAAGGTCCTGAGCGGGCAAAACTCGTCAAGCTCACCCGAGAACTCAATCTCGAACATCGTGTTGTTTTACTAGGAGAGCTCGACGAGGAGCGTCTGGTCCACGAATATGCTAACTGTGCTGCGGTGTACTTTGGCTCGCGTGCTGAAGACTATGGTTTGGTGACACTCGAGGCGTTTTCTAGCGCCAAGGCAGTCGTCACCTGCACCGATTCGGGTGGTCCGGCAGAGCTTGTCGACGACGGTGTAACTGGCTTTGTCGCCAAGCCTGAGGTCGATGACGTTGCTGTAGCGCTAGAGCGCATCACACAGGAAACAGGTCTTGCGGAGAGATTGGGGGCTGCAGCTGCTGAAGTGGCTGCGCAGCATAGCTGGCCAGCTGCTGTCGAACGTCTTCTTGCCGCCTGTCAGCCTTAGCCGGGTCTTTGCCAGTCGGAGCGGCCGCCAGATTTAGACTCGAGGCGCACATTGGTGATCTCCATGCCCTTCTCGAGTGCTTTACACATGTCGTAAAGTGTCAATAGCGCGATTGATGTTGCGGTCAGCGCCTCCATTTCGACACCTGTTCGCCCAGTGCAAGACGCACTGGCTGTGACGCAAAGGCCATCCTGATCGGGTTCGACCCGGACGTCGATATGGCTCAACGGTAGTGGGTGACACAACGGGATGAGTTCGGCTGTTCTTTTGCCAGCCTGGATGCCGGCGATTCTTGCTACTTCGACCACGTTCCCCTTGGGAACTTTGCTGGAGAGGACCCGTGCCCGAGTCTCGGGACCCATACGCAACTTCCCAGAAGCAGTCGCGGTGCGCTCGGTCCGAGGCTTGACGCCAACGTTGACCATTGTCGCGCTACCCTGTTCGTCGAGATGGGTGAAGTCCTTTTCAGCCATAATCACCGGAGCGTAGCACGCTAGCTTGATACCTTGGCCGAGGTTTCTTTTGGCCCAAACCCGATACACTCAGGGGTATGTCCAAGCCTACGAAAACATCTAAGCGACAGCTAAGGCTGTGGGACGAGGAAGCGCTCGAAGCGATTCGTGCGTCTAGTGATTCCTGGCGGCAGCAATACTCTTCTGAGACTTCCCTGGCCAAGCCTTTGCAAACTGCACCGGGTCGTGCCTCGGGTGAGACCAAAGTACAGGCTCTTCACACACCGATCGACATCGATCGCTGGTCGTTCAACGACGAACTTGGCTTCCCTGGTGAGTACCCTTTGACCCGCGGTATCTATCCGAGCATGTATCGCGGTCGTCTCTGGACGATGCGCCAGTACGCAGGGTTTGCCACAGCCGAAGACACCAACGAACGGTTCAGGTACCTACTCGATCGTGGCCAAACTGGCTTGTCTACAGCCTTCGATCTGCCAACTCAAATCGGCTACGACTCCGACCACCCCATGGCGCTTGGTGAGGTTGGACGTGTCGGGGTGGCTATTGATTCGGTTCGCGACATGGAGGTCCTATTCGACGGTATTGATATCGCCAAGGTGACCACTTCGATGACGATTAACGCGACGGCCGGCACCCTCTTGACTCTCTATTGTGCACTGGCTGATCGTCGTGGTGTCGGCCTGGAACAGCATGGCGGCACGGTGCAGACCGATAACCTCAAGGAATACATTGCCCGTGGTACCTACATTTCTCCTCCAGCCGCCTCGTAGCGTCTGGT
>CAYVUW010000052.1:0-17202 GCA_964455175.1 uncultured Acidobacteriota bacterium | reverse complement strand
CGTTTTTTCTGAGGTCGTCAAGCGGCAGCGTGTCAAAGTAGTCTAAGTTGGTGTGGCCGCCCGTGCCTCCGACTCGGTCTTGCAGGAACTGGAACGCTGGCAACCCGACATTGTCGAAGGGCACGTGATCAGTGCTGCCCACACCCCGCGGTGAAACCGTCGTCATCCCCAAGTCATGGAATGGCTCCGACCAGGCCGTAAAAATCCTGCAAGCGGATTCGTTGCCTTGGAGGTAGATGCCTCGGTACTGTCCAGGGCCATAGTCCTGGTTGAAGTACACCGAGAAATTTTCGTGGGCAGGCGTGACACCGATCTCCGAGTCATTTGGATTGCCGAAGTGCTTCCTGACATACTCGCGCGAACCGAAGATGCCTTGCTCCTCGCCGGCCCACAGCGCGACGCGAATTGTACGTCTCGGCTCAACCCCAACGGCTTTCAGGATTCGGACTGCCTCGAGCATTACGGCTACTCCCGAAGTGTTGTCGGAAGCGTTTGGGCTGGCGTGCCATGTGTCGAAATGGGCGCCGAGCATCACCAGCTCGTCTGCAAGGTCAGAGCCAGGAATATCTCCTAATACGTTGTTGGCTTGCTCCACTACGTCACCAATCTGGTTGCGTATCTCAACCTCTATGATGACCGGTATTCCCCTTTCAAGGATGCGGTACATGCGGTTGTAGTGCTCGGGATTCACCGCAACGATGGGCAGAGAGTTTAAGTTTCCCTCGCGCGACCAATTGTCAACCTTGGTTCCGGGTCGAGCGAAACCACGCACGGCCCCCGGCCAACCGCTGCGTGACTCAAAAACAATCACCGCGCCTTCGGACCTAAAGAACGCGATTTGATCGACCGCGCTGCGCACATCGGGATTTCGGGGCGTAGGGGAGCGACGTGGGGTCTCAGCAGGGGCAAGTTCCTCGAGTTCTCGCAATTGCTCGTCTGTCCATCGGGTGACACCTCTGGAAAAGCGTGTTAGGTCAATAGTGGCTGGTGGCGTCGAGAGCACGCCAAACCCCTGAAGTTTGCCGCGGTAGCGCTCAAGATCCTGTTGCGTTTGTGCATCCACGATAACCACAGGCACTCGTTGTACACCGTTGGTTCCAGGTGTGTTAGCGAGTGGATACCCGACCATGGGCTGATAGTCCGGCTGGAGCATGTGTAACGAAAAATACTCATTGTCCCAGCTTACTCCGTAGTCCATGAATGGCTCGATAGCCGTGTTCATTAGTCCTATTCGCTTCATTTCGGTAACCGCCCATTGCTGGGCGCGTTGCATATCACGCGAGAGCGTGTACCGCGCTCCTAGAACATCGGTCATGTAGGAAAGCGTGGCAGCAAGCTGTGAGCGTTGCAGTCCCTCCTCACGGATGGAGGCAACCATCTGCCAGTCAACGGCGGCGGATTCATCTTGCGGAAACCCGGGTTGGGGCAAAGTAAGGATGAAAAAACTTACGGCAATCGCACGACGGATCATGGCTCCCTCCGTTCATTTCGGTCCTTGCAGTTTCGTTTCTCGGAGCAGGCTACAAAGAAACCCCAAAGCGTGGCAACGTTATCCTTCCAGGTCGCAGAGTTTCCTGGGCTCGGGTGGCGAGTTGCAAGGCCATAGGACTTGACCTTTTGTGCGGGCGATCGTTAGTGTCCGTCCGTAATTTTCCCCGAAATGAGAGGCACACGATGAACCATCAGGACCATGAATTGAGCCGCCGTAGGTTCCTCGGTGGGACCGCCGCAGCAAGCCTTGCGGGGTTGACGGGAACCGCTTGTCAGGCCGGATCGGATACGAGCATTGTAGCGTTCGATGCGCAGGGTACCGTTGCTTCGGGTAGCATCGCCAACTCTGAAGCGTCTCTGCGCGACAACATCTACACTCGTCTGCTTGGAGTTCGCCCACACCTTGGTGCCCACGAGCACATAACGACCCTGGGTGGCTCTAGGATGCCAGCAGAGGTCCTAAGTGCTATGGCGGAAGCCAACGACTACTTCGTCGACATGCACGAACTAACCGCGGCGGCTGGGAGCCGAATCGCTCAATTGATGGGCGCCGAAGACGCCTTGGTTACCTGCGGCGCCTTTTCGGCGATGATCCTTGGAGCCGCCGCCTGTCTGACCGGGACGGACCCAGACAAGATCAGGGACCTGCCGCATCCGACTTGGCCTCAACGTGAGTGTCTCATCCAAACTGAGCATCGTTTCAGCTACGATCGTGCCTACCGTGCGGCTGGAATGAGGATTGTTGAGGCTTCCACGCGCGAGGATGTGGCGGCGAAGATCAACGAGAATACGGCGATGATCGCGGTCCTCGTTGCGGTTGAAAAGCAAAAGGAGTTTGGCCCACCGCTTCCCAGGAAGCGGGCAACGGACCACGGTGATCACGTCATCATGCCGGAGGAATTCATCGAGATCGGCAAGCGAGCTGGTGTTCCCGTGTTGGTCGACATGGCCTCCGACTTGCCGCGGGTGAGCCTGTCACATTTTATTTCAGCAGGGGCTGATCTGGTGACGATCAGCGGTGGAAAAGGGATTCGCGGCCCTCAATCCACCGGCATTCTCGCTGGGCGCTCCGATCTGATTGAGGCCGCCAGGCTGCATGCCTCTCCCAACGGTAACCTTGGGCGTGGAATGAAGGTCGGCAAGGAAGAAATCATCGGCCTCGTCGTCGCCCTGGAACGCTTCGTTGCCCTTGACCACCAAGCTTTGGTGGAGGGCTGGAATGCGAAAGCGCGCTGGATCGCCGACGAAATTCAGGACATCGATGGTCTCAATGCGGAATACGCACTGAACACAGTAGGCTACGCTGATGTAGAGCTTGCCTGGGACGAAGAGGTCTTTCCTGTCACTGTGGACGAGGTTCGACAGCGCCTCAGGGATGGTGAGCCTCGATTGGCCTACGACGGTGTCACGGTGCGGACGCGGTGCTTGAGGGATGGTGAAGAAGTTCTGGTCGCGAAGCGCTTGCGCCAACTGTTTGAGGAGGAACTCCGTGGTGTCTAGAGCTGCAGTCGTTTCTTTGTCGTCGTCCCGGTCAGTCTTCATGGCCACGCTTTCGTCGCTGATACTCATCGTCGGCGGGGCAGCCTTTGCCTTTCCTGCACTACAAGACAATCCTCACCTCGTAGTCTATGAAGGTGCCGACGGGCCAGGAGCCGGTAAGCACATCGTCTTGATAGCGGGAGACCACGAATACCGTTCCGAAGAGATCTTGCCTGCGATGGGCCGGATCCTGGCCAAGAACCTGGGTTTTAAGTCCAGTGTCTTTTTCACTCTCGACGATGAGGGCTTCATCGAGCCCGGGAGCTCCAACATTGCCGGCCTCGACGCGCTTGACACCGCTGACCTGTTAATCGTTGGTCTACGCTTTCAGGACTTCTCCGCCGAAGAGATGCAGCACGTGGTGGACTACCTCGACCGTGGCGGCCCGGTCCTGGGTATTCGCACCTCGACGCACGCTTTTCGAATTACGGGAGGGCCATTCGTCAAGTACACATGGGACTATGCCGGCGAAGAGTACGAGGGTGGTTTTGGCCGCCAGGTTTTGGGCGAGACTTGGGTTGGACACTACGGCGAGAACCACGAGCAAAGCTCAAGAATTCTACCCAGTAAGGATCAAGCAACTCATCCAATTATGCGAGGTGTAAGTAACATCCATGTGCAGTCCGGTGGATATAGGGCCGACCCAATGCCGGGGTCTATTGTCCTTGGCATGGGCCAGGTGCTTAACGGCATGGACCCAGATTCCCCCCCGGATCCGGGGAAAGAATTGCTTCCTGTCGCCTGGACACGGACATACCAAGGGGGCAACGGAAGGCAGGGTCGAGTCTTTACGACCACCCACGGTGCTTCCGAAGATTTTTTGAACCCAGGATTCCGACGAATGCTTGTAAACGCTGCGCTTTGGGCGTTGGGTTTGGAAGATTCGATTAACGCTGACATCGGAGTGTCTCCAGTCGGGCCTTACAACCCAGTGCTCTTCGGCTTCGATAGCTACCGGCGCGGTGTGAAGCCTTCTGATCTGGCTGGATGGGAAACGCCGATCATGTCGGAGAGCAAAGCGACTGGGGACGGTCGCTAGTCTCCGGAGTTAAGACTCAATGAATATGCAGAACAGGTTTTCTTGGGGCACCGTCTTATTCGCTTTTGTGCTGCCGGTGGCAGCCGCGATAGGGGCTGGATGCGGGCAGGGGCAGACCTTTTTCCAGAAGGCCGACCATGTCGTCATCATTGGTAACGGGCTGGCCGATCGGATGCAACACCATGGTTGGTTGGAGACTTATCTGCAGGCAGAACTTCCGGGGCTTGAGCTCGTCATCAGGAACCAAGGTTTCACTGGCGACCGCATTGACCATCGTCCACGCAGCGAAGGTTTTATGACGGAGGATGAGTATCTCGCGCTATCGGAGGCTGACGTTATCTTTGCGATGTTTGGCTACAACGAATCCTACGATGGTGAGCCTGCACAATTCCGGAAGGCTCTGGCGGAGTGGATCGACCGCACCAGCGCGGAAAACTACTCTGGCAAAGGTGCGCCTCGTATCGTGCTCTTCTCCCCGATAGCACACGAGAACCTGAACGATTCGAACCTGCCGGATGGCCGTGATAACAATGCCCGCCTGGCTGCCTACACTGAGGCCATGCAAGCCGTGGCGGATGAGAAACACGTTCGCTACTTAAATCTGTTCGGTCCTTCGCAGAAGCTCTATGCAGCCGCACTCTCGCCGCTGACCATCAACGGGGTGCACCTCAATGAAGATGGTAACCGGCAGGTCGCTGAAATCATTGTGGAGTCACTCTTGGGAAGACAACCAGCCGCTGATATGGCGACCCTTGAGTCAGTTCGTGCGGCTGTTCTCGACAAGAATTGGCACTGGTTCAATCGTTACCGCGCCACAGATGGTAACGACGTCTGGGGTACTCGTTCCACGCTTGCGTTTACTAATGACCAGACTAATTTTGAGGTCTTGCAGAACGAGCTCGTGCAGCTCGACTACATGACTGCCAACCGAGACAGAGTTATATGGGCAGCGGCGGCCGGGCAAGCGATCGATCCCGAAGATAGCAACATGCCGCAGCCAATTGAGGTCATTTCCAACATCGACCAGCCACAAACCCAAGATGGCGTTAGCGTGACCGGGACACTGGAATACGTGGGTCCCGAGGATGCGATTGAGCTGATGACACTCGACAAGGACTTACGTGTCAATCTCTTCGCCTCGGAGGAGATGTTCCCCGAGATGGTCAACCCAGTCCAGCTTGGCGTCGATACGGGGGGGCGGTTGTGGGTGGCATCGTGGGCAACCTACCCGAAGTGGGAGCCGACGAAGGAGATGGACGACCGCTTGTTGATCCTGCCAGACGACGACGGAGATGGTGTCGCCGACCGGGCGATCACCTTTGCGTATGTTCACAATCCGACCGCTTTTGAATTCTGGAACGGTGGGGTGATTGTTGCCTCGGTGCCGGACATACTTTTTCTCAAGGACACGGATGGTGACGATGTTGCCGACGTCCGTATTTCCCTTCTCGGTGGTCTCGGGTCTGCCGACACACACCACTCAGCGAACAACTTCGTGTACGGACCCGATGGCTTCATCTATTACCAGCGCGGCATCTTTAACGTTTCGAATGTCGAAACTCCCTGGTTTACTAACCAAGAGTCAGGCATTTCGGGGATGTACCGGTTCAACCCGCGTACCCACGAGTTCAGCTTCCACGCAGTCAACAACCCCAATCCACACGGTATCAGCTTCGACTATTGGGGCTACCACTACGCCACCGACGGTACCGGTGGCAAGGCCTATCAGGTCAAACCGACCGGCGACGGCGGTTTTACAATGCGAGGCTTACTGCCACACACCGTCCGACCCGTTCCATCCAGTGGCATTCTTTCCAGCTCTCACTTTCCGGAGCGGAACCAGGGCAACTTCCTCATCCTCAACGTCATTGCCTTTCTCGGAATCAAGCAATACACGCTGTCTTATGAAACCGAGACCGGTGACGTGAATGGCACAGAGACTAACGACTTGCTGGTCTCTTCCGATCCGAATTTCCGCCCCAGCGACTTCGAGATCGGCAGCGATGGTGCCCTCTATGTCGCTGATTGGGCCAACGCCATCATTGGACACATGCAACACAATGTGCGTGATCCTAACCGCGACCATGAACATGGCCGCATCTACCGGATTACAGCCCAGGGCCGGCCTCTTCAGGAACATATTCCGATCGATGGGCGTCCAATTCCGGAGCTCCTCGCTGCCCTGGAGAGTCCGGTCAACGGGATTCGCCATCGAGCTCGCATCGAACTCTCGGAGCGCAACAGTGCCGAAGTGATCGCTGCCACCGAGGAATGGCTACAGCGCTTCGACGTGACGAGCGTGGCGGACGCACACCATATCTTGGAAGCATTGTGGGTGCACCAGCAGCACAACGTGGTCAACCGGGACCTGCTCAACCTTGTACTCTATTCACCCGTGCCGCACGCTCGCATTGCGGCGCAGAGAGTCGAGCAGCTTTGGGACTACAATGCCGCAAAACCGTTCGACTTCACCTCTAGCCTTGAAGACGATACGGTCGCGAGTGTCGAGCCAGATGCGGACGCCGTCGTGATTAAGACGGTCATGGACCAGATGAGATTCGACATCGCTGAGTTCACGGTAAAGGCTGGAGAACCAGTGAAGATATGGTTTGAGAATCCCGATTATACGCCACACAATCTGATCATCGGTCAGCCGGACTCCGCGGCGGAAATCGCCGCGGCGGCGGAAGACCTTGGAGCACTTGGCTTCACAGTAGGGTTCTTGCCGGATAGCGATAAGATCATCATTGCTACGGAGCTACTCAACTATCAGGAGTTTCAGGTGATTGAATTCACTGCTCCAAACGAAGTTGGCGATTACGATTTTTTGTGCACCTTCCCCAATCATTGGCAGACGATGAAAGGGATAATGAGAGTGGTGAATTAGGATGATTGTTGCACGTACCTCACGCGAGAAAATTCTTCAACGTTTGCGCTCCAAAGTAGAGGAGCGGCAGCCGATTCTCATTGCGAGTGCTGGCAGTGGATTGGTGGCGAAGTTACTGGAGCAGGCTGGCATCGATTGCATCAACACCTTCTCGGGTGCTCGGCTGCGGGCGAACGGGATGGGGACGATGGCGATGATGTGGCCCATCCTCGATTCGAACCAGCAAACGCTCGACTACACAGAGCAAGATATTTTGCCGGCTATCAAAGGCGATGCGTTCATCTGTGCCTGCATTAATAGCAACGATCCGCTGCGTGATATGCGGACAGTTCTGGAGCGGCTGAAGTCGATGGGCGTTATGTCAGTGTCAAATATGGGCCCTTCGATCAGTTACATAGACAAAGACAGCAACGTTTACAGAGTGCTGGTAAATAGTGGCATTACGTTCGACAACGAAGTCGAAATGCTTGTCTTGGCCAAGGAAATGGACATGGTGACTGTGGCCCTGGCCTTCGATATGGAGGACAGCCTCCAAGTGGTTGAACAGGCTCGTCCGGACATTTTCTGTTTCCACGCTGGCACAACCAAAGGTGGTTTAGTTGGTTATGACTCCGGGGAAGCTATCGAAGAAACTGCCCGACGCACAGAAGAGGTATATGAGGCAGTGCGCAAGATCGCGCCTGACACTATTCTCGTTGGACATGGGGCCGCGATGGAGACTCCCGAGGACGCTCAGTACATGCTCGACAATACGTCTGGGCATGGTTTTTGGACCGGCTCGTCAACTGAACGTATACCCATCGAGCGAGCGGTTCTCGAGATGGCCCAGGAATTTTCAAGCTTGAAGTTCCAAGATTAGATTAGAGGGACGGCCGACTTTTGCCCAAAACAGTGGTCATTCTCGCCACGCTCGACACGAAGGGGGAAGAAGCCGAGTATCTGCGTGGTCAGATCGAGTCCCTCGGTGGACAGGCCCAGTTAATTGACATGGGTGTGCTCGGAGAATCATCCATTACTTCGGATGTGAGCAGGGAAGAGGTTGCTGCGGCCGGTGGCGTTGAGCTAACCGTTTTGCTCGAAGCACCCAATCGGGAAACAGCAGCTCCAATTATGGCTGCTGGGGCAACAAAGATCTTGCTTGATCTTGTCCGCAACAACCAGGCTCACGCTGTCCTGGGTATTGGAGGGACACAAGGGACGTCTTCCTGTACACAGGTAATGCAGTCGTTGCCGTATGGCTTCCCGAAACTGATGGTTTCAACGGCTGCCTCGGGTGACACGTCGTCATTTGTCGGCATCAAGGATATTTCCATGATGTTCTCCGTCAGTGACTTGATGGGCTTAAATCCTTTTACGGAACGGATCCTTTCTAATGCGGCTTCGGCCGCTTACGGAATGTCCCTTTCGGCAGAGCGTGTCGAGATTGGAAGCGGTGACAAGCCGCTAATCGCAATGACCAACCTCGGTGTTCTTACCGAGGGGGCCACCCACGCCATTGAGTATTTTCGAGAAGCTGGCTACGACATAGTTGTCTTCCACGCGGTCGGGTCAGGCGGGCAGGCAATGGAACAATTGATGAAGGATGGCGTGGTCGGTGCCGTTTTCGATTACGCACTTGGGGAGATCTCCGACGAGATCTTTGACGGTCTCCGTGCCGGTGGTCCGGAGCGCCTTACTGTGGCTGGAAGCTTGGGATTGCCTCAGGTTATCTGTCCCGGTGGCGCTGAGCATGTCGGTTTATTTGTCGACCCTGACGTTGTCCCAGAGAAGTATCGAGATCATCAATACACGTTTCACAGTCCGGTGATCTTAAGCCTCCGCCTGAAGAGCAAGGAACTCATCCAGGTTGCAGAGGAGATTTGCAAGAGGTTGGAGAACACCAAGGAAAACGCTGTCTTTATGCTCCCGCTCCGGAGTACCGGGCGCTACTCAATTGCTGGCGGCCCTCTCCACGACCCTGAGGGTGACGATGCGTTTTTTGATGCTCTTAGAGCCAACCTTCCGGCCAGCATGCATCTTGTCGAAATCGATGCGGACGCTGAAGACCCGATATTTGTCCGGGAAGCTGCCCGCAGGCTCATCGAAATGATAGAGGCTGCCTCATAATCAGTGGGCAAGGATTAAACAGGAACATAGCAGGGTTCCAAGCATTGGCGACAAAATGAAAACCTGCCCCGGTTTGTTGATAAGCCAGGGCAGGTTCTCCTCTTTCCATTACCCCGTGCAGCAGGTAATGCCTTCAGAACTCGACCTGCGCTCTCCACAGGAACGCCAGGGTCTTGCCAATATCTTCAATGTTGGCATGGATAAAGTTGTGTTTAACTACAACCAAGGGATTCACATACCAATTCAGAGCCACCGTCAGGTTGTGGAGTTGGGTTCCCGGTTTCCGGCGCAGAAGGCTCGCCACGCCGTCCAAGCTTAAATCGAGCGTTGAATACCGCGCCGCTAACTCGAAGGCTCCGGTCCCACTGCTGCCGTCAAGAAAGTTGCGTTTTGGTGAGGTACGGCCAAATCCCGAGGCGCTGTAGTTTCTAATCTCTCCGGTCAGGAACCAGCTTGCGTAGCCATACCAGCCGGAAAAAACAGGATCGCCGGGATACAGTGAGTCGAACGAAGCCATTTTCCATTCCCCCTGCACCGAAAATGGTCCGGCGAGAACAGCTGTCTCAAGGCCGACAATAATGGCCGCGTTCGTAGGGATGGCGCTGCTTATGAAGCGTGGTGATAGGTGTACCTCCGGCCGGGCCTTAAAAGACCGCCACGCACCGTCGCCGTTTTGGAACGAAAAAGAAGCCCCGGCGTGGAAGACACGGTTGTCGCGATTTAACAAGGCACCCGCAAAACGTCCAGTGACGTTGTAGCGGCCCGGAAGGTCACCGATGAGCTTGTCGTTAGTTTCGCGGAACACACCAATGCCGTAATTGAATCTGCCGTCGATGACGTCTCCGTGTAACAAAAAGCCCGAGTTCCTTTCGGCGTCAAAGAGTGTTGGCAGCGAGCGTTCGACGAAGGTGATGTACTTACTACTCGTCAGAATTTCTAAACCTGAGGGCTCCTTCATGTGGCCGACGCGGAACCCATGCTTCGCGTGGCGAATTCCGAGGTAGAGGTCCTTCGCGACAATCTTGCCACCCGCAAAGTCATACTGCGCCTTGAACTCGATCCGTTCGTACAGGTAACCCTGAACGAAAAGCCGAGCACGGCGAAACTCGGTGCCGTTTAACAGAGAACCAACAGAGTCTTCGACCTCGCTACCATCCCCCCAGAAAGTCCAGTCGTACATTGTGCGACCGCCGAGCCGAACCTGGAACCGACCGTCGTTGGTCTCCATCCGCAGACCGTTGTTCCAGAAAACACGAAAACCATTCGGGTCCTCTTCTTCATCCTGCCGACTAGTGGATGTTGGAGAAAGGCTAAGCGCCGATTCAACAGCCGAATTAATCGCTTCTGACCCGAAAAGGAATGGTTGGGTAGTGGCAGTCTTTGAGGGTAACTCCTCAGTGGTCTGTGCATTGACGGTGCCGGCAATGATTGTCCAAGCTGCAGCCACCAGAATGTTGAAAGTAATGCGTCCCACCAGCTGACCCTTTCTGTGGTGCCCTCGAATTGAAAGCTTACTGCTTCTGCACCGAACGAACAGATACAAACAATTTCCACCACAAGATAGGCAGCGTTTATTAAGGTGCCTTTAAGAAACGGTGAAACATTCGTCAAACGTTTTGCTCAGGAAGAATGTTTGTCGCGAGCCTTGTCGAGCTGCAAAACGACACGAAAAACGCTGCCTTTTCCAAGCTCGCTTTCTACTTCGACAGCGCCCCCCAACTTTTGCACCAGATGCTTGACGATTGACAGCCCAAGGCCAGTTCCGCCGCTGGCTCGTGAGCGAGCTTTATCGGCACAGAAGAAGCGCTCGAAGATCCGTTCCTGATCGGTGGTTGCGATGCCTATGCCAGCGTCCTCAACTTCGAGGACAGCCTCGTCCCCGCGAGGGAACACTCGCACAGTAATTTCACCACCTTTGGGCGTGTATTTGATGGCGTTGTTGAGGAGGTTGTCTAGGATTTGCATCATGGCCTCAACTTGGCCGAGGCTATGTATCGCATGACTCTTTGCCTCAAGAACAAATTGGAAGTGCTCGAGCGCGCCGGAATCCTGATAGCGCTCGATAACCACGTCGACAACTGGTAACCAGTCCACCGACTCTAGGAAGAATGATTCCTCGTCTGCTTCAATCTGGGCTAAAGAGAGCAGATCGCTCACCATTGCATCGAGTCGTAACACTTGCTGTTCGATCTTGTCGAGGAAGCGCAAGTTGTTTTCATCATCGTGGATTGCCCCGCGAGAGAGAGTGTCGACGAAACCTGCGATCGCAGTTAGTGGCGTCTTTAGCTCGTGAGAAACATTGGCCACGAAGTCAGTGCGGAGTTTTTCGAGGCGCCGCAGATTAGTTATGTCGTAGAGCACCACGACGATTCCTCGATCAAGGTTGGCAGTGAAGGGAGTTGCTCGTGCATCCAGAACAAAATCAGTCCCATCACGTTGAAGGGTGACCTCGCGTTGCTTTGCTGAATCAGCTGATCGTGCCTCTGCCATTAGCTTGGTGATGCCAGGGGTGGCAGCGAGCTCCGGCAAAGGTTTGTCGTTTGCTTGTGCGCTGGCAGAGAGTCCCAAGAGTCGGTTTGCGGCTTCGTTGCTGAAGATCAAGTGATCCTGGTCATTGACAGCAATAATGCCTTCGTGCAGTCCAGCAACCATTGCGCCAAGCTGAGCGCGTTGTTCCGCAAGCGTTGAAATTCGCTTTGTGAGCTCATCAGCAAGACGATTCAGAGTAGCGCCAAGCGTGCCGAATTCGTCTGTTTGTAGTAACTCAACACGTTGGTCGTAAGCGCCGGACAGAAGAGCTTCCGCCACGCCCGTCATCTCCGTGACCGGTAGAGTGATTCGACGCGCTACAACTAGCCCGACACCCATCGCCAGTAGTACACCCAGGGCTGCAGCTAAGCCGATCGTCCTGTGGAATTGGCTATGCATAATGGCAACTTCCACCAGTGGAATTGCAACCCGAACGGTCCCCAGAATGTCAGCGTCTTCACGCAACACGAGCGCGACATACAGCATGTCATCGCGAACCGTCTCGCTGAAACGGCGTGAAACTCCGTAAGGGCTGGCCAATGCCGCGACGATCTCAGGGCGATTCCCGTGGTTTTCCATTGTGGTGGGATCGCTATCAGAGTCGGCTACGATTTCGCCATTAGAGACGATGAAGGTGATACGCGTATCCGTATCTTGTCCGATCTTGACTACGCGCTCCTGGACTTCCTTAGGCCATCTGTACCCTGATGGGGAGTCAGTGCCCTGCTCCGGAGAGGGCCCCTTGAGATAGACATCTTCGGCGAATGGACTCAATGCGTGCGCCAAATCCAATAGCTTGAGTTCCAAGTCTCTATAGAGAGAGGCCTGGCTTTGTTGGTGCACCAAGAATCCAGTACCTGCGGTTGTTAACAGGACCAGCCCGGCAAATGTGAAATAGAGCTTCCAGAAGAAGCGAGACTGAAGCATCAGTTTTATCCAGCAGCCTACTTACAGGCTTTCACGGAATTTGTAGCCGATGCCGCGTACGGTCACGATTTGTTTTCCAGTTTCACCAAGTTTACGTCGGATGGCGGCAACGTGGACGTCGACGTTACGCTCTGTGATCTGGTAACCACCGGCTGTAATTTGTTGCACAAGTCTTGCTCTAGGGATAACCCGCCCGGACTGAGATGCAAGGCCAACGAGCAGACGGAACTCCGCGAGCGTCAACTCGAGGGCATCACCGTTTAACGTTACCTCGTGGCGGGTGAGATCAATGACAAGCGGCCCGTGCTCAAGTCGTTCTTCGGGTGAGGGTTCGGGCCCATCAAGTCGACGCAACAGAGCGTGAACACGGGCCACAAGCTCGCGCACCCGAAAGGGTTTGGTAATGTAATCATGAGCACCCAGTTCAAGGCCGGCGACGATGTCACTTTCCTCGCCCTTCGCTGTGACCATGATGAGGGGAGTGTTACGGGTAGCTTCCTTACTTCGCAGTCTGCGACAGACTTCGAGCCCGGGTATCCCTGGGAGCATAAGGTCTAGAAGTATCAAGGCCGGCTTGTGAATAGCTGCTTCGCGCAAGCCTCGTTCGCCATCTTCAGCGGAAAATACTTCGAATCCTTCTTGCTGCAGGTTGTAATCAAGGATCTCCAGAATATCGGGGTCGTCCTCAATGACGAGAATTTTCCGCTTTTTTACCATCGTTTAACCGGGTTTTCTTCGCTGTGATTTTGTCGTTAATTTTAGACCGTGTGCAGCGCATCTACCCGTATCGTCCCTCTATGTAGTCGGCGGTTTTTTGGTTCTCCGGCGTGACAAAGATCTCACCAGTCTGGCCATGCTCAATCATTTTGCCCAGGAGCATGAAAATGCATTCTTCACTAGCGCGTCTTGCCTGTGCCATATTGTGGGTAACTATTAAGATCGTGTATTTACCGCGCAGTTCCCATAGAAGCTCCTCGACGGCTTCGGTTCCATCGGGGTCGAGAGCCGAACAAGGCTCATCCATGAGCAAAACCGTTGGTTTTACGGGAAGGAGCCGTGCGATACAGAGTTTCTGCTGCTCTTCGAGAGACAAACTCGTAGCTTTTTGATCAAGTCGGTCTTTGACACCGTCCCAAAGAAGAACGGTGCTGAGAGCATTCTCAACGACCTCGTCGAGTTCACCACGACTCATATTCTTAGAGGCTGGCTCGTGGATTCGATAGCCGAAAAGCACGTTGTCACGGATTGAGAGCGGTAGTGGGTTCGGCCGCTGAAAAACCATGCCTACCTGCTTACGTACCTGAACGACCTCTACCTCTGGTGCCAGGATGTCCTGGCCTAGTACTTCCACGCTTCCAGTAATACGAACGTAGCCGAGTCTTTCGCCTATACGATTCACTGTCCGCAGCAACGTCGTCTTGCCGCAGCCAGAGGGACCGATGAGACTGGTGATGTGACCCTGTTTGATCTGTAAATCTACGTCAAAGAGAGCCTGAAAATCGCCGTACCAAAGGTTTAGGCTCTTGGTTTCTATGGCAACCGAGCCACTGGAGGCGGTGGTCTGAAGCAAGGCCGATTGCGCCCCGTCTGTTTCGGTCATGGCCAAGGCTTCGTTATCCAAAGCGGCCCTCCACGTATTCTCTCGTGCGCGTGTCCTTCACTTCTCCTGTGAACATTTCTTCTGTGTCATTGATTTCGACGCACTCGCCCCCAAGGAAGAAAGCTGTACGATTAGCGAGTCGCCGAGCCTGTTGGACCAAGTTGGTCACCAAGACAATCGAGATCTCCTTGCGCAACTCCTTGAGCATCTCTTCGATTTGCATTGTCGTGACCGGATCCACTGCGATCGAAAATTCGTCTAGTAGTAGAAGCTCTGGGTCCTGCGACAGGGCGCGGGCAATAGTGAGCCTCTGTTGCTGACCACCGGAGAGCAAGCTCCCCAGTGAGTCAAGCCGGTCTTTTACCTCGTCCCACAAAGCGGCCCGACGCAAACAACGTTCCACGATTTCATCAAGTTGGGCCTTCTTGCGAATGCCGGCTAGCTTGGGGGCGATGGTTACATTGTCGTAGATGCTCATTGGCAGTCCAACAGGCAAGGGAAAGACAACACCGATGCGGCGCCGTAACGCATAGACGTTGCGCCATTCCCTAATCTCGCGGCCATTGAATTGAATCTCACCTTCGACCTTCATCGATTCAGTAAACATGTCCATGCGGTTGAGAGCCTTCAAAAACGAAGTCTTGCCGCTGTTCGCCGGGCCAATAATGCCGAAAATTTCGTTTTCATAAACGTCAAAGCTGGTGTTCCGGAGAGCAGGTTTCTCGCTGTAACTGATCGTAAGGTTTCGCACCTTAATCTTGGCTGGCTTCTGCGCGTCGACGGCTTCAGTTTCTACCATTTCTTTTTCCCACGAAGGTACATGCGAAAGCCGATCGAGAGCGCATTCATACCGATAATCAGACCTATCAAAACGAGGGCGACCCCGTAGGGGAGGGCTTCAGGTACGTCGGGGATCTGCGTGGAAACTGTGTAGAGGTGTAGCGATAGCGCCATAGTTTGATCGAAAACACTTTGGGGCAGAAAGGGCAAGAACATTGCAGCCCCGGTGAACATGATCGGCGCCGTTTCTCCGGCCGTTCTTGAGATTTCAAGGATAGTTCCAGTGAGGATCCCACTGGTCGAGTTCGGCAGAACAACAAGGCGAATCGTCTGCCAACGGGTAGCCCCCATATTCCAACAGGCTTCGCGGAAGGCTTGCGGCACGGCCTGAAGTGACTCGAGTGTCGCGACGATTACGACCGGCAGGCTCATAATCGCAAGCGTCAAGCTGGCAGCGAGGATGCTTGTGCCAAAACGGAAAAAATAGACAAACGCGCCAACACCAAAGAGTGCGTGAACGATCGAGGGCACGCCCGCAAGATTGATGATGGCAAGGTTGATCATCCTTGTTAGCCAGTTCTCTGGCGCGTATTCGCTTAAGTAAATAGCACAAGAGATGCCAACAGGTATGGAAACCAGAAGAGCTACCGCCACTAGCCAGATGGTTCCGGCCAGGGCCGGAAAGATGCCGCCTGCCGTCATGCCATTTAGAGGGTCTCCGAAGAGGAATTCCATCGAGATCATCGGACCGCCACGGTGGATGAGCACTGCGAGGATAGTCAGGACTGGCGCTATCAGGAAAATCGCCATCACAAGGAAGAGCACCCTAACAAGCCACTCGATTTTCTTCTGACGGATGTTTAAGTCGGTGGCTTCGAACATATAGTTAGCGTTCTCGAGCACCTCGAATGAAGAGATCGGCGGTGAGGTTGATCAGGAACGTGATGATGAAGAGCACGATTCCTAGTGTGAAAAGCGCTCCGTAATGATCCGATCCGACCGGTGCCTCTCCAAGTTCAGCGGCGATCGTTGCTGTGAGTGCACGCACCGAATCGAAAACACTCGTTGGGATGTTTATCGCATGCCCTGTTGCCATCAGCACGGCCATCGTTTCTCCGAACGCACGTCCAATGCCCAAGAGAACAGCTGCTATCAAGCCATTCTTTCCAGCTGGAATAACAACTTTGTATATCACTTGCCAGCGCGTAGCTCCCATCGCCTCAGCTGCTTCCCGATATGTGTCGGGCACAGCCTTCATTGCATCCTCGGCGATTGTGGTCATGATTGGTGCTGCCATGAGGCCCAGGATGATGCCGGCATTCAACACATTGAGCCCGATAGATACGTCGAACAACTGGATAATAAGTGGGTTCATAATGCTGAGCCCGATAAAACCCCATACCACGGAAGGAATCACTGCTAAGAGTTCGACGAGTACCTTGAGTACCTCGCGCGTCTTGCCTGTGGCGAACTCGCCGATATAGATGGCGGCTCCAAGAGAGAAGGGGACAGCCACGAGCATAGCCAGTCCGGTCACGCTGGCAGTCCCGATGAGTAGTGCCAGGGCACCAAAGGTCGGGTTATTTATGGATGTTGGCATCCAGCGCTGCGACAAGAAGAACTCAGCCGCATTGAACTCGTTCAGAAGAAAGTCCAGCCCCTCGCTTGCAACGAATATGAAGATCCCAAAGATGAAAACGATCGCCGAGATGCCACCGATAAAGAAAATCACCTGGAAAGCCTTGTCGACGAACCAGTCAAAGCCGAGTTGGTCAGCTTCCACCGGCAACCTCAACTTTCCTTAAAGCTCGAGAAGTTTGTTTGGCTTTGCGATCTAGTTCGAGCAGGTCTCCCATCTTAGGTGACGTTCTCGCCTCGTAAGGCGACCATTAGATCGCTTATTTGTCTGACTAACTCGTTGTAGATATCTTCGAGCTCCTTTTCGGCGTTATTGCTCTCCAGGTCCGCAGGGCCCGGGGCGATGTCCCAACTCAGGAAAATGGTGTGAAATGGGGCAGCCGCAATGTGGTCAAGCACGTTTCCCCCCAAGCTGACAATCACGTGGTAATCACTGATCTCGTGGGCCGTTGACATCAGGCTTGAGGCAACCACGCTGTCGGGCACGTGGCCTCTGCGTTCCATGAAACCTAGAAGTGCGGGATCAATATTTTCAGCCGGATTCCACCCGGCGCTGTCGAATTTGCCACTATCAGGGAAGGACTTATGGCCGATTGCTTCAGCAATTTGGGTAGCACAGTCGTTTTTTTCGTCTACGAAAAGGACCTTGTAAACTTTTGGTTGCTT
>CAYVUW010000051.1:7331-17925 GCA_964455175.1 uncultured Acidobacteriota bacterium | reverse complement strand
AATAATGTGAATCCACATATCGATGTTTTCATCACGCATGACACGGTGTAAAACGAAGTCAAATTTCTCCCGCCGAATATGGTCCAGCATTTCTTTGGTGGCGTAGGGGTTGTCGTCGTCAAAGGCTCCATAGTAGGTATCGCTGATGCCAGGCAAGGCTTCAGGGTAACGAGTTCTCATTTGTGCCGTTAAGACCTGCGCGAAGCACAGAAGCAGTAAGAAAGAAGTCGCCAAAACGAATCGAAATTTACTCACCAGGCTATCTCCAGGGGGGCTTAGGCTAGCGGACAATCAGAATTTCCTGTGCGGGTCGCGCCGGAAACTCGACGCCACGTTCGGTAACCATTGCCCCATCATGGAGGCAAATGTATAGATGTTTTCCTGTGCCCCATTCCGGTACGGGCATGTGGATCATGTATTCGAGCGCAAAGGTGTGGTAGAGAGGAATCTTTAGATCGCGACCCCAACCGGTTGGAGAAATTCTGGGGGCTTCCTCCTGTGAAACTATTCTCCCGAGCGCGTGGAAATCGATATTGACCTGCGTTTTCTCTGGGTCCGCTTCCGTGTCATATCGATCCTGGTCGATGTAGTGATAGCCAGCTTCCTCAATCTCATTAATGAGGACATCCAGCGTTTCTCCGCCTGTTCGACCCGCAACAATGTTTCTGCGAAAAATTTCGCGGGTCTTCAGAGCATGTCCCCATATCCGCTGAATCTCGGGAGGGAGCCCCGTTTCTCCTTGGCGAAGGACGTAGCCAATGCCACCGTTGTGCTCACTGAATTCCCGCATGTTCGCGTCGTGCAGTATCCCGATGAGGTCACCAGGTTGCACCACATAATCGGAATTATTCTCTTCGTTGCCATCGAGGTCCCTGACGAACACATTCCCGGCAATGTCGCTTAGGCGAGTTTCACCAGGGACGATTTTTGCGAATTCACTTTCTATGATGTTGGTGCTGTTTATGAGAAGGCGACCATACAGGGCTACTTCGCTCATCACCCTGCCGGCCAAGAAATCTGCTATTAAGCGGTCAGCCGGAACGACTCGATCTCTATATTCGTCGCCCAGTGCGGCGAGAATCTGTGTGCGATCCTCGGTTGAGATGGTATCGAAACCGGAACCCTCTTCTTCTCCGTAATTGAGGGCAATACTTATTGGATCACGGTCTGCAACGAATTGTCCCAAGTCACTTTCAGGACCGAATACGTCATATAGTTCGCGGTCGGCTTGGCCACCGAGAACGGCCCGCTCGATACGCGCCTCGCCACGGTCGGTAAAGATATAAATGCCGGAATTGTCCCCAAACTCGAAATTGAGGGGATCCTCTCCTCTGATTACATGGATCCACATGTCGATGCCGTTGTCCTCCATCACTTGCGGGAGGATCACATCGAATTTTTCGCCACGAATGAGATTCATCAGTGCTGGAAACGCCTCTAATTCTTGACGTTGGGCATGGAGTCCTTGGGCAACAAACAGCATGCACAAGAATGTAAGGACGTTTCGTGCTTTAGACATGGTCGGCTTCCTACACTTATGCTTAGAGAGTCTTCACTATCTATTGAATTATCTGAATCTTGGTGGGCTGGTCAGGGTATGGGATCTCCATGCCACGACTGGTGACAACACCGCCATCGTGAAACGCTGCATACATCTGTCGCCCCGTGAAATTATTTGCACGAGCCCATTCCGACACGGGCATATAGATCATGTATTCGATGGCAAACGTGTGGAACAGTTGGATCTTCATGTTCCAATGCCATTTCGGTCCCATCGGTGAAATCCTGGGTGCGAGAATTCCTTTCCCCTCAGCATGTAAGTCGAGATGGACCTGGGTTTTTTCCGGATGATCGACGTATTTGTTGTATTCCTGGTAGTCCGTATACAAAAATCCTGCTTCTTCCAATTCTCGGGCGAGAAGATCGAGAGTCTCGCCACCGGTAAGACCAACCTTGATATTTTCGCGCAGGATCCCACGGACCCTTTTGTTGTCCTCCCAGAACTTCCGTATGTGCTGGGGCAAGTCGGTCTCACCTTTCCGGAGCACATAGGCCTGTCCCTCCCAATCACCAATGAGATCGCCGCGCTGGATCACATAGTCGGCGCCTCTTCTTTCATTCCCATCCTTGTTGATTACCGAGCCAATATTGATATCGCCGAGTGTCGTGACGCCGGGAACGATATTGGCGAATTTTCGACCCGTTCCTCTTTGAAGACCCGAAGTGCCATAAAGAACAACTTCGCTAGCGACCCTTCTTGATAAGTAGTCGAGGATGAGATGTTCTGCTGAGACCATCCTGCTGGAGTAGGTGTCGCCTAACGCTTTGGCTAGTTGTACGTAGTCCGTATACGAAATGCCGTCACCGAGCGCCATGGTGAACGTCTCGGAGCCCTCGGCAAACGAGAGTGTTTCCAGATAGTTCACGGCGATGCGCTTTGGATTTCGTTCGGCAACAAACTCGTGGAGGCCTTCGAACCTGAAATCCAATTCGGACTCATACTCTTCGCCCGGATTTTCGACGGCGTAATTCATAAACTCATAATCCTGCTGACTGAGATACTTGTATTCTTCGCCGACGATGTCATAAGCGTCCGGGTCTTGGACTTCCCCTTGGAAAACTACACGTTCGATTTGGTCGTCACCGCGATCGGTAAAGATCAGAACTGCGGACTTGGTACCGAATTCATAACGAAGGGGGTCCGTCCCTCCCCATGCCCAGGGGCGAATGACGTGAATCCACATGTCGACTGTTCTTTCACGCATGACCTTCGGCAGGATTAGGTAGAAGCGCTCCCTACGGACGTGATTGAGCATGTCGACGGTGGCATAGGGGTTGCCGTCATCGAAGGTGCCGTAGTTCGCATCGCCGATGTTCGCCATGACATCTTCATACTGTTCGCCATACTGCGCAGTCGTACCTTCAACAAAAAAAAGGGTGAACAAGAGTGGCAATATGGCTTTGGCTTTAGACATAAGTTTTTCAGTGAACGAGACGGACCTCTAGGAGTGTCAAGTGCAGCAACTCGACACTACTTTGGGGAGAGATTTCCATTTCATTTGATGAGATAAAGCACCTCTTGCGGCGCAGACAAATATTCGACTCCACTACTGGTGGCAATTGCCTGCTCATGATCCCACCAGAATAGATATTGGTTTTCGTGTTCGATGGAAGGCCACGGCATATAGATGAAGTACTCAAGAACGAAGTGGTGATTGAGTGGGAGTGGAATATCCCACATCCACTCGGGACCGTTTGAGCCAATCCTGGGACCGAAGTAATTCTCAAACTTCCTCTGGCGCGCTCCTTTCGCCATGGCATGAAGGTCGATATTTAGGTGGATCTTCTCACTGTCAAAGCCCGCAGTATAAGCCGAGAAATCATTCCTTGGAGTAAATAAGTGCAACTGGACGTCCCTGAGAATTACCCCTTCCTCGTCGAATATCGCCGTATAGTTTCTGACGATTTCACGAGGCGTAACACCCGCCTTGACGTGTTCTGCCAGAATCTCATCGATTCCTCGATATGTTGCCCACAATTCCTTAATCGCTGGAGGCGGCTCAGTTTCTCCATCACGGAGCACATAGGCGTACATTCCTTGGCTCGGGGCTGCAATGATGTCGCCTCCCTCGATCACAACATTCTCATGGCCTGGAGTCCTTCCTCTTTGTGAGACTCCTATGCCTCTGCGGCGAAACACAGTCATTCCCACATCACGATTCCTTGTCACGCCCGGCACGATCTCCTCAAAAGCACTCGTTATGCGTTCAACTTCGTCCTTACGCATCTTCTTGAGTAGCTCGATTTCACTCGGCACCGGTGTGGCTATGTACTCCATTATCACGAATTCAGACGAAACGATCCGGTTGGCGTATTGTTCACCGAGTTCTTCGGCCAATAGGAGATAGTCCGTATAGGAAAGGCCGTCTTGTGCTCTTGTCGTAGTCGGATAGGGTCCCAGGTCCAACTTGAAATTTAGAGCAATTCGTTCGGGCTCACGTGCTTCAACGAATTCTCTGAGACCTTGGAATCGGTAGTCATATTCCGTCTCCGGTCCTCCAGGCGGCTGCTTCACTAGGACCGGATCGTGAAGTATGTCGTAGGCTCCTGATTCTTCGACCAACTTGGTTTCCCAAGTCACCCTCCAAGTTTCTGCCGCATGTGAAGCTCCCCAGCGCCGCCCGAGGACCGCCCGCTCGATCCGGTCACCACCACGGTCCGTGAAAACAAAAACCCCGGAGGTGCTCCCCAAGTCTTCGGCACCGAACGGATCCGGAATGGTCTCTCTCATCACGTGAATCCACATGTCGACATCGTTGTTCCTCATCACCTCGGGCAGAACAATGTCGAACTTTTCAAGACGAATCCGATTATTCCATTCCCTTAAATCATTCTCTTCCTGAGCTCGTTCTTCGGTCGTAACCGTATCAATCGATGCCAAGTTGCCCCTTTCGGAACTGCAGCTACAGAAGAAAACGGACACAGCAACGATCAAAAACGAATCAATTCGAATAGACATTGAATACCCTCCCTCAGTGGCTCAACTTGCTCGTCACTGTTCCAGTGTCCGCATCGAGCCCCGCCAGAGCAGCTTCGAGCAGGATCTGGTGATAGGTGCGAAAGTTTTCGCGAGTGAGCGGGATGTAAGTGTCAGGCATCGGAGGGTTTCCTTCCAGGATTTCCCCATTGGGCCGCAGTGTGTGGCCCACGTTCCACATGAAGCGCACGACGGGTTGCTCGGTTCCCGGAAAATGGAGGGTCTCCTCGGCCTCCCAGGTATTGCTGTAGCCACCAGTAGGCATCCCGACAATGTAGGCGAGGTCGTTGTCGGCAAACATCGAGACGAACTGGTCCAAGTGGGACCCGCCACGGGGCCCACTGAGGATCGCGATCGAGCCACTAAAATGCACCGGGGCCGGCTGCAGGATGCCGTCGGAGTCCTTCGGCAGGTGAGCCAGTTTGAACGCTACCGGGTCTGTGTACTCGTCCCCACGGGCAAGCGCTTCGCTTGCATCGGTACGGGCCCATTCGTGCAGCCAGCTACCACTTTCATTGAGCCCGAAAATTTTTGGCGCGTCAGTGTCATCTTTAGCTTTGCTCCACCGCTGGATAAAGGCCTCGCCGGCGTCACTCAGCCGGATGTTTCCGAAGGTCGTGCGGAACGGACGGTCGACGAGACGCTGGATCGCATACGCACCGCGGGAACCTCCACCGCTATCCGTTACATCGATAACCAACTTATGCTCGAGCAGTCCTTCACGTTCAGCAAACTCCATTAAGTCGATGACATCCTGGATTAACTCGTATTCGAAGTCGAACCACTGCAGGAGAACCAGCGGCCGGCCATCGTCGGGAAGCAAAACATTGAAGTCCAGCCTCTCCATGACCGTCGTAAAGCCCGGGTACAGAGGTTCCTCGGCCGCCGGAACGTCCATCTCGGCTTGATCGATATAAGGAAGAGTGACCATGTAGCGCTCTCCTGAGGGGCGCTCGAGTTCAAGGCTCAGCGTTTCTTCGTACAACGAAGGTGGTACGTTGGCCCGCCGCAGGGGCAAGTCTCGCGCAATATCCCAGTACAGGCCGTGGATCGAAGAGTGAATCACCCAAGGGGTAAAGGTCTCGATGTATTCAGGAATCGGTCGGCCGTTGACGGCGACGATGAGATCCCCGGGTCTGGGCCGGGGGGCACTGGTACCGTCTTCTCCGCCCACGGCGGCAACGAAAAAGGATGGGGTTTCAAGGTTTGAATAGTCGGGCAAGACGCGAATCGGGGCAGCGACGTCGGGAACCTGCGGCGGCCTTAGGCCGGCCTCGGCCGGCGTTACCGTGAGGTGATGGTCGCGCCGCGCGTTGCTAAGTTTGACGAGCGCATAGTAGAGATCGGCTTCCGTTTCGGCATCCACAACTTCGGACCGCAGGCTCCGCATCTCGTCGAGCGGCGAGTAGCCCATCGCCTCCTCCTTGAGCGGCGAAAAGGCTTCACGATTCTCGGTCATGTCGAGGATCTGATCGAACAGCGCTTCCCTGTCCCCGCCCGTGCCCGCTCGGGAACCACCAGACAGTTCTTCGCCGATGTCAGCCTTCCCGGAGCATCCAGACAGTGACCCGATGACTATCGCGAGCAAAGCCCATCGTATATGTGAAGGTCTGCAAGGTCCCATCACGAGCCTCCTCGTTCCGATTTGTTCAGCCAGTCTTGCGTCAGGGCAACAACGCGATCGACGTCTGCCTCGTCGTTGTAGATCCCGAGCGACATGCGCAACACGCCCCGTCGGATCGACAGCCGTACGCCGTTGCTTGTTAGATGATCGTACAACTCGTTCATCTTCGGGTCATCCGCCGTATAGTGTCGCCCGCCGCCACTCTCGCCAACGGAGACGATGTGGGCAAGGTGCTCTCCGGGCGCCCCGCCGGCTACCGGCAGGCCGAGTTCCAGAAGCCCGGTCGCAAGCTGCGCTGCCAGCGATTTCAAGTGCGCCTCAACCCGTTCCATTCTGATTGATCGCAACAGCTCGATCGAAGCCTGGGCAGCAGCCGCGCCCAGGTAATTGAAATTGCCGAGATCAAAGCGAAGCGCCCCTGGTTGGAAACGAAGTTCGCGGGGCCCGATAGCAGTTTCATGAGCCCCCTCTCCGAGGTCAATACCGTAGCGGGCGACGTGGCCAGGCTTCAGCTTGTCGGCCAAAGAGCGTCGAACCCACAAGAACCCAAACCCATAAAACCCCAAGAGGCATTTTTGCGTGGCTACAGCCAACGCGTCGATGTCCAGCGCCTTGACGTCGATATCGATGGCGCCCACCGACTGAGCGGCGTCGACCAGAAGCAGCGCTGAATGTTCAAGCGCCGAGCGTCTGAGCGGCTCAAGATCAGTAATAAACCCAGGAGCAAACGTAATGTGGGGCACGGTAACCAGGCGCGTGCGCGCGTCGATCGCCGACACCATCCGATCGGTGGGAACTCGGCCGCCATCAGGCTCAAGCGTTCGAACCTCGATACCGTGCAGCCGCTCAAGGTTGTACCAGAGGAAGACATTGTTAGGGTGCTCCAACTCTGGACACACGATGACATTGTCGCCTGCTTCCCAGGGCAGGCTGGCCGCGAACAAGTTGAGCCCCTCTGAAACGTTTTTGGTGAGCGCTACTTCCGAACGATCGGCATTGATCAGTGCTGCAAACGATTCCCGGGCGCCTTCAGCGAAACCGACCAGTTCAGCCTTGTCACCGGTCCCCATCATGCGAGCTTCGAGATAGCGGTCGGCCGCCTCTCGAACGGGGGTCGAGAGAAGCCCTCGCACGCCAACGTCGAAATAGACCTGAGCATTGGCCCCAGGGAAAAGCGAGCGAATCTCTTTCATATTCATACTGTCTTTTCGACCGGTCCGCGGCGCTCCTCAGATCTAGCCACGATCGCAGTACCAACCAGATCACCCATGACGTTGATCGTAGTGTTGCCCATATCGACCAGCCGGTAAATGCCACCAACTATGGCGGCGATCTCCAGGGGCAGGTTGAACGCCTCCACGAAGATCAACGCGACCACCAACCCACCACCCGGGAGGCCGCTTGAGCCTTCAGACAACAGCAGCCCGATGACCAAGATCGTCACGATCGCACCCGGCGTAAAGGCGCGGTCCGCCGCCTGCGCCGTAAACAGAAGCACCGAGGCAAGCATGATCGAGGTTCCGTCTTTGTTGATCTGCGCCCCAAGCGGCAAGGTAAAGGCGTAGACTCCTCGTGGTAGCTTCATTTTTTCAGCAACGTCGAAAGCGACCGTCAACGAGGCCAGGCTGGACGTAGTTGCCACTGTCGTTGCCCAAAGCTCGGCTCCCTGCTTGAGAAACTTCGACGGACTCCTCGCCGCGAAGGCTCGAAACAACACCATGTAGATCGCCATCATTCCGATCTGCGCACCCCACACCCCGCCCAAAAAACGGGCCAAGGGCCCGAAAAGCTCGGCACCGTAACGACCGACGGTGACCGCCATCAAGGCCCCAATGCCGAACGGCGCGACCCAGAGAACGATGTGAACGAGTTTACGGAACAGCTCTGCCCCAAGCGCGTACATCTCTCGCAGTCGGTCTCGAGGTTGGGGTGGCAGTAGGAGGGTAGCTACCCCCAACAGAATCGTGAAGACGACGATCTGAGCCACCTTGCCCTCGGCAAGCGCCTGGAAGATGTTCGTTGGCACCAGGTCAACCAGGACGTTGCCGAGTGACGGAATCTCCCCAATTTCCTCGGGAACTGGCTCGGAAAGCTGCACACCGTCGCCCGGGCGCAGGATCATCATGACACCAAGACCCAGTCCTAGCGCGAACGTCGTCGTGATCGTGTAGTAAACGATGATCTTTCCAGCTAGCCGACCGAAGGTTCGTACCTCTGTGAGCGTCGTGAGCCCGGCGAGAAGGTTAAAGACCACCAGCGGGATGGCGGCCGCCAGCAGTAGCCGAATGAAAATCTCGCCGATGGGCTCGAGCACCTCAACGCGAGGTCCGAAGACCACGCCGGCCCCTGCACCGACCATCATGCCGATGAGAATCTTGGTGCCGATCCCGAAACGAGGACTATTCCCGGTCTCAGGATGCGAGAGGATTGTTTCGCTCATCATCTAATAAAACTTTGTATCAAGTTTGTATGGAATTAATTTCTTTCTTTAACGAACCTAACGCCGTTGCTGCTAATACAGTAAGCAATAACCATGATTGACCCTGAGCGACTAAAGAACTGGAGATTATTGCCGCTGCCCAAAAAATTGCTTGTGCGATCAAAATTTTCCTCATAATGACTCTTCCGTTAAATTATTCAAGGAGAAAATCAGCTGTGCCAACAAGATTCGCGAACTTGAAAGTGGCGATTTTAGGAATATGAAGCTTGCACTCGCTGTGGTTTACTGCTCCAAAAGCGATTCCCTACAGTTACCTATACCTTAATAGATACAATCGGTGTCGATGCCTATTATGACTGCTTATCGTGAAGACAGGGTCGGCAAAACAAGAGGAGGAGACGATGTCCGCCCATCTGGCCTTACGTTCCGGTAACCCAGCGCTTAGGGCAAACACCTTCACACGTGTGCCGCCCGTTGCTGACCATGAGGCGATGACCATTGGCGGCACCGTCAATAAGACGGCGATGTCGTTGGCAATCTTATTTGTCGCCGCCATGTATGTGTGGGGACGGGGTGCTGCCACCGGGCAACTGCCAATGGCATGGGTCCTTGGTGGATTCATTGGCGGTTTCGTGGTGGCACTCGTGACAATGTTTAAGCGGGTGTGGGCCCCTTACACGACGCCCCTTTATGCAGGGCTCCAGGGATTGGCGCTGGGCGGCATCTCGTTTCTGTTCGAGCAGATGTACCCTGGGATCGTCGCTCAAGCAGTCTTCCTGACCTTCGGGACCCTCGGCGCGCTGCTTCTCGCGTATCGCAGCGGCCTCATCCGGGCAACCGAGAACTTCAAGCTCGGCGTGTTCGCCGCCACCGGTGGCATCGCTGTGGTCTATTTGCTGAGCTTCGTCATGGGCTTCTTCGGCATCAACATACCGCTCATCCACTCGACCGGGACGTTCGGCATCCTGTTCAGCCTGTTCGTGGTGGTGATCGCGGCGCTTAATCTTGTGCTCGATTTCGATTTCATTGAGGAAGGCGCCGAGCGCGGCGCGCCGAAGTATATGGAATGGTATGGCGCGTTCGGGCTACTTGTGACGCTAGTCTGGCTGTATCTGGAAATCCTGAGGCTGCTGGCCAAGCTGCAGAGTCGGCGTTGACGCTGGCGATTGGGTAGGAGCGCTGCCTATAAACGCTCGTCATCCAGTTGTCTTGTCAGAAGGGCACATCGATGGCGTCGCAAAGAAACTCAAGGAACGGCGAGCCGCTGGCACAGGCGGCCGTAAAGCGGTAGACAAAGCCGGCACTGGTGACCTCTTTCTGGGTGATCGGCTTGATCGCTATGAAATCCTTGCGCTTGAGATCTTCGATGAGCTGGTGCTCAGCCGCGAAGCCACGAGGCGGTCTCTTGAGAGTGTCACCACTGAGGGCGAACCCATTGCCAAACACGGGCGTCGCGAGAGCTTGCTTCCACCCATCGGGGTCATCATCGATTGCAGCACGGATCTTAGCCAATGTCGGGGAGTCAGGGTGCCAGGTCCCCAGGCCTATGAAGGACGCCCTCGGCTGTAAGTGCAGGTAGAACCCCGGAGCATGGGCGTCCTTGCCGTAAGTGTGACGGAATTGCACTCCTGTATAAGTCTTGTATGGGCTCTTGTCCTTTGAAAAGCGTACATCGCGATAGATGCGGAAGAGAGAGCCACCAACCTTGCGATCGTCAGCACGGAAGTACGGACTGATGTCCAACAACAGAGGTTCGAAGTCCCGTATGAACTCTAACGCCGCCGCGCGCAGAACATCCTCATAGCGTGGCTTATTGGCGTTGAACCACTCGCGGTTGTTGTTGGCGGCAAGATCGCGCATGAAGGCAAAGGTAGCGGGAGTAAAGTGACGAGCCGCCGTCATGGGTACTGGACCAGGTCCAGTAGTTGCTGGAACTTCACTCGAGCACGCCGCTCTTCTTCTTTCCCTTCCCGAATTGAGTACAAGGTCCCCT
>CAYVUW010000051.1:0-7321 GCA_964455175.1 uncultured Acidobacteriota bacterium | reverse complement strand
AGCGCTTCGTATAAACGCTTGTCATCCAATTCTCTCCTCAGAAGGGCACATCGGCAGTGTCGCAGAGAAACTCAAGGAACAGCGAGCCGCCGTCATGGGTACTGGATCAAGTCCAGTAGTTGCTGAAACTTCACCCGCGCATGCCGTTCTTCTTCTCTCCCATTCCGAATCGAGTACAAGGTCCCCTGGGTGCGAATCAGCAGCCGGTTTCCCGAGATCGCCGGTGTCGCCATGGAGAACTCGTCGAGGCGGTTGATGCCGAGAAGCTCGAACTCCTCTCCTGCTCTTATAACGAACGTATCCCCTTCTTCGTTGAGCACGAAGATCTTGCCATCGTATGCCCACGGAGAGGCGGTGAAGTTCCGCGCCTGAGGGTGGATACGGACCCTGTACAACCGTTTACCAGTCTTGGGATCGTACATAGCGAAGATCCCCGTATCACCGAGAACGTACAGGCCCCCTTTGTACAGGACTGGTGTGGGCAAGTAGGTACCACCGGCAACGCGGTTATACCAGGCGACAAACTCGCCCTCGGTCGCATCGTCAGAAGGCGTGATGTCCCCCGAGCCACCCGCGCGGATCGCAGCAATCGGCTTGTTCTGCTCACCGGCTGCGCCGGAGGTCACGTACAGCAGCCCATCCCATGCAAACGGGCTCTGGATGGTCGTTTGAGAGAATCGAGACATTCGCCAGAGCTCGTCGCCATCGAGGTCGTAACTGATGACCCAACCAGGGCCTAGGGTAACAATCTCGGTACGCACCTCGTTTTCCCAGACAAACGGTGTGGACCATCCTGACTTTCTTCCCATGCCGCTGCCGAGCCCTATGCGCGGGGTGTACCAAAGCTGCTTTCCGGTATTTTTGTCGTAGGCAGCGATGAAACTCTGCTCCTCGTTGTCGTTGAGAATAAACAACTTGCTACCGTGCAGCGCCGGAGACGAACCGGCGCCGAAGTCGAGATACACCTGGTGCGGAGACAACCGCTTTGCCCATAGCTGGTTACCATCAAAGTCAAAGGCGTAGAGTCCCTGGAAGGCTACGTAAACATAGACGGCCCGACCGTCAGTTACTGGCGTTTCGGACGTGTAGCTATTCTTTCGGTGACGTCCAACAGGCGGCCGACCTTCGTGAAAACGGGTCGCCCAAAGCAGGTTGCCGCTCTCCAGATCGTAGCTGAATAACCCGTATGACAGCTCGATCTCATTGGGCAACTCATTTTCGCGAGCCGTCACGCGCCGCTCTACCTCCTCGCCAGGGATATTGAGGGCTCGCAGTTCTGCAACATAGTCGTTTGAAAAATCTACGCCAAGCGACGGCTGTTTCATTGGTGCCTCACTCATTGCCGAGGTCACGAAGACCTTGCCATCCCAAATAATCGGCGACGACCATCCCACGCCTGGCACCTCAGCGGCCCATTCAACGTTCTCCGTTGTCGACCAGGTGCTCGGAAGGTTGGGATTGTCACTCACAGGAATCGCTCCTGGGCCGCGAAACTGCGGCCAGTTATCGGGGAACGGAGAACGACCCGGGCGAGACGCGGCCCCTGCTGTTACGGCGACAACAAAAGCGAGGCTGCAAACAACAGCGGTGCGGGAACAAGCGATGCTTCTCAGAACCATATCGTAACTCTAGCCGATGATGTGCCGTGTAGCGCGTCTGTCAATCGGTGCGAGTAGCAAGGGCCTTAGGTCGAACAACACCTCAACGTGCGCAGGTCTACGGTTTCGGCGAAAACTCGCACCGTTGTAGGATTCCTCGATCGCGGAGAGGAAGTACTCAAAATAAGGAAGGTGGCCCATGAGAAAACGCACAATATTTGTCGCCTGGCTCGTAGGGGTTGCGGCCATCGTCGGCCCTGGCTACGCACAGCGAGCCTGGCGTCCAACGGTCATGACCATGAACGGCATGGTGGCAGCGGGCCATCCTTTGAGCGCTGAGGCTGGTCTTCGAGTCCTTCAAGAGGGAGGCAACGCCATCGACGCAGCGATCGCGAGTTGGCTGGTACAGGGCCAAGTAGAGCCTGGAATGACCGGCTTGGGTGGAGACATGTTTCTCCTCATCTATCTGGCCGACACCAACGAGGTGAAGTTCGTAAACGGAACGGGTCCTGCGCCGATGGCGGCAACGGCCGATTTCTATCGCGACAGAGGAGGTATGCCGCGCGACGGTGCTACTTCCGTAATCGTGCCCGGAGCCGTTGGTGGGGCGCTGCTCGCTCTAGAGAACTATGGAAGCTTGGAACGTGAGCAGGTGATGGCGCCCGCCATCGAACTTGCTGACCAAGGGTTTCCGATTAGTGACCAGCTCGCCCGCCAGCTCCGCTCCGGCCGTGAGAAGCTCGCCCAGTTCCCCGCAACCACGAAGATATGGTTCGAGGACGGCGAACCCCTCGAGGCCGGGGATGTTCTAGTCAACCATGATCTGGCGCAGACGCTGCGCACGATCGCGGAGGAAGGGTCAGACTCCTTTTATCGAGGGCCCATTGGCAAGAGCTCAGTGGAGCACATCCGTGCCAATGGTGGTATCCATGCCGAGACCGACTGGTCCAACTATCGGGCCCACGAAGATGCTCCGATCTCCGTGAACTACCGAGGCATTGAGGTCTATGAGTGCCCGCCCAACTCACAGGGCCACGTGATGCTCCAGGCGTTAAGCATCCTGGAAGGCTTCAGTCTCGGATACATGGGGCACAACAGCGCACCTTACTTACACGTGGTAACGGAGTCGCTAAAACTAGCGTTCGCCGACCGCAACGCTTACGTGGGCGATCCACGCTTCGTTCCGCCTATACCCATGAAGGAGCTGTTGTCAGACGAGTACGCGGCTGCAAGGCGTGCACTGATCGATCCCGTTCAGGCCATCGAAGGCGAGCCGCCGGCCGGGGAGCCTCTGAGGGTCGCAAGTACCTTGCCAGTCTATGCTGGGCCCCGCTTGGCTCCAGGAGAGATCGGGGAGTGGGATCAAGCCAATGCCTTGGCACTAACTACCTACCTCACCGTCGTGGACAGTGATCGCAACATGGTATCGATTACCTCAAGCCTGTTGAGTGGGTTCGGGAGCGGGATGGTGGTGGAGGATGCGGGATTTTTCCTGAACAACCGTATGGCCTACTTCTCGGTTGAGCCGGACGACGTCAACGTCGTGGCCCCGGGCAAGCGAACTCGCCACACCATCAATCCGGCCCTTGCCCTAAAAGATGGAAAACCGTATCTCGCTTTTGGGACGCCGGGAGCCGACACTCAGCCCCAAACGCAATTACAATTCTTCCTCAACGTCGTCGAATTCGGCATGGGTGTTCAAGAAGCCCTGGAGCAACCTGCCGTGATCAGTACCAGCTTCCGGGCGTCGTACTATCCGCAACGAATCGCCGGCACGCTAATCACGTCGGCAGCTCTTCCAGAACATGTCAGGGACAGTTTGGCTACTCTCGGTCATCAACTAGACGTGCGTGACTCCCGTGGAGTAGGCAGTGTGAAAGCGATCATGATTCACCCAGAGACCGGAGCCTTAATGGGCGGCGTCAGCCCGACCGGTGACAGTTATGTCATGGGCTGGTGAAGCACCATTTCTCATTTAAGAAAACGTATCCTTAGGCGATATAAGCGTTGCCAGTGAACTCCCAAATAACGCATCAACTGATGCGTGGCACACTAGTGAGCCATATCAGGTGTTACTGACTAAGAACCGCCTAGACGAGCTAGGCCAAGACCCTGAAGCACTCGAAAGCCTCTATCGAGAGGCACGGCAACGGGGGCAAGACGATGCATTCAGGCAAGCCGTAACGCAGTGCCTGGAAGCGACCCCAGGGAATGTGCTGCTGCGCGCCTGGGCCTGCCGACTCGATCTCTACGTCCCTACAGATGCCGAATTGGAGTTCCAGTCCGCTGCGGACAGCCGCCGGCATTGGGCAACTGCTCTCACCGCTAGCCTGGCGTGTGGAACCCTATTTGTCCTCTTTGCGCGCGGACAACCACCCGTACCGGTACCAGGTGAGGCGCACCCGCTGTTCTGGATAGGCTGCGGGCCCCTAGTCGCATCCAGTATCGTTGCGTTCCTCGCTGTGGGCTCGATGGACAAAACGCGGATGCGTTGGTACGGATCAGCAGCTGCATTCTTAGCCCTGGCTGTCACGCTGAGCGCGCTGTACGCGTGGGACAAAACGGACCAGGACCAAGCGGCCGTGTTGATGGCCCTGCACCTTCCTTTCGTTGCATGGTCGGTTCTCGGTGTGAGTGTAATTTGGAACCGGGCCGACCAGTCCCAGCAGTTTTTCGCGTTCATCGTGGAGTCGACGGAGGCTCTCCTTGCCGGCGGCATCTGTCTAGGGGCAGGGGTCATTTTTACCGGCTTAACCGCTGGAATCTTTGCGGTGTTAGGGGTGCAATTCCCTGAGGCATTGATTCTAACCATCGTGCCTTTTGGTCTCGGACTCATCCCCGTGTTGGCGGTAGCCGCCGTTTACGACCCGAGACGTGCTCCCACCCAACAGGAGCCAACCGGGCTTGCACGTATTCTACGAATCATGACGTGGCTGTTGCTGCCACTGGCGCTGGGTGGTCTCGCCATCTACATATTTTGGTTCATCCCCAACTACTTTTGGCGCGCGTTCGATGAGCGTGACGTTTTAGTCATCTACAACGCGACGATTATCGCGATCCTGGCATTGCTGGCGGCAGCAGTGTCAACAACAAACGCCAGCGGGCTCCAGACGAACGCACGCTTTTTACGCCCGGCAATTCTCAGCCTGACAGCCTTGGGCTTGTCACTAAACGTTTACGCGCTCGCAGCCATAGTCAGCAGGTTCCTTCAGTATGGCTTCACGCCCAACCGGCATGCGGTCCTCGGTTGGAACGTCGTGACACTACTCATGTTAGCCCTTTTGCTAAGCCGTGCTTGGCCAGCCAAAGATGAAAACTGGATATCAGTGTTCCGTGCGTCGATGGCGCAAGGGGTGCTGCTCGCCAGCGCCTGGGCAGCATGGGTCGTCTGGGGCATCCCGCTTCTCTAAGTCACTCTTGTGGTTAGACAGACGGGCGCGTTAGCAGAGAGCCTAAGACGAGTCTGGCGGCAACGTCTGAACAATGAAAGTGTCCGGTTCATCACGACGGAAATGTCCCACTAGCGAACGGAACAAGACAAAAGCGATGAGTAGCGGCATACCGATGATTACGACGTTGAAAAAAAAGATTGCACCGGTCAACAAAACCAGCGGCAGCAAGAAGATGCTGGCGACACTGGCCTTAACAGCGAAACCAAGAAATCGAAACAAAACGTAAATAGACAGCAGCACGATCCAGGTTGCGAGGATGGCCAAGCCAAGCCCGAAGACAAGGCCGATCAATCCCATCAACTCGAACATCTCGCTTGCCTCTCAATTCTCTGTCAAGTGAAGGGCCTGACTTGGAGCAGTCAGACTTCCCTGAAGGCAGGTAGTCAAGACTCTAGGGAATCCGGCTTGATCCTTACCTTTTACCCAATCTCAACCACTCTTCGACAAAAGTCAATATTGGGAATTGTAGCCCCTAACACAATCTATAAAGCCTTTTCGCAACTTTTTTACCGCTTCTTAACAGGGTCTTTACGATCGTTGGCTATATTCGGCAACGAGTACAGCTTTCGGGAAATTCTCGAACAAAGTAGCTATCCCATACAAGGTCGAGTACTGAAAGGAATAAGCCACCTTGAAAAAAGTCATGCTTGGCTTGTTGGCGTTAGTTTTGGTCGCCTGTGGCGGCGGCGAAAGGGTTTCGCGAACACTCATCCAAAACAAAGGTTCTGACACGCTGGTGAACGTCGCTCAAGCTTGGGCGGAAGCTTATGCCCAAATCAATCCCAGCGTCGCTGTCGCAGTAACGGGGGGCGGCTCAGGCACTGGGATCGCAGCACTCATCGGTGGCAGTGTTGACATCGCCAGCTCAAGTCGTTCGATGAAGGAAGAAGAGTTCGAGATGGCGAACGAACGTGGAGTAGTCCCGAATGAATTAATTGTGGGCTACGATGCGCTCGCCATATACATTCACCCGGACAATCCAATTGACGAATTTACACTAGACCAACTCGCTGACATTTACGGTGAGAATGGAACCGCAGAAAGTTGGTCGCAACTCGGGATTACAGTTCCAGGATGTAGCAGCGACGAAATCGTCCGGGTAAGCCGCCAAAACAGCTCCGGCACCTACGTCTACTTCCAGGAAGCGATCCTGGGAGAAAGCGACTTAAGGCTTGGATCCCGTGACATGGCAGGATCGTCAGAGGTCGTGGATCTCGTGGAGAAAACAGCCTGCGCGATTGGTTACAGCGGGCTCGCCTACGCCACTGAAGAAGTTAAGGTGCCCTGTTTAATGACGGAAGATGGTGGCAATTGCATCGCACCGTCGACAACAAGCGCCGTCGATGGAACTTACCCGATTGCCCGACCTCTCTTCATGTACACAAATGGCCAACCAGAGGGTGTAACCAAGGACTACATCGACTGGATCCTGAGCGATGAGGGACAATGCATTATCCTGAACAAAGGATACGCACCTGTCCGGAGCCTCGCTTGCAATTAATAACTGTGGATCAAAATCCTCAAGTCTCAACAAACCAGGATTCCGGGCGAGCTTCTATGTGCAAAATGAGGTAATGGGCTATGACGCACTATGAGCAAAGACTCGAAAACGATCTCTCACAGATACATACGAACGTTGCTACCGTCGCGGGAACCATCCAGCAAGCGCTGAAGAATGCAGTTTATGCGTTGCTAACAGGCGAAAACGACCTAGCATATTCCGTAATCTTGGGTGATTTAGCGATCAATAGGGCAATTCGTGACATTGATCGTCGTTGTCACGCATTTGTCGCCCAACACCAACCGAGCGCTGGTCATTTACGACGGATTTCGTCGGTATTGCGGCTTGAAATTGAACTTGAACGTATCGGCGATTACCTCGCTTCGATCGCACGCGAGGCGGTGCAGCTCTCCGAAACACCTCCGGACAGCGTCGGTAAGAACATTGATTTCTTGGCCGGCCAAGTGGGCAAGATCCTACAGGACGCCATCGAGTCGTTCCTTGATGACGATCCCGAATTGGCACAGACAACGAAGAACGCAGCCTACGAGATAGAGCAAACCTACGAGAGCACGTTTGCGAATCTGCTGAACGAAGGGGAGAAGGGTACGCGCCCGTTACGGGACCTGTTTGCTTTGCTGATCGTCTTCAACCGCTTGGGGCGAATTGCCGATCAATCGAAAAACATCTGCGAAGATACGCTTTTCACAGTCACCGGAGAGACTAAGCAACCATAAGTTTACAAGATTCTTTTCGTAGACGAATAAAAC
>CAYVUW010000050.1:0-18098 GCA_964455175.1 uncultured Acidobacteriota bacterium | reverse complement strand
GATCGATACAGACCGCCTTCCTCGTGTTCGATTAGCAGATAGACCCGGCTGGAATCAACGGGGGACACTGTAATGCCCATCTTGCCAAGCGGGCCCGCCGAGGGAAGCCCCGGGTTGCGAGTTAGCTCAAACCAGGTGAGGCCGCCGTCGTTTGTTTTGTACACTGCCGAGTCCGACCCGCCGCTCCACAGGCGATACGGTCGTCGATACACTTGCCACATTGTCGCGTACAGTGTTTGCGGATCGTTTGGGTCCATTGCTAAGTCGATCGCACCTGCCTTTTCGCTCTTGAACAGCACCCGGTTCCATGTGGTGCCGCCGTCCGACGTCTTGTAGATGCCACGTTCCGGGGTGTCTTGGTAGGGATCACCTAGCACGGCGGCGTAGACCGTGTCGGGATCGTTGGGGTGAATCCGGATGCGCGCGATAACTCGGCTCTCACGCAGCCCCATATGTGTCCAGGTGATCCCGGCGTCGGCGGATTTGTAGATGCCGTCGCCCTGCATAATGTTGCCACGAAGCTGCCCTTCTCCTGTGCCCATCCATACGATGTCCGCATCGGATTCGGCGATCGCGACGGAACCCACCGACGAGCTGCCAATCTGGGCATCGGTCATGGGCCTCCACGTGATGCCGCCGTCCGATGTTTTCCACAATCCGCCGCCGGTAGCGCCAAAGAAGTATTCAAGGGGTCGCTCACGATGGCCGGCTACTGCGATCGACCGGCCACCCCGGTCGGGGCCGATGTTGCGCCATCGAATCCCGGAGAAGAGCTCAGAGTTAGGCACAAAGGATGGCTCTTGATGGACGACGGCAGGCTTGATCGCCAAGCTAATTGCCGGAGACGCCTGGGTCGACGATAGCAACACAATCAGAGTCAGCACGCTCCAAGCGACGCGACATGATCGCCAAGATCCGGCTCCAATGAACCTTGAGTCTCCACTGGGGGCTTTGTTGTATGTAGCGGCAGAGGGTGTCATCAAACTATCCTGTTCCGGATTCCAATTACCGGGATGATCCGTGGAACCTGCTCAGCGTAGCGCGTGTATTGCTCACCGAAGCGGTCACGCAACTCCCTTTCCTCAACAACCGTCAGCAGGTAGGTGACGGGAACCAATGCTGCCATTATTACCCAGGCAGCCTGGTAGTTGGCAATACATGCTATTCCGATACCACCGAGCATGACGCCCAGATACCGTGGGTGCCGTACCTGGGCGTAGATGCCTTCGTTTAGTAGTTTGCCCGGCTTCTCGTCGGTTGCTTTCAGCTCGGGAATTCCCATAAGAGTACGCAGTGTGAGATAGCGACGGCACCTTATTTCAACGACGGTACCCGACATGTACAACACCGCGCCGCTTCCGATGAGTATCCATTGGGTGCCGTAGTCGATGGCGAGCAAGGAACTGCGGACGTTAAACAAGCCATAACATAAGGACAGCAATATCGAGAGCCCGATGCCAAGAGTAAGGCCGGGCCCCACTCGTCGCCAAAAGTTGATGAATGGATGGATGAAGAACCAGACCGCGAACCCTGGCGGAAATATCACCACGACCACGAGTGCGGCGAAGTACCGAACAGCGTCCAAGGTGGCGGTCCTTATGACTGGCCGTTGATTGCGAGCAACTCAACATCGAAAATCAACGTGGTGTTCGGGCCAATCATTGCACCGGCACCACTAGGCCCATAACCGAGTTCCCCGGGTATGAACAGGCGATACTTAGAACCGACTTTCATTAGTTCAATTCCCTCGACGAAGCCTGGGACCAGTCGGTTTAGTTGGCTGGTCATCGGGACGCCTCTTTCGATTGAACTGTCAAACACAGTGCCGTCGATGAGGCGACCTTCATAGTGAGCGGTGATTTCATCTGAGATCAGTGGCGACGGGCCTGCGCCCTCGGTCAGAACCTCGTACTGGAGCCCGCTGCTAAGCACGACAACACCCGGCTTGTTGGCATTTCCTTCAAGGAATGCGTCACCAGCAGCCTTGTTGGCCGTGCCCTCGTCCTCTCTCCGAGCAGTTTCCCCCGCTGCCATTAACTGCTGAAACTCCATCATCGTCGTCTGCATCTCTTCGGCAGTCATCCGCCCTTCTTCACCGGCGATTGCCGTACGGAGTCCAGCGACGAGCTGGTCGATATCGATCTCGGCTCCTTGCGCGCTAAGACTTTGGCCGGCAGAAAACCCAAGAGCATAACTAGCGCGTTGCTCTAGCGATTCAGGTGAGCCAGCATCGCCAGAGGGTTTGTTACTGCAAGCTGTCGTGCTCAGCAGGAGCAAGAGAATTAGGCTGAATGTTTTGCTATTCATGAACGTATCCTTAGATAGTGGGACGCTGCCCAGCGTTGGCTTCACAGGAAACGGGCATTTTACGTGCTCAGAGCCCGCGCTGCAGTGGCCGGGTGTAGTAGTGTCGCTCTCGGTCAAAATCAAAGGAGGGGTCAATCGTTGTGAAGGAAGGGTCACGAGCATTTTTTAGTGGGCTAGTTATCATCGCCGTGATGTGGAGCACGACACCTCAAGACCGTGTACCGCTGACCCCGGAAATGGTCACCCAGGAAATGCTGAGCCAGGGAGCGATACTTCTTGCTGAGGGAACCTGTGCCCGATGCCATTCGCTTGATGCCAGTGGTACCAACCTTGGGCCGGACCTTACTGACGATGAGTGGTTGCACGGAGATGGATCGCTTGAGGCCATCCGCACCACAATCATCTTTGGCGTTCAACGAGACCAGATTAAGGATCCGTCTCGACGCCAGCCTATGGAGCCGATGGGCCAGATGATGTTAGGCGACGATCAAATTGATGCCCTGGCAGCTTACATTTGGAGTCTGAGCCGTGGAGGGTAGCCACTGGTTTGGTGAAGCAGTGGACTGAGTACAAAAGTTGATGTTGATGTTTCCACTTCAGGCATGGGCCGGATGAAGATCCTGGAAGCACGGTTCAGCGCCATCAAAAGCTTCTGGGATTACACACGCTTAACGCAGCAGTGATCACGCTCTGGCTTCACCCCCAGCCTTTGGTCCTGACCAAACTCTGTGCCACAAGTGGTAGCCGAGAAGAACTGCTAGGGCCAGCATCGAGACTGACTGCACGAGTGTAACCTCGAAATTTTCTGTGGTTGCCATTATTGCCGAAGCGTCGACATGGAGCCCGGAGTAGATGGCATTAACTGCAGCGCCGCACAGCAGGGCAGAAACGGTTACGCCACCAAGATAGATCGCGAGCACTTTGTTCCCCATGAAGCGCGATACCACCAGTATCGTCGTGATGTTGGTGGCGGGCCCGACAAGCAAAAACACAAGACCTGCACCTGGGTCCAGACCTTTGGCTATCAGAGCCGCCGCGATCGGGGTCGCAGCGGGTGCGCAGACATACACCGGTGTGGCGATGAGCATCATCAGGAACGAGGAGATCCAGCCGCTCGGAATACTTGTCAACATGCCGTCAGGGATCATGATAGCCAGCAGGGCGGCGAGAACAAACCCGGCGGTTAGCCAAGGGGCAAGATCTTCAATTAAGGGCCCGAAAGCATAGCGAAAACCATCGAGGAGCGATGCCCCCCATTTTTTTGGTGGAAGGTTAGCGTCTGTGTCGCAGTTCGTGCTGCAGCAGTCGTCGTCGACAAATGACTCTTCGGTCAATGTGGCACTGGTTGAGGCTGAGAACAAGCCAACCGCTGAACCCGTTACTAGCGCTGAGACGAAAGCGGCGACTGGCCGGACAATAGTCATGATCGGGTCCATCAGTGCGTAGGTAATGCCGATTGAGTCAACACCTGTTTCTGGTGTCGAAATCAAAAACGAGGTCGTTGCTGCCGGACTTGCACCACTTTCCCGCAGCGCCATAGCACTTGGAATCACCGAGCAGGAGCAGAGCGGTAACGGTACTCCGATCGATGAGGCCAGGAAAACTGATCGAAAAGAGTTCTTTCCAAGCAGCCGATACACTTGCTGTTCGGGAATAAAGGCGCGCAAACACGCTGCTGCGGCCATACCTAGAAACAAATATGGAGCGGATTCCGCAGCGACCCATAGAAGGGAATCAAGAAAGAGGCTGGCAAAGTGCATGAGGTTTAGTATACTCAAAACTTAGTTTCGCATGACCTAAAAACTGTAAACCAATTTGGTACGATGGAACAGGAACCGTTTGAGGCTTTATCGGCACTAAATCCAGGGGAGTCGGCGACAGTTATCGCAATTTCAGCAGCCTGCCGAGGGGCCGAACGGCGACGGTTGATGGATCTTGGCTTGCTTCCTGGAACAGAGGTGTGTGCTGAACTGCAGGGTCCAGGGGGGGATCCTACCGGATATCGTATCAGGGGTGCCGTGATCGCGCTTCGGCGACTACAGGCAGAACGGATTCAGATCCGGCGTCACAAGGTACCTATCGATGGAGGTGCAGCAGCATGAGTTTGCCTTCGTCTGAATCCTGTGCCGCCTGTCCAGTTCATAACCTAGCGAATTTGAGGAAGCTAGGTGTCGATATGGAGAACTGGGACTATGTCGTGGCGCTCGCTGGCAACCCCAACACTGGCAAGAGCACTGTCTTCAACGCTCTTACCGGTCTTCGTCAGCACACTGGCAATTGGCCAGGGAAGACGGTCACCCGGGCCGAAGGCGGCTTCCATGCTGGCGATGACGACTACAAGCTGGTCGATTTACCAGGGACATACTCTTTGCTCGCTACCAGCTTCGATGAAGAAATCGCACGTGATTTCATTCTATTCGGCCAGCCTGACGTTACTGTCGTCGTCGTTGACGCAACCCGACTGGAGCGCAACCTCAATCTGGCTCTTCAGGTGCTGGAGATCACTGATCGGGTTGTCATATGCCTCAATCTTATGGACGAGGCCAAACGTAGTGGGTTCGATGTTGATTGTCGTCGCCTTGCGCGCGATCTTGGTGTGCCGGTTGTGCCCACCTCAGCCCGCTATGGGGAGGGGCTCGATGAGCTCCTGCAGGCAATCGCGGAGGTTGCCTCGGGAAGTTTTATTGGCAAGCCAAAGCGAGTAGGTGGTTACTCGACGGCATTGGACCTAGCCGTCACGGAACTTGGGGACAAGATCAAAGAAGGATTCCCGATGCTGCCTAATACTCAGTGGGTGGCATTGAGGTTGCTTGATGGCGATGAACGCATCAGTCAGGCGGTCCTCACAGGTGAGCTTATACATCTACAGGAAGAACTCGCTAAAAGCTCAGCCGATGACCAGGGACCTGCGGATCAAGCGGACAACGCCGTGGTGGAAGCAGAAGACAAGTTCTTTCCGGCGGCCAATGAGATGGGGGCAGGAATCCTTGAGGTTGCCTCCGAGTTAAAGTCGAAGGTCGGCCAAGATTTCCATCAGGTACTGATGGAAGGCATCTACACTGAGGCAGCGCGGCTAGCTGATCGCGCCGTAACGGGTGCCAACGAGCAGAGGCGCTTCGATCTCGACCGAGCCATCGATCGACTTGTAACCAGTCGTACGTTGGGCATCCCGTTGATGCTGGCGCTATTAACCCTAGTGTTTTGGTTGACCATCGCAGGTGCCAATGTGCCGTCGGCAATGTTGGCAACCTTGTTAATCGACAACCTTTACGTTTGGTTACGTGAAGGTGCGATGAGCATTGGAATCCCCTGGTGGATCACAGGACTGCTCATAGATGGGATGTATCTTGGTACCGCGTGGGTCGTGAGCGTTATGTTGCCGCCTATGGCGATTTTCTTTCCAATGTTCACACTGCTCGAAGACTTTGGTTACCTGCCACGTGTTGCCTTCAACCTGGACCGTGTGCACGAGCGCGTCGGAGCACACGGCAAGCAGGCACTGACCGCAGTGATGGGCTTTGGCTGCAACGCCGCTGGAATCATCGCCACCCGGATCATCGACAGCCCACGCGAGCGTCTGATCGCAATCATTACTAATAACTTTTCCCTATGCAACGGTCGCTGGCCCACCCAGATTTTAATCGCTTCAATTTTTGTTGGGGCCTTGGCGCCGGCGTATCTAAGTGGCCTGGTTTCTGCGCTCGCGGTTGTTACGGTGGCAGTGTTCGGGATATTCCTGTCATTTGGAACTTCTTGGCTTCTATCACGCACAATCCTCCGCGGCGAAGTTTCGACATTCCATCTGGAATTACCGCCTTACCGCCCACCCCGCGTGTTGCAAACGATCTATACGTCGTTGATTGATAGGACAATCTACGTTTTGTGGCGCGCCATCGTCTTTGCGTTGCCAGCAGGAGCGGTGATTTGGTTGGTCTCGAACGTCAACATCGCTGGCATCAGCGTTGCCGAACATGTCATCAACTGGCTCAATCCTTTCGGCCTTCTCTTTGGGCTAAGCGGTGTCATTCTGTTGGCTTACTTAGTAGCCATCCCCGCTAACGAAATCGTGGTGCCAACGATCCTCATGCTGATTGTTCTGGTGAATCCGGTTGCCGGATTTGGTGAAGGGGCCGGGATAATGTTCGAGCTTGATGACGTCTCGAGTACGGCGACAGTCTTGCAGGCTGGAGGATTCACGCTACTGATGGCTATTAATCTGATGTTGTTCAGCTTGGTGCACAATCCTTGCTCGACAACGATCTATACGATCTATAAAGAAACCGGGAGTGCCAAATGGACTGCGGTGGCTTCCCTGTTGCCAGTAGCGATGGGTTTTGTGCTCTGCTTCGTTGTGGCTCAGGTGTGGAGGCTTGTGGCGGGTTATGGGTAACGGATGTTTGATCGGGGCCGTTTACCAACACGGAAGCCTGGAATGACAACCCCGAAGCCAATCCTGGTCGTACTCGCTGCTGGTATGGGAAGTCGGTACGGTGGTCTCAAGCAGATTGATCCTGTTGGCCCAGCTGGGGAGACATTGCTCGACTATTCGATCTTCGATGCTGTGCTGGCCGGCTTTGACGAGGTAATTTTTGTAATTCGGAGGGACATCGAGGAAGCGTTTGTTGAAGGCGTCGGGGCCAAATACGCTGACATTGATGGCGTGTCTGTTCGCTATGCGTTCCAAGAACTTGACGATCTTCCCGATGGTTTCCACCTTCCGACAGGTCGCCAGAAGCCATGGGGAACGGCCCATGCGGTTCTCGCCGCTGGTGACTTGGTCCACGGCCCATTTGCGGTTATCAACGCCGACGATTTCTATGGTGCCCACGCTTTCAAGATGCTTTCGGAGCAACTTTCGGCACCTTCAGATGATTACGCGATGGTTGGCTTTGTGCTACGTGAGACGTTGTCAGCACACGGGTCCGTGACCCGAGGCTTGTGCCGCACCGCTGGCAATTTTCTTGCGAAGATTGTTGAGATCTCGAACATCGAACCGGACGGTAACGGCGCGACCTATCCGAGTGGCTCGGGTGGGGTGTGTCGCCTTAGTGGCGATGAGACAGTATCGATGAACTTTTGGGGCTTTCCTGAAACGATTGTGTCACGTCTCGAGGAGGGGTTGATCCAATTTCTTCAGCAGAATCTTGAGGACCTCAACTCTGAGTATCTTCTGCCTGACGTCGTCGACCGTCTGATCGTTGATGGGGACGTACGGGTCCGCATATTGCGAGGTGGTGGGCCGTGGTTCGGTGTTACCTATCAGCAAGACCGTGAGACTGTCGTACGCAACATCCGAGAACTAATCGACGGGGGAGCTTATCCGGAAAGCCTCTGGGGCTAGCGGTCTCCGGTTAGGATGCAGCGGTTCGTTTCCGAATCAGCGACTGTGATAGAAGAAAAGCGTAAGAGGGCGGCGTAAGCATGGATCTGTCGTGGCTGGGTAAACAGCTTGAGATCGATGGCGAGTTTATTTCCGCCGTTGCCTACGGAAGCGGCCACATCAACGAAACTTTTGCCGCTACTTACGAGATGGGTGCAGTGGGTAAAGGGACGGAAACTCGTCAATGTCGTTTTATTCACCAGCGAATCAACTCCAACATATTCAAAGACCCGACAACCCTGATGTGTAACCTCGCGAGGGTCACCCAACATATCCGTGGGAAATTAGAAGCCCAGGGCGAAGAGGATCTCGAACGCCGTGTTCTGACGTTGATCTCAACCCGTGACAATATTGACTGGGTGATTGATGAGCGTGGCAACTATTGGCGCACCTTCCAGTTTATCGAAGGTGCCACAACCTTCGATGTTGTCGAGACGGTTGATCAGGCGCGTGAAGTAGGGTACGCCTTCGGTGAGTTCCAGAGCCAGCTGATTGACCTTGGGCCGCCTCAGCTGGCGTTTACAATTCCGGACTTTCACAACACCCGAGAACGCTTGAGAGCATTTCAGGAAGCGGTTGAACGAGATGTTTGTAACCGTGCCGCCTCAGTGTGTGACGAAATCAGTCGTATAGATCATTATGTCGATTCAGTCGACGATCTGCTCAAATTGCAGCGCGCCGGAGAAATCCCTCTGCGCGTGGTGCACAACGACACCAAAATCAACAATGTCCTGATCGATGATGAGACTGGTAAAGGTTTGTGTGTTATCGACCTGGACACCGTGATGCCTGGGCTGGTGGCCGACGATTTCGGTGATTTGGTTCGAACGAGTAGTAGCTTCGCTCGGGAGGACGAGCGTAACTTGTCAAAGGTGGTGGTTGAGTTGCCGATCTTCGAAGCACTGGTGATCGGATACCTGTCTGCTAGCGGAAGCTTCCTAACAGATTCGGAAGTCGATAGCCTGATCGTCGGTAGCAAGTTGATGACCTACGAGCAGGCGCTCCGTTTTCTCGCTGACCACCTTGCCGGTGATACGTATTTCCGCATCCACCGTGAAGCCCATAACCTCGATCGGGCACGGGTGCAGATCGCTTTGCTCGATAGCATCGTTGCTCACGAAAATGAGATGCGATCGATCGTCGATCTAGCCGTCAATGAGTCGCAGAGGAACGATACGGCAAGCTCGGACACTGAAACTTCTCGTGGCTGATCCGGAGCCTCTGGAACAGGCACTAGAGGAATTGGTTGATCAGTGCTCCGTAGGTTTCACAGAGCGGTACGGTCAGCCGGCGAAGGCGATTGCTTCGGCGCCGGGACGTATCAACGTCATAGGGGAGCATACTGACTACAATGAAGGTTTGGCTCTGTCTGGTGCTATCGACCGTTGGGTAGTGGTGGCGCTGTCCCCGCGTGGTGATCGACAAATGCGTGTGTATAGCGAGGCGTTCAACGAGGAAGCCACAGTGTCACTAGAAGATCCGATAGCAAACGAAGTTGTGGATTGGTGCCGAATACCACTAGGGGCAGGACTTCTGTTCGCGGAACTTACAGCCGTGGATGCTGGGTTTGATGCTTTCATCGGCGGCAATGTGCCAATGGGGGCCGGCTTGTCTTCCTCAGCTGCTCTTGAAGTTGCTTTGCTGAATGCTCTACGACACGCGTTCGACATATCACTCGATGACCTCGAATTGATACATATCGCGCAAGGTGTTGAGCACGAGTACCTCGGGGTGAAAACCGGCTTGCTGGACCAGTACACGTCACAGTTCGCCCACCGAAAAGAACTTATGCTGGTCGACTTCCGCGCCTTAAGTCATGAATACATCGAAGCGAGCCTTAAGGGTTGGGCGTGGTTATTGCTTGATTCAGGCGTACGTCGGCAGCTTGCTGATAGTGCCTACGGCATGCGCGTGAGGGAAACGCATGCTGCCCTGAAGAGGGTGGTACGTGCCATCGACAAAGTTTCTTCATTTCGGGATCTCAAGGAGGAACATCTTGCAGCCGTCGATGACGATTTACTGCGGCGACGTTTGCACCACTACATAACTGAAAACGACCGTGTACAACAGGCCGCTAAGGCGATCACTTCTGGTAAACCGGAGGTACTTGGTGCGTTGTTGCGAGCCTCCCATGTTTCTTTACGTGATGACTACGCCGTGAGCTGTGCTGAGTTGGAAGTTCTTGTTGATGTTGCTGCTTATTCGGACGGGTGTGCTGGTGCACGGATGATGGGTGGAGGCTTTGGTGGTTGCACTATCAACCTGGTGAAGGCATCCGCCGTGGATTGTTTTCTCGATCATGCTTCTTCTGAGTTTGAGTGCCGTTTCAACCGCACTCCTGACGCTCGCTTGTTTCATTTAGTAAGGGGAGCGTATGTCCACGGATAGCGCACGGTGCTCGACAATAGTGCTAACAGCTAGCGACCATTCCTTCGACGACCTGTGTCTTGGCATCCTAGTTTTGACGGTTTTGTTGCGCGTTGTTTCCTTCTAGGCGAGAGCGTCCAGAATGTCATGGCCCAGAAGACCTCTTGCCAGCACCACGGTACTGAGATATGAAGTGGTACTAATTTCGAGGCTGGATCACTGGCGCAGTTCAAACCGACGAGATTAAGATCACCGAGGTCGACGATTTCAGGCAAGTAGCCAGATGGAGAACGGCGCATGAGGAGTGACGACAAGCGAGGTCAACGAACCCAGAGTTATTCACTCAACAAAGCACGTGAAGTCTTAGATCGCCGGGAACTGATGAAACTCGGGGCCGCAGGTCTAGGTGCCGCCGTTGTTGGCACCTCGGGGCTTGCCGAGGCAGCCACCGAGCCAGGAAAAGATGGAGCTTTCGGGATTGGCCTGCCTGCTGGTCTTTCGGAGTCGGGGCGTATTCATCTGCAGGCACCTCAGCTTGGTATGGCGCCGCATCACCCACTGTTGGCGGATCCGATCGAGACCGTCCGAGTTGGCTATGTCGGCGTCGGACTGCAGGGTTCGGGTCATTGCCGCAACCTGCTGCGTATCCCGGGTGCTCGGCTGTCTGCTGTTTGCGACATCATTCCCGAGAAGGTTGAACGCTGGCAGCGACAAGCTGTCGAAGCTGGCTTCCCGGAACCGACTGGCTACTCTGACGGACCTTGGGACTTCATTCGTATGTGCGAAGAAGAGGACCTGGACCTTGTCTACACGGCAACGCCCTGGGAGTGGCACGTACCGGTCATGCTCGCTGCGATGGAGAACGGTAAACATGCCGCTAGCGAAATTCCCGCTGCTTACACAATCGAGGATTGTTGGAAGCTCGTCGAAGCTGCCGAGAAATATAACAAGCACTGCGTCATGATGGAGAACTGCAACTATGACCGTCCTGAGATGATGGTCTTTAACATGGTCCGACAGGGGATGTTCGGCGAATTGCTACATGCCGAGTGTGGCTACCTTCACGACCTTCGAGGCATCAAGTTCGAAAACCGTAATGAAGGACTCTGGCGACGCGAGCATTCGATTTTGCGTAACGGTAACCTTTACCCGACGCATGGCTTGGGTCCTATCGCTAACTGCATGGATATTGACCGCGGTGATCGTTTCGAGTACCTGGTGTCTATGTCGAGCCCATCGCGTGGTTTGCAGGAGTACGCTACAGCCAACTTTCCTGGGAGTGATCCTAGACGCGACGAGCAGTATGCCCTTGGCGATGTAAATGTTTCTTTGATCAAGACGGCGCACGGCCGTACCATCTATCTGAGTCACGATACAAACCTGCCGAGACCCTATAGCCGTATTCACATGCTGCAGGGTACTAAGGGAATTTTTCAGGGCTACCCCAATAGAGTGTATTTTGACGACTTTGGCCGTGGTCACCGGTGGATCGATGATGAGGGCTACGAGTATGAAAATGAACTCTATAATCTCGACCGGATACGGGAGCAGTACGAGCACCCAATTATCAAAGAGTTACGCGATCAATCGGAAGGCGCAGGTCACGGAGGTATGGATTACCTTGAGGACTACCGATTGATCAAATGCCTAAACGAAGGCCTGCCGACGGATACCAACGTCTATTGGGCAGCTTCGCTCAGTGCGGTGTGCGAACTTACCGAGATTTCGGTGGCGAACGGGAGCACTCCGGTTGAGTTTCCGGACTTTACCCGAGGTCGCTGGCGAAGCTATCCGCGGTTAGAGATCGTGCACGCTTGACGCGCCGCGCGGCTGTCGTGCTTGCCGGGTCCTGTGGCGTGATCCTAACGGTGGTTTTTGCGTCTGCATCAATACAGGGACCTGACCTTACTTCTATTCGTCGTAATTTGATGCCAGTCCCGGAGTCCGTGCGTTTCCGGGGAACGCCGTTGCCGATCGATCGAACCTTCACGATTGCGTTACGTGGTCCCTCTGGGCCTGCCAGTCCGAGGGTTTACCGTGCCGCGTTGCGTCTTCTCGAACGTCTTGGCCGGCAAACAGGGATCCCCATTCCTATTGAGATAAGCCTGGGCTCTGACCGCGCTACGTTATTGATTGAGCACTTTGAATCTGTGCCGGAGGTCCAACGCGCTATCGAGGACGAGTCTTACACGCTCGAAGTCGATGCAGCTGGCGCTTCACTGCGTGCCCCGACCCCGTACGGTGTTCTGCGTGGCATAGAAACATTCCTGCAACTTGTTGAGGTCGCTGTCCCGGCTACCGTTGTAGCTGCGGTTGATAGACCTTCCACAATCCCAGACCTCGAACCTGAACCGGAGGACTTCATCGTTCCTGGTGTGGAAGTTCGTGACGTGCCCCGTTTTCCGTGGCGCGGCTTGCTCATCGATCCGGGCCGCCATTTCCTTTCAATCAATGTCATGAAGCGCAACCTTGATGCCATGGCGGCAGTGAAGCTCAATGTTCTCCATTGGCACCTCTCGGAAGACCAGGGGTTTCGAGTTGAGAGCAGGATATTCCCCAAATTACACGAGCTCGGTTCTGGAGGCTTTTATTACACGCAAGATGAAATCCAGGATCTCGTTGCCTATGGGCGCGACCGTGGAATTCGGGTGATGCCGGAGTTCGACATGCCCGGCCACGCGACGAGTTGGTTTGTTGGATATCCAGAGCTGGCAAGCGCACCAGGTCCGTACGAGATAAGTGAGACCTGGGGAATCCAGGACCCATCAATGGACCCAACACGTGATGAAACTTATGAGTTTCTGGGGGCGTTTATCGCCGAAATGGCGGCATTGTTTCCCGACAACTACTTTCACATCGGTGGTGACGAGGTCAATGGCAACCAATGGAACGGCAACCCTGACATCCAGGCGTTCATTAGTGAGCAAGGGCTCGAGGACAATCATGGGCTACAGTCGTTTTTCAATCGCCGTCTGCAGAAGATCCTCACCAAGCATGGCAAGAAGATGGTTGGCTGGGACGAGATCATGCATCCGGACCTTTCCCCCAACATCGTTGTGCAGTCGTGGCGTGGCCCAGGGATGTTGGCTCAGGGGGCGCGCCTTGGGTTCCAAGGAATCCTGTCAAATGGTTACTACATAGATTTGATGTACCCGGCAGAACAGCACTATGCTGTTGATCCACTCGGTGATCAAACCTCAACGCTAACGGCTGAGCAGCGAGCTCGTATCCTCGGTGGTGAAGCCACCATGTGGGGAGAGTACGTCGTTGATGAAACTATTGACTCGCGGATTTGGCCGCGCACGGCAGCGATCGCGGAACGATTCTGGTCACCAGCGTATGTGAGTGAGGTAGATGATATGTACCGCCGGCTAAAGACAACTAGCCGGTGGCTCGAGTGGGTCGGTGTCACCCATCTATCGGGCTATCCATCGATGTTGGCCCGGTTGAGTGCCGGGCGCCCGATCGAACCACTGAGGACGCTCACCGATCTTCTGGAGCCACTCAAAGGGTATCGGCGGGGACGGACTCGCGCTTACAGCCGCTTTACACCCTTGAATCGATTGGTCGACGCAGCTCGCCCTGAGAGCATCCAAGCTCGCGAGTTTGGAATTCTAATTGATGAATATCTCGAGTCTGGCAGTAATCGTATTGATGATTTGCGCCTCCGGATCGAGACACAGCTTGTGAATTGGCGTGACAATCACCAATCCATACGTGCGATCACGGTGTCCTCGACGATGCTCCCGGAGGCTGAGGCGCTCTCTGCACAGTTACGGATAACAGCAGAAACGGGGCTAACTGCCTTAAGAGACCTCGACTCTGGTACGCCGACCGGTGATAGTGATTACGCTGCCAGACTTTCGATTCTAGAGAACGCAGACACGACGCATGGGGCACTCCAGCTGGTGGTTGTAGAGCATGTTCGCCGGCTTGTCGAAGCTGCCCATACTCGCCGCTGGTGATTGTTGTGAGCGCCGTTAGTCGTGGCCGGTGGCCGCCAGTAGATTTCGAAGAGTCTCCAGCCCGAGCTTCGAGCCGGTCAGGAGCAATACGACAGTCTGCCCGGCGAAGCGTTGCGGACTCCGCATTAGGGCAGCAATCGTTAGCGCACTGGCACCCTCAATCATTAAGTGTTGTCTTTCCAAGGTGACTAAAATCGCATCCGCGATTTCCTGTTCCGATAGCAAAGCCCAATCGCTGATTACATTGCGGCACGCGTCAAAGGTGATCGAGTCGTGATCGATACCGCCTGCCGTGCCATCCGAAAGCGTTCGCTTTGATTTCATATCAATGATCTTGCCTGCTTGGATCGACTCATACATCACCCGTGAGTTTTCCGGTTGGCAACCAATGATTTCGACCTTTCGATCCCTTGACTTAAGGTAGCTGCCTACGCCAGCAACGAGGCCGCCACCCCCGACCGGAACAAAAATAACGTCGATGTTTTCGGTTTGGCGTTGTAGTTCAATACCGATGGTGCCCTGACCACCGATGATCAGCGGGTCGTTGTAGGGCGAAACATAGACTTGGCCGCGCGAGGCAGCTAGGTTGCGCGCCCGTGTTTCTGCCTCGATGCCATCACCGGGGACCAACTCGGTATCAGGCCCAAACGATTGAATAGCTTCAAGTTTGGCAGGGGAGACGCTTTCTGGTAGAAAAATTGTTCCAGGAATCTTGAAATAATTCATCAGGTAAGCGCACGCTGTGCCATGGTTGCCGGACGATGCTGTTAGCACTCCATTTGCCCGCTCTTTTTCGGACAACGCCAGCATTTTGTTCATTGCGCCGCGTAGCTTAAACGAGCCGGTGACCTGACTGCTCTCTAGCTTCAAATACACGTCAGCACCAGTGAACTGACTCAGAAAGTTGCTGTGTTCAAGCGGAGTTTCCCGGACGTGGCCGCGGATGCGTTGTTCCGCGTCGATAACCAGTTCCGCAAAGTCGAGCCTCGCGGCCTCGATCACAATTCAGTCAGGCCATTTGGAAGGCACGAGCACGGTACAGGAAGTCCACGATGTTGCCTTCGTGAGGTTGTAGCCAGTTGAGCTGAATCGTTGGCACTGCTCCGAGGTTGAGCCGGTCGATGTTGTTGGCGTCGAGTAGCGCAGCGCGGAACGGTTCGTCGTTGGTAATGCCAGTTGCCACCAAAGTCGGCCCGATCGATTTGATCATTTTGTCCTGGGGACAATCCACTACGGTCACAAACGGGAACATGTACTCCTTCGAGGCGGCAGGGGAGTTCGGCGAGTCGCAGTGGAGCACGGTGGGTCGAAGGTAATCGCAGCGTTCTTGAACGACTAGACGGTCACCTTTACGGTGAGCATTGGTGACTTCGTTGACACTGTGATCCTCTGAGGTGGCGTCTATGTCAGCCGAAATGGCCTCCGCCTGCCCTGGGACTGTGAATGCCGCCAGTGTCGCATGAGGATCATCGGGAGGTAGCGGCGCAATGGGTCCGAGTCGCGCAGCCAACGCCTCAGCAATTTCGGCACCATGACGCGGTGCCCATATTCCAGAACAATTGATGCATGAGCGCCCGCTGTTAACCAGCACAGAGTCGACCATCAAATCGAGATATTTTTCCCAGTCATCCACGGTGTCTTCACCGAACAGAATCTTGCTGAATCCAGGTCCGTGCACCTGTACGCCGGGATTCCCGTCGTACTGCTCGACCGTTGCTAACCCCCCAAAGATTAAGCTGCGCGGGCAGCTCTTAAGGACTGCCGCCCCTATATCACCGGCACCTGGATAAAGAGCTATCGCTTGCCGTGGAATACCTGCCTCGAAAAACGCCTGCGCCATTCGCCAGGGTGTCCACGGTTCTTGCGGACCGGGTTTGAGCACTAGCCCAACCTGAAGCGGGATGATCGGAAGCCACAAGCTGTGCACTCCGGGGGAGTTTGATGGCAGTACCATTCCCAGCACCGGGGTGATCGCTTGGTAGCTGCGCATCAAGCCATTTTCTTCACCGAAGCCCTTCGAGAGGAAGTCATAGTGCAACTTCCGTGTTAGCGAGCCTAGTATGTTGTCCATTTGATCGAGGACGAACTTGAGCTTTTCCATGTTGGCTCGGCACATGTGCTCTGGCAAGCCGGTGGTAGCGGATTGCTGGGTCACGAACTCGTCCGCGGTTTGGGTGCCGTCGCCAAGTGGTAGCTCGGCCGACATAAACAGAGCCCCAGCTTTCTGTACCTTGCTAATGAGCTCCGGGATTGGAATCTCGCGCAGAACTGCACGCGCCCTTTGTGCTTTTCGCAGGTCTCGTTCAACGAGACCACCGTTAGCTTGGCTCACTTCGGCGATCTTTTCGCCGGTAGCAAAATGAACGACTGTTTCGGTTTCGAGACTCTGGTAGGGTTCCCCCCACCTGAGAACCGGAAAATGGATCACACGCTCCTCCGTAGGTGAGTGTTGATTCTAGCCTAAACGTGTTAACAGGATGAGCACGTCAAAATGGTTCTCGGGGAGAGCGGATAGTTGTCTCTCGGAAATCCTACAGAGGTCTCTCATGCAAATGGTGTTTAGAGCGTGTGCACTGTTTTTCGGAGCACTTAGTGTGCTGTGCTGCGGATTGGGCTCCCCAGCCTCTATTTCGCCTCAGCCGATGCGCAACGTCGTTTGGATAATCGTCGATGATCTTGGGTGGCGCGACATAGGAGTGGCGGGAAGCTTATTTTACGAAACTCCCAACATTGATCGATTGGCAGCTGCCGGGATGCTATTTACTCAGTTCAATACCGCCAGTCCAGTTTGCTCACCGACACGCGCCAGCTTCATGACTGGCAAGCATCCAGCCCGGGTCAATATCACAAACTGGATTGGTGGCCAGCAAGCCGGTATGTTGCTGCAGGGTGATTACTCGCATCAGCTCTCCCTAGACGAAGTGACGCCGGGCGAGGCCTTCAAGGAAGCTGGATACACGACCGCATACATGGGCAAATGGCACCTTGGGGCCGGAGATTACCTGCCTGATGCGCAAGGGTTCGACATCACAGTGGCTGTCAACGATGCCGGGCAACCAACGACCTATTTCTATCCCTATCACCGTGATACCCCTTCGGTTTGGGACGTTCCGGGCCTTGGTGATGGAATTGATGGAGAGTACCTCACTGACCGTTTAACCGATGAAGCGATCGTGTTTTTGCGCGATCATGCCAGCGGGCCATTCTTTCTCGTCCTGTCCCACTACTCGGTGCACACTCCATTGGAGGCGAAGGAAAGTCTGTCTGCGAAGTATGAGACCAAGGCTTCCGCATTGCCACCAAACCCCGAGGCGTTTGTTTCCGAGGGCACGTTGGCAATTAGTAAAACCCGGCAGGATCACGCAGTGTACGCTGGCATGATTGAGAGCACCGACGACAGCGTTGGCCGCGTACTCGATGTCCTGGATGAGCTGGGAATTGCCGAGGAAACGGCGGTGATTCTTGTCTCCGATAACGGAGGCCTCAGCACGTTGTCTCCCGGGCGCACCAATATGCCGACGTCGACCCTTCCGTAGCGTGCTGGTAGAGGCTGGCTATATGAAGGCGGTATTCGGGGGCCGCTGATCATTGCGTGGCCCGGCGTGACTGGCATCGTCGGCGCCCCATCAACCAACGATGTCCCGACTACTAGCATGGATCTGTATCCGACGTTGCTCGCGATCGCTGGGCTTCCCCCGCGCCCCGATCAGCATTTAGATGGCCTCAGTCTGGTGCCGTTGTTGCGGGGTGATGACGCGTTGGAGCGAGAGGCGCTCTTCTGGCATTTCCCGCACTATCATGGGTCGGGAAATCGGCCCTCGGGTGCCGTAAGGGTCGGAGACTTGAAACTCGTAGAGTGGTTTGAGGACGGGCGAACGGAGCTTTACAACCTGAAAACTGACCCTGGCGAGACCAACGACATCGCAAAACGTAATTCGAGTGAGACTGCTCGTCTTCGTGACATGCTTACCCACTGGCGTGTCAGCGTTGATGCCTCTATGCCGATGGTGAACCCAGATTGGGCAGGCAGCTAGTAGACCTGCTGGATACTAATAACCACCCACAGTGGATGTTTTCGC
>CAYVUW010000049.1:6297-18161 GCA_964455175.1 uncultured Acidobacteriota bacterium | reverse complement strand
AAACAGAAGTCATTGACGATTCGGCCCTGATTGAAGAGTCAATGACTCTGTTAAGGGAAACTTACTTCCAGTCATGGGCGTTGGAAGGCGCACCCATTGATTCGGCGGCGGAGGAGATTTGCCAGGCAGAAAGTAGTGTTTTGATGATCTCTGACGAACAGCGCCGTGACCGGATGCAGGACGCCATCCGCGCCGCTGTTGAAGAATCTTTCGACGACGGTACTCGAGAGATCTATCGACGTCGGTTGGAAGTTATGGCCGGCATGCTCTGGGATCGCGGCCAATCTGAAGAAGCGCGGCAAGTTCTCGCTGCAGCGATTGGATTGACGGAGATCAAAGACCTTTTTCGGCGCCATGCATTTGCACGGGCTGTCGCACACCGCGGTGTCTGGCTAGCCTACCAAGATAAACAGCGCGAGTTGCTTGCCGAACAGCAACGGTCGGGAATCGTTCAACCATGAGTTCGCTTCTCCGGCTTGCTACCATTCAAATGGCCTTGCTTCCTTTGTTGATATTGAGTGGCGCTAGCTGTGCCGATTCGGATTCGCTTCCACTTGACGCCGCACGCAGCGCCGTCCGCGATGGTGATTTTGCTCGAGCAGTTGGGTTTTATCAGGCGTATCTCAAGGACCAACCTAATGACTATGACATCCTTAAGGAGTATACGTTCACGTTGGGGGAACGCTGGGCTTACGCTGGTGGGGATCGTGGTCCGATCATCGGGAATCTTGAACGACTCTACGAGCTTCGGCCGTCAGAGGATGATGTGCAGGGGCTGCTTTCGTTAATGCTAATCCGGGAAGGACAAGCAGGGGCAGAAGCGGGACGTTTCGAGGAATCCGAAGAGATCTATCGGCGTGCGATTGCAGTCAATCCAGAGGCTGGGTTAGCGCAGTACAACCTCGGAATGCTCTATGACAAACAGGGCAAAGCCGACGAAGCTTTTGCCCAATACCGTGCAGCGGCAGTGAAGCGGCCACAGGTCCCAGACTTGTACTTGCGACTCGGGGAGGTTTACTTGGGGCGCGGAGACTTTGACCGCGCGATTGTTACTCTGGGTCTAGTCGTGGAACTCAGCGGTGTGTCTACTTATCTGCTACCGCAGGCACATTGTGGCATTGCACGTGCCTATCACAGCAAAGGCATGATGGTAGAGGCGGCGAAGGCGGGTGAGCGGGCCGGGGATGAGTGTGAACTTGGGAGCTAACCCGGTGCTACATGAAGACCAATTCGGCCCGTTGCTCGAAAGGCTCGCGGACCACCATGTCGATTGATTCCCACGGACAATAGCGAGCGCAAAGCGTACAACCGATACAGGTTTCCTTATCGATGAGAACGTATTTTTCAGCTGGGTTCTCAGGTGCTCCCATCAGATCAATACAGTCCACGGGACAGAAAACGATACACGCTTCACAGCCAGTACAGTCGTCACGACGGACGATGGCGATGTTGGCAGATCTTTTTTTGGGCTTCTTTGTTGCTGTAGCCATGGAAGAAAGGTACCAGCTCCGCTGTGGGAAGCAAACTGTTGCGGAGGTTGAGTAATTAGACATGTTGTAGCAGCGCTGCGTATACTCGAAAACAGGTAGATGCATGAGAGTCGGCTGTCCGGACTGTTGAGATGATTAAGGCGAGTATTCGAAGGCAGAAGCGGTCCACCAAACCGCTACCAGATCCAGATGCTCCTCGGGCGCACCAGTACGACACCTTGGCCCCTGAGCTAATGCGGGAGTACCTTGCGACAGAGGTCGACAAGCGCGACCTCAAGGTCGCGGGCGTGTGGGCGTTGGTGTTTCATTTTTTCCTGTTCTTCATTGTTATTCCAACTGCAAGCGTCGAGCCGATCCCTCTACGTGATCAAATGGCCACCACGATCGTCAAGCGGTACAAGCCACCGGCGCCGCCCTCACGGCCGAAAAAGAAGGTCAAGAAGAAAACTAGCCCGATTCCAATTCCGGACCCTACGCCTGACGATCCCGAGCCAATAGTCGACGAGGAGTCAGAGGTAGAATTTGGGGATCCAGATGCCGAATTTGACGTTGGGCTTCCAAACTCCCCCCCAGGTCCAGGGGGCGCCCGTGCAGGGGCAGTTGCCATGGGTAGCGGGGGATTGATCGCACCGATCAAAATGACCGAGGTGCTTCCTGAATACACTCCAGCGGCCACGCGTGCGGGCATCCAAGGGGATGTTTACATCGAGGCTGTGGTGACAATAGATGGCGCCGTGACGGAGCCTAAGCTAATCCGTGGCTTGCCGGACGACGAACTCAACAAACGGGCGTTGGAGGCGGTTGCGAAATGGACGTTCAGGCCGGGGTACAAAGATGGTCAACCCGTCCCAGTGATTGCTTTGTTCACCGTTACCTACCGCATCCACTAAACGCGATTGGTTGCCCGACTGCGCACATTGTTTGTCGCTGTCATTCTTAGCGCGTATCTCTTCATTTTCGGGCCGGTGGCCTTGCTAGTCGCGTGGCTGGTGGGATCGACTAGGATGGTCTTTGCACTCACCGTCCTAGGCGTCCGTTTTGGGTTGTGGGCCTCAGGTGTGCGTATCAGAGTGCATGGCCTAGACCATCTTAATGACGGGCAAAATTATCTTTTCATGCCCAATCACACCAGTAATGTCGATCCGCCAGTTGTAGTTACTGCCTTGGGACGTAATGTCAGTATGATGGGCAAGGAATCTCTGTTTCAAATTCCAGTTTTGGGGTGGATGATTCGGTTTGTCGGGTTCGTTCCGATCTCTCGAGAGGACCGTGCCTCGGCGATTGGCTCAGTAGATCAAGCTACAAAATTGCTGCAGCAAGGTCTGGATTTCGTCATTTTCCCTGAGGTCACCCGCAGCCGGGAGGGGAAAATTCTTCCCCTTAAGAAAGGGCCGTTTTTCATGGCCCAGCAGGGCGGGGTTCCAGTGGTTCCGGTGCGGGTTCGCGGGACACAAGATGTCATGCCGAAAGGTGGGAAAGTGATTCACTCCGGGGTAGTGGATGTCGAGATATGCGTTCCTATCGAGGTTACTAGCTTGGACGGTAATAACGAATCGATCCGCGAGCAATTGCGGGCGCAAGTGAAGAAGGTGCTAGAGGGCGATTTGACACATTCCGAATGCTGCGTTACCCATCAGTGCAATGAACGACCCTAAAGAGATTCCTACGGCTCCCGCAAACTTTGAGATGGACGTTGTACAGATGCAGAGGGCGCTCTCTGAGTTCTTACGTGCCGCTGGATTGTCCGAGGCGGCCGAGGGTGAAGCACCGGGCAAGTCTGCTGAGGCATGGGCCAGTGAACTGTTGTCCGGGTATGCCCATGATCCAGTTGAAGTTCTCGGTGAGGCATGGCCGGATGAATCGAGTGAATTGGTGGTTGTAAGTGGGATTCCTTTCGTCTCCGTGTGTGCGCACCATCTGCTACCCTTCTACGGTGTGGCTCACGTTGCCTATCTTCCTGGAGGTCAGTTGGTAGGGCTTTCTCGGTTGGCCGCGTTGGTGGATTGCTTGGCGAGTCGGTTGCAAATCCAGGAGCAACTGAGTGAACAGGTGTGTGAGGCGTTGATGGAGGGAGCGATCGCACGTGGAGCGGCGTGCACACTGCGTGCGTCGCATGATTGTGTCGGTGCGCGAAAAGTGCAATACAGCGGCTCCCAAGTCCAAACGTTTGCTTACCGTGGAGCGTTTGTCGACGATCAGATGCTGCGGAACGAATTCTTGCAGTTGGTTCAAGCAAGGGAGAGCCTAGAAGATGAGTGATAAACCTTCGGTGAGTATGACACCCGAATCAGACGGCTTTGCTGCGCGCTATGATCGAATGGTAGAGCGGTCTGGGGCCTGGGTGTTTAAGAGCATTCTTTTGATTGTTGCTCTCGTTGTCGTTGTCGGTCTGATTCTGCAGTCGAGCAGTTAATATCCGCGGATGCCGGTAGACGACTATGAATTAGTGCCGGAGAAACTGCGCAAACGCAGCGACCCGGAACAATTTTCCTTCGAGACGACAGCCGATGTTAGCGCTCTTGAGGAAATCATTGGGCAAGAGCGTGCTGTTCGCGCCATACGTTTCGGGCTGGACATACAGTCCCCTGGCTACAATGTTTTTGTTGCCGGGCTCTCTGGATCCGGCAAGGGAAGTTTTGTCCGACGGTTTTTAACTAGGCTTTCTAAGGATGAGCCAGTCCCGGACGATGTTCTATACGTTCATAACTTCGAGGACCCAGATTCACCGCGGGCATTGTTTCTGCCTGCCGGGATGGCCCATAGGCTGAGAGATGAAACTGCCGAGCTTGTCGAGGACCTCCACGAACAGGTTCCAAAAGCCTTCGAAGGCAAGGACTATGAGGAACAGCGACGAAGTACGGCTGAAAGCCATCAAGAACAAAAGCAAGGGCTACTTGATCAGCTTGAAGGCCTAGCTCGAGAACGTGGTTTTGAGCTCAAGAGTACCCCGATGGGCTTCCGGACGGTCCCGATTCGAAATCGCAAGCCTCTAACCCAAGAGGAGTACGAGGCGATGGAGGAGGGCCCTCGCAACGAGCTTGACGACCAAATGGAGGAGCTTGAAAAGGAAGTGCGTGAGGTCTTAGCAGAAGTTAAGGCCGTGGATCAGGCGCTTAAGGAGCAATTGCGGGATCTCAACCAACAGGTGGCCATGAATGTCCTCGGCACTCTAATGGTTGATCTAAAGAGAACCTATGCTGATCATCCTAGCGTTGGGGCCTATCTGCAGGCGGTACAGAAAGACATAGTTGATAACATCGAGCATTTTCGGGAGACCGAGGAACAGCCTGCGCCGATTCCGGGTCTTCGCCTTCCGCGGCAGGAGCCGGATTTCTCTCGCTACGAAATTAACGTCGTCGTAGACAACTCGCACACCGAAGGGGCCCCAGTGGTGTTCGAGAGCAACCCGACTTTTACCAACCTTGTTGGCCGAATCGAGCGCCGTGCACAGTTCGGTGCCTTGCTGACCGACTTCACGATGATACGTGTTGGTTCGTTGGCCAAAGCAAACGGCGGCTACCTGGTGCTGAACGTCGAGGACATGCTCCGCAATCCTTTCGTCTATGAAGCTGTGAAACGTGCAATTCGTGACCGTGAAATACGCATTGTAGATCTTTCGGAGCGCTATGGAGTGTTGGCTGCCCAGACACTGAATCCGGAGCCTATTGCATTTGAGACTAAGGTGATTTTGCTCGGCAGTCCGATGTGGTATCAGCTTCTGTACGCATATGACGAAGACTTTGCCAAAATCTTCAAGGTCAAGGCCGACTTTGACCATCAGACGGATCGTGAAGAACACACCATCATGCAGCTCGCCGGTTTTATTTCCCGGTTTGTCGACGAAGAAGGTCTGAGGCACATGGATCGCACGGCTTTCGCGGCGATCACTGAGCAGGCATCTCGCATGGTTGAAGATCAAGAAAAGTTGTCCCTACGTTTCTCGGAACTCACTGATCTAATGCGGGAGTCGGTATATTGGGCTGTGCAAGACGATGCAGAATTTGTGTCGGCACGTCACGTCGAACGGGCTGTAGAAGAACAAGGATTCCGCACCGGCTTAGTGAAGGACCAGGTCCAAGAACTCATTCAGCGTGACGTGTTGCTGATCGACACTGAAGGAGAGGCGATTGGTCAGGTTAACGGTCTAGCTGTGCATATGCTGGGGCATTCGGCCTTTGGTCGGCCGTCTAGGATTACTGCGAACGTCCACCTCGGTCGCGCTGGAGTTGTAAACATCGAGCGCCGATCTGGATTGTCTCATAGCACCCACGACAAGGGCGTTTTGATTCTCTCTGGGTTTCTCGGTGAGCGTTTTGCCCAAGAAAGGCCGATGTCGCTGTCAGCAGCTCTAACATTTGAGCAGTCGTATGGTGAGATCGCCGGGGACTCGGCTTCGTCGGCCGAGCTGTATTGTTTGCTGTCGGCACTTTCTAGGGTGCCAATCAAGCAGGGGATAGCCGTCACAGGATCCGTCAATCAGAAAGGTGAAATTCAGGCGATCGGCGGGGTAAATCACAAAGTTGAAGGTTTTTTTGATGTCTGTAAACAACGCGGTTTGACAGGGGAACAGGGGGTGATGATCCCAGCCTCTAACACTCAGCATCTTTTGCTGCGCCTCGACGTAGTTGAGGCGGTGGCTAATGGCGACTTTCATGTCTGGGCAGTGAGTCATGTAGACGAAGGTATTGAGGTGCTCACTGGCATTGCAGCTGGGCCCCCTTTGAAAAATGGTGGTTGGAAGGAGGGGTCGATCAATGGACTTGTTGATGACAGGCTGAAGGAGCTGGGTAGGCGGTTGCGTGATTGGGGCAAGGCGTCTGACCGACCCACTGCTGAGATTGTGAGCCCAGTAGCACCAGGAGACCATGGGCTCCCCGAGCCGCCCAAACCGCCAGACAGGCCTGAGCGATGATAAGTCAGAATACGTTCAGCATTGTCAGTTGTTGGCGAGTCCTGGCATAGGGTGAACTACTAGCAAAAATTCAATACCTCGTGTCCTTCACATTGCCCCAGCAAACGCCCCGCGATACGCTCTAGCGGGCCGTTAGCTCAGTTGGCAGAGCACCGGCCTTTTAAGCCGGGTGTCGACGGTTCGAGCCCGTCACGGCCCACTCCCGGAGCTCTGCAGTACCTCCCGTCTCTGGTGACCCTGTCGTCCAGCCTGGTCTAGGACGCCGGCCTTTCAAGCCGGTAACACGGGTTCGAATCCCGTCAGGGTCGCCTTTTATTTCAAGCTATTTCTCTTTGAAAGGACTTGCGGGACCAACTTGGCAATGGCACCTGGTACAGGGTTTACGAGGACGGGATGGAGTCGATATCTTGAATGTATGCCAGTGTCTTTAGTCGTGGGTGCTGGCCAGCCAATCTCCGAAACGGGTGCCGGGTACAGTGATGATCGCTCGGCGCTCTGCGCCAACAGAGAGAACACCAATCTCGCAACTGACGAGCTCTGATACCCGGTTGACGTAGTTGCGACAGGCCTGCGGCAAGTCAGCCCAGTCTTTAATATCGGAGGTTGGTGTTTGCCAGCCAGGCATTTCTTCAACAACAGGAGTTATTTGGTCCAGCAACCATGTTTCTGCTGGCATCTCGTCACGACGTTCGTTGCCAATCTGGTAAGCCGTGCAGATCGGGATGCTCTCCAGCCTGTCGAGGACATCAAGCTTGGTTAGTACAAGAGAGTCACACGCATTGACGCGAGTCGAGTAGCGTAGGACAACAGCGTCGAGCAAACCACAGCGGCGCGGTCGACCAGTAGTGGCACCGAATTCATTTCCTTCAGAACGAAGTTGTTCGCCCAGATCATTATTCAATTCACTTGGGAAGGGGCCCGAGCCGACCCGAGTGGTGTAGGCCTTAGCAACGCCCAAAACGGCATCGATCTGAGTAGGCCCGATTCCGAGACCGGAGCAGACGCCGCCCGCCGTTGCATTCGAAGATGTTACAAAGGGATAGGTGCCGTGGTCGACGTCGAGGTGAGTTCCTTGGGCGCCCTCAATGAGAATTGTCTTGCCGGATGCTATTGCCTGATTCAAGTACAGGGATGTGTCTCCAGCGTAGGGCTTCAGTCGCTCTCCGTAAGACAAATAGGTCTCGATGATTTCATCAGCGTCGAAGGAAGGGTAATCGTACAGACAGGCGAGCAGTTCGTTTACCACACTAAGGTTGGCCCGCACCTTCTGAGCGAGCACGTCGGGAGAAATGCAATCGATGACTCGGATCCCGGAGCGCGCCATCTTGTCCTCGTAACATGGCCCGATTCCACGACTGGTTGTTCCGATATTCTCATCGCCCCGCCGCATTTCTGAGCCGAGTTCTTTCCCGCGATGATAAGGCAAGATGATGTGGGCTCGTTCTGAAACAATTAGTCGCCCATCAACCTCGATACCAGCCTCGGCGAGTTCCTCGATCTCTGTGAACAACGCCTGTGGGTCAATGACCACTCCGTTGCCGATCACGCATTTTCGGCCAGGGCGAAGGATTCCAGACGGAATCAGGTGGAGGACATGCTTCTTGCCATCGATGATGACCGTATGGCCAGCGTTGTTGCCACCCTGATAGCGGGCCACGATGTCGAAGTGCTGGGTAAGCCAGTCGACGATCTTGCCCTTGCCTTCATCCCCCCATTGGGTGCCTAGAAGGACTAGATTAGACATGTAGACGAACTCCGCCTATGTCGCGAGGCTATATGTGCAGGATACTCTGAGCGATTAATAGCAGATCATGTGATCGTACCAGCAGTGCTGAAGCTGCGCCAAGCATTGCGCGATACAGAGGTTGTGGGGGCCATGCTACTGTCGTTCTCGATGACTAATAATGGTTTGGACCATGATGGTGTGCTGCGCATCGATGGCAGCTCATTGACCCTGGAAGACGTGGAACGGGTGGCACATCGCCGCATTAGTCGCTGTGAACTTGGCGAAAAGGCGCGTGTGGCGATGGAAATTAGTAGAGGTCGGGTAGCGGAGCTTGTCGAGTCTGGTGCGACCGTCTATGGAGTTAATACAGGATTCGGCCACTTTGGCCAGGTTCGAGTTGATAGTGAACAGATCGACCAGCTGCAGCTAAATCTGGTGCGTAGCCACGCGGCGGGTGTTGGCTCGCCACTTCCACTCGAGTCGGTTCGGGCCATTATGTTGCTTCGTGCCAACGTTTTGGCTTCGGGTTATTCGGGCGCGCGAGCGGTAGTTGTCGACCAACTTATTACGTTGTTGAACAGGGATGTTTGCCCGGTAGTGCCACGTCAAGGTAGTGCAGGAGCGAGTGGCGACCTTGCGCCTCTCGCGCACATTGCCCTGGTGTTAATAGGAGAGGGAGAAGCCTGGGTGGACGGTGTCCGTGTCGACGGATCCGAAGCACTTCGAGCGGCGGGGTTAGCCCCTCTCGTTCTCGGGGCCAAGGAGGGGCTTGCGTTGCTCAATGGCACCCAAATGATGACAGCAATTGGGGTGCTGGCGTGTCGTGAATTTGAGGACCTCTGTGTCGCTGCCGATATGGTCGGGGCGTTGTCTGTTGAAGCACTTGGCGGCCGGGTGGATGCCTTTGAGCCTGTTGTTGCCAAGTTGCGACCACATCCAGGGCAAGGCGAAGTTGCACTTCACATGGTGGAGCTACTAGAGGGCAGCGAACTGGCCGATCGATATGGTGAAGAGCGAGTCCAGGATGCTTACTCATTGCGTTGTATTCCTCAGGTGCATGGGGCTGCCCGTGATGTGTGCCGAATGGCGCGTCAGATCATCGAGGTGGAAATCAATTCAGTTACCGATAACCCCATTGTGCTTGAGGATGGTCGAATCATTTCAGGGGGCAACTTTCATGGCCAGCCGGTTGCCTACGCCGTTGACATGCTTGCAATTGCTTCTGCGGACCTGGCATCGATGTGTGAGCGCCGTGTGAATCGACTGGTTAACCCAAAGCTGTCAGGTTTGCCTGGGTTCCTTGCGAAAGATGGAGGCCTGCAGTCTGGGTTGTTAATTACTCAAACAGCAGCAGCGGCGTTGGTGAGCGAAACTCGAAGTCTGGCGGTGCCAAGCTCCTCTGACAGTATTCCCACTTCTGCTGATCAGGAGGATCATGTCTCAATGGGAGCGTGGGGCGCGTGGAAGGCCTGGCAGGCTGTAGCCAATTGTCGACGTGTTATCGCCATTGAAGTGCTATGTGCGTGCGAAGCGTTGGAGTTTCATTCCCCCATATTGCCGGCACCTAACCTGCGTGGCTTCAGGGGTCGAGTCCGCGAAATGGTCGAACCGTTAACGGGGGATCGTGTCTTAGCTCCAGATATTGCGCGGATCGAGGCAGCGCTTCTCGAGGGAGATTTGCTGGGGCGGGGACGTGGCTAATGAGGCTCGTGGTGGTTTTGTTGGCATTGTCATTGCTTGGGTGTTCAGAAGGCCAACAAACTGGTGTCCTTGTCAAGAGTGTCATTGATGATCTTGCATCGCAGCGTTATGGAACGGCGACGGCACGTTATAACAGAGATGAAAGTGACATACTGAGCCCCGCGGCCGCTGCGGCATGGCGGCGGGGCCTGGAACATCAGGATGCGACAGTGCGTGAGTGGTCCGTAGATGCACTTGCCCGAATAGGAGATCCAGAGGATTTGCCGCTGATCGTGTCAGCACTCGACGACCCGTTCCGGAGAGTCCAGGAAACGGCAGCACGTGGTATTGCCGAGATGGACCCAGTAGGCGCGCGGATAGCTTTTACGGAACGTCTAACGTCGGGTGACCCTATGCAGCAAATGCTTTCGGCTCAGGCCCTCGGAGACCTAGGAGACCCAGTCGGCATCGATACATTATTGGCGCAGGTCGGCAATTCTGGTCTCGAAGAAGCGGTCCGGCACGTGATCGTGCAGTCACTTGCCACTAGTTCCGACCCCCGGTCAATCGCGCCATTGGCAGCTATCGCTGCCAACACTGCCAACGGCGTTCAACTACGGCGGAATGCCGCCGACGCTCTTTCTACATTTGAGCAAGAGTCTGCCACCGTAGCGTTATTCGAACTCCTGGACAGCGGCGATAGCTACGTGGAGGAAGTCGCGAAACGGGCTATTGCAGCCCGACGCTGAATTCGGGTGTTGACATAGCCGACATTGCTTCCACGGCGGCAGCCGCACGCGCGTGAAAGTTATCAATCGTTAACCAGAGCCAAGCACCGTGGTGGTCAGGGCGGATAGAGATGGCGTGGAGGCCGGGGGTTCCAGTCACCAGTAACGGACTGTCGATCTGCACGCCATCTTCATTTCCAACAACAACATTTGCATCAAATAATGCTGTTGAGACTTCACTGGTATCGACATCGGGAACGTATAGTGACATTGCCAAACCATGGAACACCGGGGCCCGCACTATCTGTATTGGAGGGGCCACGAAGCCGAGTTTTTCGAGTTCGTTGACCATCACCTTTTGAGTTTCATCCCGCAGGCTGGCAGTTGGCCAGAGGTCGAAGGCCAACTGGCGCCCGAAGATCGCGGTATCAACTTCCTCAAGGTTTAGCACCGCGATTGATTGTTGTGAGAGTTCCTGGAGCCCAGCTTCACCTAGATCTGAAGCAGGCAGAAAGATGGTTACGGAGACTTGCTCGCCAAGCTTGCCTAGTGCTGCAAGGGTCGTCCCGAGCATCAGGCAAGCGGCCGAGGGAATCACGATGGCGCGCTGGTCGTTTCTAGCCGGCGGGGTGCTCACACCCGGTATCCAGGCGAAGGCCCTGGGGTCGTCAGACCAGGCCTGTGTGCAATCGATTCCAACCTTGCCGGAATCGAGAATCGCGTCTAAAGATTCCGTGGCCGTTTTTGCGTCACTGCAGAAGCAAATGAGGCTGTGCGTGAGGAGATTTTCCGACACCGTTTCGGCAAACACACGAGCTTCATCACCATATTCGGTGAGGACGCCAGCCACCTCTTTTAGGTCAAACAAAGTAACGGCGTCACGGGGAACACCGGAAGCAGCTAGCTGGTCTTTGACCTCAACCCCCAGGAGAGAAGAGGCTCCTACCAGAGCCAAGCGCAAGCTTTCAAACTGCGATGATTCAGAGGTCACGGCAACAGGGAAGGTCACGAAGTTTTGTCACTGCGGTCAATCGTCGCGTGTTTCAAGTCATCATGGGAATCAATCGTTTCAATTTCGCTCAGGCTTTGTTGGCGGCGACGCAGCTGTTGCCAGAGTTTTTCAGTGGGGCCCGAGGCAAGATAGATGGCTGCCATTAGTAAGAGCACAGTTTGCGGCGCGTTAGCAACCAAGGCGAATCCGATTGCGAGAACAGCGACCCGTGGGTACGGATGGCGCGCTCGCAGGTCGATATTCTTGAACGAACGATAACGAACCTTCGAGATCATGAGAATCGCAAGCATCACCACCATCACCACAACTCCGTATG
>CAYVUW010000049.1:0-6287 GCA_964455175.1 uncultured Acidobacteriota bacterium | reverse complement strand
AGCAGTGACCCTGGTCGGTGAATAGAAGGCCATTGCAGCAAGCATGGCTGCGGCGGATGGTGCCGGTAGGCCCACGAAGTAGCGCCGGTCATGGTTTCCTGTGTGAACCATGAAACGAGCTAGGCGTGCAGCGCTGCATGCCAGGAAGAAAAAGGAAACCATCCAGCCGATCCGCTCTAGGCCTGATAGCGCCCATGAAAACATCAGTGTGGCTGGGGCTATGCCGAATGTAAGGACGTCGGCAAGCGAGTCGAAGGCTCCGCCGAATGCGCTCTCGCTGTCGGTCATCCGAGCAAGCCGTCCGTCTAGAATGTCAGCCACCATCCCAATGCCGATGGCTATCCCCGCTTGTGCGTATTCACCCTCGAGTGTTGCGATTACGCTGTAGTGGCCACAAAAAAGGTTGCCCACCGTGAACAAGGAAGGTAGGAGAGGAACACCACGTTTGAGTTTTTGTGTTGCTTTGGGCTTCTGAGTCATGGCTGTTTCATATCTAGTGTTTTGGCAACGACCGTCTTGCCGGCTCGGACCGTTCCCCCTACGGATACCACGGCAGAGTATCCAATCGGTAGCCGTAGTTCGGTGCGAGAGCCAAATTTAATTAGCGCGATCCGTTCACCGCGCTCAAGATCTTTCGGTGGCATGACAAAGGGCACCACCCGACGGGCTAAAGCGCCAGCAATTAGTGATAGTTCCACCTTGCCAAGTGGGGACTCGATTACAACTCGATGGCGGGCGTTACTAGAAGCATGCTCACGAAAGGCCATAGCGTAGCCTCCCGTAACACGTTTCCATTCTATGAGTTGGCCAGCGAGGGGCGAGCGGATGACATGCGCATTGAAAATCGACAAGAAAATAGCAATTTCGACGCCAGTTTCATTGGAGGAAACCTCTACCACTCTGCCGTCCGCTGGTGACAGTATGCAATTCAGCGGAGTATTTGATTCGCGTTGCGGGTCGCGAAAAAATGCCCCCAATGAGGCTGCAAGCAGCGCGAGAAAGAGTGCTGCCAGTTCGTATCCGGCTGCGACTGTGGCAGCGGCTCCCAAGGCGACCGGGAGAACGTAAGGTAAAGCCTCTGACCGGGGAAACATGGACCAGCGACCTTACCTTGTTGGGACCTAGCTTGAGGTCAGTGGGTGACGGCGAACTTTTCGCGGCGATAGTCTCGGATTAAAGCGGCCATCTGATCTTTAAGAGCCAACTTGTGTTTCTTAAGCTGGATTTCCTCAATCCACTCTTCTTCGGTAGGGGCGGGCTTTTGTGCCAGTTCTTCCAGACGAGACTCGAAACCGGCGTGTTGCCTGACAAGGCCAATAAATTCGTCGCTTTCATTGACCAAAATGTTTCGGATTTCCGGGTCAGCCAGCTCCATATGAGAAGTCTCCGATCGTTGCGAGGATTGTGAAATTCTGAACCCGGATCGGATCCTAGCATCGTTACTAAAACGGCTCAAATTAGATCCTCAATCCGGTGCTAAGAGTGCTGGTCGCGCAGAGGATTTCGAGGTGGTTTCGCATCGGCAGGCCTGAGATAAACAGGGTGAGGGGATGGCCATTGAGACTGGTTCCGCCAGTGGTCCCAGGTGCGTGCGGCAAGCGAGCCAATCGCCGTCGCCAGAGGAAAGATGTCGTCGGACACATGGAAATTTCCGTGCGAGGCAACCATGGGAGCTCCACTGCCACAGAGTAGCGCCTGGGGCTCCTTGGTGGAGATGAGCAGTGCAAACTCTTCGGGATCGCAAACGTTTGGGCCCCAGATAGGATCTAGAGGAAGTGAGAACTCAGGTGACTTAGGGCCATACAGGGCGCCGTAGATTTGGCCGCGTCGGGCGTCAATGCAAGCCGCGATAACGTCGGATTTAGAATGGGCGATCGTTGCTATGGCGTCGAGAGTGCGGACTCCAATAACTGGCAGCCCTATAGGGGCGGCTAGACCAAGACAGGTGGCAATACCGACCCTGATCCCGGTAAATGTTCCGGGTCCCACCGAGGTGGCTAAGCCGTCAAGCGCGTCTATTTCAATCTTTGATTCAGCAAGGCATCTACCGATCGCCGCTCCTAGCCAAGCGTCGGAGCGAAGTTCGTTGCTCTGGACTAACTTGCGGACTTCAAGGGTGCCGCTCAGCATCGCGACACTTGCCGGAATGGTTGCGCAATCGACTGCCAGGATGCGTGGGCGAGAGCTCATAGAGCGTTGATAATACCGTGCTAACCTGGCTCGCATGTGCGCTGCGAACTCGAAGACCTCTATGATGCAGCAGTTTCACCGCATCAAAGCCGACCATGCTGATGCTGTCGTTTTCTTTCGGCTGGGTGATTTCTACGAGATGTTTTTCGAGGATGCCGAGGTCGCTAGCTCCCTTCTAGATATCACCTTGACGGCACGTAATCGGGGGAAACCTTCGGAGGCCCCAATGTGTGGCGTGCCGGCTCGTGCTGCAGATAGCTACATTGCCCGGCTGCTGGGAGCCGGATTCAAGGTGGCGATTGCCGAGCAGGTTGGTAAACCGGGAAAAAAAAAGGGGGCGATGGACCGCGAGGTAGTCCGGGTTATGACCCCGGGTACTTTGGTCGAGGACAATCTCCTTTCCAGTTGCAAAGACAACTATCTTGTTTCTGTGTTTGAAGAAAGCGACTCTGTTGGGACTGCTGCGTTGGAACTTTCAACCGGCGAGTTCGTCGCCGCGCAGTTCATCGGGGAAGATTGTCAACGACTGGCACGTGAAGAGGTCTCGCGACTCGCTCCGCGGGTGATTTGTGTTCCCGATGGTGCTGAGGTTGAGAATTGGCTTTGCGTGGGGGATGGCGTGGGCGCAGGTAGAGGCGGGACCACCTGGAGTGCTTTGCCGGTATGGACATTTGAGCCTTCTCGAGCCCGAGGTCGATTGTGTGAACATTTTGAAGTTTCATCGTTGGTTGGCTATGACCTCGATGGCTGTGATCAGGCCGTGGGTGCTGCAGGTGCGTTGCTAGCGTACGTAGCGAATACCCAGAAGGCACCGCTGCATCACATCCGCTCGTTACGTCGTTATCGAGAGCGGGAATACTTGCAGCTCGACTCCACCACACGTCGAACTTTAGAGGTTTTTGAGTCGTGGCAGGATCGGACTGCCAAGGGGTCGTTACTTGACGTTCTTGACGTGACTCTGACCGCTATGGGAGGCCGCTGATTCCGAAAATGGCTTCTACGCAACTTGAGCGATCCCTTAGCGATAACCCGTCTCCACCGCACAGAAGCGTCAATGTACGCGGCGGCGTCGGCTAGGGCTGGAATTCGCACTTCGCTGGTTAGCGTGCGTGACCTTGAACGGTTGACAACGCGGACTACTATGGGAAGTGCGACCCCCCGGGACCTCGCCGCGCTGCGCGACTCGCTTGAGTCGTTGCCGAAAGTACTTGCCCAACTTGAGAAACTAGACGGCACGCAGATCGTCGATGAGCTGATTGCTGAATTCGATCCCTGTAGTGACATTGCCGCGTTGATTGAGGAGCGACTTGTAGATGAACCTGCGGTTGTCCTTTCGGATGGTGGCGTTATCCGGGATGGGTTTGATGAGGGTCTCGATGCGTTGCGCAATGCTAGTACTGAAGGCAAGGATTTCATTGCAACTCTGCAGACTCAAGAACGCGATCGCACCGGCATTAGTTCGCTCAAGGTTGGCTTCAACAAGGTGTTCGGCTACTACATTGAAGTATCTAAGGCCAACATGGGGAAGGTGCCTGAGGAGTACATCCGTAAGCAGACGTTGACCAACGCGGAAAGGTTTGTCACCCCTGAGCTGAAAGAATTTGAGCGGACGGTCCTGAGCGCCGAAGAGAGGATTGGTGAACTAGAGACGCGTTTGTTCGCGGAGCTCCGTGAACTCGTCAGTGTGGAGGCTTCGCGGTTGCATCGGACGGCGGCATTTGTGGCCACAGTTGATGTTTTGGCCTGTTTGGCTGAGGTTGCGGCCTTGAATGGTTATGTGGAGCCAGTCGTAGACGACGGGCGAGTGCTGGAAATCCATCAGGGCAGGCACCCAGTGGTTGAGATGCTTCAAAATGACGGGCGCTTTGTCCCGAACAATTCCTACATGGATGATGATGTCCACCGTATTCAGCTGCTTACTGGTCCTAATATGGGTGGCAAATCCACCTACCTTCGGCAGGTAGCGGTGATTGCGATCATGGCCCAGATGGGCAGCTTTGTCCCAGCGGAGTCAGCACGCGTTGGAGTCTTCGACCGTATTTTCACGAGGGTAGGAGCAAGTGACAATCTTGCACGCGGAGCTTCTACTTTCCTGGTTGAAATGCAAGAAACCGCCAACATTCTCCACAATGCGACGCCCGCGAGCCTTGTTATCCTCGATGAGGTTGGCCGTGGCACCAGTACTTACGATGGTTTAGCACTCGCATGGGCTGTGGTGGAATATCTTGACCATCAAGAAGAAATCGCACCGCGGGCGTTGTTCGCTACTCACTACCATGAACTAACTAGCTTAGAGGGTGTGTTGCCAAGCGTTCGCAATCTTAACGTTGCGGCGCAAGAGGTCGGTGACGGTGTCGTGTTTTTGCACCGCGTCGAACCGGGCGCAGCGGACCGTTCTTACGGCATTCATGTTGGTCGCCTTGCGGGTTTGCCTCGGGAGGTAGTCGAACGCGCGGGTGAGATTCTTTGCACGCTTGAGGCGACTGATACGCTGACTCCGTCTGGACCAACCTGGCCCCGGGGCGAAGGAAGGCAGTTTGAAGGCCAGATGGATCTATACTCTGTCACGGAGCACCCGCTCGTTGCTGAACTGCGGGAACGGCGTGGTGATGAATTGACACCGCTCGAGGCGCTGAATTTGGTCTCAAAGTGGAAGGCGAAGTGGGGAAGCGATGGAATTGATGAGGATTGAGCCGGGGCGATAAATATTTCGCTATCCTTCTAGAGAAGCTTGCCAGAAATAAAAGGCAAAGCCACCGAGGATGATCAACAACGCCATAGTTAAGCTTGCCAGTGCAGCATTAGCCTGCACTGTTCTGATGATCTGTTCCCCGTAGCGCGCCGCCAAAAAAGCTTCGAGGCCGAAACGAATAACACGGCCCGTACCGACACCTACGATAACGCTAGGCAGTGGTTGTCGGAGATATCCTGCGGCCAGCACAACCATTTTGAAGGGAAACGGGGCTGGCATGAGCGCTGACCCAAGAAGTGCCAGTGCACCGTGTTTCTTTAAAAAGTTCTCTGCCCAAGCAATGCGTTTTCCTTGGCTCTTGGTGGCACGGCGGCCGCTTCGTGCTAACCCATATACGATCATCACCCCGGTCGTTGAACCGATCACTGCTGCTGCTCCGTAGCTAGCAGCGTTCTGAGGTGATAGTGCAGCGGCGCCCATCACCGCTAAGTCGATGAAGGCCGGCATTGGAATAAAGGATGAATCCATAGCCGATAACAGCAGAATTCCCCACATTCCATAAGGGAGGAGGACTTCTTGAAACCAAGCGGCAGAGGATTCCATATAAAGCTCCGAGCAGGGAAGCTTCCGGCGCGCCAAGCTACCATCAGGGTATGAGTCACGCAATCGAGCCAAATCTAGTGATTGGATTGTCCTCGGGAACTTCGATGGACGGGATTGACGCAGCCTTGGTCCAGCTGGACCATTCGTCTGTTCCGTCAGCGATCGAGCTTATTGCCTTCGAAACGTATGCATACAAGCGATCGCTGGCCAAAGCGTTGAGAGCGGCGCCAAAGAAAGCTCTCCCCGCTGACCTGGCGGTGCTGGACGTGCTGGTTGGGGAGGAATTTGCCCGTGCGGCGTTGAAGTTGCTCGAAACGGTGGGAGTGGAGACCTGTAAAGTTGCTGCGATTGGCTCTCACGGGCAAACGATCATCCATCTTCCGGGCCGGGAACAGCATGCTAGCCAGACTATTCATACTAGCTTGCAAATTGGGCAGCCTGCGGTCATAGCCGAGCGTACTGGCATTATGACTGTGGCGGATTTTCGCACCCGACCTAGCCTCGGGTGGACAAGGTGCTCCCCTGGTGCCGTTGCTCGACCACAGACTATATGTGCACCGAACTATTGGCCGGGTAGCATTGAATGTTGGTGGGATCGCTAACGTTACTGGGTTGCCACCATCTTCGGGTCTTAGGGGTGTGCTTGCGTTCGACACCGGCCCTGGGAATGTTTTACTCGATGCTGCTGCAAGGTATCGAGGCATCAAAGCTGGCTGCGATGTTGATGGCAAGTTAGCGATGTCTGGCCAGCCGCAAGATGAGATCCTCGATGAGTTGCTTGCGAACACGTTTTTTCAACGGA
>CAYVUW010000048.1:9418-18180 GCA_964455175.1 uncultured Acidobacteriota bacterium | reverse complement strand
AACTGGGAGATCGCGCAAGGTCGTTTTATGACTCAGGCGGAGGCCGATGGGCGCCGTCGTGTTGCGGTGCTCGGCAGCGCGTTGTCGGAGATTCTTTTTCCCCCCAGCATTTATCCAGTGGTTTCAGAAATTCGCTTTCGGTTTTTTGTCTTCGATGTTATAGGGGTATTCCAAGAGATGGGGGTCGCTTGTGTCGGTAGAGGAAATCAAGATGAGCAGGTGTGGATTCCCTTGTCGACCTCCCAGTGGCGTGTCTTCGGGAGCGATCGTATCAACAACATCCAGGTAAAGATCGCCAGCGAAAACTTGATGACAGCGGCGATGGCCGAGATCGAAGCGGTCATTCGTCGTGAACACCGCCTGAGTCCCGACGCAGAGAGCGACTTCCGGATAGATGCAGCGACAACTTACCTCGAGGCCATTCAGGAAAGCAGAGAGACGTTCACGATGTTGCTTGCCGGAATCGCCGCAGTTAGTTTGGTGGTCGGTGGCATAGGTATCATGAACATCATGCTGGTGTCGGTCACCGAACGAACCCGGGAAATCGGCATCCGGAAGGCGATCGGTGCCACGAGCGGTAGTGTTCAATTGCAATTTCTTATCGAGGCCGTTGTTCTGTCTTGTTTAGGTGGGGCGCTAGGAATCGCACTCGCTTGGGTAGCTTCGGATCAACTCTCCGAGAGTTTCGGGTGGACGATGGTGATTCCACCCGATGCCGTTATCATGTCCTTTGGTTTCGCCGCTTTAATTGGGATTATTTTCGGTTTTTACCCCGCTGTTCGTGCATCACGGCTAGATCCAATTGAGGCGCTTCGCTTTGAGTAGGTTTCTCTTGACCCCCTTTACCTTATTGATGGCAGCACTTGTTTCTACCAGTGTGTTTGCCGTTCCGTTAACACAAGGGAACAAACAAGTCGCAAGTAGGCTTGACGTACAAGCGGCGGCTAAGAAGGTTGCGCTTCAGCAAGCTGTGATGAGTGCGCAACAGCAAGAGGGAAACAGCAGCGGAGACGGTGGGAAGGGGAACGGCAACGAAATCGCTGATCCGGCATATGAGGCCCAAGTTCAGGCGATTACCGGGAAGCGGATGACCACTGTCTACACCCCCGTGCCCCCCAATATCGATGGCGTTCCAAACGAACCGGAATGGAACTTGGTTGAACCAGTTAGCGACTTCTTTCAGCGTGAACCGGACAACGGCCAGCCGGGATCAGAACGTACTGAAGTGCGCATGCTATATGACGGCGAAGCCTTGTATTTTGCGTTCTATTGTTATGACAGCGAACCGGACAAGATCCTGGCGATGGACCTGCGTCGTGATAGCCGCATGAATACCGACGACACAATAGCGGTTGGGCTTGATCCCTACCACGATCGCCGCAGTGCATTTGTGTTCCGGGTTAATCCGCTGGGGACTCGGTTCGACGTTGAGGTACGGGACGAGCGAAATATCAACGCCGATTGGGATGAACGCTGGGACGCCAAAACTACAATCACGGATGAGGGTTGGTTTGCTGAGTTCCGCATTCCGCTCTCCTCGTTGAGCTACCGAACTGGCTCACACGTCTGGGGCATTGATTTCAAGCGCGAGGTTCGCCGCAAGAACGAAGAGCACAATTGGAGCAATTACAAGCGTGGCTTCCAAATGAACGCGGTGTCTTTTTTCGGAAACCTTGTTGGCTTACGTAATCTTAAATTGACAAAGCGGTTCCGGTTCCAACCTTACGCAGCGGGGTCGGGCTCTCGATACAACCTCACGAGTGATCCATTCGACGACGCCGATGGCACTGCGGGTGTTGAGGACTTCAAGATCCGGATCACGCCTAATTTGACTGCCGACTTTACAGTCAATACCGATTTCGCGCAGGTGGAAGATGATACGGAACGCGTCAACCTGACACGCTTTCCACTGTTTTTCGCGGAAAAACGTGAGTTTTTCCGCGATTCATCGAGCGACTTCTCTTTTGGGAGCGGTGGATACAATCGGGGGGGCAGCTACAGCATGCGGGCGCCGACAGTCAGCCTCTACCACTCGCGCAACATTGGCATGGCGAGCGGTGAACCGGTTCCAATGTTGTACGGTGCCAAGATCACTGGAAAGTTGGGTTCTACCAACGTTGGTTTCGTGAACGCACAGACCGGTGACGCTAAAGCCACTGACGACGTCATAGGCTCCTTAAATCCAGGCAAGAACTTCAGTGTGTTGCGCCTGAAGCAAGATGTCTTCAGGCGGTCGAGTATTGGGTTGATGTTGACCAACACTCAGGGTGCCGGTGAATACAATCGTGTGGGTGGGATTGACGCGAACTTTGTGTTCTACGATTTCTTGACGATTGGTGGTGAGATCGCCAGTGTTCTCGGGGATGATTCCCTCGAGGAAGATGCCGAACTTGAAGACAACCCGATCACTGCACGCTTTGGCGCTGGTTGGAATAGTGACCGATGGGTTATATCTGGCAACTACCAGCGGATCGACGCAGACTTCCAGACAGATCTTGGCTTTATTCCGCGACGTGACATTGCGAGCCAGAATTACCGTCTCGGTTGGAACCCCCGGCCCAGTTTTGCACCGTCAATCCGCCAGGTCCGCTTCTCTGGAAGTTTCAACTACTTAACTGATGTTGAGGGCAATTTTCTCGAACAAAAAGCCGGCTTGTATACCAGCGTGCACTTCCAGACAGGCGACAGGGTCACGTTCAATATCAGCAAGGACCTCGAGCGACTTGACCGGGTTTTCTTCATCTCAGTCAAAGAGAACATCTTTGCACTGCCGGGGGACTATAGGACCCAAGGCTACTCAGTTAACTTCGACAGCGTTGACTCGCGAAGAGTGAGCGGAAGGATGAACGTTAGCTGGAATGAATATTGGGGCGGTACGCGCTATTCGTTGAGGCCAGGTGGCACCTTTCGTTTCAACGAGAACCTCAGCCTGTCACCGAGCTATAGTTACAACCACATCGAGCTGCCGTCTGGCATCTACGATACCCACACGGTCACGACACGTGTTACCTATAACTTCAACGATCGTTGGCTTACCAATTCGCTGGTTCAGTACAACAGCGTCTCGGGCCGGGCCTCTGTATATGCCCGCTTGCGCTACGTGATCAACGAGATCGACAGCTTCTATATCGTCTACAAGAGCACTCGGACCTGGGACGACGCCTGGGATGGCATCGCCGACCATCAGCTGATCGCTAAGATGACCTACTCGATCGACTTCTAGCCTTTACGCTGAACCTCCTTCTTGCCGACTTACTCCTCCTCTGGGTCAACTAGGCGAATTGCCCAGAGCCCGGAGTTATTGTCGGCAACCCAGACTAGGCCTTTGAACGGCATCGTGCCCCAGGTGCGGGCGGCATTAGCTTTAAATCCTTCTGGGTCGTCGGGCACAAAGTACGCAATTTCGCGTCCCTGGGTGTAGAGGTTGCCAAGTAGTTCCCCCGAGATGTCGACAACCCGGAGCCCCTGGTTGTAGTAGCCAATGTATAGGATGTCATCTTCGATCCAGAAATTGTGTGTACCACCCTCAGGGACCTGATAGCGTGCTATTTCCTTTGGGTTCTCGTAGTTGTCGTCGAACTCGATGACATGGATCCAGCCAGCAGCGTTGACTGCCGGGCCAGAAAATCGATCAATACCCTGCGGGTTGCGATCGGCAGGGAAGTGCTCGTCCCCGGCGAACACATAGAACTTGCCATCCGCATTCCAGTATGGAAAGCCAGCGTGATTCCAGCCGCTAGGATAAGTGTACTGGCCTATTTGGACCGGATTTTGCGGCGATCCGCCCTTGCCAGCGCCGCCAACGTCGACAACTACGATGCCATCTGTCCAGTTCGACGACACCGCTACCCCGTTCTCCACCCAAACATCGTGGATGCTGTGTCCTGGTGTCTCGAGCTCAAAGCGACCGACGCGATGCGGATTTGTTGGATCCTCGATATTGATCACGTCATAGCGTTGCCCCGAAGACAGCGCATAAACGTGTTCATCGTAGATATAGACGTTGTGCACACCCCCGGTCATTTCGTCGTCGTAGCGAGCTAGGATTGGCACGCCTTTGTTCTCAATGTCCGAGCAATCGAGGATGACAAAGCCGTTGCGTCGGTCGCTGGCACCTTCCCGGCTAATAATGCAGATTGATCCGTCTTCGGAGACCTTTACGTCGTTGACGGTTCGTGCGTCGATGCGGACCGTTGCTGCCATGTAAATATTAGTCGGATCGGTAACATCCCAGAAGTAGGCGTGGCCTTCCGCGCCCCAGGTTCCCGTAACCGCATAGTCGCGACCGTTTGGCGACTCCCATACCCAAAGATCCGACGTCTTCCGATCGGCCACGCGGCCCTGTCCCACAATTTCCACAAGCTTCTTGACGTTGCGTGGTTCAACCCAAACGGTTTGGATCGCCACATGGTTGCCAGCCGACGCGATGATTGTGTACTCGCCAGGAAGATCGGCAACAAAACGACCTTCCTCAGTGATCATGCCTGACGAGGCCGAACCGTTGGCATGGTCAACTGTCCGAGCGCGGAAGCTGTATTCGATCGGCATCTCGGCTAGTTCGCTACCCTGTCCGTCAAGAGCCGTGGCCCTGAACTGGAGCACGTCTCCCGTGCGAACTTCTGTGTTGTTGACCGCAAGTTGCACAGACTCAACTGGATTGTTCATGACGCGGACATCGATTGTCTCTGTAACACCCTCAGCGGAAGCGCTAATTCTTGCGCCGCCCTCATCGACCATACGTAGCAAGCCGAATTCCGTTACTTCAACAATTGACGAGTCACTGCTCGATAGCTCTGCGTTGATGTCAGTACGCGTGCCACCGTTGACATCCTGGATGATGATCTCGGGACGTACTAGCGTAGAGTGGTAATAGTTTGCTGGCATGCCGATGAAGTTGATTGAATCAACGGCAGGGAAGGCGATGCTGACCGGAATTTGCACCTCCGCTGCCGCCGAAGCACCACGACCGAGGGGTATGGATGCTCCTTCAGCACTCTCGGACGGAACCCGTGCGGTGAGCGTGTAATCACCGGGTCGCAGCGCTTCCACCTCTCCGGTGGAAGCATTCACTGACACTGCGCGGCGTGCCTGCGAAAAAAATAGTACGGGCCGATCCACTATATTGCCGTCACCATCCCGCACCGTCGCTGTTAGCGTAGTCTTTTCCCCGAGGGCGAGCGCGAGTTCGGCCGGTTCGATGGTGAGCTGTATTGTTGCCTGTTCTTGCTGTTGCGCGACAACAGGAGCGGTTGCCGTCAACAGAACTAATACCAGCAATAGAATGCGATCCTTCATCATTAGGGATAACTCCTTGGAGATGTTCAAATGCGGCGAAGTGAAACGAAAAATACTCCATTTACCTTGCCATCCGTGCAAAGGGGGAACAACCGTTTCCGGACGATAGCGAGACATACTCATTTGATATTCGGTGGGCCCCGCCGCGTTGTGGGCTGCTCCTACCAGGGATAGAGTTCTTTTATGTCTTTATTGGACCAGATGGAGAAATTCGTGGCGTTGAAACTCCCCGCACCGAAAATTTCGTTGTTCGTGGTTTTGTTGTTTACCTTGGGGGCCGCTGGGTGCACCACACAGTCGGACGAGTTTGTAGCGCCGGATACGGCCAACGACTGTTCGCGTTTTCGTGGACCAAACGGGAATGGTGTTGCCGATACTTCGAATCTTCCCAGCGAGGTTGGTCCGGACACCAACGTGGTCTGGGCGACACAACTTCCTCCGGGGCATTCATCGCCGATCCTTTCGGAAAGCAAGATTTTCCTGACGGGGGTTGTGGAAGATGACTTACAGACCATCGCGCTAGATCGTGGCTCCGGTGAGATCATTTGGCACCGGACGGCGCCGAGCCATCCGACCGACCCGCCTGATCCGCGCAACAATCCAGCTTCACCGAGCCCGGTCACCGACGGTGAAATTGTTGTCGTGTTCTTCGCGGACTACGGGATGATTGCCTACGATGTAGACGGCAATGAACTCTGGAGTTTGCCTCTGGGGCCTTTTGACAACATATACGGCATGGGGGCATCGCCAATCCTGGTCGACGACATGGTGATCTTGGTTGCTGACCAAACTAACGATTCCTACCTGCTTGCGGTCTCACGAGAAGATGGCAGGACGATCTGGAAGACTGATCGCCCGGAGGCCAAGAGCGGGCATGCGACACCGATCCTCTGGGTCGATGATGCTGGTCGTACCCAGCTGCTGATCCCAGGCTCGTTTTTTCTGACCGCTTATGATGTTTCAAATGGCGAGAAGCTATGGTGGGTCAGTGGTCTTTCCTTCGAGATCAAATCAACCCCAGTCATATACGACGGGATGATTTTCGTAAATGGCTTTGGATCACCAATGCAGCAACCCGGTCGCCAGCCTCAGATCGAGACCTTCGAGCAGGCCCTGGAACGCGATGCCGATGGCAACGGCAAGCTCAGTGCTGAAGAGGTCCAAGGCACCCTTGCAGCTGGCTGGATGGGTTTCACCGATCTCGACCAAGATGATGCTTTCGATGCTAAGGACTGGGCTTATTTCAAGGCTGCGATGACGTCAACCAACGGTGTGCTTGCTATCAAGCTAGGCGGCGTGGGTGACATGACTGAACAGAACGTTGTCTGGACATATCATCGTGCCGTGCCGCAGTTGCCGTCTCCGTTGATATATGAAGGTGTGCTTTACATGATCAACGACGGTGGCATCGTTACTTCTTTCGACCCCTCCACCGGGGAGGTCCTTGCCCAAGGTCGCCTGCGTGGTGCTGTGGACGCGTACTATGCTTCTCCCGTTGCAGCCGACGGAAAGATCTACTTTGCTAGCGAACTCGGCTTGGTGGCGGTTGTGGAACCGGGTGGTGGACTCGACGTCGTATCAGTTGGTGACCTCGATGACTTGGTATATGGCACACCAGCAATCGACGATAGCCGAATTTATCTGCGGACCAGAAACACCCTGTATTGCTTCGGATTTCAATAGGAGAAGAACGCCATGTTCAACCGCCGTGAGTTTTCGACCACACTGGCGCTAGCATCAGCCAGCGGGTTGGTGCGCCCGCGTGCCACGTTCGGCATTGGGCAGCAATCAACCGTTTTTGATTGGCGGCCGATTAGGGACGCCATGAGGGTCGCGTTTGGTGCTGGTGGCAATGTGCTCGCCGTTAACGATGGAAGTAGCCTCGTACTCGTTGACACTAAGAACGCTGGTTTTGGCGAGGTGTTGCGGGCCGAAGCTGAGTCGTTCGGCGGTACGCTTGAGAGCGTTGTTAATACCCACCACCATGGTGACCATATCGGCGGAAACCCATTTTTTACTGATGGGGTTCCGGTGTATGGCCAGGAGCGGGGCGCGGCGCGGGCTATGGCAGGGGGCTCGCAAATGTTGGCCGGTATTCTTCGCGACCAAGTCGGGCGCCTCGAGCGTTTTAATCAGCAGGTGGGCAACATGAACATCTCCGGTGAAGCGCGTAGTGCCGGATCGCAATCGGTGGCGGCCTTTATGGCTATGGCTGAAGAACAAATGACCGCCATGTCTTTTTCGGCCACCGAAACCTTCGAGTCTGAGCAAGAAGTCACAGTTGGATCAACCACCCTTGAGCTGCGCCACATAGATCGTGGTCATACCGACAACGACGTCTTTGTTTTTATTCCAGAGGCCAAGGTTATTCACGGAGGCGATCTGTTTTTCAATGGTCTTCACCCGCGGATTGATACCGGCGCCGACGCTACGACCGTTGGTTGGCAGAATTGCCTTAAAGCGATGATTGAACTGTGTGATGCCGACACGGTATGTATACCGGGACACGGTGAGATCAGCGACATCAACGGCCTGCAGGATTTCTCCAACTACTTCGACATCCTTCGGAACTTTGTCCAGAATGAGATTGACGACGGTCGGACCCGCGACGAAATCACTGAGATGCAGCCGCCGGAGTTCGAAGATTGGTCCCCACGTCGGCTCAATGACAACCTGGGAGTGGTCTACGACGAGCTGACAGCTAGCCCATGATCGCAGATGGATGCCCCGACCTCTTTGGTGGGCGCAAGGCTGACGGTGAGACTACCGGAATGGATCAATGCTACCTGCGGTGGGCGTTATTAGTTGCTTGCCAACCGATGGTAGTTTCCTCTGTGGAAAAGTAGAGGCTCCCCCGGGGCGCTATCTTGATAAAGTGCCACGACCTCGCCGACTACGATCCAATGATCCCCACCGTCATGGATTGCATGAGTCTTGCAACCGATGCACGCTAGCGAGTCGGCAATGCGTGGCGTGTCACCGGCTTCATCCCATTCGATGAACGCGTGCTCAGGTTCACTATCCGTGCCGGCGAAATGGTTAGAGATTCCTTCCTGGTGAACTCCGAGGATGTTGACCGTAAATGAACTGCCGATCGTGCAGTATGAGGAAATGCGCGCGTCCTTTGCTGGGCAAAAAAGGAGCAGTGTTGGGTCCAATGACAACGAGGTAACAGCATTCGCTGTCATGCCACGCACATCTCCATCTTTAGCCGCTAGGATCACTGTTACGCCGGTTGCAAACAAACCGATCGTATTACGATAGTTTCGTTGGAAGTCTTCGTCCGACATGTTTACCACCTACTGGTTGCAGCATCGGGTTTTACAAAGATGGGGCCGCGGTTAGCGATGTTCGCCTAGTTGATCTTCCAAAAGGCGATGCCGCCGGCTTGCTTCGCAATATCGAGGTTGCCGACCCGTTTGAACGTCGTCAGGTCATAGGCTTCAACTGAACCAGGCTCGCCGCCG
>CAYVUW010000048.1:0-9408 GCA_964455175.1 uncultured Acidobacteriota bacterium | reverse complement strand
GCTCCTCGATGCCCTCGATGGTGGCGAATGCGTAGCGGGCGTCCGGAGTGATCACGATTCCATGTGGGATCGGTCGCAGCGTTTCGACGCGTCCAACTTCCTCACCAACATTAAGGTCCCAAAAGCCAACAGACCGGCTGCTCTTGTAGGTTGCCGCCAATAGCATGCCGTCGAGCGAAACATCGAGATTGTAGGGGCCCGCTGGAGTCACGAACTCACGAGTTATTTCCCAATCTTCAAGGTCAATTTCGAGGATCTTACCGGCGCCGTTGCCGGCGACGTAAATCTTGCCCTGAGGCGTTGGGGCAGTGGCCCATGTAGGCTTGATCATCTCGGACATGTCCATGTCGTCCATGGCTTCATGCCCCGCTGCACTACCATGCTGGTCCATGTGCTGCTGGTGGGTCCCGTCAATCTTGTGTTGGGCATGCCTTGTAAGACCAAGTTGCCGACTTACCTCAATCCGATAGGCATCTACTTCAACCAGTACGTCATCCATCATATTGACCGAATAAAGCTTTGAGCCCTCGCGGTTCATTCGCGCACCGTGCGGCATTACGCCGACATCGACTTGGCCGACCTCGGTCATGCTTTCAGGGTCAACCACCGAGATTGAGCTCGGTTCTGGAAGGCCATGGAGATTGAAGTTCGCAACGTAGAGCAAGCCAATGCTCGGCGACACTGCCAGCGTTGCAGGGAACATGCCCACAGCAACCTCGCCCAGCCAGACGTCATCTTCAGTGCTGTACTTGACGATATTGCCGTAGGGGCCTGGTTGGCCGTGTGCCAGCGACAGATACCAATGCGCGCCGTCGGGCGAGATTCCGAGCCCGTGAGGCCCTTCGATTTCAGTTGGCCAAGAACCGACGGCAATGCTCTTGATTAAGCTCAAGCCTCCGGGACCAAAGGCGATCTTCTCGACAACATCATCTGATTCAGCAGCAACGTAGAACGTGTAAGTGCTCTGTGCCTGTGGAATTGCTGGCACGACGACAACCAGCGTTCCGATGATGGCGACAAGCCCGACGATCGACGCCTTTTTCATTGAATGTCCTCTTCACGGACCTTTACCGCCCATAGGCCCGAGTTGAGATCGGAGAAGAAGATATTGCCTTTAAAAGGTTGTGGTCCCCAGGCGAACGGAGAGTTCGGAAGGAAGCCCTGAGGGTCGTAAGCGAGGAAGTAGCCGATTTCGCGCCCCTGACGGTAAAGGTCGCCGAGCAACTCACCGGACACGTCGACAACGCGGAGGCCGCCCTGATAATACGCGACGTACATAATGTCGTCCTCAACCCACAGGTTATGGGTGCCGACCTCGGGCACCTCGTAACGTGCCACCTCATGAGGTTCACCCCATTCATCCCACTCGATGATATGGATCCAGCCATTCATCCGCTCAGCTTCGCCTTCGTAACCTGGCGTATTGCCTCGTCGGCCTGCCTCATCACCAGCGAACATATAGAACTTTCCGGCCGACTCACTCCAATACGGGAAAGCGGCGTGGTTCCAACCGTTCGGGTAAGCGTAGCTTCCTAGAAGCACGGGATTGTTCGGGGAGCCGCCCTGGCCGCCGCCGCCAACGTCAACAGCGACCACACCATCATCCCAGTTCGATGAAAAGGCGATGCCGTTGGCCACCCAAACGTCATGAATTGAGGATCCTGGACTGTCGTGCTGGTAGCGGCCGACCCGGTAAGGGTTGGTTGGGTCCTCGATGTTGATGATGTCGTAGCGAGTCCCAGCGCTCAATGCGTAAATGTGATTCTGATTGATATAAAGGTTGTGAACACCACCGGTAAGCTGGTCATCGAATGTTGCTAGGATGCGCGCACCTCCAGTCGCTAGGTCAGAAACATCCAGAATGACTAGGCCATTGCGCCGGTTGCTGGCCCCCTCGCGACTAATCACAGCAATACGACCGTCCTCGGAAACCTTCACATCGTTGACTGTTCGTGCATCGACGTGAACGACATCGATGACTACCATGTTGCTTGGGTCCGTCACGTCCCAGATGTAAGCGTGACCCTCTGCGCCCCAGGTGCCCGTGATGGCGTAGTCTTTGCCGTCGACGCCCTCCCAGATCCACAGGTCCGATGTGGCACGGTCACGCACCGCGCCATGGCCCACAAGTTCGATCTCCCTTGCCATATTGCGGGGCTCGATCTCCAACGTGGTCATGCTTACTTGATCGCCAGCGTTGGCGATGATGACGTACTCGCCTGCGACGTCAGCCACAAAGCGGCCATCATTGGTGATGAGGCCTGACGAGGCCTGTCCTAGGTTGTGGTCGACTGTACGAGCCTGAAACGAATACTGAATTGGAATCCCTTCTACTTCAGTGCCATCGGCGTTGAGTGCGCGCGCATTTATATGCACGACATCACCAGTACGCACCTTGTTTGCCTGCGGATTCATCTCGATATGCACAGTTGGGTTCTCTTCGACTGTCATCTGCAAGTTGGTCGAAGTTGCTTCTGCCTTCGCTGTAATTGTTGCTTCACCCGGAGCAAGCAAGCTGATGCGGCCCACCGCCGTTACCTCGGCAACTGCTGTGTTGGTGCTTTCGAACATAATGGCAACGTCGCTTCTGTTGGCTCCGGAGCGATCGGTCAAGGTGACCTCGGGGCGAAAGTTTGTTCCTGTGTAGAAGCGGGACGGGGCGGCACCGAACTCGATCTTGCTGATCGGTGGGGCTGCCACGACGACGGGGATCATCGCTTGCACTCGCGCCGGGGCACGACGGTCCGTGGCATTCGGGTCCATTGGTACACGTGCCATGATCTGAAACTCGCCTGGTCGATAGGCTTCGACTTGCCCGGCTGGAGTAACCCCCAACGCCCGGCGCGCCGTTGAGAGGAAAACCACTGTGGCATCCTCAATCACATTGCCGTCAGCGTCTTTGACGACAGCGGAAATCTCCGTGGTATCACCAACCTCGAGAGTTAGAGACTCGGGCGTGACAACAATTTCTGTGGCCTGCGCGCCCTGCTGATGGGCAATAACGGGGGCGACGAGCATCGATACGAGTACAAAAGCGGAAAATGTGCGGAAGGCGTTCACTGGAGTCCTCGTCCTGACAGAGAAATGAATAGTATGGCTGCGTACATCGAAAACTAAGCTTGCCACTGGGGGGCCGGATCTACAACAGGTGCCCTGCTTGGGCGAGACTCTTAGTCAATCATTAGTGTTCCCCTTCTTCTTTCCCAGAGAACCGATAGAGCTAGGAAGGGGAAGTAGGCTGAGGATTGGCGCCGATCTCGATGACGCCATCGTCACTAATCGACACCCAATCGGCCGACTCAAGTTTGTTGAAATCGTCTTCGGCGACCATCAAAACTGGGAAGCTGGTGTCGTACAGTTCGTTGGCGACGATCGAAGCTAGAGCGAGGAACGACGCCACGCCCGTCGTGATGATGGCGGCTGGTGATTTCCCCTGACGCACCGCCTCGAGCAGCACAGCGGTTGAGGTGCTTGACCCCTTGGTATGGGGTATCGCGATAATTCGATTAGCCCCGATATGGCCAACGAGAGGGTGACGACGGTCGATGATCTCACCCGTATTCTGGTCATAGCCGCCCCAGAAACTTAGCGGCTTGTCGCTCCACAAAGCCGGACCGGTGGCTTTACCTTCGACCAGCGTCTTTCCTTGGATGAAATCGCCCATGCCTAACTATCCCAGAGCGAGCTGTTCGTTTGGACCCTGCCGCTGATGGCTGAACGGACGCAATCAGCCATGCTCCCAAAGGCTACCTCGGCGTCAAGCAGTCCGGGCGAGTAATAAGCATATTTCGCTGAGTTTGTCATTAGACGCCGAGTCTCTGGGAATAACATCGGGGTAGTAAGAATGCAGGTATCTACAGTCACTTTGGCCCCGAAAGCCTCGAGCGTGTTGAGCATCCCCGACTCACGCGCCAGCTTTACCATCGCGCGGCTTGACGTCACCAGGAAATCAACGTCCGTGTGGCATTGTTGCCCTTCAAGCATGGGCGCAAGCTTGCGGAACTCAGCGAAAGAGAAATGTGGGCTGCCGAGAACTATCATGTCCAGTGATTTGCCCTGGGAGCTATCGAGTTCGGAGCGAATACGGCGCAGGTCACGGAGGTTTATGTCATGCACCTCGTTGGGCTCGTGACCTTGGAACGCCTCAGCACGGGTTAGCGCCTCTGGTGTTTGCCCCACGATGTGAAACAAGTGCACGGCACCAGAACTGGCGCCACCAGCGCAGATGGCCTTAAGGTGGTCTTCGGCCAGCTCAACCGTGAGGCCTTCAACAACTGGTACGCGATCATCGGCGATTGTGCCAAGCAAGTGGCCGAGAACTGGCGCAAACGAATCATCAGTTTGCAGGTCCTCCGGGATGTCAATGAGCTTGATCAGTATCTCGCCGGCCCGGTTCTCATTTAGATGCAGGCCAACAGCAGGCACCCGCCCGGTGATGGCGGCGCATACGTCGAGGAGGTCCGGATATTGAATGGTGCGTGCCCCAAGTACTGAATTAGCAAAAGCAACTGCATTTGATTCACCCCAAGCTATTTGCTCGCCAAACGATGGCTTCTCAGACACCTGATACGGAGCGCAGGTCCACGTCGCCTCGGTACCCATGCTCTGGTAGGCGATCATCTGGCGATGTGCCTTCTCTGCCCACTCTGGTGGTACCGCCCAGTCTTGCCAGCCATGCTCATCAACGCCGCTGACGTTGAGAGTGGTAGGAACTACCACCTTGGCATCCATGTGGGCGAGCTTCTCAGCAAACTCAAGTGTCGCATCACCTTGAAAGAGCGTACTGTCGATGTGGGCACGGGTGATGTCAATCATTTCTGAAGCACTCTGGATTTCGCCAATGCGCACGAGAATCGACATCGCAAATTGCGATGCTTCGCCAAGGTCCCCAGCAAGACAGGCGCTATCAAATTCGGAAAGGTTCATGGGCTGCGAATGCTATTCGGGAGCGAGTAACTCAGGGAGCATGCTGACCCTGATAGGATCCCGGTGAAAGTGTCATCACGATACACGATCTTCGGATGAGATGATGCTGAAAGAGGTGCGTTGGAGGTCGATTTTGACTGCCGTCGCTGCGAGCTTGGTGTTTGTGGCGATGGGTCCTGTGATTGCCTTTACGCAAGAGCCGATTGATAGTTCGGTCTTTGGAGCTGGTGCCGGCTCGATTACGGGGGAAGTTCGCTACGAAGGTGATCCTCCGGCCCCGACCATAGTTTCGATGACGCAGGATGCCTTCTGCATTGCATCACATAGCAGCGAACCCATCCCTTCCAAACGTCTCGTGGTTAACAACAATGGCACGCTTCGATGGGTCTTCATCTACATTCGTGAGGCCATTACTGGGACGCTACCGGTTGGTGAGCCTGCGCCCGTCATCCTCGACAAGGTTGGCTGCGTGTACCAGCCACATGTGCTTGGCATGCAGGCCGGTGCTTCGATCCGAATCGTGAACTCTGACCCGACACTGCACACTGTGCACTTGGTGGCTGCTAATAATCCATCATTCAATATTGCCCTTCCGCAGCCCGGGATGAACATCGAGCGCGTCTTTGCCGCCCCAGAGGTCATGATTCCTGTGCGCTGCAATGTTCATCCGTGGACCCAGGCGTACATTGGTGTCATACCTCACGCATTTTTCGCGACCACCGGAGAAAATGGACGTTTCGTGATCGATGGAGTTCCCCCCGGTGCCTATGTGCTTGAAGCTTGGCATGAGCTTCTGGGCCGGCAGGTGATTCGTGTCGTTGTTGAAGATGAGAAGGAGTCCGAGACGCGATTTAATTTCACTATTCGAAACTGACACACTGCATGGTTTTCTGGAACCAGCTAGTGGTTAGAACTATTGCTCCCCCTTGAGCACTGGCAGCAAAGGTACATGTAAGGCGCCTGCGACTGCCAAAGCGCTTGATACCATCCCGACGACAAAGACAGCGACGAGAATTAGCCCAAGCGAATTCCACGGCAAGTCGAAGCCCACGCCAGCGAACCGCGGCGCGATAGCCATCAGTGCAGACATGCTCCCAATAGTGGTGCCGAGCATTAGAAGAAAAGCATTTTCGGTCAACACCATTCGAGTCAACACGTTGCGACGGAACCCGAAGGCGCGCAACGTTGCTAGCTCGGCACGGCGTTCGATGACGTTGCGAATCAGCACCACCGTGAGCCCGATTGTGCCAAGCAAGAGCCCGAGACCGCCGAGAAGTTGGAACGTTGCCAAGTAGGTGTTCTGTACAACCAGAAAGTCTGCTAGTAGCTGATCGGTTCGTTCGGCATCGAATCCATAAGGCCCGAGAGTACGCTCAAGAGCTTTAGCGATGGCGTTTGCTTGGGTGGGGATACTTGTTCCGGCGACTTCGCCATTCATGCCTAAGGGGAACCCAGCTAAATCGAAGAGGAACGTTGAGTATCCGCTCTGGCTCGGAAAATGTGCCAGCAGGTTTTCTTCAGAAATCAACAGCTCGCTGCGGAAGATGCTTTCAGTAAAAGTGCCGACGATTCGCAGATGAAGCGGTTGACCATATTCATTCTTTACAATCAGTTCGTCGCCGAGGCCGAGATGGAGGATCCATTGCACCGAGTTGGCGTCGCCGAGTACTGGGACAATGTTTGGGCCGAGGTCCTGATAGAGCAATGCCCAAGGGTTGTCCGGATCTTGGTTCCCCACCTTAGAATCTAGGTTCGATGGCGAAAGAAAAGTCGCGAAGCTGAAGCCTCCTCGCTCCACCAATTCCGGGCTAGCGCCAAGCAAGCGTGGATTTTGTGGCCGGTAGAGGTTCAAACAACTGGCGTCATCTCCGGGAACAGCACGCAGGGGGAAGATTTGTGCGCCTCGAAGGAGGTTCTCATCATCGCGGGAGAAGCCGAGGTCAAAGCGGCCATCCTGCGAATTCAGGTCTTCATGAAGTGGAATCTCGGAAGTAGCGTAGAGAGCGAAGCCCCCGGTTCCTGAGTTCATTGTTTGGGATTCCCCTGTTGGGTCACGGTAGTTTGCAGCCACCGTGACGAGCACGAAGGACGCGACCGCAACCAGCGCTACACAGAGGATGCTGCGCCCAGGGTTCCAGGCACTGTTACGGGTTGCCATGCCAAAGAAGGCCTTGGTTACCGACGGCCCAAGGTGGCCGTGCGAACCGCGACACCATTCGGAAAACAAGGCAAGACCGGCACCCAGAAAAGGAACTCCGATCGTTCCGAAGACCATTGGGTCCATTGCCCTGCCGGGAGCGAAGGCGAGAACTAGCATGACAGTCGCGAACGCCGCACTGATTGCTGCAAAGCTGAGACGCAGTCGGCGTCGAGATGTGGAGGAACCAGTGAGGCGAAAGACGGAGCCTCTCAGAAGCAATGCCGCTGGAATCTTTCCGAGCCGCTGAACGGTGAACCAGATTACGCCGAGAACAACGACCATTGAGATCAGCCAACCTGTTGCAAGGCTTATCGGCATAACGTGGAGTGTCAGCATCGATGTGCCGACAGCTGGCAGCCATAGAGTTCGCAACCCGAGCATCATGAGCGCCGCATAGCCGACGCTGGCAACTAGGCCAACGAGCGCGCCTATAGTGGCTACGATGCTTCCTTCCACCAGCAACCGGCGATGGACGTGCTTGAGGGTGTAGCCCACCGACAACAACAAGCCGATTTCCTCAGTGCGAGTTTCAACCCCAAGGCTGAAAAGAAGGCCTACGAGAATCGTTGCAGAGGCGATCAGGAAAAAGCTAAAGGCGATGAACAGGTCGCTGAAATCGGTTGCCCCGGTGGCGGCTCGCAAACCGTCGGCGCGAACTTCGAGAAAGCGCATACCAAACTGGTCGAGGTTCAGTCGCGCGAGCATCGTCGTCTCGAATAAAGTCTCAAACTCGTCGATCTGAACGGCGTCCGGGGGGGTCATCCGAACCGACGTGACGACACCGTACCTCGTGCTCCACAGCTCGTCGGCCTTTTGTTCGTTGACAAAGGCTTTTGGTGTGGCGGCATACTCGTCCCAGTAGTCCTCGTCTACGGTTCGAATGCGGCGAAGGTCGACGGGGAATGGCGGATCCCAATCGGCGATATTTTCGGTGTCCTCGATGCCTGGGTAGTCAGGGGTTAGGCGGCGGTCGTTGCCGAGACCGCTCATCGAGACAACGCCAGAAACGACGAAATCGGTTGTCTCAAGCTCAAGCTCTTCATAGGGTCCGACGACGTAGTACTCCATTCGCAAGGTGTCTCCGACTTCCGCTTTGATGTCGTTGGCGACCCATTCGTTGATGAGGATTTCGTTGCCAGTTGGTATAGGGGCTGGCTCTCCGGATATAAGCATCAGGGACGCAAGTTCGGTGGACATCCCAGCGAGGGCAGAGATGGTCGAGTAGGGGACTGAACGACCATCGACCTCCATCGCGGTTGCCAGATAACTGGTGACGCGGGTGACTGAGGCGTCGACCTCTTTAGCGGTTTCTTCGACCGCAGCCAGTGTTAAGGGCCGCAGCACGTACTCATTACTCTCGACCAGGGCCACGCTGTGATGTTGTTCGATGCGGAGGCCAAGATCCTCAAGATTCAACACACCGCGAAGTAGATCTCCGGTGGTTGTTGTGAGTTCTATTTGCTCAGCACCAGTGGTTTTTAGTGCTTGGTTCTGTCCGACTAGAACAGCGTTGACGTTGCCTTCCTGGTTGATTTCCCGTTGCAGGGCGTCGAGCTCAACGTAGGCGTTCGACGGAAAGGCTTGGTGCTGTGCTAGGCCGAATCGGCCGATCCCAGCGTCTGGGATTATCCTGGCAATCGTCGCGCGGATGGTCCCAAATGTCTCGTTGTTTTCCTTGTTCCCAAGCAGGGTGTCATCGGGAATGTTGTCGCGGGTTCGGAAACTTAACAGAACCGTGTCGCCGACCTCGGCCCCGAGTTGGTTATGCAACGTTTCGTTGATAATTACCGACGGGAAGATTTGCCCAGCCGGCTTGTCAAAAACGAGCGGATCGCCATCGAACATCGCGCTGAATCGCTCGTCAATGCCAAGAACGTTCACCTGAGAGGCGCGCGTCCCGGTTTCAATTTGAACAGCGGTACCCGGGAGTAAAATTACGGGAGCAGCGCCGCTGTGCACAGAAGCGAAACCGTCCGATTCTTTTAGGCGGTCGACAAGGCTTTGCGGGAAGAATCGCTCTACGACTAGCGCCAGTTCTATATTGCCGAGACGGTCGAGCGTCATGTCGCGCAAACTGCCCCGCACGGAATCACCGACAATCAAGGCGCCGGTGAGGACAGCGGTATTGACTGCTGTCGCAAGCAACACTGCGAAATTAAGTTTCCAGAAGTAGGCTAGACCGCGCAGCATGACTTACCCAGGTTTCCGGTGATGCTCACACGCGCGCGTCCTCGCATAACCCATCCCGGAGTTCGACATGTTGTGAGAATCGACCAGCGAGT
>CAYVUW010000047.1:0-18490 GCA_964455175.1 uncultured Acidobacteriota bacterium | reverse complement strand
GGAAGGGCTACTTTCGTATGAAGAAGAGACTGCCGGCCGAATCATGAGCCCAGAGGTCTTTGCCCTTGAGGAGCACGTTTCAACTGCGAACGCGATTGCTGCCTTACAAACATCACGGTCCGAAGATCTTGAAATGATTTTCTATTTGTACATCGTGGACGATCGAGGGCATCTCGTCGGCGTCTGTTCGCTGCGCGAGTTGCTCCTTGCTGACCCGGCAGTAAAACTCGGTGAGACCATGAATACCCGATTGACATCGGTAAATACTGGAACCGATCAGGAGGAAGTCGCCCGTCTGGTGGCTCGATACGATCTATTGGCTTTACCGGTTGTTGATGACGAGAACAAGCTGGTCGGCATAATCACTGTGGACGACGTCATCGACATCATCCGTGAAGAAGAAACCGAAGACATGTTGCTGATGGCCGGTGTTGGTGAAGGTGACGAGGAAGAGGTCTTGCGTGCTCCCATCTGGAGAAATGCGCTTCAGCGATTTCCCTGGCTACTGGCGGCATTCGTCGGTGGCATTATCGCTTGGCAGATCTATGAGGGGTTTACAGTCAAACTGAATACGAGCAGTGGTGAAGGCGGAGTATCCTTGATTATTATTCTGGCGGGCTTCATTCCGATCATCGCCGGGATGGGTGGGAACTCGGGAACGCAATCTGCGACCATAGTCGTTAGGGGCTTGGCTACCGGGCGAATTCACGGAGGGCTCGACTTCCGTGTGGTGGCACGGGAACTGGGGGTCGCAACTATTATGGGCGTCACGTTCGGAGGCTTGCTTGCCGTCGTTGCAAGGATGGGTTCTTATGAGATCCCGCCGCTGATGTCGGCCGTTCTTGGTTTGGCAATCGCTGCTAGCATGACGATGGCCGCTGTGGTCGGTGCGGCCGTGCCGATGCTCATCCGGTGGATTGGCTTTGATCCGGCGATCGCTACCGGTCCGGTCGTTACCACTGCCATCGATGTCGTGGGCGTTGCTACCTATTTCCTCATTGCCACGATGTTGTTGGCGGGCTGAGAGACTAGGTGCCGCTCCGTCAAACTCCTGCCTACGCTTTACGTCACTATCCGCTCGGCGAAGCTGACCTGATCATCGTTTTCTATACCTATAATTTCGGATGTGTGCGGTCGGTGGCTCGTGGTGCACGGCGAGTTCGGAGCAGGTTCGGGAGCGCCTTTCAACCGTTCACCCAAAGCGAGCTAGTGTTTTTCGAGAAAGAAGGTCAGGATCTCACCCGCGTAGCTTCCTGCGAAGTTTCTCGTTCTTTCTATGAATCATTGCTGACCCCGGAATCAGCCGCGCTGGCAGCCTACTTCGCCGAACTTATGACCGAGTTTACGGTCGAGCGCGATCCGAACCCAGCATTGTTCCGCCTCATCAGTGCCGTTTTCGAGGCTGTTGAGGTTGGCATTCCGTTGCCCGTTGCGGCTCGTTATTTTGAGATCTGGATGCTGCAGTTGTCGGGCTTTTTGCCGCTACTGACAAGTTGCGCTAACTGTGGCAAGCAACTGGAAGCGGCGCGGTGGGCGGTGGGGCACCCGCCGGAGTTCGTCTGCCGCGAGTGCCACAGGAAGTTCGCGGGCAGTAGGCTGCTATCGCCTGCAGGTACGGCCCTGCTAAAGGAAATTCTCAAGAAAAAGCCACAGGAGGTTGCGGAAGGTGCCGGTCATGATGCGCAGGCGGTCCATCGACTTGCTACCGTTAACCGGTTATTGATTCGCGGCCACATAGGCAAAGAGTTGCGTACGGTAAGGTACCTTGATCGCCTGCGGCGAGGCACACGCAAGCTGCGCTTTCACGCTGCTGCCCCAACATTAGATGGCCCGCCTTCAAGGCGATCCATTGCACATTGACTATGAGCAACATCCACATTCTGGATTCGCTCGTTATCGATCGCATCGCCGCTGGCGAAGTCGTTGAACGGCCAGCATCGGTAATCAAGGAACTAATTGAGAACTCGTTTGATGCTGGGGCGGGGCGCATTTCAGTCCAACTAGAAGACGCCGGGACTGGGCTCATAGAAGTGGTAGATGACGGGCATGGTATTGATCCCGTGGAGGTGGAACTCGCCTTTGCCCAGCATGCAACTAGCAAGGTAGCAACACTTAACGATCTAGACGCGATTACTACACTGGGGTTTCGTGGTGAGGCACTGGCGAGTATCGCTTCAGTGTCGCGCATTGAACTCACGACTGGGACCGGTGATGGTCCCGGTGTTCGTGTCAAAGTGGAGGGGGGAAAAATTCTCCACGTTGAGCGGGTCGCTTGGCCACATGGGACCACAGTGCGAGTCGCAGACCTTTTTTTTAACACACCAGCGCGCCGTAAGAACCTAAAAAAACCTGCGACGGAGCTGCGCCACGCGAGCCAGGTAGTTACCGACTACGCACTCTGCCGGCCCGACATCTATGTCAGCCTTGCTCACGGGAAACGCTCGCTAATGGCAGCGCCACCGGCTGCCACTTTGGTTGATCGCGTAAACGACATTTTGGGCGATCAGGTTGCATCGAATTGGTTACCGGTGGAGGGGCAGTTGGGACCATTGTCGATTCGGGGCGGTGTCACTAATCCAGATCACCAGCGGCCGAATCGCAATGAGATTCGTTGGGTTGTGAACGGGAGACCAATTTCTGACTATCGACTAGTTCACGCACTTGTAAGCGCCTACGAATCGTTGCTTGATCGTCAGAGGTTCCCAGTCTCTGTGATATTCCTTGAACTTCCAGTGGGGGATGAGGACATCACCGTGCATCCACGCAAGGCTGAGGTTCGTTTTGCTAACCCAAGCGCTGTCTATAGAGCGGTTCGCAACTCAGTGCGGGAGTCTTTGGCACACCAACTCCCCCCGGTAAACATTCTACGGAGCGATGGCCGACCCCGGGGCGGGAACGTCTCAGGGTATGTCGTGGAGGCGGGAAGCGCTCCAGATAGCTTTAACAGGGTGCAGTATGGAGCCGCTGGTGAGGCAGGCAGTCAATCGCTACCGGTTAATGATTGGATCGTGTCGGAGGGTACGCCAACGACGATTCGCAACCCGTCCGCTTCGCCTCCGGGCAAAGAGATTAGTGGAACTGCTGGATCCATACGGCCACTAGCCCAGTACGACAATACCTACATCGTTGCGGCGGACCGCAAAGGTATTTTGGTCATCGACCAGCATGTTGCCCACGAGCGAGTTCTCTATGAACAGGTGTTGAGGCAGGTTGAGGCGCGCACCGTAGAGGCACAGCATCTTTTGGTGCCAGAAACTATCGAACTTACTGCTGGCGAGGCATCGATTATTGAGGAACATTCGGACCTGCTGCGATCTCTAGGTTTTGTAATTGAGCCTTTCGGTGGCAAAACTTGGGCGTTAAGGACGGCACCTGCCATTCTCGGGAGCCGGGATCTTAGCGAGACGGTGCGTTCGTTAATCACGTCGTTGGAGCAGGGGGCTGGTCCCGAGGCACTCAAAGAGGCGCGTCAAGACATGGCGGCCTCGATTGCCTGCCATGCGGCGGTCCGTGCAAATCATCCTCTAACGCGTGAAGAAATGGTGCACCTGATCGCTGACCTAGAGCGCTGCGAGTCCCCGACACGTTGCCCACATGGACGACCCATCCTGGTCCGTGTCGATCACGACGAGTTGGAGCGTCGACTAAAGCGACACTAGGAGGTTGCTGGGCGGCTCCCGGGTTTCTGGATCGGCTCGTGAGCTGCGCACTGCGGGCAGGCGCTGACTTCGAATGTTGGAATGTCCAGCGCGACCAAAGATATTAGCGGCAGCCCACCGATATCATCCAAACCGCTTCGGTTTGCGATACAAGCTACCCCGACGGGTTTACCTCCGCAGAATCGAATAGCCTCGACTGTTTCAAGGGTGCTACGCCCAGTTGTCACAACATCTTCGACGACCAAGACGCTGAGACCGGGGCCAAGCACAAAGCCGCGGCGTAACAGCGTCATCTTTCCGTCGACGCGCTCAGTGAAACAAGAGCGCGTGCCAAGCGCACGTCCCACCTCGTGGCCAACAATGATGCCACCCAGAGCAGGGGAAACTACCGCGCTGATCTGGCCAGCTACCGCCTTGCGCCATCGTTTGGCTAGTTCACGACCCATTTTTTCAGCCAGTGTAGGGTGCTGCAATGCCACTGCGCACTGCAGATACTGTGGCGAGTGCAACCCGGACGATAGTTGGAAATGGCCGGCCATGAGGGCCCCCGAATCGGCGAGCAGGCTAATGATTTCTTGGTATTTCATTCTGTTGCCTTCCAAACCACCTTTCCCGCCACGATCGTGAACACTGGCCAGCCCTTGAGCTCCCAGCCGTCAAATGGCGTGTTATAACTTTTACTCGAAAACGCTGAAACGTCGACAGTGGCCATGCGATCCAGATCTAATACAGTGATGTTGGCCACCGCGCCCTCGCTCAGAGTCCTGTCACCGAGCCGAAGAATTCTAGCTGGATTAGTGGAGAATAACTCCACAAGTCGTTGCAGCGTGACGTGGCCTCGGTGTAGTAGCCGATCGCAGGCCAGCGGCACAGCGGTCTCCAACCCGACGATGCCGAATGGTGCAAGGTCGAACTCAAGTGCTTTCTCGTCGGCATGATGGGGTGCGTGATCAGTGACAATGGCATCAATAGTTCCATCGACCAGTGCCTCAATAATAGCGTCTACGTCAGCTTCGCTCCGCAACGGCGGGTTCATCTTGGTGTTGGTATCAAAGGTGCGTACTTCTTCATCGGTAAGGATGAAGTGGTGGGGTGTGACTTCGCAGGTGACGTTGACGCCCCGGGCTTTGGCGTCGCGGATCATGCGGATCGCGCCAGCGCTCGAAATGTGCGCACAGTGGAGAGAACCACCGGTAAGTTCAGCGAGAACCAAATCACGGGCAACGATTATATCCTCCGCTGCGGCCGGGTGGCCTTTGAATCCGAGAGCGGTCGAAACCGAGCCTTCGTTCAAAGGCGCCTTCTGGTTCTGCGTGAGGCTCAGGTCCTCGCAGTGCTCGATGACCGGAATGTCGAACATCCGAGTGTACTCGAGAGCCCGTCGCATGAGTTCGGCTGTGGCTACCGCGACTCCATCGTCCGAGACGGCAACGCACCCCCCTTCGACGAGCTGTCCGATCTCGGCAAGTGCTTCGCCTTCCTGGCCGACGCTGACGCACCCGATTGGATAAACGGGAACAGATCCAGCTTCGGCGGCGCGCTCGATGATTAGCTCGGTAACAGCGCGGTGATCATTTACTGGCGAGGTATTGGGCATACACGCGACCCCAGTAAACCCCCCGGCTGCGGCCGCCGCAGTGCCTGTTTGGATGGTCTCTATGTACTCCTGTCCAGGTTCGCGAAGATGGACGTGCATGTCGATAAAACCGGGAGCAACGATACATCCGGAGACGTCCAACACATTAGCTCCGTTCATGTCCAGGTCAGAGTCGACACTCTCGATTAAACCGCCGTCGATTATCACATCGGCGGTTTTGTCGATTCCATGAGCCGGGTCAATCACCCGGCCGCCTTTAAGCAGCAGTTTTGGCATTTTTTGCTGGTCCACTTCCGGCTAGCAGGTATAAGACGGCCATACGAACTGCCAGACCGTTGCTGACCTGGTCAAGAATCACTGACTGTGGGCCGTCGGCGACCTCAGAAGCAATCTCTACGCCACGGTTAATTGGTCCCGGATGCATCACGATGGCATCGTTTTTGGCCAGCGCCAGTCTGTCACGGCCCAGTCCAAAGAGGTTGAAGTACTCACGAACGCTGGGAAACGATAATTTGCCGCCGCGCTCAAGCTGAATGCGTAATGCGACAATAACGTCGGCGCCTTCAAGGGCCGGTTCTAGGCGATCGAAAGCTTCGACGCCCAGCGCCTCGATGTTGCAGGGCATAAAGGTCGGAGGGGCAGCGACCACGACATTAGCGCCAAGCTTGAGGAGGCAGTGAATATTAGAACGGGCTACCCGACTGTGAGCGATGTCTCCGAAGATCACCACCCTGAGGTTTTCGATGCTGCCTTTATGATCACGGATTGTAAGGGCGTCAAGAAGAGCTTGAGTTGGGTGCTCATGGGCGCCATCCCCAGCGTTAATAATACCGGCGCTACAAGTTTCAGCCAGCACATGTGCAGCACCCGGGAAAGCGTGCCGGACTACTAGAAGATCAGGGTACATGGCCTCAATGTTGCGAGCAGTGTCGATGAAAGTTTCACCCTTGACCAGAGAGGAAGTCGAAGCCGACATACTCTGAATGTCCGCGGATAGTCGTTTCGCAGCGATCTCGAACGACATCCGTGTGCGCGTTGACGGTTCGAAAAAGAGGTTGATTATCGATTTGCCTCGAAGCGTCGGAACCTTCTTGATCGGGCGCTCAGAAATCTCTTTGAAGTGATGGGCGGTGTCGAGAATTAAATTAATTTCGTTGGCATCCAGATTCTCAATTGAAAGCAGATCCTTACTTTTAAGAGAAGCAGCCTGTTGATGTGTGGGCAAGTTGAGATCTGCCGCTTCCCCGGGCATATTAGTTTCCACTTCCTTCGTTTCAGGCATCACTGCCCTCGCCTTCGTATTTGCTTACGAAGTCGTCAACTCCCATCGTCAAAACGCTGTCCTGGCCATCGACCTCTTGGCACCGCACCTTAATGACCTCACTGAGCGAGGTTGGCACGTTCTTGCCGACGAAGTCGGCGCGGATCGGAAACTCCCGATGACCTCGATCAATGAGTACCGCCAACTCAATAGCCTGTGGCCTGCCATACTCAATGACAGCGTCTAATGCTGCCCTAATGGTTCGGCCCGTGAACAGTACGTCGTCAACGAGCACGACAACCTTGGTTTCAATTTCGAAGTCCAACTCAGTTGCTTGTATCACAGGGTTGGGTGCAATCCGCGACAGGTCATCTCGGTACAGGGTGATGTCCACGCTGCCGGTAGGTACCTCTGCGCCTTCAAACTCCTTGATCTTGCTTTGCAACGTCTCGGCCAGCGGCACACCACGTGTCCGGATCCCAACCAGAGCTAAGTTGTTGGTTCCGTGGTGCCGCTCGACAATTTCGTGCGCAATTCGGGACAAGGCACGGTCCATCTCCCGTGCATCCATGATGATTGTCTTTTTAGGCATGGGCGAAGTCCTGGGGACCTGTCGCGCCCAGAAGTGTTTTGGAGAATCGCCAGTCGTACCACAGATAAGTCGCACGACTTAAAGGCAAAGAAAGAGAGGGCAAATAATCCAAAAAAATCCCGATCGACTCGTGTCGAGCCGTTCGGGTTTGCCTGTACCAGGTGGTATTCATCATCTCTTCCCTTTCTGGCCTCACAGGGCCAGCCTTTAAAGGGCTTACGTTGCCTGGTTAGGTTAGCTAGGCTCTTGCAGCGTGTCAAATTTGCCGCCTAGGGGTCCTCATGCTACTTTCGCTGTTAGCCCGCCTTCGCGGGAGCACACCGCTTCTTTCGGGAGCCCATGTACGATAGGCGCCTGGCCATAGAATCTGTAGCCCATGTAGGCCCAGGGCAGTTCATTCTTGGTTTTGAGTGTCCCGAGATTGCAGCGCAATGTCGTCCCGGCCACTTTGTAATGATTTCTGTGGCAGAGTCCATCGATCCAATATTGCGCCGGCCGATGGCGATTTACAGGGTGCTGCGTGATGCTTCGAACACTCCCTACGGCTTTACCTTGCTGATCGAGGTCGTTGGTTGTGGGACTGCTCTACTAGAACAGAAAAGTGTTGGTGATCACGTGGAAGTTCTAGGTCCGTTGGGAGTTCCATTCTCTTTGCCAACCACGGACGCGGTCAGTAGTGAGCATCTTTTGGTCATGGGTGGCGTTGGTTCGGCGCCGTTCCCACTGGTTGCCGAGGAACTGTTGAAGTCTGGCCATCGTGTCCGTGCTTTCGTTGGCGCCCGAACTGCCGAAGCATTGCTGTGCGTAGACGATTTCCGAGAACTCGGGGTTCCGGTAGAGGTTGCCACTGACGACGGTAGCGAAGGCTTTCATGGTTATGTAGTCCATCCATTGCAGGGGTACCTGGAATCTAAAGATCCTGCCAATGCTGTCCTCTATGCTTGCGGCCCAACGCCCATGATGCGAGCAGTGCACGAAATCGCAATGACAAGAAACCTGCCGTTGCAGGTCAGTTTTGAGGCACCCATGGCGTGTGGCATCGGTGTCTGCTTGTCGTGTGTAGTGTGTGTAGACGCCGGTGATAATGGCGGCTGGCGCTATGTGCGCTGCTGCCGCGAGGGCCCAGTGTTTGATAGTCGAAGGTTGGCGTGGCAATGAGTGGGAAGAGGCCAGATCTTAGCGTTCGTATTGGCGACGTAGAACTTTCCAATCCCGTCATTGCAGCCTCTGGCACGTTTGGCTACGGCGGTGAGTTCTCTGAGATCATGGATTTGAGCCAACTTGGCGGCGTTGTTGTGAAGGGCCTTTCGATGCATGTCGAGCGAGGCAACGCGCCGCCACGGATTGTGGAAACCCCAGGGGGGATGCTCAATTCGATCGGCCTCCAGAATGTTGGTGCCGAGGGGTTCCTCGAGGAGAAGCTCCCATTTTTGCGCCGATTTAACACTGCGGTAATCGCAAATATCTGGGGCCGCACCTTTGATGAGTACATCGCTGTTGCCGAGCGTCTCGACGGCGCCAAGGGACTTACAGCCCTAGAACTCAACATCTCTTGCCCGAATATCAAGGAGGGAGGGATAAACTTCGGCACCGACCCAAAGCAGACCGAACAAGTTACCCGAGCGGTACGTGACGCTTCATCCTTGCCCCTATGGGTCAAATTGACACCCGGCGTTACGGATATCGGTGAACTTGCCCGTGCTGCTGAAGCTGGTGGTGCAGACGCGCTGTCGGTAATCAACACGCTGCGTGGTATGACCATCGACGTCGCCTCGCGCCGACCGACTTTGTCGACTGTTTTTGGCGGTTTGTCAGGCCCGGCCATATTGCCGATAGCACTGTACATGGTTTACGAGACCCGTCGTGCTACCAACCTGCCCATCCTTGGCATAGGTGGCATCGAGGGACTCGACCAGGCGCTTCAGTTCTTCATACTTGGGGCGAACGCGGTGCAGGTAGGCACGGCGAATTTTTATGACCCTATGGCATCCATACGGCTTGTGGATGACCTAAGAAACTGGTGCGAAACACAAGGCATGCTGTCGATAAATGAATTGGTTGGGAGCTTAGAAAGTGGTTAAAAGGAGGCATTGGGATTCTGACTGCCGAACGATCGCTGTAATTGTTGGGATGGTTTTTCTTACTGCTGCAGCTGGGTGCGCCGCCCGTCGGATGCCTGGGGGTGGTGGGGGAGCCCCAGAAGGAAACGCGTCGTGGTACGGCATTGCCTATCATGGACGGACAGCAGCTGACGGTAGCCGTTACAACATGTACGAGTTTACGGCGGCCCACAAAACACTAGAGTTCGGTACGCAGTTGCTGGTGACGAACCTCAATAATGGCCGTACCGTGAAGGTCAAGATCACCGACCGGGGTCCATTCGTGGAGGGACGTATTATCGATCTATCTTTTACCGCTGCGCAGGCATTAGGAATGCTCAACGACGGTGTCGCGCCAGTGCATTTGGAGATCATAGGGTGAGCTTAGTACCCCGTCTTGCCGTCGCTCTTGATTTTGGGAACCGTGATGATGCTCTGCGGAACGCCGCTGTATTGCGCGACCATGTCGACGTTGCCAAGGTGGGACTTGAACTATTTATCAGTACCGGCCCGAGTCTTGTTGAGGAACTTGTCGGCACAGGGTGGGAAGTCTTTCTTGATCTTAAGTTGCACGACATCCCGGCCACAGTAGCCAGTGCGGTGCGTTCTGCAGGGAGACTCGGTGTTAAATTCATGACACTGCACACGGCTGGTGGACGAGACATGATGGAAGCGGCAGTAGCGGCCCGTTCCAAAGGTGATCCGAGACTCTTGGGGGTAACGTTATTGACTAGCCATGGCAGTGAGCAGGTTGAGGAAGTCGGTTATCAAGGCAGCATTGGCGAGAATGTTGCTCGGCTGGCTAACTTGGCCCACGAGGCAGGATGCGACGGCGTTGTTTCGTCGCCCCACGAGGTAGGGACGATCAAAGCAGTGCACGGAGACGACTTCCTAGTTGTTTGCCCCGGTATCAGGCCAACTGGAGCATCGGTTGACGATCAAGCAAGGGTCGCGACTGCGAGCGAAGCGATCAAAGCGGGCGCGGACATCTTGGTGGTGGGACGACCAATTATCAAGGCGCCTGACCCAGCAACGGCTGCTCGGAAAATTCGGTCAGAAATGGAGCATGCATATGACCGGCGAACTTAAGGTGGCAGGGGAGGATTTGGGAGGGCACGAGCGTCTTGGGCCGCTTGAAGATGAAATTGGTTACCGATTCGTTGACCCAGAATTGCTTCACCGTGCGACGATCCACCGCTCATTCGCTCACGAAAGCGACGAAGACGTTGCTGACAATGAGGTGCTTGAGTTTCTTGGTGACGCGGTCCTTGGCCTTGTTGTGAGTGAATTGCTGTACCAACGCAACCCCGAACTTTCCGAAGGGGAAATGTCGAAACTCAAGGCTTTTCTCGTTTCTTCCGAATCACTCGCTCGGAGGGCAGAGGCGATCGATCTCGGCGCATACCTGGTACTTGGCAAGGGCGAGGAAAAGACTGAAGGTCGGCTGAAAGATTCACTTCTAGCCAATTCATTTGAGGCAGTAATCGCAGCCATATATCTCGATGGAGGACTGCAGGAAGCCACGAAATTTGTTGATTTCGCAGTGTATCAACGTCTAGCCGAAGCAAGCGAGGAGAACACTCACTTCAGCGACTTTAAATCATTGTTGCAGGAGCGGCTCCAGTCCGAGGGACAGTCGCTCCCTGTTTACAAGGTGGTAGAAGAGAGTGGCCCCGACCATGCCAAGATGTTCTCTGTGGAGGTACAGTTGGATGGTCAAGCAATCGCCATTGGCAGCGGCAAGACGAAGAAGTCAGCAGAGCAGATGGCGGCCGAGCTTGCACTCCAGATGCTCGCCCCTGCCGGACACGGACCCCGGGTGTCAGGTGCCTTGGATCCAACCGCCACCGAGTAATAGATCACCGTCGTAAAAAGCGACACCTTGCCCTGGGGTGATGGCCCGTTGTGCCTCTTTGAACTGGACTCGGACACGGTCGTCACCGACGGGGGTGATGAGTGCATCTACCTCATTGTGGCGATGACGAATGCGAGCGTGGGCACGCAAGGGTTTTGTTGGTGCTTCGATTGAAACCCAGTTGCAACGCACTGCATCCAGTGTTTTGGCAGCGAGTGCCTCACTTGGTCCGACGACAAGGGTATCCGTTCCCCGTTCGAGGGCGACCACGAACAATGGCTCAGCACTGGTTAGGCCCAACCCTCGACGTTGCCCTACCGTGAACCGATGCAACCCACTGTGCTGCCCCAGTAGCGTTCCATCGAGGTGGCGAACTGGGCCGTTTCGGCGTTGAGCAATGGGTAACCGCCCCTCGACGAAGTTGTCTTTATTGCCGTCCGGAATGAAGCACAGTTCGTAGCTCTCGGGTTTATCTGCCACCGCTAAGTTGAGGCGGCGAGCGGTGGCGCGCACCTCGCCTTTGGCTAGCCCACCAAGTGGGAATATGACCTTCTCGAAACGCTCCACCGGAACGTCGAACAAGAAGTAAGATTGGTCCTTGCTGTGATCGAGTCCCTTGTGAAGCTGTGGCCTCGCTGGGCTAGGCGCGAGGCGAGCGTAATGGCCGGGCGCTAGAAAATCAGCTTCGAGACTTCGAGCGAGCTTCCATAAAATATCGAACTTCACTAAACGATTACAGTTTATACAGGGGCTTGGTGTCATTCCGTTCTTGTATTCTTGGACAAAGGGTTCCACGATTTGATCCTCGAAAGCGTCCGAGTGGTCGAAGACGTAGTGGGATATGTTGAGCTGATCCGAGACGATTCGAGCATCGGCGATATCAGCAGGAGAGCAGCACCGTCCACGTCCCGAGGTGAGGTTTTCTGCAGTGTAATCCCATAGTTGCAACGTGACCCCGACTACCTCGTGTCCGTCCTCTCTCAGCATTGCTGCGGCCGTCGACGAGTCGACACCACCGCTCATTGCCACTGCGACCCTTGCCATTAGCGTGTTACCTCGAGGCCCGACTCACGCACCGCGTGGACAGCGTCGGGAATGGCATGGGTGGCACGGTCCACATCCGATTCAGTCGTTTCGTAGCCGAGGGAAAGTCGGAGGCTCCCAGCGCTGTACTTGGCCGGTAGCCTGAGGGCGTCTATAACCGGTGAGGTTTCTGCCACACCACTCGCGCAGGCGGCGCCGGCTGAGGCGGAGACACCATCAAGGTCCAGACGGGCAACGAGCACGTTGCCATCGCAGTGAGCGAAACTCATATGACACGTATTCGGTAATCGGAACTCGCTGCCATTGCGCCGTGCCCCTTCAATACTGTCCAATAGTGTTGTCTCAAGACGGTCCCGTAGTCCCGCAACCCGCCCGACCGACTCGTCGCGAATTGTCCGCGTCCGCGCACAGGCGGCACCGAAGCCTACAATCAATGCAGTTGCCTCTGTGCCGCCGCGCCGGCCACCCTGCTGCCCTCCGCCTCTCACAAATGGTGGCAGATCAAGACCGGGTCGTGCGTAGAGGGCGCCAATGCCCATTGGCCCAGCAATTTTATGCGATGAAAGTGATAGTAGATCGGAGGATATGGTTAAAGGTTGTAGGTCTGTCCACGGTGCAGCCTGCACAGCGTCAGTGTGAAATAGAGCCCCGGAATCATGAGCCATGGCAGCTATTTTTTCGATGGGTTGAAGGCTGCCAACCTCGTTGTTCGCCGCCATAATAGAGACCAGTTTGGTATTGGGACTAATGGCGGCCCGCACTGTTTCCAGGCCGACAACCGCTTGGTTGTCAGCGGGAGCAAAGGTTACTTCAACGCCAAGATCTCGCAGCGCTACCGCTGGTTCCATGACCGCCGGATGCTCAATGGCGGAGACCACCAGGTGACCATGTGGTGGCCATCCTAAACCTCCCCAGATTGCCATGTTGTTAGCCTCGGTACCCCCGCTGGTAAAAATCACCGCGGATGGCTGACAACCGAGCAGCTTGGCCACCTCGCCCCGGGCTTTTTCAACTGCAGCACGTGATCGCTGGCCGCTTCGGTGGACACTTGATGGGTTGGAGGCAGATCCAGTGAGCCACGGCTGCATCGCATTAATAGCTTCGACGCATAAGGGCACACTAGCGTTGTGGTCGAGATACACGTTTTGGGGGGTCTCCATATGGAAAATGGTAACAGGAGAAGCTCCTGACTGAAGGGTGTTTTGCTGTACGGAATGTGGACCTGAATTGGCTCTAGAACGAACGCTTCTTGGTTGGAAGCGCGCTATATAGCTAATCCGGGGCATGGAAAGTGTCGCGGCTAGTCTCGTCACTGAACGGTAAGCTGTCAGGTGCAAGGCAACGTACGAAGACTAGATTGATGGTCGCTAAACCTTTACCAGGAAAGGGTTTGAGCCGGTTTGTGGCATTGACCGACAGGTTTGCCGTTGATACGATCGCACCATCTTTTTGGAGTAGGTCGCCGTCCTTGCTCGCAGTGAATTAGTGTCTGTTCTTCATCGGCGGTGAGAGTGTCGTTTTAACCGTTCTGGGTTTCTACAAGAAGGCCGCAACTGGTCACTGGTGCGGGGTACCCAACGAGGATAGCGATGGCTGCTTTCGAAGGCGTTGATTACTACGCGCTAGATGGACTGTTAAGCGACGAGCAAAAGTTGGTACGGGATACGGTCCGGGAATTTGTCAGCGACAAAATCCTCCCAGTTATCGATGAGCATCAACGAGAGGGAACCTTTCCGGTCGAAGCCTTGCCTGGGATGGCGGCTATGGGCTTGCTCGGTGCCAACCTCGAGGGTTACGGGCTTCCGGGACTCGACAACATTTCCTATGGGCTCATACTGCAAGAGCTTGAGCGCGGTGATTCTGGGCTGCGTTCGTTCGTTTCAGTACAGGGTGCGCTGTGTATGTACCCGATCTGGCGCTATGGCTCCGAGGCACAAAAGGAGCAGTGGCTTCCGGCAATGGGGAGAGGCGACGTCATTGCCTGCTTTGGCCTCACTGAACCCGATGCCGGGTCTGATCCCGGAGCGATGCGCACGCGTGCAGAATTTGATGGTGATGAGTGGGTGCTAAACGGCGTGAAATATTGGATCACCAACGGAACGATTGCGCAGCTCGCCATTGTTTGGGCCAAGACTGACAAAGGTATTCGGGGGTTCCTTGTGCCAACCGATACCCCTGGCTTTAGTGCAAGCAAGGTCACAGGCAAATATTCGTTACGAGTTTCGGATACCGCAGAACTCGTCCTGCAAGACTGCCGCATCTCGGCCGACAACGTACTGCCGGATGCCGAGGGCCTCAAGGGCCCACTTACCTGCCTGAATCAGGCTCGTTATGGCATCTCCTGGGGCGCTGTTGGTGCGGCCATGGCATGCTATGACGAAGCACTTCGTTATGCCAAGAACCGTATTGCGTTTGGTCGCCCGGTCGCAGCCACGCAGCTGATGCAGGAGTTGCTAGTGGACTGTGTTACGGAGATTACCAAGGCACAGCTCATGTGTCTGCGGCTCGGTCAACTCAAGGAAGCTGGTACCGTGACGCCGCAACAGGTCTCGATGGCAAAGCGGAACAACGTCCTTATGGCATTGAACACAGCAAGAACCTGTCGAGAAATTCTCGGTGGTAACGGTATCCTGGACGATTATCAGTCATTTCGGCACATGGTGAACCTGGAGTCGGTCTACACGTATGAAGGCACCCATCAGATACACACACTCATCGTGGGGCACGACATCACAGGTTACCCAGCCTTCGGTGAGCATTGACCCTCACAGGGAGGCATTGCTAGCATCGCTGGGATTAGTTGAAGGTGCGGTCGTGCCCCATAAGGGGCGGGCATAGCTCAGTTGGCAGAGCGCGAGCTTCCCAAGCTTGAGGTCGCGGGTTCGAATCCCGTTGCACGCTCCAGTTCACATTAAACATATATCCATCAGTCCATGTCTATTTTTGGAAAGAAAGCCGAGAAAACGCGACAGACTTCAACAACACCAGCACCGAAGCAGTCGTCGTCGAGCCACACACTGCAGCCACCGTTGGTGCCTGCAACCCCCGCGGCTTCCAAGCGGCGATCATATCTCTCGGCTAGCTGCGAATTGGTGGGCGATTTCATAGGTGAGGGCTCCTTAGAATGTCGTGGGTCGTTCGACGGTAAGATCGATATTTCAGGCGACGTTATTATTGGCCAAAGTGGTACCGCTGAGGCGCAGCTTAAGGCGAGCAGCATCAGTATCGACGGGCGCCTACATGGGGACGCGACCGGCACTGAGAAAGTCCAAGTTGGTGCGTCTGGTCATGTTGAAGGCAACTTACGTGCACCGGCTGTGCAGTTCATAGAGGGAGCCTTCTTCGAAGGGAACGTTGAGATGCGCCGGCCTGAACACGTTGGATCTGAAGGCGATTCCACGCGTAACGATGAAGCAGCCGGCGAACCGTCGGGAGAAGAAGCTAAGAACGACGTGAATTCCGATGATCCAAGTTAGCCGATTGCTACTTGGCTTCACAGCGAGGTTCAGTCCACTTGACCACCTCCTGTAACAGCATGTCCTATGCAGGCCCGTCGTTCCTTCGTGTTGTTGTCAATACCGGTGGCTCCGGCGCATGGAACATGGGGCTTGATGAGGCTCTTCTTGAGGACCCCTTTGGTGGTTGGACCCTTCGTTTGTATCGTTGGGATCGGCCAACGATCTCACTTGGCTATGCCCAACCTCATGAACAAGGTGTAGATGCAATAGTTGCCGGACGTCTTGGGATACCGGTTGTTCGGCGGCCTACCGGTGGTCGGGCAGTGCTACATGCGGACGAACTCACCTACGCGCTCACGGGGCCGGTCGATCACGGTCCTTTATCGGGCCGCATCTCTCAGTCGTATCAATGTATCGCCAATGGTTTGCAGACTGGCCTACGGCGGCTCGGTGTCGATGTGCAGCTTGAGCGTAGCGAATCAACAGTGACCCCCTTCAGTAAGGGGCCGTGCTTCAGTGCCCGGACCCGCTACGAACTGTCTGTTTGCGGCCGCAAAATTGTTGGCTCTGCCCAACGTCGGAAAGGAGGACGGCTGTTACAACATGGTTCGGTACTTCTCGACAGTCCTAATAGCCGGCTCTGGGCAGCGCTTGGCCATGGCTATCGGCAGGCGGCTGAATCGTCGATCGGATTGACTGAGGTCCTTGGCCAGCGCCCATCCGCACGCACTTTGGCATTCAACCTTGCGATAGCACTCGGCGAAGTGGTCCAGCTGCCTCCCCGCCACTGTGTCCTGAGCTGTGCTGAAATCCGCCGGGCGCGAGGCCACGAGGAGAAATACTCCGATGAAAGGTGGACCCTCCGACGTTGACGGCCTTGCGTGATAGACTTTTTCTCGCGAGGCTCTCCCTGGTTGGTGTACCGCCGAGGCCCAGATTGCTCCCATTGTTATTCTGGAAGGGTGTTTTCGTCCCAGAGCAGAGGTAGAGGAAGCCATGCCGCGTGATCGTCGGAATCGCTACGGTGAAGAGCGAATCACCCTGCGTCAAACGGTGGCGATTGCGGTAGTTCTGCATCTCATGCTGGGTGGCATCCTGCAGTGGAAACCGGACCTATTGTGGTCCGACCCGGTTGTTCCGCAGCCTGAGTCAAGGCCAATAGAGTTCCGCTTCGTTGATACACCGGCAATGGAAGCTGAGGAAACCCCCGATACCGAGGTAATGTCCGACGTCGATCGGGTGGCTGCTGACATGAGCGAGCGTGATGCCACCGAGGACCCATTCTCCGAAGGCACCACGGCGCAGGAGGTTTTGCGTAGCGAAGCAGAGTCGTTCGTGGAACCCATTCCAGAGAACCTTCAGCCGGTGGTGCCCGCCGAGTCAGTTGCTGAGGCAAAGCCGGACGCTACTCCAATGGCTGAAGACATATCCATAGAGGAAGTTGTGTCATCACGGGAGCCCATTGCCACTACCCCACAACCTCTAGCGACTACAGTGCCACCGCTCCCGCCCCCCGTGCGTGACACCCTGAGAAACTCCATGCTTCGCGGAATGCAGCAGTATGTGGAGCCAGAGGTGTTTGCCAACTCAGACGGTGGCGTCGATGGTTCCCAGGGGTTGGTCTCATTTGACACCAAGGGGTATGACCTTGGTGCCTATATCACCCAAGTCTTGCGCATTATCGAGCGCAATTGGAAGAACAACATTCCACCGGCTGCTCGATGGAGGGGACAGGAGGGGGTGGTTTTTGTGAATATGTCGATTGTGAGGGATGAGGAAACTGGTGCTGAGACAGCAGTGATCAACGTCGCCAGAAGTTGGAGTTCGGGCAAGCCAGCGTTCGACCAATCGGCCCTGCTTGCGCTGCAGATCTCTAATCCTCTACCGCCATTACCGGCGTTCTTTCCATACGACCAGTTAGACGGCCAGCTTGGGTTTCTGTATAACTTAGATCCCGGCGAGGTCACCTTTCCATCTCAACGTTGAGAGTCGCTTACGGGCGTCTCACAAGTTCTTCTGCTGGACTACTAGGAAATGATTGAATTCTTGAAACAGGGTGGCCCTGTGATGTGGCCCCTTTCCTTATGCTCCGTGTTGGCGTTGGCTATTATCGTGGAGCGACTCATCAATCTGAGGCCCGTGAAGGTATTACCGGAAGACGAGGTCGAGCATCTAGGTTCGCTTATCAGTGGTGGACTCCTAGAGCAGGCGGAAGACTATTGCGAACGTCGCCCAGGGCCACTTACCAATATTGTCGCAGCAGCCTTGGATGCCCGGTCGGAGCCACCGGAGGGGATTCGGCAGGTGGTTGTTGACCAGGGCCGCCAGGAGGTTCCTCGATTGCAGAAGTACCTGGGAGTGCTGGGCACAGTCGCCAGCGTTTCTCCTCTGCTTGGGTTGCTCGGCACGGTCCTCGGTATGATTGAGGTCTTTCAGATTGTCTCGACCCAAGGGATAGGGCAGGCTGACTCACTTGCAGGGGGGATTTCCCAGGCCATGATCACGACGGCGGCGGGTCTGACAATCGCGATCCCATCGTTGGTTGCTTACAACGCTTTCTCCGACAGGGCCAACTCTTTAATCCTTGAAATGGAACGCCTGGCTCTTGTTTTTATCAAGCAGATCATGCACCAGCGCGACAGTGGTGAGGTCGACAAGCCGATGCCACTTGCTGTTCCCTCGGAGGGGGGACAGTAGGCGATGTTTTCGGATGATCAATCGCGGCGGCGAGTTAGCCTCGATATTTCACCGCTGCTTGACGTTGTCTTCCTGTTACTTATCTTCTTTCTCGTCACTACGACGTTCATGCCCGATGCGAGCATGGAACTGGAGCTTCCGGAATCAACTACTGCGACTCAGTCGGAGGTTGCGCCGACCATGGTTACAGTCGGTGAAGATGGTGGTGTTGAGATCGATGGTGACTGT
>CAYVUW010000046.1:0-19475 GCA_964455175.1 uncultured Acidobacteriota bacterium | reverse complement strand
TTGAATCGCCCGGCATTAGATTGCGAAAATCCGTCCGGAACGCGTCGCCGTGGAAACGGCGACGCCGGCCTCGTACTCGGTTACGGCCAAAAATTTCCGTGTCTGTACCCAGCCAGAGAGACTGGTCTGGTAGACGAAAACCTGCTGAAAGATCAGCACAAATTACCCAACAGTTGCCAGTCGCGTTATTTGGCGGGTGTTCAATACGATCCGCGTTTTCGGAAACAGCTAAAAGTCCCTTTTCCTTGCCAGTGCCCTCGTCGCTTCCACTTCTCCCTTTGACCGGCCTGTTCATTTGACGATCATCCGCGTCTTTTTCGGGCAGAAAGAGAGCGGTTGGGATCCCGTATTCTTCTAGAACTCCCGCTAGCCTCCGGGCTGAAGCAGGCCGGTTCATCGCTAGAAAAATGGAATCGCCTTTGGCCAGCGATTTGCTAACGCTTTCTGCTAAGTCAGCCATACGTCCTTGGAAAGACGAGGCTGGCTGAGCGATCAACCTGAATGCCTCGGAAGTTCTATTTTCCGTGGCGAGGTCTCGCATCAGAAGCCGGTCCCGGCCGGTACGCCGGAGACCTTCGGCTAGATTGGAATACAAATCATCTGGCGGTTTCGCGTCCCGCCCAGCGGCCAACGCGCGATGATAATACTCATCGAGCTGGCTGCCCCACGCCGCCTCTTCTTCGGTAAACAACTCTGGCTCAATCTCTACCCAAAGCGGGTCAGCGAGATAATCGGCGAGCAAGCCTCTGGACCTTACTTCTTCGTCCTCAAGCCAAATTCTCTTGTCTTGTGGGCTTTGGTCACTTTCCGAACCCTCATAAATGTTTCCCGTCCTGGGTGCTGCAAGTTCGAAATGCTCTCGCGCTGGCGGGAGTTCAACGAATTCGATAGAACGAAGTGAACGCTGATCCCGAGGGTTAAATTCCCGGATCGACTCAATCTCGTCACCAAAATACTCAAGACGAATTGGACATTCTCTGGTCGCCGGAAAAACATCGACTATTCCGCCCCGAACGGCCATCTCGCCAAGGGATTCCACCAAGGAATGGCGCTGGTAGCCAGCAGAGCCAAGAGCGCTGACAAGTTCCTCCAGTGGCAGATCATTGCCAGCCGCGATCGTAAGGGTCGAACCCAGGAAATGCTGCGGTGGTTGAAGATACTCGAGCCAAGACAACATCGGAGCAAGGAGGATATCTACCTCCTTTCTAGCACAACGGTCGAGTGTTTGGATTCTTTCTCGGATGTGATCCGGATGTGGTGCGAGCGGGCCGTAAGGATCGACGCCCAGCGGAGGGAACGCGACTACACGTCTTTTTCCGTCTCCGGCGCGATGAAAAGCACGCAGGTCCAGCAACAGTGCCTCACCGTCGAAACCCTCTGGCAAGACAACCGCTAGTGGTCGCCTCACCATCTCCTGTAGATGTGCTAGTACTGCCGCCCTGTAGCTGCCAACCAGGCCCTCGAGAACAACGGTCCTGCGCCCCTCAATTGCTCTCAGCACACGGGCTAAATCGGGGTGTTTAGAAACGATAGATGCGACCGTTTGGAGCATGTCGGGCTGTCTTTCAACGCAGTTATCCCTCAACGGAGCTTGTCCGCTGAGGGTCGTCAACCTCCACAAGTCTGCCACGCCAACGCCACGAGCGTGTTCAGCATGCGGTTTTCAATGTCCGAACCGATTCACTTTAAATCTTTTGGAAGCGGATGACATCAGATGGTTTCTAAATTAACATCTGATGTATGGCGCGGACTACAATAGACATTGACACTCCAGTTTTGCAGGAAATCAAGAAACTGGGACGGGCGGAGGGCAAGTCGCTGGGCCGCCTAATTTCAGAGTTGTTAAGCGAAGCCCTTGGGCACCGGATAACAGAACGGGAAGAGTTCACCTTGGACTGGTTCCATCAGGATATGGGGGCTCTTGTGGAAATAGCGGACAAGGAGGAACTGCACTCAGCTATGGACAACAACGGCCCGTGAGTTTCGCAGTAGACACCGATGTCCTATTACAAGCATCCGATACTGGCGCGCCCCTACACCACGCCGCGCTTGATTTTCTCCAAGCCCGTGCGCGCGGGCCTGAGCTGTTCTGTGTCCCCTGGCTAACGCTTACCAACTACTTGCGCATTGCCACTCATCCAGGCGTTTTCTCCAGGCCGCTGGCGCCTGTGACCGCGAGGGCGAATATCGATTCATTACTCGCTTTGCCCAATGTCCGCGCTCTAGGCGAGGGGGCCCGGTTCTGGGAATGCTACGCGGAAGTGACTCGTGGTGTGGTCGTCCGGGGAAACTTGGTGCAGGATTCCCACCTGGTGGCTATCTTGCTTGAACACGGAGTGCCCCTCTTGTATTCAAGCGATGCGGATTTCAAAAAATTCTCCACGCTACGCGTGCATGATCCGTTTGCCAGCTGATCACTGGTCTTCAACTTCTCCAGTCTTCTTCCACACAATCCCGCCCTCAAAATTCCAGCGGTGTGGTAGGCGAGCGACCCCAGTGTCACCAATTGGAGAAGTCGTGCGAAACCGCGTGAGCCCACGTTGATAATCGTACGGGTAGCCATCAAGCCGATGGACAGCAAGATCCAGATAGTAGGCGCCTTCGATTAAGTTAAGAGCAGGGATTTCCATTTGAACGGTGGCCGTACCGTGAAGTTTAGCGGCAACGAAAGACTCGATGTTGGTGTTGGTCCCATAACAGCAAACCCCATCCGCGTTGAAGATCCCAATTCCAACGACGAAATCATCTACTGGATCTTTTGCTTTTAGGGTTAGTGCGATTGTCATGGGATCCCCACAGGTAAAGACATAATGTTGGCCGCCATGGGAATCAAGCATCCGTACCTGCTCAATAAACACCTGCTGGTTTCCCCAACGGCCTGGTTCATAGGGCACAGCGACGGCGATTTCCTCGGCATTTTCTTCCCCGCCAAGTTTCCCTTCATCATTACCGTCAACCCCATCCGACACATTAGTGCCGAGGCCATCCTCTCCTCCGAGTTCAGTAGATGCGCTTTGGGTCTCGGTAATTTGTTCGCGGCGATTATCCCCGGCCGCGAGCTCCCCTTCCTCCTTGCGTACCACCCATTGAAGATAGGCATCAACAATCTTGGGAGGGTCACCAGCTTGCTCAATCGAGCCGTCCTTCATCCACACAACCCGGTCACACAACCGTCTCACTGAATCCAAGCTGTGACTGACTAGCAAAATTGTCTTGCCTCGGCGCTTGAACTCGGCAATTTTATCGAGGCATTTGTGAACAAACGCCTCGTCGCCAACAGCTAACACCTCGTCAATAAGCAATACTTCTGGATCGATATGGATCGCGACCGAAAACCCTAACCGCATGTACATGCCACTTGAATACGTCTTCACTGGAGCGTCGATGAAATCCTGTAACTCAGCGAACGAAACGATTTCGTCGAAACGTTCCGCGACTTGCGCGCGGGAGAGGCCGAGAATGATTCCATTAATGAACACGTTCTCCCGGCCAGAGATTTCGGGGTGAAACCCGGCGGCCAGTTCGATAAGAGCTGAAATCCGGCCATTTACCGTGACTTTGCCTGTGGTTGGTTTCGCAACACCGGCAATAAGTTTGAGAAGCGTGCTCTTGCCCGCACCGTTGCTACCGATCACGCCCAGGGTTTCGCCTCGAGCGATGTCTAGGCTCACCCCATCAAGTGCCGTAAACACCTCCCCCGGCGACAATGTTTTGAACAGGTCGCCGCCAAGAATGGCGCTCTTAAGCGTAAGAAAACGATGTGCGTGCGCTACCTTTCGGTACCGCTTGTCAACGTTCTCAACTCGTACAACCGGCACCGTCATCACCATGCTCCCTGGCGCAAGTCCCTCCCTGCGGGGATTATCAAACTTCTTCCGGAAAGGAATCGCGCAAACGATCAAAAAACCAGTAGCCAGCCATCAGGATTAAGAAGGCCACTCCCAGCGTCACCGGCAGCCGCTTCCAGTTGATCAGCGTGCCCTCGAAGATGGACAGATGGTAACCGTTCATGATGTGGGTCATCGGGTTTAGATCGAGCACTTGGGAAACAACCTTGGGGACCCAGCTAGCACCTTCCGCCTCAGCCATGTCCCGGATGAACTGACGGGAATAGATAATCGGTGTAAGGAAGAACCACAGCGTCAGGGTGTTTGCGAGAATGTCTCGAATATCGCGGAAGTGTACAGCGAGCGCGGACAGGATCAGTCCGAGACCTAATGACAGCACCAACTGCGTAAGAATCACAAGTGGTAGCCACAAAAGGTGCACGCCTACCCCGTCTGGCTTATAAACAACCCAGAAGCAAAGATAGATCGGCAACCCCAGCAGGTAGTGGACACCGTTGGCTAGCACGCTGACAACCGGCAAAATCTCAGCCGGGAAAATCAATTTCTTTATCAGGTTGCCTCCCGCGATCAATGAATTAGAGGCGTCTGTAAGTGACGCCGCGAACCACGCCCACGGAAGTAATCCACAGAACATGAACAGCGGGTAAGGGTCAGTGTCAGCGCCCTGGGCCCGTGGCGGCGTAAACACGGTTGTGAAGACAATCGTGTAGACCAACAGTAGCAAGAGCGGGTTGAGAAACGACCACAGATAGCCGCCTACCGAGCCACGGTAGCGTGCCTTTAACTCTCGCGTCACCAAGCTCTGAATCACTACGCGATGACGGTACAGGTTGTGTAGTCCGTGTTTCATCTGTGGATATCAGTGTGGGTCGACTGTACACAAGTCGGTGGAAAAGGGTCGCATAAACTTGTGCGTCGGTCGTGGAAAACCTGTTCAGAGGCCCGTTAGAGCCTGTGCATCCGCAGTGGAAAAGGCAAGCCAAGCGAAGGGAAAACTGTTCGAAAAACTCCGTAAATAAGCCAACACCGGAGGAAAACCTGTGTATTCGATGCTGAAAACAGCCTTAGCTTGGCGGAAAAGTCTGTTGAATAGTTGTGGATACGACGCGCGTCGGACGTGTAGATGTTCCTGCCATCTGTTAAACGTCTGTGGGCCGAACGGTTCACCTGCGGGGTCTCTTGTCTGCCAGGCTAGAAGCCTATCCCTCAAACCATCGAACCGTCTAGGGATTATTCCTCTGTAGTCTTCTGGAGTGGCTCCCCCTCCTCGATGACCCACATGCGATGAGACTTTTCGGCATTGCCATCTGCGTCGAATTTGGTGCTTCCGGCTGCCCCGGGGAAAGGGTTCATTGCGTTCATATAGAACGAGATATTGCTAGCGGTGGGACCTTCTTGTTCGATCGCCTGCACAATGATGAGTGTGGCGTCGTAACCGTGCGCCGCATATACGTTCGGATCGCCCCCAAACTTGTTGCGGTACGCAGCTATGAATTCTGCAGTTGCATCTTCCTCAGCATCAAACGTGACCATTGGATATACCAAACCCTCGACCGCGTCACCGCCCGCCGCCACCAGCTCATCGGGAAGAATGGCGCCAGTCCCGAACAGTGGGAGTTCTATGCCCGCATCGCGCAACACTTTCGCGGTGGCTGCAGTTTCATCCGAGTACCCGGCTATGTAGATGCCATCGGCTTCAGTGGCGGTCAGACCTCCGAGGTCTCCTGCTATTAGTGCTTCTGGCTGATCTGCCGGAAACGAAACCTGGGCCTCCATCCCGCCACCAAGCGTACGGAACCGCGCGATGAAGGCATTGCCGAGGCCATACTCACTCTGGCTTCTGACGACGTGCACCTTGCGAATTCCGGCGACGTTATAAATATAGTTTGCGAGTGTTACAGCCTCGAAATATTCGCTTGGGTAGTTACGGAATATGTAGTCTCCCTTGTCATTGAGCGCCGATGTCGACGATGCCGGCGAAATCAACACAACCTCGGACTGCTGAAACAGGTCAGCGATCGCGAGCGTTACAGTGCTACTGTCGGACCCGATCACCGCGGGAAGACCTAGGTCAATGAATTCTTGCGCAATTTGTACCCCAATTTGCGGGTCGCTCTGAACGTCACGAACGATGACTGAAAATGGAACTCTGGTGCCCTTCCCACCAACGTCGACACCCCCAGCCGCGTTGACCCGATCAACCGCAACTTCGATGCCACGTTGGATCGACTGTCCATAAGACGATGCACGTCCCTCCAGCGAAAGAAGCGCTCCGAGTTGAACCTCGGATACTCCTCCGCAGCCAGCTACGCTAACAACGGCAAGCATCAACACTACGGCCCATTTATTGAGAGTTTTCATTGTCTTTTCCTTCGAGGCGGCCTCCCTATTTGACCGCTGGTCGTACTTTCATGTAACCACCCCGGGGTTGATGGCGCCAACAGGGCGCGAACTGAATTTCCCTGTCTCAATTTCCTATGGTATTTCCTCGCGCGGTTTCCAGACGCATCGTGGACCGCTTCAACGCTTCTAGGGCCCGATCGACATCAGTAGCATCCTCGGGATTCTTGAGCCGGTGTCGGGCACGTTCTAAAGCTGCTTCAGCACGAACTATGTCAATATCCTGTGCCGTCTCAGCGGTCTGGGCCAGAACGATGACGCGATCCGGGAGAACCTCGACCAACCCTGACGAAACGGCCAGTTCAGCCCATTCGCTGGTGCCAATGGTGCGATAGCGTAGCATCCCGGTGTCGAGGCTGGTGATAAGGCGCTCGTGGCTCGGGAGGACGCCAAACTCGCCAACGGTGCCCGGTGCCCGAACGGCATCGACTCGTTCGGTAACAACCTGCCGCTCAGGTGTAACGACCTCAAGCAAAAACTCGGTCGTAATGGCGCTATTTTGTGCGGACTCAGCCATAGATCGTTACTCCACCACTTGCGAATCGTGTTCAGCTTCAGCCAAAGCGTCGGCTTCAGCCAGTGCCTCACGTACTTCGGCACTTTGACCGGTTTCTTCGGCCATTTTTTCGCCTTTTTCACGGGCTTCTTCGATGGTGCCAACCATGAGGAAAGCTTGTTCTGGCAGGTCGTCGTGCTCGCCGTTAATAATCTCCTGGAAACCACGAATTGTGTCATCTAGTGTCACGTACCTGCCTTGCATCCCAGTGAAATTCTCCGCTACGAAGAACGGTTGTGACAGGAATCGTTGCATTCGACGCGCGCGGTTGACGGTAACCTTGTCCTCGTCGGAAAGCTCCTCCATCCCGAGGATCGCAATGATGTCCTGGAGGTCCTTGTAGCGTTGGAGGATGCGCCGCACATCACGAGCAACAGCGTAATGCTCGTCGCTAATCACGCGCGGATCGATGAGTTGTGAGGTCGAGTCAAGCGGGGCGACCGCTGGATAGATACCGATCTCGGTAAGTGCGCGTGCCAGATTCACGTTAGCGTCAAGGTGCGCGAAGGTGGTCGCTGGAGCTGGATCGGTAAAATCGTCTGCTGGGACATAAATTGCTTGAATCGACGTGACCGAACCGGTCTTGGTCGCGGTTATGCGCTCCTGTAACTCCCCAAGTTCAGTTGCCAGATTGGGCTGGTAGCCAACCGCGGAGGGCATACGGCCGAGTAGTGCTGAAACTTCCGATCCTGCCTGGGTAAAGCGAAAGATGTTGTCTATAAACAGCAGCACGTCCTGCCCAGCTTGGTCACGGAAATACTCCGCCACGGTGACGCCAGTTAGGGCGACTCTCAGGCGAGCACCAGGGGGTTCTGTCATCTGCCCGTAGATCAGCGAGGTCTGGCTAATAACCCCAGACTCCTTCATCTCGAGCCACAAATCGTTCCCTTCGCGGGTCCGTTCACCAACCCCAGCAAACACTGAATAGCCACCGTGCTGCTTTGCAACGTTATTGATTAGCTCCATGATCAAAACGGTCTTGCCGACGCCTGCGCCGCCAAAAAACCCGATCTTCCCGCCCTTTTTGAACGGCACCAGCAAGTCGATGACTTTTATGCCGGTCTCGAATTGTTCAGTTTCAGTGGCCTGCTCGTCAAAACCAGGGGCATGACGATGAATTGGCCAACGTTCCTCGGTTTCGACCGGGCCAAGGCCGTCTACTGGTTCACCAACAACGTTGAGGACCCGACCGAGCGTAGCGTCACCGACAGGTGTCGTGATCGGGCCGCCAGTATCGACGGCATCCATGCCACGAACCAGGCCGTCCGTAGATTGCATCGAAACGCACCGGACGCGATTCTCGCCTAAATGCTGGGCCACTTCGACAATAAGATCGACTTTCTCCGACGAGAGAACGGCTTCGTCCGAAATCCTCAATGCTTGGTATATCGGCGGCAGGTTCTCTGTCGAAAACTCAACGTCGACGACCGGGCCTACTACGGCAAGGACTTTGCCAACTCGTTCGTCGACGTCCGTTTGTTCAGGGCTAGACATAGTGTGGCTCTCCTACTTCAGTGCTTCGGCTCCGCCGACGACTTCGAGGATCTCGGTCGTGATCTCCTCTTGGCGGATCTTGTTCATGGTCAATGTGAGGTCATCTATAAGTTCATCGGCGTTACGCGAAGCGTTCTCCATTGCCGTCATTCGAGCAGCGTGCTCTGATGAGATGGACTCCAGCATCGCGCGAAATACTTGTACTTCCACGTGACGTGGAAGTAAGTTTCCTAGAATCGTTTCAGGATTAGGTTCGTAGATGTAGTCAGACAGTTCCACTGGCTCCATGTTGGCTACCTCCTGGGCAGCGTTTTTCCCCTCCGACCAGATATCAGAAAGTGTTTGAATCTCCCCAGAAAGTCCTTCGAACGCGTCGTCCAGCGCTTCGCCTGCACCCGTTTGATGCTCCGCGACATAACGGGCCGCCTCGCGCGCGCTAATCTTTTCTTCCGGGAACCTGAGGCCAACAACCGGCAGCAAAGGCTCGACGACGACTTCCTGTCGCATCACCGATTTGAATTCGTTGTAGATAACGTAGACCGCGTCGGTGCGACCGCTCGTGAATTCATCAATCAAATACGCGGCCACCAATGCAGCGTCGCCAAAGGTAACTTCCTTAAGCAGGTCGAGCCAATATTCGCCGATCGTCCAATCCTGTTTCCTGTAGTAACCGTGAGCCTTGCGTCCAACAAGCGCCAGTTGAACCGCCTGGTCTTGCCAGCTTTGTAGCGCCGTGTCAGTCCGCCGCAGGATGTGCGTGTTAAAAGACCCACACATGCCTTTGTCAGAAGAGATCACCAGGACCGTGACGTGTTGTTGGCGCTCTGCACGTCGCAGCAATGGATGGTCCCTGTTCTCGGCACGCTCCGCCAAGCCATTCATCACCGCCCAGGTCTTGTCCGAGTAAGGCCGCGAGCTAACGATACGGTCCTGGGTACGTCGAAGCTTGGACGCTGCCACCATGCGCATGGCACGAGTGATCTGCCGGATGTTCCTTACTGAGCGAACACGACGCCTGAGATCTAGAAGAGTCGCCATTGATTAGATTTAGCCCCTCAGGAACAGGTGAGTGGGCGTTTACTCCTCTCCATCACCGGCCACGACCTCGGCCTGCGACTTGTAGTCGTCTAGCGTTCTGCCGAGCCGGTCCTCAAGCTTCGTGTCTAGTTGCCCAGCAGTTTCAATGTCATCCCACAAGCTCGAATCGTTAACGTCAACGTGCTGGTAAAACCCCTGCTCAAAGTCCCCTACCCGGGAGACCTCGATATCGTCAAGGAAACCTCTTGTGCCAGCAAATATGATGGCAGTCTGCTGGGCAACGCGAAGCGGCCGATACTGATCCTGCTTAAGGATCTCAGTAAGCCGTTCACCACGCGATAATTGCTTCTGGGTCGAAACATCAAGGTCCGAGCCAAACTGCGCAAACGCGGCGAGTTCACGAAACTGCGCCAGTTCCAGGCGAAGTGATCCAGCAACCTGCTTCATTGCTTTGGTCTGAGCGGCTCCGCCCACCCGTGATACCGACAGCCCGGCATTCACGGCTGGCCGCACTCCTTGGTGAAACAGATCAGTCTCAAGATAAATCTGCCCGTCGGTAATGGAGATAACGTTGGTTGGAACATACGCGGAAACGTCACCCGCTTTTGTCTCGATGACTGGTAGTGCCGTCAGCGAGCCAGCTCCAAGTTCGTCATTGACTTTCGCCGCGCGTTCCAGCAACCGCGAGTGAAGGTAGAACACGTCTCCCGGATAGGCTTCGCGGCCTGGTGGGCGACGCAACAACAACGACATCTCACGATAAGCGTTGGCGTGCTTGGAAAGGTCGTCGTAAATCACTAATGCGTGCTTCCCATTGTCACGAAACCATTCGCCCATTGCGCAGCCTGCGAAGGGTGCCATCCACTGAACAGCCGCCGGGGTTGACGCTGAGGCATCAACGACAATCGTGTAGTCGAGCGCGCCAGCATTCTTTAATTCTTCGACAGCGCGGGCCACAGTAGATTCTTTCTGGCCAATAGCAACGTAAATGCAATAAACGTCGGTTGTTTTCTGGTTGATAATGGTGTCGAGCGCTACTGCTGTTTTGCCGGTCTGCCGGTCGCCAATGATCAGCTCCCGCTGGCCTCGGCCGATGGGAATCATTGAATCGATCGACTTAATTCCCGTCTGGAGCGGCTCAGATACCGGTTGCCGGGCCACAACCCCGGGGGCGATGCGCTCCATAGCCCCGAACTCGGAGGCATTTATGGGACCCTGCCCATCAACTGGCTCCCCTAGAGGTGTAACGACGCGCCCCAGCAGTGCCTCACCCACAGGCACCTGGATTACGCGCTGCGTCCGCTTGACCATGTCCCCTTCTTTAACGAGCGTTGAATCGCTTAGGAGCACAGCGCCAACGTTGTCTTCTTCAAGGTTGAGGGCAACGCCGAAAACATCCCCGGGGAATTCAACGAGCTCCAACGCCATGCAGCGCTCCAGCCCATAAATACGTGCGACCCCGTCTCCTACCGATATGACGGTGCCGACTTCCTGAATGTTGATCTCGGTTTCGTACCCGGCGATCTGCTGCCGTATGATGCTCGAGATTTCTTCCGCCTTGATCTGCATCTGTCAGGTTTCCTTGTCTAGGTAGACTCCAATAGCTCCCGGATCCGTGCGAGTTGACCCTGAAGGCTCCCGTCATAAACGACGTCACCGATACGGGTTACCACGCCTCCGAGAAGCTGTGGGTCGGTCTTTCGAGATATACGAACTTCACCTCCGGTAGCCTCGTGTAGGCTCTTCTCGAGCTGTGCTACTTGTCCGGAGTCCAATGGTGCCGCGGTAGTAATCTCTGCGTTGACGACGCCGGACGTTTCGTCAACGAGATCTCCATACACGTCCGAAATCAACGATAGGTGGTCGAGTCGTTGTTTTTCGGCCAACACATCGACAAACCGCCTTGATGTCGGATCAAGCCCAATAGTTTCCATTATTTTACCTAATATTGCTTGTTTATCCTGGACCGAAACGGCTGGATTCATCATGATGAGCAGCTTTAACCCGTCGTGACCATCAATCGCCTCAACAAGGCTGGCTAGGTCCTCTTTGATGTTCGCCTCCCGACCAGTGGCAATCACGGCAACTGCTTCGAGAAGTCCCTTCGCGTAACGGCGGGCAATACCGTGGCTGAGCATATTATCTCCTCCCTCAGGCCATGCTTTTGCCTAAACGCGACAGGTAATCGCGAATGAGCTCGTTATGGTCGTCTGGGGTTAGATGATCGGCCAAGTTCGTGGCCGCCATATTTACCGCGAGGTCCGCCACGAAGGTTCTTAATTCTCGGTTGGCCCCAACTCGTTCGTTATTTACCTCGCGTTCAGCTACCTCGACAATTCTTTCCGCCTGTCGCTTGCCATCCTCCAAAGCACGTACCTTTTCACGCTCAGCATCTCGATGTGCCTCTTCTACGAGAGTGGCAACTTCTTGGTCAATTTTAGACAGGCGTTCCTCAGACCCGGACACCACCCCGGCCGCCTCTTCAGATTGCTGTACAGCCAGGTCGCGTGCAGCACAAATGCTTGCCGCCCGGTCGGAAAGAATCACTTTCAACCCCGAAAACGAAAATATTTCCCGTATTACGGATGGCGGGACGACCAGCACCCAGTATAAGAGGCCGCAAAGCGCGACAAAATTGAACCATTTGGCTGGCCAGTAGAACCAAGGCTTGGCTTCGGGCCCATGAGCTTCTTCTTCCGCGTGCTGCGCGTCGCCTTCTTGTACAACGGCGTGTTCGGCCGGTTCCTGCACATAATACGTCCCAGCTGAGCCCGTAAACGGAACGATAATTGAAGTAAAGAAGGCTACTAGTCCAACAATCAACAGTGTCCGCTGCACAGGGTGACTGGCAAACATCAGTTGCTTTCCCCTTCCGGGTCAACTGGGCGGCCTAGCACCTGTTTGGCAATCACTTCAGACAGCCTCGCGGCCTCGGACTCGAGGTCTTTGTGAGCGATTTCAACGTCGGCGGCAAGCTCTGCTCGAGCCTTCTCAACGATGTCTTGAGCGGCCTTCCGGGCTTCCGTCATCCGTTCATCGCGCTCAGCCCGTCCCGCGCGGTGCGCAGCATCGCGGATATCGTGAGCCTCGCGGCGTGCCTCCTTTAGACGATTGTCGATCTGGTCGAGACGCTCCGCTTGCAAAATATTGGCCGCTTCTAGCTCCTCGTGCGCGTGCGTAGTACGACGCTCGCGCTCGTCGATTATGCTCCGCAATGGCTTGAAGAGAAACTGGTTCAAAACCAGCATCAAAAAAACGACCGCGGCGCCGACAGACAGGAGCGTCGGCAGGTGTGGGAAATTCTCCATTGGGAATCAGGCGAGCGGGCCAGACGGGTCTCGTTAGGTTGAGATGACGCTCGGGGAAAACACGAAGGCGCTTCTCCCAAATTCTATCGCCACCTCTGAATGGCGGCAAGCAGTCTGCCGTCTCGAAAATACCCAACAGCGTGTCCGGAAGTTAACGAGGAACTTGAGCAACGAGCAAGCCGATGCCAGTATACGAACTGCCGCGGCCACTGGGGCACGTCGTTTTCTCTGTCGACGCGCGGCGGGAGGCACATTGGCGAACTGACATGAGACACATCATCACCTTGTATCTTCTCCTCCTGGGAGCGTGGACCCTGTGGTCGGGGCTCTCTTGGCCGTGGGGAGATCATTTCAAGCCATTGTTGGCAATAATGGGAATGATCTCGAGTGGTTTGGTGATCTATATCGCTTGGCGGATGGAAATCATCGATTCGGAAGGGGCTCCACTTCAGCTCACAACGTTTCGAACTCTGGCTTACATTCCGTGGCTTGCCTGGGAGATTGTCAAAGCCAACATTGACGTTGCCCGCCGTATCCTCGGTCCGCGGATGTTGATCGGCCCAAACATGATCGTGGTTGCCGCGAGCCAGTCTTCGGAGATAGGTCGCGTTGTTTATGCCAACTCGATAACTCTTACCCCAGGTACCGTGTCTGTCACCGTGGACGAAACGACCATCACCGTGCATGCGCTGACGCAACAGGCCGGTGAAGGGGTGGAGTCTGGGGAGATGGATGGACGGGTCACCCATTTAGAAGGGCGCCGTTGATGTTCGTTGGTGCGATGAGTGCGATCCTGGTAACGATGGCCTTGGCATTGTCACGGGGAGCCCTTGGTCCAACGGTCTTCGACCGCGTCATGGCCGTGAATTCGTTCGGAACAAGCACTGTATTGTTCATCTCGGTTCTCGGTTTTCTGAACGGGCGCCCAGATTTTCTCGACCTGGCCCTCGTGTACGCCTTAATTAATTTCATTGGCACGATCGCTGTACTGAAGTACTTCAAGTATGGCGACCTTGCTGAAACAAGCCGGAGCAACCCCTCCGAGGACGCGGCCAACTGACTATGGAGTGGGTTGACTATCTCTCTTGGGCACTTCTCGCTGGAGGATCCTTCTTCTGTGTTACGGGGGCGATTGGCTTGCTTCGACTCCCCGATTTTTATACCCGTCTGCATGGAGCTGGAATCATTGACACCCTCGGTGCGGGCCTCATATTGATCGGACTGATGACACAGGCGGGGTTTTCACTGGTGACCGTTAAGCTCCTGTTTATTTTGTTCTTTGTCTTGATCACCAGTCCAACCGCAACCCACGCAATTGCCCACGCCGCGCACACCCGAGGACTTGACCCTGTGCTCGGAAGACAGGATGGCCAGGAATGAGCTCGGTTATCGGCTTCGTGCTTCTCGCCCTTTTAGTCTTCACTGCTATCAGAATTGCCAGATTGAGGGGGCTCTTTTCGGCCACCATTGTGGCTGGCATCTATAGCTTGCTTGGAGCATGCTGGATGAGCTTTCTTGACCAACCGGACGTGGCCTTTACCGAAGCGTCTGTAGGCGCCGGTATTTCGACCGTGCTGATATTGGTCACGCTCTCTTTGACGACGAGCGAAGAAAAACAGCCCGAGCACGCACCCCTGTTGCCACTTGTCGTGGTTGTGGTCACCGGCGCTATCTTAGTGTACGGGACAATCGACTTGCCGCGCCTGGGCGACCCCCAGGCACCAGCTAACGTGCATGTAGCGCCCCGCTACATCGAGGAATCCCCACACGAGATCGAGGTTCCTAACCTTGTAACCGCCGTTCTTGCAAGCTACCGCGGTTATGACACTCTGGGGGAAACTGCCGTCATTCTCACCGCCGGGGTTGGCGTTATGATCTTGCTCGGCGGCGCCCGCAGACGGCGCGCGGCTTCGCCGAAGACAACGAGGGGGGTGGGGCCATGAAAGACCAAGTTGTCCCTCGTGTCGTCGCCAAGCTGCTGATCCCCTACATGCTCCTGTACGCTCTCTATGTCCAGTGGCACGGAGATTACGGCCCTGGAGGCGGGTTTCAAGCTGGCGTCATCTTCGCCGCTGCAGTCATCCTTTACGCACTCATCTTTGACCTGGGGAACGCCCAACGGGCCATCCGACCTTGGGTCGTGAATTTATTGGTGCCGTTGGGACTTCTGCTGTACATCGGTGTTGGTATAGCCACGATTCTCAAGGGGGGTGTGTTCCTGGAATACGGGGTGCTGGCACACGACCCTGTACACGGACAACATCTGGGGATTCTGCTGGTCGAGCTCGGCGTTGGCACCACAGTGGCCGGGGTAATGCTGACTATATTTTACGGCTTCGGGGAGGTGGTGCGCGGCTGATGATGGAAACCCTCGGGCTCTACAATTACTGGGTCGTGGTCGTTCTGATGATGACCGGCTTTTACATCGTCGTTGCGCGCGACAACCTCATAAAAAAAGTTATCGGGTTGAACATTTTCCAGACCTCGGTGTTCCTCCTGTTCATTTCGGCTGGCAAAGTCGATGGCGGGTCGGCACCAATCCTTGCGGAGGGTATCGAGATATATTCGAACCCTCTCCCGGGAGTACTCATACTCACCGCTATCGTCGTCGGTGTAGCTACCACCTCCGTCGCCCTGGGGCTAATCGTTCGTATAAATGAAGCATATGGGACGATCGAAGAGCCCGAGATCCATCTTGAGGATGTAGAGGCTTGATCGATAACCACCTGCCGATATTACAGGTCCTGCTTCCGCTGGTTGCTGCGGTGCTGTGTCTCCTCCTGCGGAACCGTTTAATAGTCACAACACTGGCAATCGTGGTGACCTGGGTCACTTTCGCAGTTTCCGTGGCACTGATGTCTGCGGTGTTGCGCCAGGGAGTAATCTCCTATGAGCTAGGCGGCTGGGCTCCTCCATGGGGCATCGAATATCGAGTCGACGTTCTCAACGCATTTGTCCTTGTTCTCGTTTCCGGTATCGGCGCCGTGGTAGCAACCTGGTCACCGTCAAGCATCTCGGTTGAGCTGCCGCGTTACGAACGCCATTACCTCTTCTACTGTGCGTATCTGCTGTGCCTCGCTGGGCTCCTCGGAATTACCGTCACCGGCGACATGTTCAACGTGTTCGTGTTTCTCGAGATCTCAGCTTTGTCTTCGTATGTGCTCATCAGCTTGGGGCAAGATCGGCGCGCTCTTACCGCAGCCTATTCCTATCTGATAATGGGAACTCTCGGGGCAACGTTCATACTCATCGGCATTGGCTTGCTGTACATAATGACCGGTACGCTCAACATGGCAGACTTGGCTGAGCGTCTTCCCGAAGTAATCAACACCCGGACCGTAATCGTTGCGTTCGGATTTCTTGTAGTTGGTGTCAGCCTGAAGATGGCTTTGTTTCCGCTTCACCTTTGGCTGCCTAACGCATACGCATACGCACCATCGGTAGTAACCGCGTTTCTCGCGGCGACAGCCACTAAGGTTTCGGTTTACTTGCTGCTACGGTTTTTTTTCACCGTCTTCGGGTATGAATTCGCTTTCGACAGGATGCAGCTGTGGATCTTCTTGATGCCATTGGCTCTAGTCGGAATAGTGACCGCCTCGCTAGTTGCGATCTTTCAAAACAACATCAAACGTATGCTTGCGTACTCGAGCGTCGCGCAAATCGGCTACATGGTGTTAGGAATTAGCTTTGCCTCGGTGAATGGTTTGACCGGGGGGATCGTGCACCTTTTCAATCATGGGCTGATGAAATGTGCACTGTTCCTTGCCTTGGGATGCATTGTCTACCGTTGCGGCGCCGTCCACATCGATGAAATGCGCGGCCTCGGACGCACGATGCCCTGGACGATGGCCGCGTTCGTCGGCGGTGGGCTCAGCCTCATCGGGGTGCCGATGACGGTCGGGTTTGTCTCTAAATGGTACTTGGTCGTTGCAGCTCTAGAACAAGGCTTGTGGCCCGTGGCCGCGGTAGTTTTGTTCAGTTCGCTTCTCGCCGTCGTCTACATTTGGCGTGTCGTTGAAGTCGCCTATTTCGAGGCACCATCGGCGGTCGAAGGGGAAGGCACGGTACGTGAGGCCCCGCTTTCGATGCTGATCCCAGTATGGGCTCTGGTCGTAGCCATCTTTTACTTCGGTATCACAACGGAGCTTACGGCCGGCATCGCACGGCAGGCTGCGGAATCACTGCTTAAGGTGGCCTCGTGAGCCCCTCAACTGCTGTCTGTGTAGCCGTGGCCCTGCCGCTGGTCGGGGCCCTTCTGGTCGTCTCCCTGCGGCGCTGGCCAAATGTGCGCGAGGCAGCGAGCTTGATTACCGGCGGCACTCTTTTCGCCGTGGTTTTGTCGCTTCTCCCCGAAGTTCAGTCGGGCGCTCGCCCCGAGGCGCAACTGGTCGAGGTGATGAGCGGCCTGTGGCTAGCCTTCAGGTTAGAACCACTTGGCATGTTGTTCGCGCTGGTTGCCTCTGGTCTTTGGATCGTTACGACCACGTATGCGATCGGCTACATGCGCGGGCATCACGAAAAAAACCAGACCCGTTTCTACGCCTGCTTCGCAATCGCTATCTCCGCCGCGATGGGTGTAGCAATGGCTGCAAACTTGCTTACACTTTTCGTGTTTTACGAGATCCTAACGCTCTCCACCTACCCTCTCGTCACCCACCACCGCACCGAAAATGCGATGCGCGCGGGCAGAGTTTATCTGGGAATATTGATCGGCACTTCGGTGGGGTTCTTGTTGTTAGCAACCATTTGGACCTGGCATCTGGCCGGAACGCTCGACTTTCGCCCCGGCGGTATCTTGGTCGGACGTGCTGACAACTGGGTCCTTGGAATATTGTTGGCGCTGTTCGCCTTTGGCACCGGCAAGGCTGCTTTAATGCCGTTTCACCGATGGCTCCCAGCCGCGATGGTAGCGCCAACTCCCGTCAGTGCTCTTCTTCATGCTGTGGCAGTTGTAAAGGCGGGAGTCTTTACGGTCATGAAGATCGTTGTCTATATCTTTGGCATCGATCTCTTGCACGATACCGGGCTGAGTGAATGGCTGATGTACGTTGCTGCGTTCACCATCATCGCGGCATCACTCGTTGCACTCACAAAAGACAATTTGAAGGCACGACTTGCCTACTCGACGATAAGTCAGCTCTCCTACATCGTCCTTGGAGCTGCTTTGGCCACTAGTGCTGGCGTCCTTGGCGGTAGCATGCATATCGCCATGCACGCGTTTGGCAAAATCACCCTCTTTTTCTGTGCCGGAGCGATCTACGTCGCGGCGCACAAGACGGAAATTAGCGACATGCACGGCATAGGTCGCACCATGCCAATCACTATGATGGCCTTCTTCGTTGGCTCGCTCAGCGTTATCGGCCTGCCGCCATTCGGGGGTTCGTGGAGCAAGTGGTTCCTAGTCCTCGGCGCGCTTGAAGCAGATAAGCTGATCTTCATCGCGGTTCTGATTATCAGCTCACTGCTGAACGTCGCGTACCTGCTACCGGTGGTAGCAAGGGCTTTCTTTGTCGCCGCTCCAGAAACAGAGCCGAGCGAGGTAACCACGCACCCGGGTCCTGGGTTAACGGCAAACAGCGGATCTTCGATTAACGAAGCTCCCGGTTTCTGCCTCGTAGCGCTCTGCTTAACGGCAGTAGGGTGCCTCGCCCTTTTCTTTTTCGCAGATACCCTCTACCAGCTGCTAACTCCCATCGTGAACCCATAACGCACCATGCCAGAAAACGCCAACACTGACAGCCACGAGCATCGCTCTGACGCCAACGCAGTGGGTCCTGCGCAAGGCGAAAAAAAATACTGGATCGACGACCTGGGGAATGTCCAAAAGATATATCGCAGCCTTTGGGTCCTGTGCGCCCTTCTAGTTGCGGCTGATCTCTTTTACGAAAAACATATCGAGTTTCCTGTCGAGGGTTTTCTTGGGTTTTTCGGTTTTTATGGCTTTGTTTCCTGTGTATTGCTAGTCCTAGCAGCCACACAGCTGCGCAAGGTCGTGGGCCGGGACGAGGATTACTATGATCGATAGTTTCCCGCCTGGTTGGCTTTTGATCTTTGGAGGCCTGCTGGTCCCACTGTTTCGTGGGCGCGTCCGCTCAGCTTACATGCTCCTGTTGCCAGCGCTCGGCTTCATTCAATTACTGTTGATGCCAGAAGGGGAGCTCCTACAACTCTCTATCTTTGATTACTCCCTAACACCTGTGCGTGTGGATCCGCTGAGTCTTGTATTTGGTTACATCTTTCACATCGCAGCGTTTCTCGGCATGATCTTCGCTCTCCGCGTAAAGGATACCGGCCAGCACGTTGCTGCGTTCATATACGCCGGAAGTGCCATCGCCGCGGTTTTCGCGGGCGATTTGATCACCCTATTCGTTTACTGGGAAATTACGGCAATCTCCTCTGTCTTCTTGATCTGGGCACGCCGTAGCGAGCGTTCGTATCGAGCTGGCATGCGGTATTTGATCGTTCAGATAGCATCCGGCGTGCTACTTCTTGCGGGAACCCTGGCGCATTTCTATCAAACCGGGTCTCTTGCGTTCGACTATCTCGGGATCAACAGCCTGGGCGGTATGTTGATTTTGATCGCCTTCGGCATCAAGTGCGCTTTCCCTCTGTTACACAATTGGCTGGAAGACGCCTACCCAGAAGCTACCGTGACGGGAACAGTGTTTCTCAGTTCTTTCACAACCAAGATGGCCGTCTACGCGCTCGCGCGAGGTTTCCCCGGGACCGAACAGCTGATTTGGATTGGGGCCATCATGGCCGCTTTCCCAATTTTCTACGCCGTGATCGAGAATGATTTACGCAAAGTATTGTGCTACAGCCTTAACAACC
>CAYVUW010000045.1:0-20025 GCA_964455175.1 uncultured Acidobacteriota bacterium | reverse complement strand
AGAGCGTAACCCCTGATAAGCCAACCAAGGATATACAGATCACCGAGACACTGTTCTTCTCCCAGTCGGTGCATAGCTAATGGTTATCGACTCCCATCTCCACGTTCTGAAGACGAAATTGAAGGAATCTTGTACCGGAATGCAGCTCGCCTCTATGGGCTTGAGCCTGAAGTATGACGATAGGTTTCTTAAAGACCTGCCGGCCAGGTCGATATCGAAGACTTGGTTTGCGCGATAGAAGCTAAGTCGCCGCCGGAGCAACGCGCCGGATCCTCGGAATCATCAGTAGAAGAATTGCGAAAGAGATCGGGTGTAGCAACGCGGCTATCGCAAACACGGGAGCATAGCTACCGGCTGAAGCGAGTAACCAACCAACAAACGCAGCGAAAACCATGCCACCAAATGCTCCGCTTGAGCCGATTAAGCCGGCAACCGAGCCGACGTGGCTTTTCGGATAAAGATCCGCTGGCAAGGTCTGGATTACTACGTTCCAGATCTGGTGTCCCATGAAGGCGAGGCTGATGAACACAATCGCCAAGCTGACGGGCACCGAAACGATCATAACCGCCGCCGGCATTAGCGCCGCACCCAAGCCTAGTGTGAGCTTACGCGCAAAGTTGAGGCTTCGACCCTTACGAATAAACCAGCTCGATAGCCAACCTCCCAGCATGCTCCCGACACCGGCCGCTGCGTAGGGAATCCACGCAAAATACCCAACCTGAGCAATGTCGAAGCCGCGCTCATCGAACAAATATTTAGGGATCCAAAAGATATAAAAGTACCAAACCGGGTCAGTCAGGAATTTGACGGTGATCAGGCCTATAACCGCGCGATTACGGAACAAATCCAACCAACGGACCTGTACAGCCGATTCTTCTGTTGCCTCTTCGCGATGCGCGTTGGTAATAAGTTCAAATTCCTCATCCGTGATTTTCGGGTGATCCTCGGGAAGACTGTAGAAAAACGCCCAGTACAGAGACCACAATAATCCCAGTCCCCCAGCTACGAAGAAGACCGCACGCCAGCCGAGTGTCAACATGATGAAGCTGAATAGCGGCACGGCAATCAGCGAACCTATGCTCGAGCCAGTGTTAAACATACCGAACGCAATCGAACGTTCTCTCGCCGGAAACCACTCCGAGACGGCCTTGCTAGAAGCTGGAAAGCCGCCACCCTCTCCAATCCCAAGCAAGAACCGAGAGATAGCCAGTCCTAGGAAACCATTAGAAAAACCGTGGGCGATAACCGCGAAGGCCCAAAAAACATTTATCACCAAAAATCCAATGTAGGTCCCCAGAAAATCTATAAGGCGCCCACCGCCCGCATACATAATCGCGTACGCCAACAGGAACAAACTGTTCAGCCAAGCGAATTCAGAATCGGTGATCGCCAACGATGCCTGGACCTGAACGATGACGACCGACAGCGTCATCCGATCCATATAGTTGTTGATAGTGTCCAGGGTCAGGACCCCTGCCACACGCCACCGGAGACCCTTGATCTTCTTATCCATAGATGAGCCTTGTCCTTCCCGACCTCGGGCCAGTAATCGAAGCGTGAGTCGACGCTTTATTTATAGACCCACTTCAGTCGAGAAACCCTGTAGCCCTGCAGGCCAGGCATAACGGCAGCGATGTAGTAATCATCGCCCTCGTTAACAATCCAGGTCGCCTCGCTCGGCAAAGTAGTAACAAGATACCGGTCGTTGTTGACACCGAAATCAAGGGGGTCGGTGGAACGATACACTGACGTTCCCATCCGCTCGGTATCAGGAAGGGAATGCGTGCGAAACAGATAGAAAGCCTCGGCTTCCTCCAGGTATAAAACGACGGGTACCTCCGCATCGAGCCAATCGCTACCAGCGCTGCCACCAGACGAGACTATTGTCGATTCGCTCCACGAGCGCAGATCAGTCGACGTCCGAGCATAAATCGCCCCAACACCGCCTGGGTTGGCAGTGTAGTAGAGGTAGTAGGTATCACCGAAGCGGGTAATCATCGGGTCACGAGTCTGGTTACCTAACCCTTCGTTGAACATCCCAGTCTTGCCTTCAGCCCCCACCTGACGGTCAAAGCTCTTGCCATCCGTGCTTCGGGACAGGCAGATGTTCTCCCAGTCCCCATAAACTAGGACGTGTTCGTTAGTAAAGCGTGTCGCGTGTGGGCTCTGCAGACCACCGGGCGTCTCACCGAGGTCGGGGTCTGCGACCATGACAATACCTTTGGGAGTCCAGTCGGTATCCGTGATTTTCTCGCCTTCCCAACGAAAAAAGAGTCGTGTATTCCCACCGACATTAGTTTTTCGAATACATCCCCAGAGCTGCCAAGTCCCATCGAGCGCCTGCCACATGCCGAATGCTGTCGGCTCTTGCTCATCGCTGTTGAACTCTCCGAGGTCAGGATTGCCTGCGACTTGCCACCAGTCGCCGTCGATCTCCGGAACAAGCACCCGATTTTGCGCCGTCTCACTCACCTCCTCAGGGGCGTTGCACGCCAGATGCACAATCAAGAAGACAGTAGCAAACAACATCGCCACAACAGAGTACGGTCTCACCATCAGTCGATTACGTGCCAATGCGGAGCTCGGTTCAAGAACTGGAAGCCATCTTCAGTGAAGGCAACAATCTGACCGTGGCCGAGTTCCAGGCCCTGCTCGCCCCACCCATCAATATAGACATCGATGTGCGGCTCAAACGCATAAAGCGTATTGTGGTGCAGCTTGTGATCGTTTGTAACAATCGATGTGGGTGCATAGGTTGGACCCGATGTCATTCCTACGACAGCCGTCTTGGTCGATAACATCCAACCATCACGAACGAATCGCAGCATATATTTGGGCGGAGGATGAAAGTCGTTGGTCGGCTGGCCAGCGAGGTTGTCGGGGAAAATAAGGGCCTCGGACGCAGAGACGATCTCCTTACCTGTACGCCCCAATTTGAATTCAGCCGCAAATTGATCCTGGATCACGTTTGCTGTATTTAACGCATCTACTAACTCGGCAGGGACTTCTGACTCGCCCTCGCGCAGCACATAAGCGTACTGGTGCGTATCAGTCACGAGGCCCAACATGAAAACGTCGGTATCAACGCGTAGTACGTCTCCTGGACGAATGATGACATCGATATCGTTACGTGTCCGGGCGCCAACGACATGCTCCATAGGATCGTCGTACTTGGCGATATCTGCCAAACTCCGTTGTACAGAGATGCTGGGGTGATTTTCATGCTCAATGCCAAGATCCAGCATCTTTTGCCGAAACCACCAGTTAAGGTCATCAGTAGTCGTTACGTTCGGTGTAACCACCCTGCCGGAAAAACCTTCAGCGATGATCTCATTCGCGAGTCCGACAACATCACGGTAACGCTCGATCATCTCCGGACTGACCGTTTCATACCAACGCAGGCAAAGAGTCCACGAATCGACGGAGCGCGATGCATACTGGCCTAGAGCCGCCAGCATGGGTTCATTGTTGAATTGACTGATCGCGATTGTCTCCGGGTCTAGATCAGCCACCAATTCGCCGATGTGCGCGTAGTCACGCGGTTCGATGTATTCAATGCTTTCTCCCGCATCGTGGAAGATCAGAAATCTTGGGCGCGCATCACCATGTTGGCTGTCGTAGATCATTCCGCGCAGGTCGGCCGGTACCAACGATGAGAACACCGGGCCTTCGTTGTTGTAGTACTTGTCTGCCTCGTCGTCCCTGATAATCCAAAGGTCAACACCCTGCTCACGCATGATCATCGGCAGCACGTTCGCCTTCCGCCACTGCCACCAACCCTCGGTAATCGCAACACGCTCTCGAAGGGGCAGGAGGTTGGCTGCTTGCTCGCCAACGACTTCTTCATCGGCAGGGTCCACGCCCGTGCAGCTCAAGGCTGCCACGAGCAGGCAAATAATTGTCAAGAGTGACGCATTGCGCATGGGTTCTTTCCTCTTCCAATGGTAGCTGCTAAACACGGAGCTTATGAACAGCCCCAGTCCCTACCCTTCCAAAATAATCGTGCGCCTATCTCGCCCTGCCTGAGCCGCCCGGACCTCGATCGAAATCTCAGCGCCTGATTCGGCACGCACGCGCCACTCGACAGTCTTTGTCGACTCATCCGCACCAGCTCCCCAACGCCACAGGTACGAGTGCCTGCCCAGGATATGGCCAGCGTTCTGCAGAGCATCACCACCCAAAACCTCCCCGGTGTCTATCTCAAGGCGGGCAAGAATCGGGTTGTCACGGCGTATTTCCAATGCCTTACGGCTAACGTACGTTGCCAAATAGCCCTGATTCTGCAACCTTGCTACAACACGGTACTCACCCTCGGCGATCCGCTCCGCCGACAAATCGGCGATCTTGAGAACTGGCGCTAGATCAGCAATGTGAAGTAGAAAGCGGTAGTGCAAATTGGACTCCTCCCGCATTCGCTCATCCAGTGCCGGAGGAATCCCGAGAGGTCCCCCGCTCTCCACCGTTCCCAAGGTTGGGAGCTGGAATGACTCCCAGTGCCCCCAAAATTCGCCCTCTTTGTCTTCGTCGTTCCAGCGCAGGATCTCGTGGACGGTAACGTAGCGATCGCCATCGTAGTCCTTACCTATAGCCATGCCCTCGGGCATCAAGGCGTGCATTCCCCGGCTGATATAGGCCCAATCGATCGCGCAGCCATGCTGGACGTCAGTATAAGCGCCTGCCGCGATCTCCTGGCTGTAATAGTTGTTCTCAATAATGTTGCCGCCCCCCATCGCAGACCAGACAGCCCCAATGCGGGTATAAAACTCGTTGTCCTCAGGCGCCATCCAATCGTAAGGATGGTGCAACCCAGGACGGGCGGTGTAATTACGAGCTGTTTGGTCCGCGTGCATGTTGTACTGAAAAAAGATGTTTTTATGCTCGGTGATGAAATAAGCGGCAGCTCGCACTTCGGGCACTGAGAAGGGGAAGGGGCCACCTCCCGGTTCATCGGGCCGCCACTCGGCACCCCAATCGCGATTAAAATCAGACGGTGGTGACTCCATGCCAACGTTGCGTTCGAAGCCGTTCACCGTGAGGTTGATGTCATCGATTGGATAGGATGAGTCCATCCCTTCTGTGTAAATCGAGTAGCGCTCCCCTGGCGGTACCTGGTGCTCAATAGGCGGCGGCCCTTCCCCGGTGGACATCCAACGTGAAGCCGCACCAACCGTGGTCGAACCAAGCACCTGTTGGCCGCTCGAGCGCCAGTACTTTGTCTCGTCGTGCTCAGTAGCCACATAGTTCCAGCGTCCGTCGTCTCGGGCACGAAGGCGCAACATCACACGACTGTCCTTCGGACTCTCATACCACCAACCGTCCGGATCCTTGATCCTCATACTGCTGATGTAGCCGTCGCCGTTGAGATCACTGCCAGCCTGACGATTTGGTTCGTGGCCAGGCCAAGCCGGATGCCGTGTTAGAGAACGCTCACCACCATCAGCGTCGAACATCGGCACGATATAGAAAACGCGATTATCGATGAGACGCGTAACAACTTCATCGACCCCATACGTCGCCAACAACCGTTCGATAAAGTACATCGCGCGAACTCGGCCATTGACTTCGTGTGCATGGAGGTTGCCATCGATCCACAACCCGGGTTTCGAATCCCCCGGACCAGTAGAAGAGCTGGTGATCTCCATCAACCAGATGTCTCGACCCTCAGCAGTCTTTCCAATGGTCTGGAGGTTAGAGATCTCGGGATACTGCACCGCCAGCTCCTGGAGCCGCTCAGAAACTTCCGCGTACAGCGGATAGGGCCACCGGCTAAAGTCGTATTCGATGTTGGAGAGTCCGTCAACGATAGCGTTGAGGGAACCCTGTCCATACGCGCTGGGCCCTGTTGTCGAGACTATTAACAGCATCAGTAGAAATACTCTCATCGATTGCCTCATCGCAGTTTGAGGGTCTGCACGTCGTTACCGGCCTTGTGGGCCGAAACGCGCACCTCAACACTCACCGCTCCGGATCCGTCCGGACGAACGACCCAGGTTGCCGTTTTGGAAGGAACTTCTTGTCCCTCGTCGGCCCATTGGCGAATGTAAGTAAACTTTCCTACCAGATGCCCTATATTCTGAGGCACCTCGCCTTCGACTATCTCACCACCTTCGACCGAAATTTCGACCATTGCAGGAAAGTCACGTGCCCGAATATTCAGCGATGCCCCCGGCCCGGCTACGTTGGATGATCCACTGATCTCTAAGGCACGTTGCGTTACATAAGTCGAAATCCAACCATCGTTTCGAACATTGGCGTTCACCGTGAAGGTCCCATCAGCGTTCTCCATCGACATCAGGTCGATGATGCGCACTTCAGGAGCCAAACTTGCTACATACATTAAGTATCGGAAGGTCCGATCTGTACGGATGCGCATCATGGCGCCAATCGACGGCGGAAACGGCCCGGTCGGCGACACACGGTAGCCACCGATTTCAATTGCCCCCAACTGAGGGTGATCGTAAGGCATCCACGGTTCGGCAAACTGCCCATCCATTTCCTCGACGTGCCAACGCTCCAGTTCCTCGGGCGTAACCTCCCCACTTCCGTCGTAGTCGATACCCGAGCCACCTACTTCCCCTCCGAAGCCATAGATCCCCTGGTGCAGGTATCCCCAATCCGGCGGCAAGCCGCCTATCGTTGCCCCTGTTCCTGCCGGAGTGTAGTAGTCACTAAAAGTCTGATCTCCAGGACTTAATACTGACCATGCTGCCTCGATTCGCTTGTAGAAATCGTTGTCCTCATGGTGCATGGCTTGATAGGGCTGGTTACTCAACGGCCTGATCATCCACTCCCGGCCTACGCCACCAGCGTGAATGTCGTACATGAAAAAGATGTTCTTACGGTCTGTCATCTCCTTGGCTACCGCGTAGATCTCAGGCAATGAAAACGGGAACTCTCCTGCTCCGGGGTCCTCAGAGACCCACTCAGCACCAAAGTTGCGATTGTAGTCGGGCTGTTCACGGCGGCCGGTCCAGTCCCGCTCTCGATCCTTTATCTCCCACCCAGTGTCCGAGCTAGAACGCCAGACGTAGCCAAGCGGGTCCATGTGCCAGTCTTCATCCACCAGCCTACCTTCGGGAAGGTACTGATATTCCTCTTCAGCCGGATTCTCCTTCCAGCGCATTTGCGTTATATAGCCATCACCATTGAGGTCAGCACCCGGTTGCTCTTCTTCTTTGTAGCCGGGCCAGGCAGGATGAGAAGTTAACGCCAGTTGACGTGAGTCAGGGTTCAAGTCGGTAACAACATAAAAAGTGCGAGTGTCCAGGATGCGCCTGACTGCAGGGTCAACGCCGTACATCGCCAACGTCCGTTCGATGAAATACTCTAGATACACTGGTCCCGGTGTTTCGTTAGGGTGCACCCCGGCCTCTATCCACAAACCAGGCTTTGACTCACCATCGCCAGTTTCGAAGTTTGTGATCTCCATCATTAGTAACTTTCTTCCCTCTCGACTGTTACCAATGTGGTGGGCACGGACAATCTCTGGATACTGCTCCGCAAGTTCTTGCAGCCGCGCATTGACGGCTTCGGGTAAACGGTACGGCCAGCGATCAAAGTCGAACTGTTCTTCAGTTGGCTCAAAGTCGACGAACTCCTCAAAGCGCTGAGCATCCACTGAGACGGCCATCAGAAAAACCATGGTCACGCCGACAATCGAACTCCTCAATATTGAACTTCCCCTGTAACACCACCACATCTGTGCTCTCTCCAGATCCCTCATCGACCGATCTCCGTCGAAGCCTCTGCGTAGCCTGCCTTAGGTGTCCCGACCCTAATGGAAAAGCTCACGGGCACAGAATCTGCGCGCACAACCCATTCGAAGTCCGTAAGCGGTGGCGTTGCCTCGAAAGCCCCGGCAACAAACCCCTGAATGTGCCCAAGGTTTCGCTCTAATCCCCCCTCAATAACCTCGCCACCTTCGATATCGATCGTCGCCACCAACGGCATGTCACGGCGCAACTCAATGGCGCGCTGCGTTAAGTAGGTCGGAAGTCCACCGATGTTTTGTAGCGTAGCGGTTACACGATGAAGGCCATCGCCCAGCGGCTCGGACGCAAGCTCAGCAATACTAATCAGCGGTGACAAGCTCGCAATATAGAGCAGGAAGTCATACTGGATTTCGCAGTGGAACTGCAGTGTCTGATCGAGCGCCGGCGGCATACCTCGTGACCCACCAACCTCCACGATACCGAGGCTTGGATGTTCCACCTCGGACCAGGGAGAGTTGAACATCCCACCTTTTTCCTCACGATGCCAACGTTCTTCCTCCTGCGGTCGAATCCATCCATCCTTGTTGTAGTCCCAGCCAGATCCGTTTACCTCCGGAGAAAGGTGATGGAGGCCCGCATCCATGTAGGCCCAGTCAACATTGAAGCCAGCCATGGTGTCACTGTAACCACGGGGGTTCCCATTCTCGTCCAGACGACTCGTGGTAAACAAATAGCTGTAGTAGTTGTTCTCGGTAAGCCCGCCACCGCTCAGGTGCGCCCATATGGCACCTACCCGCATGTAGAAATGGTTGTCCTCCCCATTCATCCAGTCGTATGGGCGATCCATCGGCGGACGCACCATGTAGCTTCGTGCCCCGCCGCCGGAGTGGACGGTGTAGGTGAAGAAAATATTGTCATGATCGAGAATAAAGTCGGCAACCGTACCGACCTCGGGCAACGAGAATGGACGCGGCCCAGCGCCCGGCTCATCAGCCTCCCACTCCGCTGACCAGTTCCGATTGAAGTCAGGGCCCTCACGCTGACCCGTCAAAGGATCACGCCGGCGACGCTCCAGGAACTCTGGCTCTGCCCGAACATCAAGAAGCTCCAAAGACTCAGTGTAGTAGCGATACCCTTCGTCAGATGTCGCATCCGGCACTCGCATCTGAGTGATATAGCCGTCTCCGTTCAGGTCAGTACCGACATGTTCGCTAGCATCGTAGCCAGGCCAGGCTGGATGCCGGCTCAAGACCATGTCACCACCGTCAGCGTCAAACACCGGCATCACGTAGAAGGTACGCGTGTCGAGCATCCGGGTACTGAGTTCGTCCTTGCCATAGCTGTGCAGTAGCCGGTGCACAAAGTAGCGAAGATACTGCCGGCCGGTCAGTTCGTGGGCATGAATATTGCCGTCCAACCACAAACCAGGCTTGGTGTCGCCAGGCCCGGTAGCAAAATTGGTTAGCTCAATGACCCACAGGTCTTTACCTCGACGACTCTCGCCAATTCGGTGTGCCCGCGCGAGCTCAGGATACGACGCAGCTAGCTCCTGAAGTTCCTTGCCAACCTCATCGTTCAGTGGGTACGGCCACTGCCCGTAATCAAACGTGAAGCCCTCGACCACCGAGTTCCTTGCGTCTTGACCAAGGGACACCAATGGCAAGAAAAGCATCCAACCAACCAAGATCGCGAGCAACGCTTGCCGCATCAATGTCCTCCACGCTATTAGCAACGAGCCGCCACCAGAACAGTAAACGCCACTCGTCCCTTATTTAGGGGGTTAGGTACTGTATATCCTGAACAAAATTTCCCAAAGGTAGGAAGGCCTTGAGATTAAGAGTCGGCACAACCACGAGATTAATACCTCCACCCACTCGGCAGAGGATCGCCTCCGTGTCTAATTTCAGGAACCTTCGGGAACCGCTTCCATTAGTAACGCCAGAGCGTTTGACAGTCCCCGATCACCAGGCCCTCCACCTTTATAGTGGCCAAGTCTTACCACCACCAGGTCGTGTGAAGGAATGATGATGGTCTTCTGGTTACCTGCACCGGCCATGTAATAGGCAGCTTTCGGAATCGGATAGGCTTCGGTTCCGTTGATCCAAAAGAAACCACCATAGATTGGGCGACCATCAGCTTCCCAACCAGGTGCCAGCGTGCTGACAAACTCTACGAAACCCTCCGGTAAAATGCGCTCTCCCATCCACATGCCATCTTGAAGGTACAGGTTGCCAAGCCGAGCCCAGTCACGCCCCGTCCCAAACTCGTAACCCTGCAACAAGAAGTTTCCATAAGGATCAGTTTCCATCACCATATTGCGAACGCCAATCTTGTCGAACAATTCACGCTGGGGAAACGACAGGTACTCTCCGCCACGCCCCTCCACACCGAGGCGAACAAGATAGTTCGTAAGCACCGGATCAGAGTTGCGGTAGCGACCAACCGTGTTCGGTGGCCACTGTTGTGGTCGGTTCGCAGCGTACTCGAATGAATTTACACTTCCTGTATAAACGTACAGATGATCTGGGTAACCAAGAGCTCGATCAAAGTCCGGATCACCGGCATTACGGAAACGTAGGCCGCTCGACATCCGCATAATGTCGGCAATGCGGATCTCTGCACGTGGATCATCTTCTCCCTGCCACTCAGGAACTGGGGCTGGCTGCCACAGATCGTAAACACCCTGCTCGATGAGAACACCCATCAATGTGGCAGTTAGGCTCTTACCCATTGACCAGCTTTCAAGCGGGGTGTGCATGGTAATGCCATCCCGATAACTCTCCCCAATGATTTGACCCTTCCAAGTGACTACGAATGCTGCCGTCATACCCTCGGCAGGCTCGAAGGCTGCAGCGACAGCCGCTGAAACCTTTTCCTCGTCAAGCTCCGCTGGAAAAGGTTCGTCTGGCAATACATCGCCCATTGGCCAAGGTGTAGTCGCCGGATCGAGAAGAGCGCTCTCGACATCAACCGGTGTGAAATGGACAGAATCTTCGCCAATTGGCAACGTCACACAGCCTTGGTCGCCAACGACCTTGGCCGTACGTACAACACCGTCCGGGAGGGTTAGGTGCACGGCTTTGTTATCCCAATCGATGACCCGGTCAACCACATTGGCTCGCTGGTCGTATGCAGCAGTGAAATAGCCAATGTTTTCGGCAACAAAGTCAGCATCAAGGCCCGTAATGAAGACTCCCGAGCACAGGATCTTGGCAAAGCCTGATGCATGATGCGCCATTGCATCACCTGGCGGCGGAACGTATTCGGTGTCGAATTCAAGCTCGATGGCACGTGCCAGCATCGCTTCGCGCTGTGACATTTCCCCGGCGGGCGATCCTTCATCGCTTGGCCCCTGACAGGCCAGTGTGAAGATAGAAAACAAAACACAAAGAGCGAGCAAGGTGCCTCGCGATATTGAGTACTTGGCCATGCGAACGTTTGCCTCCCGTCGTGACTGGCATTCAGCCACAGATCGTCAATGAAGTCGTCACAACCATACTCCAATCTCTAGCCGTTTACGGCAACCTTAGGCATCTCGACCGGTAATCACGCGTCCGCTAGCATGACGCTGATCTATAACCCTTTTTGCCCAAGGAGGAGCTTCGATGATTCGGAATTTCAACTTGATCGTTTTGTTGATCTGTACGGCGGCTGTGGTCGGCATGGCCCCCCCTCAAAATCTCGACCGCACCGCTCGCCTAATGGAAGAGCTCACCAACGCTCCCGGCCCACCAGGCTTTGAGGGGCCAGTTAGAGACATTGTCGTTCGGGAATTGGAAGCATTAGGAATTCCCGTCGAGTATGACGGCCTCGGATCGGTTATCGCGACAGAACCCGGGGACGGACCAAGGCTCATGGTCACTGCCCATATGGATGAGGTTGGGCTGATGGTGCAATTCGTGCGTCCCGATGGTTTCATCAGATTCAAGCCCCTTGGGGGCTGGCTTCGGCAAGCGTTGCCTGACCAGCGCTGGACCATCGTTGGTCGTAACGGCCCCGTGCTGGCTGTGAGCGGCTTGCGAACCGTGCACGTAACTCCCCCTAGCGAACGTGATCAAGTGTGGCCAATCGAACAAACCTTCCTCGACGTCGGTGCGCGTTCGGCTGACGAGGTCGAAGCGATGGGCATCCGACCGGGAGATCCAGTCGCACCGTGGAGCCCGTTTACCGTTATGCCTAATGGCCGCTATGCGGCGAAGGGATGGGACGACCGCGTCGGCCTTGCGGTCATGCTCGAGGCTGCGCGGCGGATTCACGAAGACAAAATTAAGCTCCCAAACCAAATCATCTGGGTAGCAACCGTACAAGAGGAGATCGGCCTTCGGGGTGCACAGACCTCTGTGCACATCGCCGATCCAGATCTCGGTATCTCTATAGAGGCAGGTGTGTCCGCTGACTATCCCGGTGCGCGACCCGAACAGGCACAGGAGCATCTTGGCCGTGGCCCTGGAATGTTCCTGCTGGATAGTTCGATGATTCCGAACAGGAAGTTGCGCGACTTTTTCTTCGATGTAGCCAAGGAGGAAGGAATCCCGTTACAGGCAGACGTCCTGACCGGATATGGTGAAGATGGTGCCGAAATTCAACGCTATGATAGCGGGCGGCCTTCGGTGAACATCACCGTGCCAACGCGCTACCTTCATTCCCACAGCGGTATCATCCAGCGCAGCGATTTCGACCATGCGGTCGATCTTCTTATCGCGACCCTGTCACGATTGGACGCTGACACGGTGGAACGTCTCAGTCAGTTCTAAGGACTACCCTGCCGCTGGCATCACATTATGGTTTACCGTCCCATTTCTTAACTAGCTTGCGGAAAAATCGGTGGTAAATATCGTCCATCTGATTTACACAGTAGTTGTCAGGTTCGAGAAACGATCCTTGTCGAATTATTGATTGGAGCGGAATTAACCTAACCGGAGTCGACAGATGGGAAAAACCCTGGCTTGTACGCTGTCATTGCTGTTTCTTGCTTCCACCCTGCTGGGGGCCCAATCGGGGGCTGGCACACTTGCCAGCGATCCGCGCGTAGCCACGGCTCTCGAACTCATCGAGTTGTGGATAGACGCTCAAGTGGACTATGACGACATACCAGGCGTGAGCATGGGCATCGTCTACGACCAAGATTTGATCTGGAGTAAGGGCTTCGGCTACTCCCATGTCGAAAGTGGAATTCCTGCGGCAGCCAATACTATCTACAGCATTTGCTCTATCTCAAAGCTGTTCACTAGCATCGGCTTGATGCAGCTGCGTGACGAGGGATTATTGCGACTTGACGACCCAATCGTCGATCACCTCCCCTGGTTCACAATCCAGGATTCTCACCCGGAAACAGGGGCTATCGATTTACAAGGGGTCCTTACACACTCCGCCGGTCTGCCGCGGGAATCCGATCATCCATACTGGACTGGTCCTGAGTATCCGTTCCCTACAAGCGAGGAGATCATCGACAGAATATCGAACCAAGAGGAACTCTATCCGGCCGACACCTACTACCAGTATTCCAACCTGGGCCTAACACTAGCGGGCGAGGTTGTCGCAGCAATTTCGGGACAACCCTATGCCGAGTATGTCCAGGAACACATTCTCGATCCTCTGGGTCTTGATAGCACCAGCTCAGAAATCCCAGAAAAGCATCGCGGTGAGCGTCTCGCGACCCCGTACAGCACACCGGGTCGAGACGGCAAGCGCACGTCAATTGACTTCTATCAGGTCCGTGGCATTGCCCCAGCAGCTGGCTATGCATCCACGGTGGAGGACTTGGGACGCTTTGCTTCGTGGCAGTTCGGTTTGCTCGAAGAGGGCGGGGCCAAAGTGCTACATGCCACCACGCTGCGGGAGATGCAGCGCGTACATTTTGTCGGTGAAGATTTCCAGGCATACCGCGGGATTGGATTTTCTGTTTCAAGGCGGGATGGCAAGACATATGTAGGACACGGCGGCTCATGTCCCGGTTATCGAACCAACCTCTCGATGTCGAACGAGGACAAAATAGCGGTGATATTCATGACCAACGGAGGTGAGGTTAGCCCCGGCGCATACACTTCGCGGGTTTTTGACCTTGTTACACCAGCAATCAACGAGGCCCTTGAAAACCCCGGCGAAGCTAAGCAAGCCGGTCAGGAACTGGAGAAATACAAAGGCCGCTACGACCGCCCGCTCGGTGGAGAAACCCACGTATTGATCAAGGATGGCAAACTGGCGACGGTCTCGTTTCCTTCTATGAACCCTCAGCTAACCATGTTCGAGCATGTCGGCGAGCACATGTTCCGGAGGGTTCGTGACGACGGCAAACTGGCTGAAGCAACGACTTTCGAAATCGGTCCGGACGGTGAGGTAACACGCATGGTGCGTAACACAAACTATTCGATCAGGGTGCGCTAAAGCTCGGCCACTGAGTCGTGACTCGCGGTCCCACCCAAATGATGCCCAGACAGCATGAATCTATGCTCGGGGGATGAAAAGTGTCCTTTCCACAAAAAAGAGATTCTCTTGATTAACCAAAGTAATGGAAGGCAGAGCATGCGGGCTAAGAACGTTGCAGCTTGCATTTCATTGGTAATCGTAGCCTTGATGTCAGGTTTCACGACTGCCGTGGCGCAAGCACCGCAAGATTGGACACAATTCCGTGGTCCCGGTTCGATGGGCGTCGTCGACGACGCAAACCTTCCGGTTAATTGGAGCAGAACCGAGAACGTAGCCTGGGCAGCGGAGATCCCGGGTCGAGGTTGGAGCTCTCCGATTGTTGTCGGCAACCTTGTGATTGTTACCACGGTGATCAGTTCAGTCGAGCAAGAGACAGCTCAGGGTGGCCTCTATTTCGGTGGTGAGCGGCCGGCGCCGACAGATTCCCATCGCTGGGTCATCGTGGGCGTCGACTGGGCCAGCGGAACCATCCGTTGGCAGACTGATGTACACAGCGGCGTACCGGCTAGAGGACGACATCTTAAGAATAGCTTCGCTTCGGAGACTCCCGTTTCTGACGGCAAACGAATATACGCCTACTTCGGAAACGTCGGAGTGTTCGCCTTAGATCTCAAGGGAAATGTACTTTGGGGAAAACGGTTTGAACCGGCCCGTATCCGTTACGGGTGGGGCACAGCTGCTTCCCCGGTCTTATACGACGATAGGCTGTACATTCTCAACGACAACGATGAAAAGTCATTCATGGTGGTACTTGATGCCGCGACCGGTGACGAGATCTGGCGCATTGACCGCGAGGAGGGCTCCAACTGGGCAACGCCTTACATTTGGGAAAACAATCTCCGCACCGAGATCGTTACCTCAGGAACTGACAAGGTTCGTTCCTACGACCTCGAGGGCAACCTGCTATGGGAACTTGCCGGGATGTCATCGATTACTATCCCCACGCCCTTTTCGAAGTTTGGCTTGCTCTACATCGCATCCGGCTATATTGGCGACCAACGCCGTCCAGTCTTCGCGGTGCGCCCAGGGGCTAGCGGCGACATTACATTGGGCGAGAATGAGATGAACAGCGAACACATCGCTTGGTTCTTGCCCCAGGGGGGACCATACAACCCGTCCCCCATTGTCTACGGGGACTACTACTACACCCTTTATGATCGAGGCCTCTTTACCTCCCATGACGCCAGGACTGGGGAGCCAATCTACGGCCGCCAAAGAATCACTCGGGGCGGCACGGGGTTCTCGGCATCACCATGGGCCTACGACGGCAAGATTTTCGCCCTTTCAGAGGACGGAGACACTTTCGTAATCAAGGCAGGGCCGAAGTTCGAGATCCTGGGGGTAAATGCCCTTGACGAGTTTACGATGGCAACACCCGCGATTGCTCGCAACAGTATAGTGATCCGGACTTTGTCGAAGCTCTACCGGATTACCTTCGAATCCAACATCGAGGATAATGAGCGCCTAATACGCTAATCAATAATGGGTTCTATCCAATCGCGGTCACCACGCTGAGTCGACCCGTTGCGCTCCCGCTTCGGGCGAAAAATTGTGCAACGGGGCATAAGCACGTTCTGTCGATCTTTAGGACATAGATGACTTAAGCCTCAAACATAATCGGGCACGGAGAAATCTTATGTACCGTCGAACAACAGTACTGATTATCGTGGCAATACTCTGGGCTGTTGGCCCGATTCTGGGGCAAGAGAATCAGCCTGGCGAAAGCAGTGCATCGAGCACGAAGCTCCAGGGCCAGTTGCGATACGTTAACCCGCTCGTGATGGAAAACGCTGGGCGACTTGCCGATCCCACAGTTATTAAGTTTCAAGAAACCTACTACCTATATCTCACGGGGGGAGTTTCGCCCGGCGGTCGTTTGGGAGCAGCCGTCTGGTCATCCACTGATTTAGTGAACTGGAAGCATCACGATGTCTCCATCGCAGGAGGTCGCGGAATCGGCGCGCCGACCGCTTTTGAATACGAAGGTTACGTATACCTAGCTGGAAACGACACCGGCCTTTTTCGTAGTCGAAACCCGCTGGGCCCCTTTGAGTTTTTCGGCGATTTCGTCGATGAACACGGGCACAGACTCGAAAGGAGCCTTCACGACTTTTGCCGCGGCTGTGCCGACGGGGGCGTTTTTGACGCTGCCGTTTTCGTCGATGACGACAGTCGAGTGTACCTATACTACGCGGGTGGCGCTGCCGACGGCGTATACGGAGTGGAGCTTGATAGCGCCGACCTAAGAAAGTTTGTGGGACCGGCCAAGCATTTCTTTCGCTTCGAGCCTTCCCACATCTGGGAGCGATACGGCAGTCGCAACGAAATGAGCACTCAAAGCTGGATCGAAGGACCCTGGATAACCAAGCACAGTGGGACTTATTACCTGCAGTACGCTGCACCAGGGACCGAATGGAAAACATATGGGGTAGGCGTTTACACAAGCCAGGATCCCTTGGGCCCATTCGACTACTACGATGGGAGCCCGATTCTCGTGCACAACGGGGGGCTGATCAACGGCTCTGGACACCACAGTGTCGTCGAAGGCCCCGACGGTAATTTGTGGGCGATCTATACCTTGCTGTACCGAAACTGGAATCGGATGTTTGAGCGACGTATTGGTATGGACCCCGTTGGCTTCGATGCAAACGGCAACATGTTCATAAAGGGGCCATCAGAGACTCCGCAGTGGGCACCTGGTGTTAGCGCGAAACCCTGGGAAGACAATGACGCTGATGCGATTCCTTTGTCAGAAGACAAAATTTACATCGCTAGCAGCGAGGCCCCGGGCCGAAACGCCCCCTATGCCCTCGACAACAATGCCAGAACTTGGTGGGCACCTGAAGACAACGATGAAGAACGATGGCTAGAAATCGATCTCGGTGCAGGCGAGGAACAAGACTACGTCGTAGATTCAGCGCGCATTCTTTTCACATTGCCGGAGGGCGATGTAGAAGATGACTACAGTCCCAACAAAGACGGTGCCACGGCTCGCTTCCGTCAATACAAAATCGAGGTCTCCATGGACGGCGAAACCTTTACCACCGTCGTGGACAAGACTGGAAACGATCGCGACAACGCCGTTGAGTTCGATGAGATCACACCGACAGAATGTCGTTACGTCAGGCTGACTATTGCTGCCTGGCCAACAAACCTACCCATCGGCGTACTGGAATTCACGGTTTTTGGCCGCCCTATTCCCTATTGAGACCCGTCACCTGCCTTCGGATAGACCATGTCTCCTTCGTAGTCCTTAAGACCACAAAACCCATACACCTCGAAACCGTTTTCTTGCAATAAAGCCGCGGCACGCGCGGCTCGGCCACCGCCGTTTCAGGCGGTGAGAATGGGTCGATCGCGAGGCAGTTCATTGAGCCGGTCCGCGAGTTCATCAATTGGAATGTTGGTGTAGCCCGCTACCGTACCGAACTCTTCGATTTCACTCGGGCGACGCACGTCGAGTAAAAACACCTCATCGCCCGCGAAAACTTCGGCAAGCTCTTCAAGGCCGACGCGTCGGGCTTCCTCGGCAACCTGCGTTACAGTTTCCCCCGAAGCGTTTGTTGCTTCACCCTCCGGCGCACTCTGACAGGCCACACCCACGAGCCCAACGATGGCGACTATGGCGTAGAACTTGATGGCTCTCATATTTTCCTCCTGAGCTGAGCGTGGGAATAATAAGCACTTTCTGCAGCTAGATGCCAATTACGGCATAAACATTTCTGTAAAGCATAGATCTGATCGGCCCATCATCTATGAGGACACCAGAGTCTCGACCAGCAACTGCACGTCATTTTCATCATTGTAGGGTGCCAGCGAAACGCGAATCCGACCGCCTCGGGTGCCGCAAACAATGCCCTGCTCTCTAAGCATGGCCGTTGCGGCTTCATAATTTCTTGTTTCATGGGCGATTGAGATGATGTGTGGTGAAGCTGATGCATCGCCTGGGTTACGAAAGGGGTGCCAGCCGGAAGCAGCCAGCTTGTTGACCAATAACGATGCAAGGGCTTCCGCGTGAGCTTCGATCCGTTTAGCTTCTAATAATAGGAGTTGGTTCAAGGAAGCCGTCAGTCCAGCCATCGAAACGTAGGACATTGTGGACTGGGTGAAACGCCTTGCATCTGTTGCAACCAGCAAGCTTGTCGCATCGAACCCGAATGGTTCCGGTGCACCCATCCATCCAGGCAATGGCGGATTATCCACAAGCAAACTTGGCGATACGGCAGCAATCGCCACCCCGCCGTGACCACCAAGCCACTTGTAGCCACTACATACCACGACTTCTGCTCCCCACGTAGAAACGTCAACAGAGACCGCACCAGCTGCTTGTGTAGCATCAACAATCAGATTTGCACCAACACGGCGTGTCGCCGCACGTAGGCGGGGGATGTCTAGTATCGAACCCGTCGCATATTGAACCTGGCTCACAGCCAACACCGAAGTCCGTTCATCGATAGCGTCAATCAAAGTGTCTGTTAAGTCATCTGTCGAAACGTCGTCTACGAAACAAAGCTCGCAACCACCACGTTCAGCCAAGCGAAGCCATGGACGGGTAACTGCCGGAAAATCGGTAGAGACTGCCAAGACCCTGCTACCAGATTCGGGCTCAAGCAGATACGGCAATTGGCCCAGCAACTCACTTGCCCCGCCCACAATGGCTATCCAACCAGCATCGGAACTCAGAAATTGCGCCGCATGTGTTCGCAATGATTCAAAGTAGGCCACTTCGTCTTGGTCAGACATGAAGCGATTGCCATGCTGAGCAATGTCATCGAGAAATCCGTGCATCGCTTCAACAGCCGGTCGACCAATAAGCCCTAGGGATGCTTGGTTGAGGTAAGTGCTCTCCTCAAGGGTTGGATAATCCGAGCGTGGGACAAGAGAAGAGATCATCAAGAATCCTGTAACGATGCCGCACGGTTACTCAAAGGATTGGAAGAGAGCAGAAGATTACAGACAAGTTGGAGATCATCGAAACAACGCGCTGCGGGCAACCAACTGGATCGGCCCGTTGTTTTCAATACACCGATCAGAGACTGACTCAGAGTCACACTGGTCCCAAATGGCCTCACGCAACAACCCAATAGCGCTTAGTGCAATTTCAGCGCTGTTAAATTATTGTTGGCCTGCAAGACGACGTGCTGCTCACCAGCATGCATATAAGTCATGATCCCGTATCGGACGTTGACCGGAAGGTCGACCTCAGCAAGACGCTCACCCGTTGACTTATCAACCGCATATAGCCTTGGCGTGCCGTCGGTTCCGTTGCCCGTGTACATCAGCAGGTTCGTCGTTACAAGCTGAGCCGCCTGTTGCCCTGTGCCCGTGCTCTCAGGAAGATCAATTCCCTCAAGCATCGGATTATTCAGGTACCTCTGGGGTGTATCCCCGACAGGTATCCACCAGAGATGCTCGCCAGTATTCATGTCGATCGCGGTGATCCTGCTGTAGGGAGGCTTCCACACCGGAAGGCCACGAATGGATGGGCCTCTGCCACTAGCACCCACGGCAAAGGCATTGATGGTTGTGCCAGTCTGCATCGGCCGCCGAGCATCAGCCTCGACACCCGGTACCATAACCCGGGACGAACATGCTTTTTGCGAGGTGACATAGAGAATACCTGTGTCTGGGTCGACCGCCGGTGTGCCGTTGATGTTGGTGCCACCTACATCGCCAGGGCACCAGAGTGCTGCTCTCTTGCCGAGATCGTTGTCGCGGTGCAACGGTGGCATGAAAAATGGCCCCCAATGAAACGGTTCCAGCGCCGCGAGCGCCGCTTCCCTAAGTTCCGGGGTGTAATCGATAAGGTCATCCTCGCTCAACCCCTGCATCTCGTATGGCGCAGGCTTGGTTGGGTGCGGCTGCGTCGGCGAAGGCTGTTCGCCTG
>CAYVUW010000044.1:0-20248 GCA_964455175.1 uncultured Acidobacteriota bacterium | reverse complement strand
GAACTTCTCGATTCAAATATTCACCGAGCTAGTTTCTTTGTCTGACGTCTCATTAAGTTAGAGTTTTGCCGACGTGACCCCGCATGGCGTGAGCTTTGCAGAAGATGGTTCTTATATAACCTACTCGACGGCAGTGCGCACAAAGACGTCCTACACGCGTCGAGACGGGACTGACTATGAGCTCCTCATGCTTGACCTGAATAATGGTGAGTCAGCCTCTCTCATGGATCCCAGCGAGGAGCGCACCAACGTTTCCTGGACAGAGGCCAACGATGTCTTTGCCTACGTCAAGGACGGATCCATCTTTGTCATGGGCGTTGGCGAAGAGGCAGCGGTTGATGTTACTGAAGCTCATCGGATAACCGACACTGAGACCGAATTGCCGGAGTTCTCCGTTGGGCGCTGGAGTTCATCTGGAAGTGAGCTTCTGCTCACATCAGAACGAGGCTGGCACGTTCTGGATGTTGAGTCTGGTGACATGCGAGACCTTCTCGTGCTCGAGGACGAGGAGCAAGAGCGCCCGCGGCGTGAGATTCAGGCGTGGAGCGAAGACGGACGCTACGTTTATTTCAGTTATTCGGCAAGAGATCGTTGGCAGCGTGGTTTGAAGCGTCTCAATGTCGAGTCAGGGGAGGCAGAGACACTAGTACTCGACGAGCGTTTATATAGTTCGTGGCACATCTCTGATGATGGCAGCACCATCGTGTATGCGATGACGGACGGCAATTCACCTAATGAGATCTGGGTGGCAGGTTCCGACTACCCTGTGCCGACGCAACTGACTTCGATGAACAGGCAGCTTGGTGGTGTCGCGCTGACAAACACCGAACTTGTTGAGTACCTCGACGTTGACGGCAATACCTTGTACGGCATCCTTTACTACCCAATTAATTACGAAGCGGGGCAAGCATATCCACTAGTTGCTGAGATCTACGAACAATTCTTCGACAATGGGTTCAACGAGAACATGAATCTAATCACAGCCCAGGGTTGGTTCGGGTTTCGTCCATCCGTTCGGTTTGAGGAAGGCTACCCGGGGGAAGCGTGGCTAAAGGCAGTCCCCAATGCGATAAACAAGCTAATTGAACGCGGCCTTGTCGACGAGGACAAGGTGGGTGTTTATGGGCAGAGCTACGGGGGCTACGCGACCAACCTTCTCATCACACAGACGGATCGCTTTGCGGCCGCAGCGAACGTGTCCGGCAAGGTGAATATCATCTCGTTCCTTGGCGATTCGCCGAAGATCACGACGCGGAACTACGCGGCGGCCGAGGTCGGTCAAGACCGCATCGGCGCGACGCTTTGGGAACAACCCCACAAGTATGTAGAGCACTCAGCGGTGATGTTTGCGGACAGAATTAAAACACCACTCCTGATGCTCTCGGGAGAAGGCGATTGGAACGTGCCGGCGACGAACCAACGAGAGATGTACTACGCGTTGCGCCGTCTCGGGAAAGAAGTCGTATGGGTGCATTACACCGCTGGTGGGCACGGGGCAGGTCGCTCTAGTACCGCAGAGGACTTTGTTGACCACTGGCAGCGTATGTTCGAATGGTTTGCCGAACACTTCGACGACATGGAGGAAGGCTCAGACTAGGCGGCTCTGCCTGGACTTCTTTGGCAAATGATCTGTCCAATATTTCTTCTTAGTTTGGATTGAGAACGAGTCTCAATCGCGTTATCTTTTCGTTTCACATAATTCTTTCATCGGCCTCTGCCGAAGCAACGAGAGTATCTACAGTGATCTATCCCGAATCAGCACGGTCAGGACTAGTACGCGGTCGACAAGTGCTCGTCTTAATGACCTTCCTTCTATCGACCACACTTGCTCCTAACCTCATTTCGTCAGCCATGGGTATTGAGTACCAGGATCCCCAAGAAAAGGCTGGCCAACAAAATACGAAACCAGACCCACCAAAGACCCAGCAAGAGAAGGCAGAGTTGACCATCAAGGAACGCGTTATGGTGGTTGGGGACCCTGCTGCAATTCGTGATATCCCGGGCTCAGCTCATTTCATAACTCGTTCACAAATGGACGCGAAAAAATCGCTCTTCGGTGATATTCACCGAATTCTCCGTCAAGTGCCGGGGGTGAACATACAAGATGAAGATGGCTTCGGCTTGCGACCCAATATAGGGCTCCGCGGCAGTGGGGCTGAGCGAAGCTCAAAGATCACACTTATGGAGGACGGAGTGCTGATTGCGCCGGCACCCTACGCCGCCTCCTCTGCATATTACTTCCCTACAGCAGGCCGTATGTCCGCGATCGAAGTCCGTAAAGGCTCAAGCCAAATAAAGTACGGCCCGCGCACCAATGGTGGCGCCCTGAACTTGGTGTCGACGCCAATACCTAGCGACCTGGGCATCAATGCGCGTATAGCGGGCGGAGAGCACAGTACTGGCCGATTGCAACTACAAGTCGGCGACTCACAAAGAAATTACGGATGGCTCCTTGAGACGTATCAGATTCAGACCGGTGGATTCAAGAAACTCGACAACGGCGGCGATACTGGTCACGAGATCCAGGATTATATGGCCAAGTTTCGCCTCAATTCGGATCCGGACGCATCCTTTTATCAATCCCTCGAAGTAAAACTGGGCAAGACTAAACAAGTATCCGACGAGACTTACTTAGGGCTTACGGACGACGATTTCCGCACCGACCCTCTGCGACGTTACGCCGCATCTCAAGAGGACGTCTTTCGTTCCGAACACGACCAATATCAGCTGCGATATTTTGCGTCCCTTACTTCCAGCATCGACTTTACTGCGGTCGCTTACCGTAACGATTTTTTTCGAAACTGGTACAAACTCCAAAGTATTGCTGGCACCAAGCTTTCCAAAATGTTTGGTGATCCTGAGAAATACGCAGATGTGCTCGCCATTGCGAAAGGTTCAAATAGTGACGTCAACGATCTAAAGCTCCGAGCAAACAGTCGCAACTATTACGGTCAAGGAGTACAGACTGTCTTAGGGTGGCGACCGAGCATCGGGGCTGCAACTAACCAAGTTGAGTTCGGGCTTCGCTACCACGAAGATCAGGAAGACCGCCTACAGCACGAGGACGGTTACCAAATGGTTGATGGCTTGATGTCTCTTACTAAGAGAGGGGCTGCTGGAAGCCAGAGTAACCGGATCAGCGACGCAAGAGCCTGGGCCGTTTTCGTTCAGGATCAGATTCAATGGGGGAGGTGGAGCATAGTTCCAGGTGTTCGTTTCGAATCAATCGAGTTGGTTCGTACTGATTACTCGAAAACGGACCCGAGCCGCTCGTCTCCAACACGTGTACGTACTAACGAACTCACCATTGCAGTCCCAGGCATTGGACTCGGCTATGACATTAGCCCCGAGATGAGAATCTTCGGCGGAGTGCATAAAGGCTTTGCCCCGCCCGGCCCGGGAACTACTGAATTCACAGAGGCGGAAGAAAGCATCAACTACGAACTTGGTGCGCGGTTCGATCGCCGTGGATTCGGGTTTGAACTAACCACTTTCCTAAACGATTACTCCAACCTCCTCGGAGCCGACACACTAGCTTCGGGAGGTACGGGAACCGGAGATCTCTACAATGGCGGTGAGGTTGGGGTGCGTGGCCTCGAAGCGACAGCAAGCTACCAGATTACCCTTCCTGATAGCCCCATTCTCTCCATACCAATGCGTGGCACGTACACTTACACAGACGCTTCTTTCGAAAACTCGTTCGACAGCAAGTACGGGCCTTGGGGCACTGTGGAAGTAGGCGATAAATTGCCCTACCTTCCGGAGCATCAATTCGCTCTCGGGATGGGTGTTGAGCTTTCTTCATGGCGAGCTAGCCTCGATGCCAGCTATAACAGTCAGATGCGGACCACGGCATCCCAAGGGCCGATAGACGCATTGGTCGGAACCGACAGCTTTTTCGTCTGGGATTTCTCTACCGAAGTGGACTTGCGTAGGGGCGTAGCAGTGTTTGGCGCTGTACAGAACCTTACGAACAGCGCCTATATTGTCGCGCGTCGGCCATATGGAGCACGGCCAGGCCTGCCCCGGACACTGGTCGCAGGAGTGCAACTGGACTTTTAAAACAAATAAGTCGGTAGTCCCTGATCCGGTCTCAAGTGGTCCGAATCTACTACGGACGGCAGAGGCTAAGTGGGAGTAAGCCTGCACATTGCACAGGCTTACTCCCACACTTTTTTGCTCGGAGAACATTCCGGATATGTAATCATGTCCCCCATGAGAATCGTCCGATTAGTGTTATGTGTTCCACGGGGCAAAGTGGGCAAGTCGGTGCTAGCGGCTCCGTTGTTTTTGATTCTCACTTCGGTGATAGCGCTGAGCCAAACCCAAGCAAATTTGGGGGGCGAACTAGTCGCCAATCCAAAGGCGCGTCAGGTTCTTGCGACTGAGACCTCGCAAGAATGGACACAGTGGGGTGGACCACATCGCAACTTCATATCCGACGCTACCGGCCTGGCTGATTCCTGGCCTGCCACCGGTCCACGGCAACTCTGGAGTCGACCGCTCGGCAATGGTCACTCGACGATCATCGTTGAAAATGGGCGACTCTACACAATGTATCGACCCGAGAGGGAAGGATCGCGAAGCGGTGAGTTTGCCGCGATGGAATCAGTGATTTCGCTCGACGCAACCACTGGCGAAACCCTTTGGGAGTACTCGTATGCAGCGCAACCGCTTAATTTTCGCTTCGGCGCCGGTCCCCACTCGACCCCACTGGTGGTTGGAGATCGTTTGTTTACCGCCGGTACCAACAAGCAAATTCACGGGTTTGACAAGCAAACCGGCAAACTTCTCTGGTCGCACGACCTAGTCACTGAGTACGGTGCCCCTCCGACGTTAATACGCCCTGCCGTAACAGCTGGCTACGCAGCCAGCCCGTTGGCTTACGGGGAGACCGTAATCGTAACGGCTGGTGGCGATGACCAATCTGTCATGGCATTTCGCCAGGACAACGGTGTTCTCGTGTGGAAAAGTGGCGACTTTCTGATTTCTCCTTCTTCACCGATATTGATAGATCTTGCAGGGCAGACACAGCTGGTGGTTGTCGGCGGACAAACAATTAACGGGCTCAATCCTGACACCGGAGAAATCCTTTGGAGCCACCCGCACGACACTGATGGCGACATGAACAACATGACCCCGAGCTGGGGAGATGACGACCTTCTATTCGTTTCATCGGCCTATAACGGTGGCAGTCGAGGATTGCGGCTGGACAGGACAAGCGATGGCACCATGGTGAAAGAAGAGTGGTTCACCCGTGACATGCTGGTCATGTACGGAACCACTATCCGACTGGGTGATTTCATCTATGGAAGTAGCGGAGGGTTTGGACCTGCTTTCATCACAGCCCTCGATCTTCGCAGTGGCACTGCCGCATGGAAGGAGCGTGGTTTTTCACGCGCACATCTGTTGTACGCGGACGGCAAATTAATACTCCTCGATGAAGACGGGAACCTGGTACTTGCCCAAGTCTCTCCCACAGGTATGACGGTCCACTCGCGTGCTGAAGTCTTAACAGGAAGATCTTGGACGGCCCCGACACTCGTAGGAACAACCCTGTTCTTGCGCGATCGGCTGGTGATCAAGGCCCTTGACTTAGGGCCGGGCTAGGTCAGTGGTGACGAGGTGGCCTAGGTCCTCAAAGCGCTTACCTCGACCGGTGTACTTCGAGTTCGATTTCGGTACTCTAGAGCGAAGCCAAAGTAAATGAAGCAGGTTTTGATTACCCTCGCCGTGATAGAGACAGCCGTGATTATTCTGGGCATCTATTACTGGCCGACGATCTCGGAGTGGCTCTCGACCTTCTGATAAAGGAGAGGCAAATGTGGACAAACAAGTTCCTCCTATCACCCCTGGTTTGTGTTCTAGTCTGCCTACCGCTCTCTTCGAGTGTGCAAGCGAAGGAAGCCCCCGTTCGTATCTACGAAACGGCGAATCAGAAACTGGTACACGAGAACTGGGTGCATGGCGCCGCCGGTGAAAACGGTGAAGGTTCCGTGCCACGGTTACAAGACATGTCCCGGGAGCGGGAGCAACGCATCGCCGCGATCCACGAGCGCTATGTCTTTGCAGACATACACGCTCACCCGAGTCGCTTCCATCGGGCTAACGTTGAGCGCATCGGTGCCGAAGAAGTCGCCCTTTATCGACGCGGGCTGATCGACCTTGTGGTTTGTAACGTCAGTACCGATGCTGCCTTCCAGGGTGGATATGTGAAGCCCGACGGAAGCGAAGTGCCGCGGTTGCGAGGTAACGACGTGTACCCGATTGCTCCCGGGGAAGCTTTTGCCTTTACCCTCGACAGGCTAGCGCGCGTACAGCGAACGATCGATGCTGGGGACGCGGTTCACGCGTCGAGTCCCGAAGCCGTGCTGGCTGCCAAGCAGAGCGGGCGGGTTTCGTTCATGCCGGCCCTAGAGGGTGCTGACGGACTCGAAAGCAGCGTCGAGAACCTCCGCGATCTGTACCGTCGTGGTGTCCGCCTGGTACAGCTGATGCACTTTGTTGACAATACACTCGGCTCAAATCAGACGCCGCCTTACGACGAAGGCGGCCTGAGCGACGTTGGCCGCGATATCGTGCGCGAGGCCAACAGGCTGGGAATAGTTCTCGACTTGGCCCACGCGAACACTCAGACGATTGTCGATGCGATCGAGATTTCGTCGCATCCGATCGTGTTTAGCCACACGGGAGTCAAAGCACGCTTAGACAAAGACCGCCACCTTGAGGACGAGGAAATACGTGCGATTGGAGCTGATGGTGGCGTTATTGGGATTTGGCCGACCGCCGACCTTGAGACCATTGAGGAGATGGTGCGGCATATCGATCACGTCAAGCGGCTCGTTGGCATCGACCATGTCGCGATCGCTTCCGACTTGCGCGGCATGAGTTACCTTGACGCTTTTGGTGACGAGGCTAACTTTCGCGCCATCATCGATGGGTTGCTCGATTTCGGCTACACCGACGACGAGGTCGGCAAAGCGATGGGCGGCAACTTCTTCCGTCTCTGGCAGGAGGTCAGCACAGCACGGTAGGCTGTCAGCGCGACAGATTCCGGGTCAGTTCGATTCGCTTCGCAGGTGGCAGAGGCTCCCCAGGAATGCACCAGAATCTGCCACTGTTCAGTGGTAATACCGGCGCCGGGATGAATGCCAACACCTTCTGTCTTAGTTTCTACGATGTGGTAGATGTATGCAGATAGTAGTTTCCACGACACTCCTACAAACGCTCCTGGAGGGACTCATGAATCGTTCGGCCCTGACCATGACGATCCGCACACTCTTCGTACTCGTCGTGTTCACGTTGACGGCACCGGGTGTGAACGCCCAGCAATCTGTTCTGCCCACGACGGGGAAGATCACGCACTATTTGCCGCACATGACTGCCCCCGAAGTGCAGGATCTCCGGACCCGTTCGGATATGGTCATCATTCCCGTGGCCTCCCTAGAGCAGCACGGGCTCCATCTGCCCATCGGGACGGATTACCTGAATGGTGTTACGCGTTCCCAGTTAATCGCTCAGCAGGCCGACGTCCTGGTCGCCCCCATTCTCCTCCCCGGACAATCGCCTTACCATATGGGGTTCGAGGGGACGATCACACTTCCTTCCACGCTCGTTCAGGAGGTCTACGTTGAGTCGGTGAAAAGTTTGATACACCACGGCTTCAAGCGCTTCCTGATCCTGAACGCACATGGGGGCAACCGGGCGATTACTACGTTCATTGTGGATCGCATCAATCAGGAGACTGCAGGGATAGCTGTTGATTTAGGTGCCGTCCTCGGTCCGTTTCAGGACCGGGAAGCGGTAGCGGGTGACACTGAAGCCCGGCCATCAGAACGAGTGCTCGATCGACACGGCGGGACAAACGAGACATCAACCTCGATGTACCTCATTCCGGAGCTCGTCGACATGGCTGCAGCTATTAACGCCGAACTGACGCTACCGGATCACCTAGAGGCAATGCTCCCCGAAGTGGTCGCCGGGGACCCCACGGCCCTCGCACTCTTCCTGGCAGAGGGACTCAAAGACGCATCCACCGGCAAGGGAACATCGTCCGATGAGATGTCAACGAATGGTGTGTGGGGCGAACGTGACCTGAGCGAGTCAACAGTGGAGCGGGGTCGCATCTCAACCGAGGTCATGGTGAACGCGGCTGTGGCGTTTATTAACCGATGGAACGAACTTCGACCTCCTGAAGTGGCGGTGCGCTGATGCCTGAATAGGTACCGGAATTGAACGAGAGACGGTGATTTGAGGTACTCAGCGAGAATTGCCTTGTTTCCAGGGAAACTCGTCCAATATCGTCATAGAGTTCAGGTGTTTGAGTCCTGTTGAGTATTCCCCCAAAAGGCGTTCCCGGCGTGTCTTTCAGAGGAGCTTCTCTATGTCATACGTAGTAAACGGTTTAGTAGCGGTCCTGACAATGTTGGTGTTCTATACAGGGATGAAAAGGTTGTTATTTGGACAGATCGGATTCCTAAAGGCTCCAAAGGCTCACGGTAGGCTTAAAGTTGCCGGCCTCGTTCTGCTGATTGCCGCGCTTGGTCAAGCGTGCGCGGCCGCGACGTCGCCAACCGATGAGTCCGCGATCGACACTGTAGCGGCCGCATCTCCGACGCCTGGCGAGTCGTGGGAGGTTGCCGCTACGCCCGAGGACAGCGGTTATTCAGCCGAAGCGCTGTCGGCCGCCCAAGCCTACACGGAGACAATCAACACCGCGGCGGTCATGATTGTCGCTGACGGCATCATTGTCGATCAGTGGGGTGAGACCGAACGCAAGTTCAACATCCACTCGATCCGCAAGAGTTTCCTCGCGGCGATGTACGGGATCCACGTGGCCGCGGGTGAGATTGACCTCGATGCGACGATGGAGTCACTCGGCATCGACGATAATGAGCCCTCACTTAGTGAACTAGAGAAGAGCGCAACAGTGCACATGCTGCTCAAAGCTCGCTCGGGTGTGTACCACCCTGCGCTGTACGAGACTGCGGGCATGGCTGCGCGGCGGCCGGCGCGGCACAGTCACGAGCCTGACACCTTTTGGTACTACAACAACTGGGACTTCAACACCCTAGGCACGATCTTCAGGAACCTCACCAAGACGGACATCCACCGCGAGTTCGGCCGCCACATCGCCGACCGTATTGGTATGCAGGATTATGAGCCAGCGGACGGTGCCTACGTCGCGGGGGCGGACTCAGTTCATCCTGCCTACCCGTTTCGGATGACCGCTCGGGATATGGCTCGTTTTGGCCTGCTTTTTCTCCGTGAAGGAACTTGGAACGACGAACAGATTGTTCCCCGTGACTGGATCCGGGCGACGGTTGCCTCCTACTCGGACGCCGGCGACTCAGGCGGCTATGGCTATATGTGGTGGGTTGCGGCAAACGGCAAGCACCTACCGGGCGTGGATCTGTCCGATGGTGGGTACACCGCCCGTGGAGCAGGGGGTCACTATATTCTGGTGGTGCCAGCCTATGATCTGGTCATCGTGCACCGGGTTAATACCGATATCAGTGAAAATAGAGTCAGTTCTTCGGAATTTGGCGAGCTCGTACGGCTGATCCTTGAGGCAAGGGTTAGCTAAGGAGAATGTCGATCATGAGTGAATCAAGCGTAGTGGATTCCGGGCAGGGTGGGTTAGAGCATGGCAACCACCGGCTGAAACTGACTGTCGGTGCTTTGCTGCTGATGGCGGCAGCGGTGTCCTTAGCCAGTGTACTGATGCCTCAGCACATACCGAGTTTGATTGCGGATGCGTCTGCATCAGGCCAGGGTGGCTCTTCATACGAAGCGGTCTTATTTGACAAAGACGTCATGGTTCCAATGCTGGACGGTGTCAACCTTGCAACCGACATCTATCGTCCAGCCCTGAACGGTGAACCGGTAGAAGACCAGCTTCCGATCCTGTTGCAGCGGACCCCATATAGCAAGGAGGGCCAGGGGCGCGGCGAGAGTGCCAAGTATTTCGTCCGTCACGGCTATATCGTGATTCTGCAGGACATCCGCGGGACATATAAATCGGAAGGGACGTTCAGTAAGTACGATCACGTCACCGCCCGCGACGGGTACGACACAATCGATTGGATTGGGGACCTGCCGTACACGGATGGTCAAGTCGGTATGTGGGGCACTTCTTACGGAGCACACACACAGGCGGATGCCGCCAAGATGAATCCCGCCAATCTCAAAACTCTTGTGCTCAACTTTGGAGGTCTCCACAACGGGTGGGAAATCAAAGTCCGCAACCACGGTGCGTTCGAGTTAGGACAGCAGGTTGGTTGGGCCTGGAGCCAGGTTGCTGCGGAATCGGATGACCCGGTTGTAAGAGCCATGATGGAAGCTGAACCGGTCGAGAAGTGGTTCGCGGCTATGCCGCTCAGGAAAGGGCTTAACCCCTTGTCCGTGGCGCCCGAGTTCGAGAACTACATCCTGGAAATGTTGACGCACGGGGATTATGACGAGTATTGGATGGGTTTAGGTGTCAACTGGCAGGACTATTACGCCGGAACGTCAGACATCCCGATGCTGCACGTTGGCGGCTGGTACGACACTTATGCCGGGAGCACGGTCGCCAACTATGTTGGCCTCGCTAGGACCAAGCAGTCGCCGATACAGCTGCTAATGGGTCCCTGGGACCATGGTGGCAATACCCGCTCAAGCTCCGGCGACGTGGAGTTCGGATCCGAAGCCGCAATTCTCGATTTTGGCCGCGAATTCCATCTACGCTGGTTCGACCACTACCTGAAAGGTGTAGCCACAGGTGTTGGCGATTGGCCGTCTATCAGACTGTTTGTGATGGGAACCGGGGATGGCCATAAGGACGAAAACGGCAGGCTGTATCACGGTGGTTATTGGCGAGAGGAAACGGAATGGCCGCTGCCGAGCACGGAGTTCGTGAAATATTACTTCCATAATGACGGAACCTTGGGTAAGGTGGCGCCCGTCTCGGACGTTACACCGACAACCTACCGATATGATCCCCAAGATCCGGTGCCTACGATCGGCGGATCATTCTCTGGCGCTCTCAAGAGGGGCCCTTACGATCAGCGCACCAGGGAATTTAAGAGCCTCCGTGGCGGATCAGAGAATGGGTTCTACGGGTCGAAGCCTCCTTATTTGCCACTCAAGGCCAGGCCCGATGTGGTGGTGTTCCAGACGGAGCCGCTCGAGGCAGATGTCGAAGTGGTGGGCCCGATCACCGTAACGTTGTACGCAGCATCTACGGCGGTCGATACGGATTTCACGGCCAAATTGATCGATGTTTACCCTCCGAGCCAAGACTTCCCGTCCGGTTTCGACATGAACTTGACTGACGGCATCATTCGGGCCCGGTATCGGAATTCTCCTGAAGAACAGGAGTTCATGATTCCCGGCGATGTCTACGAGTTCGTAATCGAGCCATTCCCAACGGGGAACGTGTTCAAGAAGGGACACCGCATCAGGATTGATATCTCGAGCAGCAACTTTCCTAGATTCGACGTGAACCCGAACACCGGGGAGGCACTTGGGAAGCACCGGCGAATGATAGTGGCCGACAATTCGATCTATCATGATGCCGCTTACCCATCCCATGTGGTCCTGCCCATTGTGCCTGCAAGACGGTAGTGACGTGTCCGAGATGGTGACAGCATCGTTGCAAGCGCAACGGCCGAGGGGCACAATTCCCCCTTGTTTTTGGTTGTCGTTGCCCTGAATACCCTATCCAAGGAGACCCAAATATGTTTCAGCTTGACCGCCGCAGTTTCGTTCGTGCTTTGACCTTCACCGGCCTGGTCTCAAGCGCCGAAGCTAGTAGCTTGGTTGCCAGCGCCAAGGCGGATAGCAAGAGCGGTGGCGTCCCACTTCAGGGTGATACCCAGCCCGCGAAAGATGTGACCCGGAGCCTTGCCCGCTACGTTGTCTCGGCGCGTACAGAGGACCTGCCTGAAAACGTTCGTAAGGAAGCGACGCGTACCATGTTGAACTGGGTCGGCTGCACGGTAGGCGGGTCGGGGCACGAGACAGTCGATAACGCCATGGGTGCACTCGCCCCGTTTTCGGGCCCTGCTCAAGCGAGCGTGCTTGGGCGCAGCGAGCGCATGGACGTACTTCATGCAGCGCTGATGAACGGTATCAGCTCACACGTTTTCGATTTCGATGACACGCACCTAAAAACCGTAATCCACCCGGCGGGCCCGGTCGCATCGGCAATATTGGCTCTAGCCGAGTATCGACCAGTCTCCGGCCGTGATTTTCTCAACGCGCTAGTGCTCGGCATCGAAACGGAGTGCCGAATCGGCAACGCTGTGTATCCCACGCACTATGACATGGGTTGGCACATTACTGGGACCGCAGGGGTGTTTGGCGCAGCGGCGGCTACCGGCAAACTGCTTGGTCTGACCGAACAGCAAATGCTGTGGGCGTTCGGGCTTGCCGCAACGCAGCCGGTAGGCTTGAAGGTGATGTTTGGCACAATGACTAAGCCCTTTCATCCGGGCCGAGCGGCGCAAAGCGGTCTTACCGCAGCTCTTTTGGCCTCGCACGATTACACCAGCTCTGAAGAGGTCCTCGAGGCCAGCAACGGATGGGCCAATGTGCTTAGCAGAGACCCGGACTATTCAGAGATTACGGAAGGACTGGGTGAGACTTATGAGGTGTTGCTCAATGCGTACAAGCCTTTTGCGTGCGGAATTGTGATCCACCCAACAATCGATGGCTGCATTCAATTGCGAAACGAGCACGGGCTAACAGCCGACCAGATCGAAGGCATCGAACTGCAGGTACATCCGCTGGTGCTGCAGTTAACGGGGAAGAAAACACCGCAGACCGGCCTCGAGGGCAAGTTCAGTATTTATCATGCGGCCGCCGCTGCGATCATCGATGGAGCGGGTGGAGTGCAACAGTTCAGCGATGAGTCCGTCCGCAACCCGGTTACCGTCTCGTTGCGTGACCGCGTTGCTGCAGTCGTTGACCCTGACATCCACGAGGACCAGGCAGGGATCGCCATTACCCTGAAGGATGGCCGTCGTTTGGAGAAGTTCATCGAGCATGCAATCGGCAGCGTGGAGAATCCGATGACCGACGCTGACCTGGAAGCGAAATTCATAGGCCTTGCTGACGGTGTTCTGCCGTCAGACCAGGTACGGCAGCTTCTGGACCTCTGCTGGAATATCGAGACGCTGCCGAGCGCGGCCTTGATTGCTGAAGGTGCTATAAGAGCGTAATTGTTTTGGTATAATTGGCTGGAGTCCATAAAGTGGAGGTCGAAGACTTACACTTGACTTGATTATGTGTCCTGTGGTTGTGTGACTATTAAGTTTAAATCTGTGATAAATGTGGTGAGGAATTCTGTGGCCCTTGCGGCTTTTCATATCGTCTGGAGGAACTAATGCCTCGCAGTTTTCTGCGTTCTGTTCTTGCTGTTGTCTTTGTTTCATTCTTCTTTGTCAGTTTCGCGTCCGCACAGGAAAGCGGCGGCACCATCATTGGGTACGCCTCTGACCCAGACGGGGTACCAATTCCTGGAGCTACGGTTACTGCAGAGAGTGAAGGGATGCTGGGTAGTCGCGTTGCCTACAGTGACGTAACCGGCCGTTATCGTTTGGTGAACTTACCGCCAGGCGAGTACACGATTACGTACTCATTAGCGGGCTTCAAGACGATCGTCCGTGAAGGAATTGCTGCCCGTGCTGGCAACACCTTTCGTATTGACGTCAGCCTAGAACTCGGTGGAATCGAGGAAACCGTTACGGTATCCGGTGATACTCCGATGATCGATATTGCCAACCCCGGACAGGTGTTCAACATCGACGGTGAATTCCAGCGAGCTGTGCCGGTTCAGGGTCGCAAGAACTGGACAGATTTCCTTGAGATGACCCCCGGCGTTAACGCCCGGCCGTTTGATGACGGCAGTGGTCGTATGGTCTATTTTGGCCACGCCACAGAGCACTTTGCCCACGTCATCCAGGTCGAGGGACAGAGTGCTGTTGGGTATCGTGATTCCCAGCCTACTTACCTGCAGATGAGCACCGACATGATCGCCGATATCGAGGTACGTAGCGGCGGTGTCGATGCTGCCTCACCGATGGGTACCGGTCTGCAGATCAACATTGTTACCAAGAGCGGTGGTAACGATTTCCACGGCTCTCTCGCCAACAACCTCCAACCGATGAGTTGGAACGGTGACAACACACCGGCTGGAGGCCAAGCGTCGCCGACGGTGCACAAGAACAACCAAATCGACTTCTCGCTTGGCGGACCGATCAAGAGGGACAAGGTTTGGTTCTTCACCTCGGGCAGGTGGGCATCCAACGAGGCGGGCATTGGGCGCACCGAGCGAGATGTGGTGTTTCTCAAGCAATACAATCCGAATTTTGAGCCCTTTAATAACGTCTACAACGGCTTCTTCCCGTACGCGAAAATTACTGCATCCCTGAGTGATACTCATATGCTCAACGCTTATTACCAGTACGACCTTCTCGACGCCTCGGGAGATCGCGAGCACCACGCAGAGCGGTTCAACTACCGCAACACTGGTGGCAGCCTATTCGGTGCGAAGCTAACCTCGATCTACAGTGGCAATCTCAGCTCCGAGATCGTGCTCTCCTTCAACAACAGGACCTCGTCGTACTCCTCGCTTGAAGCTTTGTCTGGTTATGGACTCACCGGTCCGCAGATCAGCATCCACGAAGACACATATGTATCGAGTGGGCTGATTACGGGTACCGGTGTCCTGGTGCTGGCTGGCAACCGCACGACAGCCACCGTTGGCCCTTCCACCTTTTACCAGGCTAAGGCGGACGTTAACTACTTCGTCGATGACATGGGTGGGTCGCATGAGTTCAAAACCGGGTTGTTCTTCGCCCGCGGAACCAGGCACGACACGCTCAATTACATGAACGGTGGCTTCACAACGGAGCATCGTGTCTGGATAGATAAAGACAACCCATCTGCGGGTACGATTCCGTTCTTCCGTGAGACCTACGCTCCGACGGTTCTTGAACGGGTAAACAACGTCGACCGCGACATTGGGGTCTATCTGCAGGATAGCTGGAACCCGATTCCCGACCTCACGGTCAATATCGGTGTCCGTGCTGACTTCATTAACCGCCACGACAACATCTTCGACTTTGACAGGATGAATGATGTGGCGATCGGACCGCGGTTTGGCTTCGCTTACTCGCTCACCGACGATGGCACGACTGTTCTTCGTGGAAGCCTCAACAGGGTCCATGAGCAGATGAACGGTCGCGACTACTCGACCAACGTATCGGTTGGCGGTAACGTTTCGAGACTCCGTCAGTATGACAACAACCTAGACGGCGTTTTCGAGACCGAACGCTTCCGGGCAGAGGGGACACGACAGCTTGAAGAGTCCCGGATCGCTGCTGACCTGCATCAGCCTTATACGGATGAGGCGATCATCGGGGTGCGCAAGCAGTTCGCTGGCGACATCGCTGTTGACGCTGCTTTCGTTGCCCGCTCGGTCAAGCATCGTTACGCAGACTATGACATCAATGGTTACTGGCCGAGTGGACCGAACCAGCCCTTTGGCGGATGGGGGAAGATTGACCCGGACGAGGGCCGAATCAATCAGCTGCGCAACAACACCTGGGACACGCTCGAGTACCGAGCCATAGAGATCACCATCGCAAAGCGGATGAGCAACAACTGGCAGTTCATGGCCGGTATCAACCGCCAGTGGCAGCATCTCGATGGCACCTGGAATCCCACCGATCCGGCGGGCTATATCCAGCCAGACGCGTATGCCAACTCAAAGTGCATCTGGATGCCGCGTGGCCGGCGTGATGACAACAGCTACGGTGGTGGTTCTACCTCGACCTACTGCCCGACCTGGAGGAATTACTCCCTGCGGTTTGGCGGCACGTATTACGCGCCCTTCGGTATCGTTGCCACTGGTAGCTTCAGCATCCAGGCTGGTCCCTGGTCGGGCAACATCATGACCAGGCTCGATTCGCCAGATCCGGTCTTTGGACCCTCGACGGTCGTATCGTCCACTGGCAACAAGGAGTCGAACCCGCTGGCCACCACCGTGCGGTTTAAGTACCCAACCCGCGACGAAGGTCAGATCAAGGCTGCGGATGCAATGTTCCTCAACGTCAAACTCGGAAAAGAGTTTGAGCTCGGCAGTCCTTCACGCCGCGTTGAGATAGCTGCAGAAATGTTCAACCCCTTCAACTGGGGTGATTTCCAGCAGTACAACTACAGGGGTGCCAACCAAGAGTGGAACCCGAACTTCCTAGAGGGACGTAGCCGGCAGTCAGCTGCGGCTGTACAGCTCACGACTAGGTTTACCTTCTAGCCAGGGCGGTTTTGACAACGCGCGCGCCGTGCCTTGTGTACGGCGCGCGTGTTTTTTTGAGGCATCAATGATGCCGGAACGGTGCGGCTCGCCGAATGTGGGGCTGCCGGGGACACGGAACGACTAGACAATGCCGAACGATCACAGAGCCACCCTGCGGTTTTTCCCATTGCGTGGACAGCGGTTTGCCTTAGTGCTGGCACTGCTTGTTGCCACTGGTGGGGTCTTAGCCGAGACGGCATCGGGCGAAGAGCAACGAGGCCAACGGCGTGGAAAAGGCGGGATGAACGCGGCGCAACACAATGCTCGCGGCGTTGAGCTAATCGGCGAGGACAAGTTTGAGGAAGCATTAGAGTCCTTTCAAAACGCCCTCAGACTCGACCCGAAGATGAGCCAAGCGTATTTCAATAAAGGGCTTGTCCATTGGAACTTAGCGCAACTTGACGATGCGATCTCGTCGTACGGGGAGGCCGTGCAGCTCGATCCTGAGTATGCCGAAGCGCACTTTAGGCTTGGCCAGGCATTATTCGGGAAACGGCGGATAGAAGAATGTATAGCGGCGCTGCAACGTGCGGTGGAAGTTGACCCCGGTCATGCCGAGGCATACCTGGCACTGGGCAACGTTTTGGCTACAGAGGGCCGGGTCCAAGAATCCGTTACCGCTCTGGAAAAATCGGTGCAAATCAACCCTGAGGCCGCGGGGCCGCACTATGCCCTTGGAATTATTTGGGGGCAGCTGGGCGACGTCGATGAGGCGGTCAAGGCCTATGGGGAGGTCGTTCGACTAACACCAGATAACGCTGATGCTCACTTCAGGCTCGCGGTATCCCTGTATGGCGGGGAGGAGTATGCCGATTCCTGGAAGCACGTCCACCATGCTCAGGACTTGGATTTTTCTGTCCCAGAGCCGTTTCTGGATGCGCTACGCCAGGAAATGCGGGAACCGAAGCGCAGGTAGGACACGACTTCGGCAACGTTGGGCCTGCACGCGTTATGGCTAGTGAGCGTTACCGACACGCCGACCAATCACGCCAACGCCTTGCCAGACTAGTCTCACTGCTGCCTTTCCAGCGTCGGATTTAGGACTACTGCTTTCCTGACGATCTCGAACGCTCTGTACAAGTAGTGGGGCCAGCCTCCACGTCCGACACCCCCATAAATTTCGCGTGTGCCTGGACCTAGATTGATGAATGCGATTTGCATCTCACCCAGGGCGCTGGCCTCCCCAGTGATGACGGCCGCAGATCGCAAAATTCCACCATAGGTGTTGTAGGTCCATATCTCCAGTTCAGCAGAAAAGTCGGTAGCGAAGTCGGTCGTGGCGCTGTCCGGAGAACCTAGAACAATCCAAACCCGACCACGATCCGACCTCCAGCCGCGCGGAAATTCGGAGAAACGCCGGTTGGTGTGGGCGACCCGCGTGTAGAAACCTTCTCTGAACGGATGTTGGGAGTCGCGCAGGTCGTCATCTCGTCTGTCCCAAAACCACTGGATGAAATCACGGCGCTCTTCGTTGGTTTCGAGTTCTTTCCATTCTTCCAGTTCTTCGGGGAGGAACAGGTAGTTAACCGGGCCATTGCCCCATTCCTCTACGTCACCCTCAAAAAAGGCCATCGCCTCCGCCGGGTCCTTGGGCAATTGCCTGCCCAAGGGGGTGCCTGTCGAAAGTGTTGCCGCCCATGGGCCGGCGGACAGTACGATGGCTACGATAGTTAGGGCAATGAGCCGAAAAGTGCCACGTTGCGACATCACAGCCTCCCATAATCTTGTAAAACCGGCCGGTACCACAGGCTCAAACTAGCATAAGCGTTGCGTTGAATTAACAGTGGACTGGTTGTCGACGGCAGAGCCGTGCAGACATTGACGGTCTCGGCGGTAGCGTGCTTAGGCTACCGGACATTGTTCCGGTCACTGCGGCCAACGCCCGGCGTCTGGGCTGCCGAACGGATAGAGACGGTCGATCGGTGCATGCTGATAGTCGAGACCATCAAGTCGTGTGGTTCCCACCCAGGGCCCAGGCGCCTCGAAGACGACAATTGACGGGGCATACCCAGTCTCATCGAAGCCTCGCCTGAAGTGCACCCGTGACTTGACCACGAAGACCTCAAAACTATCTGGGTCCAAGGGCCCGAAGCGCAACTGCTCGGGCTCGGTGAATTGCATGTATGCAGGCGTGATCATGACGAAGCTGCCACCCTCGATCTCAATAATGGCGACGTTTGGATAACTGCCCCCCGGGCCTAGGTACCGTAGCGTTCCTGTCAGGCGCACCGGCACGCCGGCCTGAGGGCCCGTGTAGCCGCCCACCTCTCGATCGAAGGGATCCCCCGGCGCTGCACCTGCTGCCTCAAGCGCCTCCAGGGCCGGCGCGTCCGTCAGTGCGGCATACAAGAACCCTTCGACGCCTTGTTCTAACAGTGCCCCCAAAACCCACGTTGCATCCCCCGGCCTATCGGAGTGGTCACCGAGCACGACCGGCACTGCGCCCGCGTCGATTGCCTCACGGGCGCGTTGCACCGCCTCGTCTGGCATCGGGAAATCGCCGTGAGCAAATTGCCCGCGTACGCTCCAGATGAAATCTGCCATATCGTCTGCGATGTCATCGGCGAGCGTCTGGTCGTCGTTTGTCATTACGTGAACCGTGGCGCCGACATCTTCGACATCCGACCAGGGGTAGCCATATAGAACGCTCACGAAGGCGTCCGGCACCCGTGCCTCCCAGCGACGGGCGCGTTCCATGATGTCCATCGATGGGGATGCTCCGGTCCATTGCAGTACGGTAGCTGTGATCACAGGTGGCTTTCGAGACGCCTTTGCTGGCCGGTATTCGCCGCGCATGATGCTCCGCATGTATCGTGCCGCACGCTGTCCCTGCACGTAGGCGTCGTAGTGGGGGAAGCGCTTGGTGACGAAGGCGCCGTCAGCCCAGCGCAAAAACTCTGCGTCCTCGTTGCCGTGCAAGTCAAACGTGCCGACGATTGGAACCTGGTCGCCGACCACCTCACGGACGCGCCGCGCGATCTCGGCTTCCGGGCGGGCTATCTCACGTGTCGCCATCGCTCCATGCAGCGCCAAATAGACTCCATCAACCGGCATCTGGGCACGCAAGTCTTCGAGGATCATTTCCATAAAGTGTTCGAAACTGGCGCGCGAGTTCCAGCTACGTGAGGAACCACCGAAGACGGTGTCAGGTGAGGTCACACCGAGGAGCTCGATGTCGCCATAGTCGCCAGCTTGATGGACGAATCCACGCACGTAGTTGCCGGCGGACAGTACCTCCTCACGAGTCAGATGTGGACGAAACTGGGTCCAGCCCTCAATCTCGGTGTCACCTCCTGGACAAAAGGTGCATGTCTCGTGTGCGTACCGGATGACGGCTACACGGTGTCCCTCTGTGCTCGGGGCCTGGCATCCCGCGAGGCTCAAAAGTCCGCAGATCACTAGTAGTACAACTGGGGCTACTCGCTTCATTACCTGTCTCCGTTCTTAAATCTTGTATCGCTGGTGATAACCTCACCGGCCGATCTCCTTGGCGACGCTAGCAACCCAGTAGTAATGGTGCAACTGGGAAACTCGGAACTACTGAAAAGGTGGACTGCGTTTCGTCGATAAACCTCCTAGTGAGAACGTCGTGGTGAAGAAAGGGGTCCTTGGCTGCATATTAAGGGAGCTAGAATGACTCAATTGGTTTTCGCCCAGTAGGATTTGAAGGGGTAATCACGCGTAGGCAAGTCAGGGAGGAGAAGCAGGATCGTGAAGCAATCGCACTCGGTCACAGCGGCTGTAGTTCGAGTCACTCTGACGCTCCTCTTGCTTTCACTCCCTATAGTGTCCTGTGGTGGAGGTGGAAGCAGTACTCCAACCGGTCCTGCGCCACCAGCCAGTCAGTTGTTCACACTCTCTGGGATAGTCACGGAAGGGCCTGCAACATCGGGCGGTGAGGGT
>CAYVUW010000043.1:0-20628 GCA_964455175.1 uncultured Acidobacteriota bacterium | reverse complement strand
GACGGTTGACCGGCCGAGCCCAGGTTGATGATGTTGGGACTTGAGAGGAGGTAGCCGTGCAAGCGACAACGTTGATCTTCATGGTTTTAGTGCTTGGCGTTCTTTGGGGTGGGTTCGCAGCGCTGCTTGCACACTCTATGAAATCCGAGAAGGCTCGGGCCGCAGGCAGAGTGGATCAGCTGTCTACTGGAGGGAACAGTGACTGACCAGGCAGCACGCGGTGTGTGGAGCTCGAAAGTCGGCTTTCTTCTGGCCGCGGCTGGCTCGGCGATTGGCCTCGGGAACATTTGGCGCTTTACCTACATCATGGGAGAAAACGGTGGTGCTGCCTTCATCCTGGTGTATGTCGCCTGCATTATCTTGATTGGAGCACCAATTTTTCTTGCCGAGCTCGTCCTCGGTCGCAATACTCACCTCAATCCCGTTGGAGCCTTCGTTGCAATCAAGCCGGGCACATCATGGAAGTGGGTTGGTGCCCTAGGTGTGCTTGCTGGGGCGCTCTTATTGTCCTTCTACAGCGTCGTGGCGGGATGGGTCATGGCCTACGCTTTGAAGGCGCCTCTTGGTTCGATAAGTAGTCTGGCAAGTGCAGATGACTCTGGCGCCTATTTTGGGGCCTTGTCGAGCAGTCCGGTGCAGAGCTTGCTGTTCCACGGGATCTTCATGGTAGTGACCATGGTTATAGTGGCGCGAGGTGTCAAGGGTGGCATCGAACGAGCTAGCAGGATCATGATGCCAACCCTGTTGGCCTTGCTTTTCTTTCTAGTTTTACGCGGCATTTCTCTTGATGGCGCTAGTGAGGGAATCAGCTTTATGCTGAAGCCCGATTTCTCGGCTCTCAACCCGACAGTAGTTTTGACCGCAATGGGACACGCCTTCTTTACCCTCAGTGTAGGGATGGGCACCATGATTACCTACGGTTCATACCTGTCGAGAGACAACGACCTTCCGATGTTGAGCCTACAAGTGGCCACCATGGATACCCTGGTGGCCATTGCCGCTGGGTTTGCCATCTTCCCTGCGTTATTCGCGTTTGGAATGGCGCCATCAGAAGGGCCTGGCCTGATCTTCGTCACTCTCCCGGTGGTGTTTAGCCAGATGCCCGGCGGACTGCTGTTCGCCAGTATGTTTTTCATTTTGTTCTTAATGGCAGCGCTGACTTCTAGCATATCGATGCTGGAGGTCGTTGCAGCCTACTTCATCGACGAACGAGGTTGGGTGCGATCGAAAGCGGTGCTGATCCTTGGTTTTGCGATCTTTCTCATGGGCATACCCGCCGCGCTGGCAATGGGACCTTGGGGGACTTGGTCGGTAGCCGGCATGCTGGGAGCAACTACGGGGCAAGGTGCGCTGGGTAGCGTCGGCATCTTTCAACTCAACTGGTTTGATCTAATCAGCCACATAGTGTCCGACTACATGCTTCCCATCGGTGGATTCTTCCTCTGTTTGTTCGTGGGGTGGTTCTGGGACCGTGTCACAGTCGAAGCAGAGGTTTTCATTGGCAGCCCAGGCTTTCGTTTCATGACGCTTTGGATCAACCTGCTGCGTTGGTTTGGCCCACTGCTGATCGGACAGGTGCTCGTCCTTGGCATTCTCGCCGAGTTCCCGGCCGAGTACTTTCCGTTTTTGGCTCAGTTGGTGGGCACGCTGCAACCGTGGTTTATGGGACTTAATATCTTAGTAGTGATAGCGGTGATTGCCGTGAGTCTTGTGGCTGGCGACAAAACCCGTCCTGCTGAGTTTAGGGATTGAAACTATGGGATTTGATGATTCCGGCCAAGAGACAGTCTCCGACGGGGAGCATTACACTCCACCGGAACTGAATCCATGGGTTTCAATATGGACCCAACCGCGTGCCACGATTCAACAGATCGTCGATTCGGACCCGGAGCAATCGGTGTTGATATTGGCAGGCCTCTCTGGGTTTGCGAGCACGTTGGATAGTCTCAGGGATACAGGCCTTGGGGATGGGATCCCTTGGTTTTATATAGTTCTTATTTGTGCGTTGATTGGTTCGCTTCTGGGGATAGTTGGTCTGTACGTTTTTAGTTTCCTGCTTCACTGGACGGGGAAGTGGCTTGACGGGAGAGCTTCCCAACCACTCATTCGTGCTGCAGGCGCTTGGGCACAAGTACCGATAATATGGGGCTTACTTCTTTGGGTTCCTTTGATTGCACTATTCGGCCAGGATTTGTTCCGAGCCGGTTCATTTGGTCTCGAATCGAACCCGTTTTTGCCCTATCTCTTTCCTATTGTGTCGATTGGAATTGTCTTAGGAGTGTGGAGTCTCGCTCTTTCTCTACATTGCCTGGCACAAGTCCAAGGGTTTTCTGTCTGGAAAGCTCTGGGTAATTACGTCCTGGTGATCGCAGTAGTTGTCATACCGGTTACTGTAATTGCCGTGGTTTTATTGACTGTTACGCTCGGGATCGCTGGCTCCTCCCTTATGTAGTGAGGCCCGCAAGGAACACGCTCGGTAAATTTGGCGACCAAGGTGACGTTCGGACCATTCTTTTGTCACACAGAATGAGTGAGTTACCGCCGTCACGCGGAGAACATTACTGGTGAACTGGACCGTCGAGCCTGCCCGGCATCTCAGTGGAGACATCGTGGTTCCGGGCGATAAGTCGATCTCACATCGCGCCGTTCTCCTTGCCTCGGTTGCTGACGGCGAGAGCGTCATTGATGGGTTGGCCGACGGGCAAGATCTTGCTTCGAGCATAGAAGCTATGCGGGCGCTCGGCGCTGAGGTCGAACAGGAAGGTGCCGACCTGCGCATACGTGGTTGCGGACTTGAGGGGTTGCGGCCAGCGAATCAGACGATCAACTGTCGCAACAGTGGAACCACGATGCGACTACTCGCCGGGTTACTCGCTGGCCAGCACTTCACGTCGACACTCAGCGGGGATGCTTCATTATTAAGTCGGCCGATGCGCCGTGTGGCCGAACCGTTGCACGCCATGGGGGCTTCAGTTCGAACTAGTCGTGACGGGACACCGCCGCTCGAGATCGCCGGCGCCGGTTGCTTGCGTGCAATCACATTCCATCCAGAAGTCGCCTCGGCCCAGGTGAAATCATGCGTTTTGTTAGCCGGCCTCTATGCCGACGGCCCTACTACGGTCGTGGAAGGCTGCCGCACCCGCGACCACTCTGAGCGTCTGCTGGTTGCCATGGGTGCGGACGTTGCGATATTGACAGAAGGATCAGGCGGCCGGGTGACGATCCAGCAAGGAGGGCCACTCGGCACTATCAGTGGCCGAATTCCCGGGGATATTTCGTCAGCGGCATATTGGCTTGTTGGAGCGACACTGTTAGAAGGCAGCCGACTGCGACTGCCTGTTGTTGGGATGAACCCGACTCGTGCGGCGATAGTTGATCTCCTGGTCGATTGGGGGGCGGATATCCAGATTGAACCAACCGAAGAGTGGTGCGGTGAACCAGTGGCGGACTTAACGGTCCGGGGGGTTGGCCCAGTTCTGACGGGCGGGGTAATTGATGCCGACATGGTTCCCGGCCTCATTGATGAATTGCCTTTGATCGCTGCACTCGGTGCTATGACACTCGATGGTGTCGAAATCAACGGTGCGTCTGAACTCCGTGTAAAGGAAAGCGATCGCATTGCAACAATGGCCGCAGCGTTGCGCAGCCTCGGTGTGGATGTCGATGAGTACCCGGAAGGGTTAGCGGTCGCTGGTGGGCAGGTACTGAACTCTGGGACCATCAATGCCGCTGGCGACCATCGTATTGCTCTGGCTATGGCCGCTGTCGGTTTGACAGCCCACGGGCTGGTGACAATCGAGAATGCCGAAGCGATGGCGGTATCGTATCCGGACTTTGCCACGGTGCTTGAGTCGGTGGCCCAGAGATGAGCGATTCGGTGCGGAGCACGGTGCTAGGAGACCGACCCCAGGTTCACTTGGCTGGTTTCATGGGCAGTGGCAAGAGCACTGTTGGGCGCTTGGTGGCACGTCGGTTGCTGTGGAACTTTCTCGATCTGGACGGTGTCATTGAACGACATGAGGGGCGGTCCGTTAGCAGTATCTTTGAGGAGTCGGGTGCCCGACATTTTCGGGACTCAGAGCGCCACGTCTTACGGCAGGTTGTGTTGAAGCCGGCAACCGTTGTAGCTCTTGGTGGTGGTACTTTAATCAACCCGGAAAGCCAGGCGCTTTGCCGGGAGAGCGCTGCTGTAGTTTGGCTTCGGTGCCCACTCGAAGTGCTTGAAAAGCGTCTGCACGATACGGCCGCGCGGCGGCCGCTATGGGGCGATCGAGAGGCACTCCAGGCGCGCTTCAACGAGCGTCTTGCTGGCTATGAGTCCGCGGAGTTTTGCGTTGATGCTGATGCTCCGCCAGATCAGGTGGCCGAGTCCGTCGTCAAATTGCTTGGCGCCAAGGCGCCGGACGATCAATAAGCCTTTGCGAAGATCGCTACGTGCTTAGCGGGCTTGCCACAGATCACGCAACCGCCATCGGGTTTCCGGTCGGCTAATAGGCAGCGAATGGTTGCCGAGGTGTCTTCCTGAATCCGCTGTGCTTCGTTGGCCTCGTCACCACACCAAGGAGCCTCGATAAAGCCACGGGGGCCGCCCATGATTTCCTTGAACGAATCGTAGTCCGATGCGGTACGCGTGTTGGCTGCGACAAATGTGCTGGCTCGCTCAAAGAGGCCGGCTTGTATTGATTCGAGTATCTCCGTGGCTACCTCTGTAACGGTTTCCAAGGAGACGAAAGCTTTCTCTCGGTTGTCGCGGCGTACCAGGACAGCTTGTTCCTTCTTTACGTCGCGAGGGCCGATTTCAGCACGCAACGGTACCCCACGTAACTCCCATTCGTTGTATTTCCAGCCAGGGGTATGTTCCTCGCGGTCGTCCAGATGTGCTCGAATACCGGCAGCAGCAAGCATGTCTCGTAGAGATCGTGCGGCAGGCAGGACTGTTTCCTCAAATTGCTTCCCCGGAATGGGCACGATGACGACTTGATATGGAGCCACACGAGGGGGCAACTGCAGTCCTTGATCATCTCCATGGGTCATGATCATGGCTCCGATCAGCCTTGTTGTTACCCCCCAAGAGGTAGTCCACGCATAGACAAGTTCCTGGTTTCTATCTTCGAACCGGATATTGAACGCCTTAGAAAAGTTCTGCCCGAGGTTGTGCGAGGTTCCTACCTGCAACGCGCGCCCGTCACCCATCAGCGCTTCGAGGGTGTAGGTACGAAGGGCTCCCGCGAACTTCTCACTCTCACTTTTAAGTCCGGTGATCACGGGCACAGCAAGATCTTCTTCAATCAACGAGCGGTATATCTCGAGAATCCGCAGGGTTTCCTCTTCGGCATCTTCCTCGGTAGCGTGCACGGTGTGTCCCTCCTGCCAGAGGAATTCGGTTGTGCGGAGGAAAAAACGTGTCACCTTTTCCCACCGCACGACGTTGGCCCACTGGTTGATCAGGATAGGAAGATCGCGCCACGAGCGAACCCACTTGCTATAAAGACTGTTGATTATCGCTTCCGAAGTAGGACGGACGGCCAGCCGTTCTTCGAGTTCGTTGTTACCCCCATGCGTTACCCATGCTACTTCAGGCGCAAAACCTTCGACGTGTTCGGCTTCACGCTGCAGATGCCCCTCAGGAATGAATAGGGGGAAGTAGGCGTTCTGGTGACCAGTTGCTTTCAATTGTGCGTCGAGCCGGTCGCGGGTGTTCTCCCAGATCCCGTAACCGTATGGACGGATAACCATGCACCCTTTGACCGGGGTGTAATCAGCCAGTTCGGCACGTCGCACCACGTCGATGTACCAGCGTGAGAAGTCCTCGGACTTGGGCGTAATCTCGCCTACGTCACCCTCAGCTTGCTCTTTATTAGACTGTTCGATGTTGTTGGCCATTTACCTTGAACTCACGGGTACCCGACTGTGGGCATGAGATAAAAAGGCGCTCCGCTTTGGGTTGATCGAACCCTGTTGAGCGCCAGCAGCTAGCAGCGGAAGCTAGCACAGAGAAGTATATAAGGGTCAATTCCAGATCGCTGCCGGAAGCTGGTGTATGTGATGGAGTTGAATGCCTTGGAAGCGTCAGGCGTTCCACGTTTTCATGAGCAGGATGGCTGCATTGTGCTGCGGTGATTCCTGGTTTTTAGGCGGGTTGAATCAACCGGGCGCTATGGTAGCTTTCATGGAGTTCTTGTCTGCGGATTCCGTCGCCCAATTGGTTTTCATCCCCCTTCCGAGAACGGCATGTCTGACGATCTCAAACGCACCCCGTTGAACCAGTGGCATCGCGATCATGGAGCTAAAATGGTCGACTTCGGGGGCTGGGATATGCCAATTCAGTTTAATGGCATCCTGGCGGAACATGAAGCTGTCCGTCAGCGGGCAGGGTTGTTCGATGTTAGTCACATGGGAGAAGTCCGGATCCAGGGCAACGACGCCCTTGCATTCATACAACATCTGATTACCAACGACGCTGGTGGTCTTGAACTTGGCCAAGCTCAGTACACTGTGATGACTAATCACGACGGGGGCGTCATTGACGACCTGCTCGTGTACAGGCTCGGGGACACCGATTATCTCCTTGTGATCAACGCAGCCACGACAGCCAAAGACGTTTCTTGGATCGAAGAACAGGCAGAGGGCTTCCAAGGTTTATTTGAGGTTCGGGATGAGAGCGACGAGTGGGCCCAGCTAGCACTTCAAGGCCCTGACGCTCAGACAATTCTTTCTCGTATTATTCCGCTTGATCTCACATCCATTGGTTACTACCGGGCTGAGTTCACTAACCTGGATGGTGCCCAGGTCCTGGTGTCGCGTACCGGATACACCGGTGAGGATGGTTTTGAGGTTTATTTGCCACCATCGCAGGCGCCAGCGTTTGCTGACAGGATTCTCGATGCTGGTGAGGCAGAGGGCGTGGTCCCGGTGGGACTCGGGGCACGCGATACGCTTCGCCTCGAAGCTGGAATGCTCTTGTATGGTAACGACATGGACGAGTCCCGCAGTCCGGTCGAGGCAAACTTACGCTGGCTTATTAAACCGGACAAAGGCAAGTTCATTGGCAAGGATGCAATTATTGAGCAACTAGACTGTGGTACTGGCGAACGTCTGATCGGGTTTGAACTGGTCGATCGTGGTGTGCCGCGCCACGGGTACGAGCTTTGCTGTACTGCTGAAAAGTCTATAGGTGAGGTCACTAGTGGCAGCTTCAGCCCGACGCTGAAGAAGGGTATTGGGCTGGGATATGTGCCGTTGGAACACACCGATGTTGATGGAGTCCTGAAAGTCGTTGTCCGAGGGCGCAAACTGGAAGCACGGGTAGCCAAGACGCCCTTCTACAGGCGTCCGAAGCCCAACTAGACGCAGCAGGAAGATCGAGGAGCAATCGATGGCGGATTATCCGGAAGACTACAAATACACTAAGGAACACGAGTGGATCTCTGTGGAGGGAAATGAGGGCACCGTGGGCATCACGTATCATGCCCAGGCGGAACTCGGTGACGTTGTCTATGTTGAATTGCCAGCAGTCGGCGATCATTTGGAGGCAGGGCAGCCTTTTGGCACCATCGAGTCAGTCAAGGCTGTCTCGGAGCTGTATGCGCCGGTCTCAGGAGAGGTCACCGGGGTTCACAAAGAACTTCTTGACCAACCAGAACTAGTTAACGAAGATCCACACGGTGCGGCCTGGATGGTTAGGGTGAGTATGGCGGACAGTAGTGAGATGGAAGGCTTATTGTCTTTCAGTGACTATGTCAGTTTCCTGGAATCCGCTGAGGGTGACCACTGATCTAGGTGCCCCAATTGGCGGCGACTAGCCTTAAGAACCTCCTACGTAGCGAGACCGAATGAGCACCACTAACGATCCTCATGGCCCCGGCCGGTACCAGCCACTAGGCCCGGACGACCGCCGCGAGATGCTGGACGTGGTTGGTGTCGAAGGCTTCGAAGATCTCTTTGCTTCAATACCGGAGGGGCTCCGATACGGGGGCGAGTTGCCAGTTGAAGAAGCGCTCTCAGAACCTGAACTTCTCCGTCATCTTGAAGAACTAGCGTCGCGTAATGGTCCGGCTTCCGGGATGCTGAGTTTCCTAGGAGCGGGCTGTTCTCCGCACTTCGTCCCGACACATGTCGACGCTTTAATCCAGCGTCAAGAGTTCATGACTGCCTACACTCCTTACCAGGCGGAGATCAGTCAGGGGACGCTGCAAGCAATCTTTGAGTTCCAGACACTGGTGTCGATGCTCACGGGCATGGAGGTGTGCAACGCGTCGATGTATGACGGTGCGAGTGCCATTGCCGAAGCTGTTCTCATGGCGCGTCGGCTAATGCGCCGTGGTGGCCGCGTGCTGTGGTCGGAAGGCTTGCACCCCGCATATCGGGAGGTTGCCGAGACCTATGCTAAGTATCTCGACATTGAGTTCGAAGTACTGCCCCTTGATAAATCGGGTCGCACCTTGATCCCCGTGATCGACGATGACGTCATTGCTTTGATCGTTCAGCAGCCCAATTTTTTTGGCGTTGTAGAAGATCTACGCAGCGCAGGAAATGTTGTTGCGGATGCCCCTGCCAAGTTCATTGTCGCGGTTACCGAGCCGGTGGCTTGGGGACTAACCGTACCTGCCGGTGAAGTCGGTGCGGATATCGTCGCAGGCGAGCTGCAGAGCTTTGGTAATGGGCAGAACTATGGTGGCCCCTTAGTTGGTTTTATGGCTACCCGCATGGAGTACGTCCGCAACTTGCCCGGCCGGCTTTCCGGTCAGACGGTCGATGCAGAGGGTCGTCGGGGCTTTGCGTTGACGCTGGCAACACGTGAGCAGCACATCCGCCGCGCTAAAGCGACGTCAAACATTTGCACAAACACGGCTTTGTGTGCCCTGGCGACGTGTATTCACTTGAGTAGTCTCGGTCGCCAAGGAATCCGCGAGCTCGCTTTACAGAACCTCTCCAAAGCGACCTATGCGCGGGCCCGACTCGCTGAAGTTTCCGGTATTGAGTTTCCATTCGACGCTCCTTGCTTCAACGAGTTCGTGGTGCGCCTTCCGGTACCGGCAGGCGATGTCGTAGATGCATGTGCCGCTAATGGTGTTGTGCCGGGTGTCCCCCTTGGTCGCTTCGATGAAGTTCGTGAAAACGAATTGCTCGTATGTGTTACTGAGATCCACACGAGAGACGACATCGAGCGTTTGGCAAAGGTTCTAGCGGAGGCATGCTCATGAGTGACCAGGGGAACAACATGAAGCTTCGTGACGACCAGGCGCAACTCAAGCAGGAAATGCTGATTTTCGAGCGCGGCGGCTCCGGCAGGGTAGGGTGTACTTTCCCACGGCTTGATGTGCCGGAAGTTGATCCCGTGGAAGCTTGGGGCGAAGATGCGGTTCGTGGTGAGATCGCTGGTTTTCCGGAGGTCTCTGAGGTGGACGTCGTGCGACACTTCACTCGTATCTCGCAGCACAATTTTGGGATTGAATCGGGTTTGTTTCCACTCGGTTCCTGCACGATGAAGTACAACCCGAAGGTGAACGAACGGGTAGTTCGATCGCCCGGTTTTGCCAGCGCACATCCCTACATGCCGAGTGCCTTGATGCAGGGCAGCCTCGATGTGATGCGACGGCTTGAAGCAGCGCTAGCAGCTGTGACCGGGATGGATCGGGTAACGCTGCAGCCGGCCGCAGGCGCGCAGGGGGAGCTTACCGGCGTCATGATGATAGCTGCCTATCACGCCGCGCGGGGCGATACGCAACGTCGCAAGGTGTTGATTCCCGATTCGGCGCACGGGACTAACCCGGCGACCGCCGCTTTCTGCGGTTTCGACCCAGTAGAGATCCCGTCAAATAGCCGCGGAACGACGGACATCGAGGCGTTGCGTGCCAAGGCTGATGACACCACGGCCGCACTGATGCTAACCAACCCTAATACCCTCGGCCTGTTCGAGGACCAGATGGAAGAAATCGCCGAGATCATGCATGGTTGTGGAGCGCAAATCTATTGCGATGGTGCCAATTTAAACGCCATTCTTGGGAAGGCGCGTCCTGGGGATATCGGCATAGACGTCTTCCACATCAACCTGCACAAAACGTTTACAACCCCGCACGGTGGCGGTGGTCCAGGTGGTGGCCCGGTGGGAGTGTGTGAACATTTGATTCCCTTCCTTCCAAGGCCGACAGTCGAGACGGATGCTGAGACAGGCACCGCGTACCTAGACTGGGATCGACCCGATAGCATTGGCAAGGTACAGGGTTTTTATGGCAATTTCGCCATCATGGTCCGTGCCTACACTTATATTCGCGCCCTTGGTGCTGTTGGACTACGTCAGGTGGCTGAGGATGCGGTGTTGAACGCCAACTACATCCAGACACGGCTCAAGGAGCACTATCATCTTCCACAAGATCGCCTGTGTATGCACGAGGTAGTTTTCTCGGACAAGTGCCAGAAAAAAGACGACGTTACCGCCATGGATGTCTGCAAGCGGTTGATGGATTATGGCTACCATCCGCCGACTGTTTATTTCCCATTGGTTGTGTCTGGTGCTCTGATGATTGAACCGACAGAGTCTGTGAGCCGTGAAGATCTTGATGCGTTTATCGCCGCTATGGTTGCCATTGCTGAAGAAGCGAAGTCAGATCCCGCAACGGTGCGCGGAGCGCCGCACAGCACGTTCGTGGCGCGGCTCGACGAGGCACGCGCAGCGCGTAAGCCGATTCTTCGATGGGATCCGGAGTTGAGCGAAGAGTAGCTGTTTGTGTGCTCATAGCGACAATCTGGAGTCAGAATAGAGTCGCGTCCTGCTAGAGTCCTCCCATGAGAACGATCGGTGTGATCGGTGGTATGGGTCCGATGGCTGCAGCTGACTTTTACGCTCGCGTTGTTTCGACACACGGTGCTCTGTGTGACCAGGATCACCCGCCCTGCATCATGTACAGCGCCACACAGGTCCCAGACCGCACTGCATTCTTACTTGAGAATGGGGCGGACCCGACTCCAGAACTGGTTGCATCGGTGAACCTTGTAGAGACCGCTGGAGCTGATTTCATTGCCATCCCGTGCAACTCGGCACACGCGTTTTTAGCGGCTATGCGCGCGGCTGTGTCGATCCCGATTCTGGACATGATTGCCTTGGTTTCTACGGAGGTCGTAAGGGTAATGCCTCAGGCACGACGTGTCGGTGTTTTGGCCGCCAGCGGATCAGTCAAGATTGGTCTTTATGATAAGCCGTTGAAAATGCATGGACTTGTTCCCCTTTACCCAGATTCCGAGGTCCAAGACGAGGTGATGGCGGCGATCAAGGATGTGAAAGCGGGAGGGGCGAGTGAGATCTCTGACCCGCGCTTGATTGCTGCTGCCAAACACCTTTGCGATAAAGGTGCTGACAGCCTCATCATGGGATGTACAGAAGTCCCTTTGGCGTTGGCTGCTAAAGACAGTCCAGTGGTCGCCATTGACGGAAACCAGACGCTGGTCGACACGACGCTGAGACTGTCACTTCGACAGTTCGATTTCGAGGAGATTTTGTATGCAATTCGTTGATGTCTCGTTGCCAGGCGGGCCACGGCGGGAGTACGAGGTTGTCCTTGGGATTAAACTCCCGAATGGCGTTGCTGATGACCTCGTACGCTGGCAGGGAGCGCGGCGCTGGGCGGTGATAACGGACACCATGGTCGGACCTCTGTACGGCGAGCCGCTGGTTCAGGCCCTGAGAGAACTCGGTGGCGAGGCCCAATGTTTGGAATTTCCAGCTGGAGAACGGTTTAAGACCCGTGAGACTGTCGCTGATCTACAAGATCGGCTGATTGACCTCGGGTACGGTCGTGACTCCTGGGTCATCGCTGTGGGTGGTGGTGTCGTCGGTGACGTTGCTGGGTTTGTCGCTGCGACTCTCTTTCGTGGGATTCCCTGTGTCCAGGTACCGACGACGCTACTTGCTATGGTTGACAGCAGCGTTGGTGGCAAAACTGGGGTGGACACATCGGCAGGAAAGAATCTAGTGGGCGCGTTTCTGCAGCCGCAACGTGTATTAGTCGATTTCGGGACGCTTTCATCACTGCCTGTAGAGGAGATAGCCTCCGGGATGGCCGAGGTGATCAAGTACGGTGTCATTCTCGATGCCGATCTCTTCGAATCGCTTGAAGGGGACCTTCTTGAGGCGACATTGACAGGGTCTGAAGCGGCGTTATCGCGCATCGTTGCTAGATCCTGTGATCTAAAAGCAACCGTTGTGTCATTAGATGAGACAGAGGGTGGTTACCGGCAAATTCTCAATTTTGGCCACACGGTTGGCCATGCTATCGAGACGGTACAAGTCTACGGCTTACGCCACGGAGAGGCCGTTGCAATCGGTATGGTTGTCGAAGCGAGACTAGCAAGCCAAAAAGTCGGTGCTCCAGCTGATCTTGCGGATCGCATCGCGAGTTTGTGTGCTCGTGCTGGTTTGCCAACACAATTGCCGTCCGGCTGCTCAGCTGACGACATTGTCAAGGCGGCATTTCATGATAAAAAAGTGCGACGCGGGGAAATTCGTTGTGCTCTCCCAAACACACTGGGGACGATGAGTGTCTGGAATGGTGAATACTCAATCCCTGTGAAAGCGGAGGAGTTAATGGCTTCGTTGCTGCCGTGAAGCCCTGCGTCATGCCATCAATCTGAAGAATCGCAGAGAATGGCTCGTTCGACAACGATACTGCGAATGCCGGGACAAGAAGCCAGACAGCAGAGTTTCTTAGTGCCCTATTTCAGTAAGCGTGCTCATGACCGAGACCGTTAGTGATCGTGAGCCAGAGAATCTTCAAGTCGAGGGTCAGCGACCAGTTTTCAATGTAGTAAAGATCGTACTGAATTCGGCGCTCCAATGACGTGCTACCACGCCAGCCGTTTACTTGCGCCCACCCTGTCATACCGGCCCGTACCCTGTGACGGAGCATGTAGCGTGGGATTCGCTTACGGAACTCTTTCACGAAGAAAGGACGTTCCGGACGTGGCCCAACCATGCTCAAATCACCACGGAGAACGTTAAAAAACTGTGGTAACTCGTCAAGGCTGAACTTCCTAAGAACGCGGCCCACTGATGTAACCCTTGGGTCGCTTTCTTCTGTCCACACCGGCCCTGTCGACCGCTCTGCATCAACGACCATCGAACGAAACTTAAGTAGCTCAAAGCTCTGGCCGTCGAGTCCCATGCGCTCCTGCCTGTAAAGGATTGGTCCGCGCGAAGTCAGGCAGATGACGAGTGCGATCAATGGAAAAAGCGGGAGAAATAAGACGATAGACGCAAGTGCTGCGAGTACATCCATGCAGCGTTTCACCGCTCCAGCAAAGCCACGGAGCGGCGTCGCTGAAAGGTTGACGATCGGAACTCCATCTAGATCTTCGACCGCAGCGCCGAGCGTAATGTGCTGAAGCAAACCAGGCACTACTTTCACCTCGACGATCTCGTTACCTACGTCGTCGAGCAACGCGAGAATGTCTTCATGTGAGGACAGTGGGAGGGCAATATAGAGCTGGTCAATCTTGAGCCGGTTGATGAGCCTGCAGGCGTCGTTCAGACTTCCAACCACGGGAATGCCGCGGTAAGTGTTATCTGACTCCTCCCCTAGCATTCCCCGGACACGGTAGCCAAATTCTTCGTGCAGTCGCATCTTGTCTATGACCGCATGTGCTAGCTCACCAGTGCCGGCAATTAAAATACGTTTCAGGTTATGCCCGGAGCGCCTCACCCGGTCAAGAACGTTGTGGATTATTGCGCGGCCCGTGACGATCAGCGCCACGTCGATCAAGTAAAAAATTCCGAGCATCAGGCGCGAGAGGTCGGTTGGCCGGGCAAGGAACGCGCCAGCTGCAAAAAGAGCCATTGCCAGCGTCGTAGCGATCGTTACCTGAACGTATTCTTCAGCACGGGCCGTCGTACGGCGGAGCCGGTAAAGGCCAAAGGCAGCAAAAACCAAACCCCACAAAGGCAGTATCGCTGGCAGAATCCCTATGTAGTCATTCAGGGCGAGAATATCTCCCGGTGCAACCGGGCGAATCTGGTAAGTGAAGCGCAACCAATACGCGGCCAGCAGGGCGGCTGCCGTCATCGAAAGATCGGAGCAGATCACTGCAATCGCTTGGTACAACCTCATCCGCAGAATCAATGGAGGTTCTCCAACGAGGTGTTGACGAATGTTGAGAACCGGCCCAAGAAGCGGTCTGGAGCATACTGGAGGGCCGAGGCTCGAATTTCCTCGCTATTGAAAGGGGTTGCCTCTGATCTGTCAATGGCCTCGATTATGGCTTCTGGCGTTTGTTCCTGGATGAGGGTACCGGTTACGCCGTCACGCATTGTCTCTGATGCTCCACCGCGTGCCAAAACGAGCGGTGGTCTACCGCACGCCATCACTTCGACGGGAACAATGCCGGCATCTTCGACCGCGGCAAGGACGACGCCACGGCAGCCTTGATAGAGGCTCCTCAATTCTTTGCCATCGACCCGACCGAGCATTTCCACCGTAGGGCCAGCGAGGGCCTCCAGCCGCTCTTTATCAGGTCCTGTACCAATTACTACGAGGCGGCGCTGCATGCGGTTAAATGCTTCGAAGACAACTTCATTGCACTTATAGGGAGATAGAGCCGAAACCACTAGATAGTAGTCCTCTGGCTTGCCGTTCTCTTCAGGGACGAAGAACTCGGTGTCGACTGGTGGCGGGATAACGGTTGCGCTCCGACCGTAGTATCGGCATATACGCCCGGCGACCCAGGCCGAGTTGGCCGCGAAAGCATCGACGCGGCTCGCCGTTGCTCTATCCCATCGGCGTAAGGAAGCGACGATGGCGCGAATCGTCGCGTAGCGGATGGCCCCATAGCGCTCACGGCTGAAGTAGGCGTCGAACTGATCCCAGGCATAGCGCATTGGTGTGTGGCAATAGCACAGATGGGGTGTGGTTGAGTCGGTGATGACAGATTTGGCAACGCAATGGCTGCTTGAGATCACCAGGTCGTAGCCGCTCAAGGAAAGCTGCTCCACGGCCCAAGGAAAAACGGGAAGGTACCAGCGGTACTTGGTGGCAGCATAAGGAAGCCGTTGGATGAACGTTGTGTGGACAGGACAAGCTTCAATGGTTTCGCTGACCGTTCCGGGGGTGTGTAAAAGGGTGTGAATCTCGGCGCCGGGATAGAGTTTAACCATCTGTTCGAGGACACGCTCACCACCGCGCATACCGGTTAGCCAGTCGTGCACAAGGGCAACCTTCATCAAGTTGCTACCTCTCGGTATACTTCGAGGACACGGCGGGCGCTCTCGTCCCAGTCAAACTCTTTCGCCCGGAGCTTGCCTTTAGCACCAAGCGCGTCCCGGAAGCTAGAGTCCTCCAGTAGGCTTCGGATTGCTTCTGTAATAGCGTCGACGCGGTAAGGGTTGACGAGTAGCCCGTTGCGGCCCACGACTTCGGGGATCGACGAGTTATCCGACGCGACTACTGGAGTGCTACAGGCCATTGCCTCCAGTGGAGGTAACCCGGAACCTTCGTAAAGCGACGGAAAAACAAAGATATGCGCGAGATTATACAAAGCGCGAAGGTCCTTCTTCTTCTTGAGGAAGCCTAACGTCTTCACCCGATCCTTGAAACCATGGCTTTCACAAACAGCCTCTAGCTCAGGATGTTGCTTGAAATCGCCGCCTGCAATCACTAAATCAAGATCGTCGTAGTCTCTCCATAGTTGCCCGAAAGACTCCAACAGCCTTTTAAGGTTCTTATGAGGCTTTATATTGGTGACGTTCAAGAGGAAGGGACGATCCAGGTCCAGACTGTACTTTTCAGCCACTTTGCTAAGCTCTAGGTTGTCTACGGGCTCAAGAAAATATGGATCACAGCCGTGCGGAATGACCTCGATTTTCGATGGGTCAGCGTTGACGAGTTCGACCAGGTCTGCGCGAGTTGCCTCCGAGACCGTCAATACACGGTCTGACTTGGCAACCGCGCGGCGGATCATCCTGTTGGCGTACAAGTTGGATCCTGGTTTAGGAAATTGCTGAGGGAAGCGTAGGTGAATGCAATCGTGAATCGTTACCACGCCCGGGCATGGCAGCATCAGAGGATAAACGTAGTGCGGCGCATGAAACACATTTCCTTCCAGATTCCGCACCTGCCACGATACGCTGACTAACTCCCTGAGTCCGTAGTTTGCAGAAGAATTCGGCTCCCAAGTGACATTGTCGCCGCTGATTAGGGTAGCGTCCCTTGGCACACCCTTACCATCTGCGCGATCTGCCTCACCCAGGAACACGAAGTCATCTGAAGGGGAAAGGCGTGCACAGGTTTCGCCAAGGCGACGGATATAGGTGCCGATGCCATAGTGTTTGCTACTGACTTTTCTAGCATCGACGACGATTCGCATTATCTATCTGTCCGGTTCATGTAATGTGCAGTGCAACAAATCGTCAGCGAGCTTTCGTTGCTCTTTGCCTCGGACGAAAAGTCGTTTGATCACGAAGCGAAAGGCAAGATAGAGCCGGAGGCTCTCGGTCGCAAGTGCGCTGCGGTGTTTGCGATAAAAGGCGAGTTGGCTCTGACGATAGTGGACCGTCGTGGCCATCGGTGTGGTGGAGCGGCTAGCACCGCGATCATGTTCAACGACGGCATCTGCTTCGTAGCGCAAACTCCAACCTGTTTGGCGCAGTCGCAGGCACAGATCGATGTCTTCGGCGTAAAGAAAGAACCGCTCATCGAAGCCATCCACCTGCTCAAAAGCCTCACGCCTTAACAGGATACAAGCGCCCGACAACGACACGACATCACGCGAATTCGCGTAAAGTTTTCGGACGTAGGCCGCCATGGGACCGCGACCGGAGCCATAAAGAGCCCCAAGCACTTTAAAATAGGCTTCGCTCCAAAGGCTAAGGGTTCTGTCCAGCGACAATTCGGTTTGGCCATTGGGCCCAACGAGGCGGGGGCCAACTGCCGCAACGCGTTGATCACCCAACCCTTGTCTCATCTGATCAAGTGCCTCAGAACCAAGACGAGCGTCGTTGTTGAGAAGCAAGATGTAAGGTGCGGCCCCGACCGCGACGCCCTGATTAACTGCTGCGGCAAAGCCGACGTTCTCCGGTAAAGTGACCAAGGTGGCGTCGGGGTACGTGGTGGCGACGGCTTGGGCGCTGTCGTCCACTGAAGCGTTGTCAATGACGATTAGGCGAACCTTGGAGCTTGTCGCTACCGCTGACTCGAGACATGCCAATAGCCGGTCCCGTTGGTTATAACTCACAACGATGATGTCGTAGAGAACTTGATCTGGTGAACCACTTTTATTCTCCAATGCTTTGCTCATCGGCTGTAGTTGTCGTTTTCTCGACTCGCGTCTTGCAAAAGACGACGAACAACTCGCCCGGTTGCATCCCATGTTTGTCCTAAAGCCCACAGCTGGGCTTTGTGTACGCGTCGCTGGCGCTCGTTGGAGTCCTTAAGGAGCGTCTCTAGAGCCTCAACCCATTGTTCTTGTCTGTCGTCGACCAACCAAGCCCTACCGGCGAAGATCTCTGGCAGGGAGCCTGCCGAGGAGGCAACGACCGGGGTACCGCAGGCGAGTGCTTCTAGAACAGGGAAACCGAAGCCCTCATAGGTTGACGGATATGCCACTACAGTCGCTGCGTTGTATACGGCCGTAAGATCTTCTTCGGGAATGTACCCCAACCAACGAAGGTTGGTTATTGAGCCAACCCTCTTTGTCTCTGGACCGACCCCGTAAAGTCCGACACCAGGTATGGCAGAGTGAATTTCATCGATTGCCCGGGAGAGGGCAGCAAGGTTGCGACGGACAAGCGGCGTGCCTACAAATAGGACGCTAGGACTATCAAGTTCGTAACGCTCGCGGACACGTGCCACATTGGTTGCATCGACAATCCTGAAATCTTTGCCAATGCCGTACTTGGCAACAACGATTCGTTCTCGCCGCACACCGTACCAACGTCGTATCTCGTGAGCTGAGAAGTGAGAGCCAGTGAGTAGGTACCTGGCGTGTTGCGCTGCATGTTTTGCTGCCCACTGCCGTCGTTTGCGCTCGCGCCAGCCAAACTCCCAGGGTGTGGCTGCGCAAGCGCAGTCATGCATTCCCACTACAACGCCGCAGGGTGCTGCGGCGGGCATTCCATAAGCTGGAGAAAAGAGTGCCTCGATATCGTCTCGTCGCAACCGGCTTGGTAGAACAGTTTGTTCCCATATTGTCCCGGGCATGTGCGAGCCAGCGACTATATTGCTTCGGTGCCCCTCGGCGAGGAATTGGGGAGGTACCGGTTTCTGGGTATACAGGATGATTTCATCGTCTTCTGGCCAGACTTCCAGAAGACCAGCTAGGACACGACCAACGCCGGTCGGTTGGCCAGTTAGTTCGCGGGCGTCGATCCCGATGCGCATCAGCCCCCCAGGCTGTGGTAGAGCTCGTTGGTTCGCTGTGCGGTGCGGCTCCAACGGAACGAAGCGGCGTGTTTGCGGCCTCCATTGCCCAGCTCTGTCGCCAGCGCGGTGTCGTGCAAAACCTGGCGGCATTGTTCTGCCATTGCTGCTGGGTCTTTGGGAGGAGCAAACAGTGCCGCCGAGCCAAGGACTTCCGGCAGCGAACCAACTTCGCTGGCAATGACCGGCGTCCCCGTTGCCATTGCTTCTAGTCCAGTTAGGCCGAAGCCCTCCCATCGAGACGGCATCACAAGCGCTGTGGCAGCCGCATAGATGGCCGGCAAACTTTCCATGCTCTGGTGTGGTGCGATTCGGGTGCGTTGGCGGACGCGATCGGAGGCGTTGGCCCAGGTTTCCCCCCAGCCAGGCGCGTCCGGCCCCACCAACAGAAGTTGCAGGTCATCATTTTCTGCGCTTAGTTCATCAAACGCCTGCAGCAACGTCTCAAGATCCTTTCGCTTTTCGCGCCTGCCGACAAAAAGCAGGAATGGTCGATCGATGCCGTGCCTGCGCAGAAACGTCCGGTTTGCGGCGAGAGTTTGAAAAAATTCCTGGCGAACACCCAGCGGTGTAACGTGAATCTTGTCACGATCTATACCAAGAAGATCTTCAGCCTCTACCGCCGTCGTTTCAGAAACTACTACGACCGCGTCGGCGACTTTTGCGGCGTGGCGCGCCAGTGGTACATAGTCGCGCCTTATCGGGCCAAATACGTCCTCAGGATGGCGCATGAAGTAACAATCGTGAACGGTGATGATTGTTCGCGCATATCGCGCAGGCAATAACATTGGAGAAGGGGAGTGAGCTATGTCAATGGTGCCGACGAGGCGCTCAACGCTCGGCCATTGCCACCGGTTCCAGGTCCAATCGAGTGCCCGAACCGGAATCTTCCAATCAGTCACCTCGACTACGTCCGGAAGCAATGAGCGGTTGGCTCGGTCACGCCAAGATGCCGTAAAGGCGGTGTAGGAATCCTCGGGAAACGATTTAGCGAGTGCCGAAATCAAGTTGTGAGCGTAGGTCCCCACCCCCGTGCTTTGCCGAAGAGCTGGTCGAAAATCGAGAACGATTCGCATCAGTGGGGAGAGCCGGAAAGCCCCTGTTGGAAAGGCCCTTACAGGCTCGGAAGGGGACGCTAGCACTCAGGCATCTTAATAAATCATACCATCTGGATGACCAAATCATCAGTCTTTCCTTGCAGCCTGCAGATGGACGGCAAGGTAGAATCATCATTATGCCAGCCTTTTCCCAATCTTCGGCAAACGGTCTGGAGGCCGCGTCTCGTGCTCGTATCATGATCGTTGCCGGCGAGGCATCAGGCGACCTACATGGAGCCAGCCTGGTCCGTGCGATCCTACGGACAGTTCCGAGTGTTGATCTGTTCGGTGTTGGCGGTGACAACATGCAGAGCGCTGGCGTAGAGATCATTCACCATATAGGAAAGCTCGGGATCATGGGTATCACCGAGGTTCTCGGACACCTGGGCGAAGTGCGGACTGCGCTCGGTTCGTTGACCACCATGGCTAGGGAACGGCACGTCGATGCCGTTGTGTTGATCGACTATCCGGATTTCAACCTGACGCTGGCACGTCGTTTGCGAAAACATATTCCCGGTGTGCCGATCATTTATTACATTAGCCCGCAGGTCTGGGCGTGGCGTCGTGGACGAGTGAACAAAATTGCTCAGCTAGTCGACCGGATGCTAGTGATCCTGCCCTTCGAGAAGGAATTGTACGAATCTGCTGGCTTGGAGGTTGACTTCGTTGGCCATCCTCTTCTCGATGTGATTCGCCTCGACAATGACCGAGCCGCGTACAGTGAACGACATAGCCTTTCTTCCAAAGACACCTGGGTCGGTTTGCTTCCGGGGAGCCGCCGCACTGAGGTAGAGCGGCTTTTGCCACCTATGCTCGAAGCGGCTAGCTCGTTGCTGCCGCATATTGAAAAGCCGTGCTTCCTAATCCCAGTCTCACCAGCTCTTAGTCCCAGCGCTTATGAGTCTGTGTTGGCGGGTTTCCCAAACCTTCGACAGCGCACCTATTTGATCGAAGACGATTACTATCCGACAGTAGAACACTGCACCGCGGTGGTTGTTTGCTCGGGGACCGCGACACTCGAAGCGGCGTTAGTTGATACCCCTATGGTGGTCGTTTACAGGACTTCTTGGCTTACCTATACTCTGGCAAAATTGCTAGTTCGCGTTCCTCACATTGCGCTCGTTAACTTG
>CAYVUW010000042.1:0-20879 GCA_964455175.1 uncultured Acidobacteriota bacterium | reverse complement strand
AAGAAACAACCATATTGCGCGCCGCTCATGCTTACGAGAAAGCAACCGAATGGCATACGCTTAAACCGCCAATTTTCCCTTGAACCCTAGGTTGTCAAGCTCCACCATTGTCGACTTATGATGCTTTCTCCTGTTGCACTCGCTATCACCGCCGCCGTCATTTGGGGTGCCGCCATCTTCGTCATCGGCGCCATAAACGCTCTTGTCCCCGGTTACGGGGACACAGTGCTTACGCTAGTAGCGTCGATATACCCAGGCTACGCTGCCAGTGGCACTCTCGGTGATCTTCTACAAGGAACCGCGTACGCGGTTTTTGATGGTTTGGTCGCTGGTTTCATTTTTGCGCTTTTGTACAACGTGGTAGTCCGTTTCACTTTGTCCACCGCGAAGATAACGACGGAAACTACACCTGTGGCGCCGGAAAACACTGAGAATCCGGAGCAGGCAACGTCTGAGTAGAAACCTGCACTATGGTTGGCCCTGAAAAGGCCTCGCCACGGTGCAAGGGGAAGAATAGAAGGGTGGTGTACCAAGCAACGCGGGCTCATCACTCTTTAAGTGCAGCCTGCTAGGTTTCCATTTCCAATTTCCGCCGGAATACGGAGTCCGAATTTGCGCATTCTTCTCGTTTCCCCTTACCACGGAGGCAGTCATGCCTCGTGGGCTTACGGTCTGAAGCGCCATAGCCAGCACAACATTGAGTTACTGACCCTACCCGACCGGTTCTGGAAATGGCGAATGCACGGTGGCGCAGCAACTCTCGCCCAACGTTTCCTAGCGGACAATCAGCAACCCGACGTAATCCTAGCAACGGACATGCTAGACCTGACCACGTTCCTTGCACTGACTAGGCAAATTACTGCGGATGTTCCTGCAGTCCTATACATGCACGAAAATCAACTTACCTATCCTCTCCCGAACGACGATGTTACGGGACCGATGCGTCGACAGGGTGGAGAACGAGATCACCATTATGCGTTCGTGAATTTTTCCTCAATGCTTGCTGCGACCCAAGTAGCATTCAACTCACGTTTCCACTCCGAGGCCTGGTTCGAAGCGTTACCAAGGTTTCTTCGGCATTTCCCGGAATACAATCTGCTTGACTCGGTCGACAAGGTACGTCAAAAAAGCTGCATCCTACCGGTCGGCATTGAGACTGACGATTTTCAACCCGCCGAAGCTAAGTATCGCCGATCAGATCCACCCTTGATCATCTGGAATCAGCGATGGGAGTATGACAAGAACCCAGCTGAACTATTTGATGCTCTGGGTGATATTGCAGATCGTGGCATAGAGTTCCAGCTAGCCATTTGTGGACAGGGGTTCGGTAAAATTCCCTCTGAGTTCGAAGGTATCGAAGAAGCATTCGGTAACCGTTTGATTCACTTAGGGTTTGCTGACTACGAGCAGTATAGATATCTACTCGGGCAAGCCACTCTTACAGTGTCTACCGCCAACCACGAATTCTTTGGTGTCGGGGTGCTGGAAGCCATGGCCTCCGGCGCGTTTGCGGTATTACCGCACCGATTGAGCTATCCAGAGCTCCTTGCGGGACCAGAGGTCAGTGCCGAAGCGCGAGAGAGGTGTTTGTATACATCGTACGAGCAGATGGTAGAGACCATCGTCTGGGCGCTTGAAAATCGAAAAGAAGCGACCCTCCTAGGTAAGCAGTTAGCCCGTAATGCTCAATGCTTTGACTGGCGAAAGGTAGCCCCAGCCTGTGACGCCATCTTTGAGTCCATTTTGTAGCCCGAACGATCTTCTGCTGCCGATCACAGCTGATTCGGTGACTTTAAAGCCAATCCTGTGGAAACTTTCTTGCCTAAGCCGATTAACTTGTCGTTAATATATATGGCTTGACGTTTCTATCAATTTTCAATGGTTACAGACATCATATATTGACGATTAAATATTATAACTTGACGGTATAGGGAGAACCGCGTACTTTTGGCTTGATTACATTACGTTTTATACGTCGAAAGGTTGAAAGCAATCATGTCACCACGACATTCGCGCATCCGCCCGGTAATAGACGACCTACTGGCCGAATGGGGTAGCATCGCCAATAGGAATGTCGTGGAAGCAACGGGGACTTCGCGCCAGGCAGTTCATGCGCAACTTCGATCGATGGTGGATGCCGGTGACCTCATCGTAGAAGGCTCCGGACGTGGTGTCCGGTACCGCAGCGTGCATCCGCGACAACGTTTTCGCTACCGACTCCAAGGCCTCGCTGAAGACCTAGTCTGGAACGACGTTAGCATTGAGGTTCTTGAGCTTTCCGATTTGCCCGATCCCGCTGACCGAGCCCTACACACCGCTGTAGTCGAATTGGTTAACAATGCAATCTCACATTCAACCGGTCGTTACGTCGAGGTCTCATTCCGGAAGGCACACGACCGACTGGTTCTCGAAGTCACCGACGATGGCGAGGGCATTTTTGATCATCTGGCACAGGAGAATGGGCTGCCGGATGGCATGGAGGCGTTACGGCAACTCACCAAAGGAAAGTTGACCACCATGCCCGCCGAACACACCGGCGAAGGAATTTTCTTGCTATCACGGATTGCTGATTTCTTTGAAATCGAAAGCGGTGGCCTTCTATGGATGGTCGACAACGAAATTGATGACGTCGGCATCGCTGCCGTGCATGTCGCTCCGGGGACAAAAGTTCGATTTGAGATCGACGTGTCGACTACCACTTCTCTTGAGTCGGTAATGGCAGAATCATCCGAGGGATTCGAACTTGCTCGGCGCCGTGTGGTAGTCAAGCTATTCGAGACGGGGAATCGTTTTTTGTCACGCTCCGAGGCCAAAAAACTGCTCGAGGGCCTCAATCGCTTTCGTAACGTGGTGGTCGATTTCAAAGGTGTTGAGGCAGTCGGCCAGGGTTTCGTCGACGAGATGTTTCGCGTCTGGACGAGTCGCCATCCTGACATCCGGCTACATCCGATCAACATGGAACCCCCGATCGCTTTTATTGTGGAGCATGGTCGGCGAGCCAGCGAATCGTCTGGCACTGAGCCCCAAGGTACGTAGAAGAACCTCTTTGACATCAACCAACAGTGAACGCCCGAGGCGTTGCTCAGCTACAGCCGGGTCCCCTCACCTCGGCATTCGCAGTTCCCTCCGGCAACAACGAAGCTACAAACCCTTCAGGATCAATAGCATACGCATCGAGCAATTGCTGAATGTCTTCCACTACACGTTCACGAGTCGCGAGACCATAACTGAAATATGTGATTGGACCTACCAGCTTCAGATAGAAATGATTCGCCGGATCGTGACCCGTGGAACAATTGCTTGGCTTCTGAGCCACGGCTAGCAAGTCGCCGAATGTGGTCGCGAACTCCACTAACGTTGGCTCATCACAGAGCTCTAGAGACATCTCCGGGAAACGTGTGCACAGTTCGTTGACGGTGAGGAGTGTGATTTTATCAACTGAGAGAACAGGCTATTGCATTTCTTTTGAGTGACGGTTCCGCGACACAACTAAAAGTTCTGGTCCCACCTTAGGGCAACCATCGCAACCCCTGATATTGTCGAGTTCCTTGAAACAGTTACTAGCCCGCCCTTTGTTCACTTAGCCGGGTGATGCTGTAAAGGTTAAAGGCTTCTCGAATTGGGAAAGCTGCCTATGCTCCACAACGGCCCCGCAGACAGTGATACCACCCTTATCCTGGCCCACGGTGCGGGCGCCGGCATGGACTCCCCCGTTATGGAGGCATTTGCTGCCGGACTGGCTAGTAACGGGGTTCGAGTTATACGTTTTGAATTCCCTTACATGCAGCAACGGAGGCGAACGGGTAAATTTCGCGGACCCGATCGCCTTCCGGTACTGATGGAAAGTTGGCGCAATGTGGTGGCATTAGCTGGCAGCCGTCGGCTAATAATTGGTGGCAAATCTATGGGGGGGCGCATTGCCAGTATGCTTGCCGACGACGTGGGCGCTCACGGACTGATTTGTCTAGGGTATCCCTTCCATCCAGTTGGGAAACCGGAGAATCTCCGCACGGCACATCTTGCAGAACTGAAAATCCCAACTCTCATTGTCCAAGGAACGCGGGATCCGTTTGGCAGACCTGATGAAGTCTCTACTTATCAACTATCACCTGCCATCAAGATCTTGTGGTTGGAAGATGGTGACCATTCCTTCAAACCAACCAAGGCTTCCGGAAGAACGCTGGAGCAAAACATCGCCGAGGCGATTGTGGCAATTCGAGAGTTCATCCTATGAAAGCTTTGGGGGGGCAGACTTGTTCAAGCGGCCCGTAGTCCACTCGTCAACCCTATCGCTTCTTCTGTAGTACGAATTTCATGAGTCGTTCTATGGCCCAAGGCCCCCAGAAGTAGACCACCAACTCGAGTCATGCAAGAGTTTGCTGGGGGGCTAGACTCAAAATGAAAGCCAGAATCTCTTCGGACGACAACATGCAGGCAAACAACGCCGCATCGAAAACACCACGCCACGGCACGACCAAGATTTTTGTGCTGGCAGTAATTCTTGTCACCTTGTTCATCAAGGGTGACCAACTGTCAGCCCTCGGCCCAGCATTTGCGAGCTGGGTTGATAGCATTGGTATTTGGGGTCCTTTTGCCTTTGCCGCTGGATACGCGGTTGCCACCGTGGTGATGGTGCCCGGGTCGTTGTTGAGCTTGGTCGCTGGCGCCATCTTCGGGCTTGGAACCGGCGTAGCCACGGTATTTATCGGCGCTTCGGTGGGCGCGACGCTAGCTTTCCTAATATCTCGTTACGGTGCCCGCTCTTGGGTCGAACAGAAGCTGGAAGGTTACGAAAAATTCGCGGCCATCGACCGCGCAATTGGCAATGAAGGACTAAAGATCGTTATCTTGCTCCGCTTGTCCCCACTGTTTCCCTTCAACCTGCTGAACTACGCCCTTGGCCTGACTAGCGTTCGGCTGCGTGAATATGTTTTTGCCCATCTTGCAATGCTCCCAGCGACGTTTCTATACGTCTACTACGGTCGTTTGGCGGGCGCAGTAGCCGAAATCGCAAGCAACTCCGGAACACCACGAGATGGTGGATACTATGCTCTTCTCGGGCTCGGTCTGGTTGCGACACTCATCGTGATCACCATCGTCACGAAGATATCTACCCGGGTGCTAAATGGGATTACAGATGACCGATAAGCAGCAAAACCTCGTCATGCCAGATGATGAGTACAACCGGAAACTCGTCGACAACGTACATCCGGGAGACTGGGTTAACCCCGTACCCGCTTCCCGTTATCACTTGGTCGTCATAGGCGCTGGCACGGCAGGGTTAGTTTCAGCAGCAGGTGCGGCGGGGCTAGGTGCCAAGGTAGCCCTCATTGAGCGCCAGTTGATGGGAGGCGACTGTCTCAATGTCGGCTGCGTGCCGTCGAAGGGGATTATTGCAGCGGCGCGCGCTTGGCATGCGGCACGGAAAGCACATGATTTTGGCGGGCCCGTCACCTCAGACCCTGGCAATTTCGGCGCCGCAATGACCCGGATGCGCCGTATCCGTGCCGACATAAGCCCACACGATAGTGCTGCGCGGTTCCGAGACCTGGGGATTGACGTTTTCCTCGGCTCGGGGTGCTTCACCAGTAACAATCAGATCGAGGTTGACGGCAAGCAACTTAGCTTCCGCCGGGCTGTAATTGCCACTGGAGCGCGTGCCTCTACTCCGATGATTCCGGGGCTTAAAAACGTTACTTACCTAACCAACGAAACCATATTTTCTCTTACTAAGCTGCCAAGTCGGCTTGGCATAATCGGGGCCGGCCCAATCGGGTCTGAGATGTCCCAAGCATTTGCTCGACTTGGCAGTTATGTGTCCCTCTTTGAGATGGCTGAGCATGTCCTGCCCCGTGAAGATCCAGATGCTGCTGAGATCGTGCAAAAGTCCATGGAAGCCGATGGGATTGATCTCCAGCTTGCCACCAACGTGCTCAAGGTCGAACAGAATGACACCAAGATCTCAGTCCATTTCGAGCGTCTCGGAGAAATTTATGAGGAAACCTTCGATCAGTTGCTGGTTACGGTTGGTCGTACTCCGAACATTGAAAATCTTGGACTGAAAGCCGCTGGAATACAGTACGGACCTGAAGGGATTACGATCAATGATCGGCTGCAGACAACAAACTCTAAGGTTTTTGCCTGCGGTGACGTAGCTTCCGCTAATAAGTTTACCCACGTTGCCGATGCCCAAGCTCGCATAGTGATCAAAAACGCGTTGTTCTTCGGCCGTGCCCGCAGCTCCCTGCTCGTAGTCCCCTGGTGCACACACACTAGCCCTGAGGTTGCTCACGTCGGGTTATACGAAAAAGATGCCCTCGATCTCGGTTACAAAGTGGATACTTTGACTGTACCGTTCTCCGAGGTAGACCGGGCACTTCTTGAGGGGGAAGAGGATGGTTTCCTGAGAGTCCATCTGAAAAGGGGGAGTGACAGAATCCTCGGGGCCACGATGGTCGCAACTCATGCTGGCGACATGATTGGCGAGCTATGCTTGGCAATCACAGCCAAAGTCGGTCTGTCCAAGATCGCTGGAACAATCCACCCTTATCCGACCCAGGCCGAGGTAATCAAGAAGGCCGCCGACAAGTGGCAGCGCACGAAGCTAACACCGACCGTTAAGCAACTGTTTGAGTTCTGGTTTCGGATTTTTTCTTGAGCAGTTAGACGCGCCCGGCAATGTAGTTTTCAAGTTGCTGAATCATCACCTCTTGGTCCGACATGATTGACTTGACCACATCACCAATCGAGATTAAGCCGATTAGTCGATCATCTTCTAAAACCGGCAAATGCCGCACTCTTTGGTTAGTCATGCGCTCCATGCAATCCTTCATCGAATCAGTCTGACTAATCGTGGCGACCACATCAGTCATGATCTCGCTCACCGACGTCTCACGAGAGCGCTTACCCTCCAACGCCAACCGGCGAGCATAGTCCCGCTCGGAAACAATTCCGACAAGACGATCCTTGTCAACTACCACCAGAGCCCCGACTTCCTTGTCGGCCATCAATTCCAACGCCTCAAAAACTGTGGTGGTTGGCGTTGCCGTATAGACGTCACGTCCTTTAGCGTTTAAAACGTCGTCGACATATTGCATAAGAAAAAGTTTTTACACCTCAATGCCACCGGGCCGCAACATAGCGAAGCAACTCAGCCTCGGTTTACAGAGACACACCCGCTATTATCCTCCCCATAGAACGTAATGCAAGAATAGTGGTTTTGACATTGGGGCGTTTTTTGCGCAGTAACTAGGCGTGCAGAACTCATCGCTAACTACAACATTAATATGCCGAGGTGGCGGAATTGGCAGACGCGCCGGACTCAAAATCCGGTGCCCGCAAGGGCGTGAGGGTTCGAGTCCCTCCCTCGGTACTTCACTGTAACGCATTCTCCGCAAGGGTTTCGGCGGACGTCGGTCACATAACTCTCGACGATTCAACCGCTAGGGGCAGGAGACCATATCTATGAGGTCGCTAAGTAGAGCACTCGTGGTGTTCGTAATGCTCGCCTGGGCCCCGGGACCACCGTCTGTGGACACTGCTTCTGCGCTGCCACAGGCCACCGGCAAGCGCGTACCCGCGGAGTGGGAGCCGCAGGAGGCGATGTGGCTGCAATGGCCGGGCCGTTGGGAGAAAGTGTATGAGCCCGCCTTCGTCAAGATGACAGGGGTCATCGTGCAGTATGAGAAGCTCCACATCCTGTACGGATCGGACGGGGTTCGGAATGAGGCGCGCGCCGCGTTATCGAACGCCGGCGCCGACCCCGACCACGTCAACATCGTGTGGCACGCGATTCCCAACGACAGCGCCTGGATGCGTGACAACGGGCCCGTGTACGTGATCGATGACGGTGAATTGCGGATCCAGAACTGGGGCTTCGACGCCTGGGGCGGAGCCTTCGGCACCGACATTCGCTACGAGAGCGACAATGCGGTGCCGGAGAAAGTGGGCGAGTACCTGGGCCTGCCGGTCGATACCGTCGAGATCGTGCACGAGCGCGGCAACCTGGAGTTCAACGGCGTCGACACGGTAATCCTCAACTGGAGCACAATCGGCGACCCGGACCGTAACCCTGACTATACCCAAGCCGAGGCCGAGGCCGATCTGAAGGAACACTTGGGCGTCAGCAAGGTTGTGTTCGTTGAGGGAATACCCGAGGGCGACCGCACAAAGGGACACATCGATGGCATCGCCCGATTCATCGATGAGACGAGGGTGGTGGTACCCGATTGCACCGCCACTTCGAAGTGCCAACCGGGCGACGGCCGTAACGACGCAATCTTCGATAACGCAGCCGCAACCATCGAGGCAGCCGGTTTCGCAGTGATCCGCGAGCCGATCCAGGGCACCTCACGCTTCCGCAACGAGACGTTCGACACCAACTACCTCAACTGGATTGTCGGCAACGGTTTCGTTATCGCAGTCGGCTTCGACAACCCAGAAACCGACGCCGTTGCCAAGGCACGTATCGAAGGCTACTTCCCCGGGCGTGACGTCCACGTCATCGAGATGCTCGCCAGCTGGGCCGCCGGTGGCGGCGCACACTGTCACACTAACGATCAGCCAGTGGCCCCAAACCAGGGTGCCCAGTGATTTCCATCGCAACACGCTCGCTGACACCGGCGGATGTGCAGTCTATTAGTCGTGTGTATGATGCAAGATCATGAGAGCAGTATTCTCCTCTATCGTCGTAGTCCTTCTTATTGCTGTCGCCGGCACGACGTCGTGCCACACGACAGGCGTAGAAACCGGTCCGCCGATTGTCCAGCCAGGGGCCCCCGGCGAGCCAAGCCGCATGATCACCGCCACCAGGGCAGTCGACCTCTCGCGAGTCCAGCACACCGCTGCGGACGTCCGGTTCATGCAGGGGATGATTGGCCATCACGCCCAAGCTCTGGAGATGACCGCGCTGGTACCCGCGCGGAGCAGCCGCGAAGCCATGCAGATGCTCGCCCTGCGAATCAAGCTATCGCAAGAAGACGAGATCAAAATGATAGAGGACTGGCTTGAAGTGCGCGGAGATGAGGTCCCGGGCGTGCACGACCACCACGGGTCCGACGGCACACTGATGCCCGGGATGCTCACGGCCAAGGAAATGAACGACTTAAGGGAGGCAACGGGGGTGGTGTTCGACCGGCTTTTTCTCGAGTATATGATCAAGCACCACGAGGGTGCCTTGATCATGGTCGATGAACTTCTTTCAACCGCTGGCGCTGGTCAGGAGACGGTCATCGCCGCGTTTGCTTCCGATGTCGTGGCCGACCAGCGCGCGGAAATGGATCGCATGACCGCCATGCTCATCGCAATGCTTAAGGAGCAACAACCATGAAAATCGTTCGCATTACTGTTATTTTTCTATTTGTCGCGATGCCCCTAATCGGAGCACAAAGTGACCAACAGGGATCTTCCGCCGCGGACCAGGCTGATCCTCGCGTCGGCCTGGCAGCTGGTTTCCGGGATGCTGGGATGGCCGCAAGCAACATGGAACTGGTCATCAACTTGCCCAAGCCGGAGGGCTTCTACGACCCCGAGGCGCCAGCCGGCCGGCCTAGAGCACCGCAGGGCCCACCTGAAGCGCAAGGCGGTCGTGGTGGACGAGGTGGCGGTCGAGGCGGTGGTGGTGGTCGAGGCACCCAGGGGCCGGGAAGCGGGCTGAGCTTCACGAACTCGGACCTCGCGTTCAGTGGTGAGCACCTGTTCATGGGCAACTACCACGGCTTCAACGTCTACAACGTTGAGGATGCCAGCCAAGCCGAGCTCCTCTCTTCCGTGGTGTGTCCCGGCGGCCAGGGAGATCTGTCAGTCCGAGGCGATCTTCTTTTCATGTCCGTACAGGACACCCGGGCTCGGCTCGACTGCGGCATACAAGGAGTCGAGGAGCCGGTCAGCGTCGAGCGTTTCCGTGGTGTTCGCATCTTCGATATTGGCGACTTGAGGAATCCGATACAGGTAGCCGCCGTGCAAACTTGCCGAGGGTCACATACTCACACGTTGGTGGTAGACCCTGACGACAACGCGAATGTGTACGTGTTCGCGTCGGGGACAGGCGCAGTCAGGGCGGGTGAAGAGCTGGCAGGCTGCTCCGACACCGAGGGAGATCCCGACACAGCGCTCTTCAGTATCGACGTCATTCAGGTGCCTCTCGCTGCGCCCGAGAACGCGCGCATCGTCAACCGACCGCGCATCTTTGCCGACTCGGAGACCGGTACCATATCGGGTCTCTGGCAGGGCGGCGACCACGGCCGAGGAACGCAGAGCTCTCGAGAGACAAGGCAGTGTCATGACATCACGACCTACCCAGAGATCGGCCTGGCCGCGGGAGCATGCTCGGGCAATGGCATCCTTCTCGACATCTCTGACCCGGTGAATCCCGCTCGGCTCGATTACGTCGTGGACCCGAGTTTCGCATTCTGGCACTCGGCCACGTTCAACAACGACGGCACCAAGATTGTTTTCACCGATGAATGGGGTGGGGGCTCGCGCCCGCGCTGCCGGGCGATCGACCCGCCGGCGTGGGGGGCAAATGCCATCTTCGACATCGTCGATGGTGAGATGGGGTTCCGGGGCTATTACAAGCTGCCGGCGGTTCAGTCAGAGCAGGAGAATTGCGTCGCTCACAACGGTTCGCTCATCCCGGTGCCGGGTCGCGACATTATGGTTCAGGGCTGGTACCAGGGCGGTATCTCGGTGTTCGACTTCACCGACTCGGCGAACCCTGTGGAGATCGCATATTTCGACCGCGGACCCGTCAATGCTGAGGACCTAATATCGGGCGGTTACTGGTCGGCCTACTGGTACAACGGCCACATCTACGGCGCCGAGATTGCCCGCGGGCTCGACGTGTTCCGGCTGACGGCGAGCGAACATCTGTCGCAAAACGAGATAGACGCCGCCAGTTTGGTGTTGTCCGAAGAGACCAATGTGCAACACCAGGAGAGGGTCGTCTGGCAGCCGAGCTCAACGTTGGCGCTTGCCTACCTCGATCAGCTCAACCGTGGCAGTGGTATCGAGCCACAACTCGCCGACGCTGTCACCGAGGTCCTCGGTCGTGTCGACCAACTTGACTCAGACGCCCGCGGTGTGGCGGCGGTCATCGCCGAACTCGAAGCACTGGCGACCGAGTTGGAGGGTGGTGTCGAGGAAGCCGTTTGGCTCAACGTACCTCGGCTAGGATCGCTGGCCGACACGCTGAGAGCCATTGCAACGACGCTGCGCTGATCCCCCTCCCCCGCCCGTGGCTAAGTTGGCATTCGCTGGGTGGGCGAGCTGATCGTCTGTGCCGTGCTTCTCAAACCCTTTGTAGAGTTGCGTTTTCCACAAATCGGACTCGTTGGTGATGTCAGTGCCTTTTATGTACACTTCTCGCCCCACGAACACACCACGATAGCTGCCGGCAAGTGGAAGCAGCCTTAGATCAGCCAAGGGTGTCGCACCGCCGTTGTGGCTGACACGTCTGGAGAAACCGATGCGAGATCGCCTGTTGTTCGCACTTGTGATGCTCATGCTAGGTGTTGGTTCTCTTGTAGGTGCGCAGGAGCAGATTCCGAAGCCCGATCAAGACGAGTGGCTCCGACTGATCCGCAACGACAGGCTCGACCTGATCCTGCCGAGCGCCATGCGCGACCACGACATTGACATGTGGATTCACGGTACACGCCAAGGGAACCCTGACCCCCTGGAATACGAGTTCGGCAGGACCGGAGGATTCATCATCTTCACGGATGTTGGAGATCGTATCGAGCGGGCCGTTTTCGGCGAAGTCTTCGGCGGACAGGGAGCGATCGAGCACATCGACGTCCGAGGCTCGCTGGACCTATCGCTCGCATTGACCGGCTACAACCCGGGTGACGTGGACCCCAGTGTGTACGACGAGTTGCGAGAGTACGTGGAGTCACACAACCCTGAAAGAATCGGCGTCAACTACTCCGACTGGCTAGCCGTCGCTGACGGCATCTCCTACACCCAGTTCCAGAAACTTGAACAGATCCTCGGACCAGAGCTCTCGTCACGGATCGTCTCGGCAGAGCACCTGATCACTGATTTCCGCTCGCGTCGCCTTTCTCTCGAGGTTGCCGTACAAGCCATCACGCTTGAGTTGGCGCGACAGGGCGCGATCGCGCAGTTGAAAGGAGTCATTCCGGGAAGAACGAAGCTCCGTGACCTCCGCGGAGCCTCTGTCCTTTATTCTGCCACTGCAGAAGGCAAGGCGGCGCCCGGTCTGCCCTCTTCCACGGACAGCCGTAACTACGTGCTTCAACCCGGTGATTTCTTCTCGCTCAACTACGGCGGGGAGAAGATCTTCGACTTCGGATTCTCATCTTTCACGGTCGACAGCAAAATGCACGCCTACGTGCTTCGTGAAGGCGAAACCGAGGTTCCGGAAGACATCCAGCGAGCCTGGGATTTCGGCAAGCGCGCGCAAGGAATCATGCGACAGCATGTCCGAGTCGGCATGACTTCGGGGCAAGCGCTGGAGGAAATCGTCGCAGCGATGGAGGCAGACGGATACATTTACACTCCCTTCACTGACGATGGAGAAGAAGACTACCAAATGGTCCGCGATTACCTTGGGGACGGCGACACCCCCGGCTTTTACTTGGACCTTCACGCGCAGGGAAACAACAACGGTGAGCTCATGACCGTTGGAGCCTCCATCGCACCCTTCCGGCGCGATCGAGATGACTTGGTCATCCATCCGAACCATATTTTCGCCTTCGAGTACGCAGTTCATACCAATTTGCCTGATCGGCCCGGATACCCGATCTCGATTAACTTCTCCAATCCTCAAATCGTCGGACCCAATGGTGTCGAATGGATTCAGGTCCCGAATTACGGGATCTACATCATCGCCGGACCATCCTGAGGCGATGCACATGACTAGCTTCACAAGAAGCTGCCCGGGCCGATGAGATTCTCCACGCCGTTGTTCGCGCTCGCCGGCAAGGTCCTGTTAAAGACCGAGCCTGCCACCTCTGCTCGCTAGAGTTTCGACAGTGCTTTCGAGAGCGGCTCTACAACCATCCGGCCTGGTTTCGGTCCCTGGTAATTAGTCGAAACTCTTCTGATACCCAAACTGAATCGATACCCCGGATTTCATCTGAGGCCCATTGAGGTTCTGATGAACGGGGTATGTCACTTCCATCCCGACCCGGTCAGCATGATCTCCAGGAAAGATATAGAGCAGTTGATTTAATCCGATCCCCAATTCAGTTACTGAACCACCGTAATTTGAAGGATCCGCCGTTTGTACTGGCGCGATGATTGAAGAATCCCGACCATCAATCGCACCTTGGCGATGATGAGTTATTCGTAACGAAAGTGCTGTCTTCCGAACTAGCTCTTTTTGCCCCCAACCGGTAAATGACAGTTTGTCTCCAAAATTCCACTCGCCTTTAGCAATTGCATTTTTGGATCGCATCTGTCCTCCATAAACCCATCCGTCATTGTTCGACACATACGTCAATGCCGAAATCACGGAGGTCGATCCATCACCGATCTGCATACCGTAAGGCAGGACCATTGCCTGACGCATGTTCATGGGTGTCAACATTTCACCTGTTGAATTGTTTGCTCCGACAGATCGCTGGACTCCCACTTGCGCATGCACCCGCGCAGTGTCCCCCTCGTAGAGACTGAATAGGCCAGAGAGAGAGATACTAGTCAGACCAAGGAATGATGTTGTGAAGGAACCAAGCTGGGGTCTGCCCGTCACCATCCCCATCCCCGGATAGGTGGTCAAGTCCATACTCTTGCTCATGAGCATTCCCGCTCCCATCAGAGTTATCCGGCTACTAGGCGCGTACATCAAGTCGAGCATGGTCATATCCATCACCATGTGCTGAGGTACCACGCTCAAGCTGGTTGGACTATTGCCCACTTGATAAGGATTCGGCAGTTTGATGATCTGAGCATCAGAGAGATCGTCAGTTCCATCACGATTCCCTGCCATCCAGTGTCGCATCTGTTGGATAGACACCATGAACATGCCTTTCATCTTCATTACGCGGTCACCCATTACGCCGACAGGTGCGCGATCAAGGGCACGTTCTTGCATGGTCATATCCATGCCGACAGGTGCGTGATCGTGGGCACGTTCTTGTGCTAAGAGCACATCGGTACAACAAAAAAGACAATGCCCATGAAGATCATCCATGGAACTACACATCATCCAGGCACAGGCCATCCCCATCAACAACAAACAAGTAAGAGTCACTTGATGCCGCATTTTCATCTTTGGCGCCCCTAATGAAGATCGCTGTTGGATTCCGAAACTCTACGCCCATGATAGCGGGTTTTCGCTGGTACCCTCGCCTGATTTTTAACGTAGCCCGTGTGCCAATCGCTGCGAGTAGCCAACCTTAGGTCGAATACCGAAACGCGCTTAGCTCCACGTCTTGCCGTAATCCTCGGAAGACACGCAAACCTCAGGTAACATCGGCCCATGGGATTTTTGAAAAGGAAAAATTGTGGGCATAAATCTTTACGTTTGGTTGATATTAACAATTGCTATAACAGCATTTGCTTGGGTGGCAGCAGTAAAGAAACTCAAGAAATGAGACAAATAGTCGGTCGATTGGTCGTCGCGGCGACAATCGCCGTCGCGACGACGTCCGCCTGCGCACCTGTAGTGGAGGACACGACGACCGGCAATTTGCAGCCTTTGTCGATAGATTCTGTGATCGATCAAGTTGCAGCAGTAGCGAGGACGGACGTCGTCAACGATCTCGGATATTTCGAAGTCGACCTTGGGGACGGTCATCAACTCGTGCTGGTACCGGCGGGATCCTTCCCCATGGGATCCAATGAAGGTTTGGCAGATGAGCTGCCGGTGCACGATGTCGAGCTCGATGACTACTGGATCGGGAAGTTCCCAGTGACCGTCGGACAATTTCGCTCCTTCGTGGATGACACCGGATACCTGACCGACGCCCAAAGAGGCATGGGCTCGTGGCAATGGACCGGAGAAATTCCGGGTCCGGGGGAAGATGGCGATCCCTGGCGGCCAATGGATGACGGCGCCTGGAACAACATTTACTTCAATCAGGGTGAAGACCACCCGGTCGGCAGTGTGAGCTGGAACGACGCTCAGGCGTTTTGCGCCTGGCTGACCGAGCGTCTGGGGCTTCCAGTGGTTCTGCCAACCGAGGCCCAGTGGGAAAAAGCGGCGCGCGGCGCTGATGAGCTCCGTTTTCCGTGGGGCAACGAGGCTCCCGACGGGCAGCGAGCCAACTACGCCGATATCAACTTTATCGGTAAGTACGGCGAATACACCCGCCGTTCCGACGCCAGTATCGATGACGGCTACATAGAAACCTCGCCGGTCGATACTTATAAGGCCGGACGATCACCGTACGGCGTGTACGACCTGGCCGGCAATCTTGGCGAGTGGGTATACGACATCCACGACAATGGTTACTACGCCGTCTCGCCGCGGCGCAATCCGAGCGGACCGGCGCGTCCGGCCGCCGTTCCCGACGAGAGAATCGATCGCGTCAATCGCGGCGGGTCCTGGGTTGACTGGGCCGGAATCGAAGACGACGGCAGCGTTTCCCCGGAAGGGGGACACAGCATCCGCGCCGCGGCGCGCACCGGCGACGAGCAAAATTCAAGCGACGATCACATGGGATTTCGGATCGCGATCGATGGACTTCGCAATGCCGAACCACCCACTTCCACGGATGATCAGAAGCCCGACCTCAAGGGCGTGGAGATTGTCACCCGCCCGGCAGGGGGTAACATCTACATGCTCGCAGCCACCGGCGACGTCGCTGGCAACATTGCCGTCTCCGTCGGGCCTGACGGCATCCTCATCGTCGACGATCAGTGGGCCGAGCTCACCGATGCCATCACGGAAGCCCTCGACGTCCTCGATGGCGGCGCACTGCGCTTCATCATCAATACGCACCACCACGACGATCACAGCGACGGCAACGCCAACCTGGTGCGAGGCAGCGAGGCGTTGGTGATTGCCCATGAACGTGCCCGTGAACGACTAATGTCGAAGAACAGCGATCACTGGCCGGTGATTACCTTCGACAACGCGCTGTCAGTACATTTTAACGGCGAGGAGATTCGGGCCCTGGCCATCCCCGGCGGCCACACCGACAACGACGTGGTGGTCTTCTTTACCGAATCCAACGTGCTGCATATGGGAGACCTACTGAACTCAGGTATTTCGAGCTTCCCGGTTGCCGACCTGGAATCAGGTGGAAATGCGCTGGCAATTCTGGCCAACATCGATGCCTTACTGCCGATGATTCCCGACGATGTCACCCTCATAGCCGGCCACGGCCCCCTGACTGACAAGCAGGAGCTACATCGGCTACGCAAGATGCTCGACGATACGATCACCCTGGTGCGTGCTCAGAAAGAGGCGGGCCGCAGTCTCGAAGAGATCGTCGACGACGGGCTGGGCCCCGAGTACAAGGATTGGGGTTACGGCTACATGTCAGCCGACGGTTGGATCGAAATGATCTACCGGAGCCTCGGTGACGGTTCGTAGGGCCGGACGGCGACGCAGCCCACCGCCGTCTCTTGCGCTAAAACTGAGACTCACTGTACTAAACGGTTATATCGCTCCAAGATCGCACGCAATCGGTTGTGGTCCAGCGCTTCGGAGCGATTGCCATCCCGACCGACCATGGTCTCGGCAGCAATCAACGCGTTGATGATAGCCTCTTCCGTGGCCTCAACGGTGGCGTCGAAAACGGGAGTGATACGGGAGTTGCTGAGCATCGTGAGCTCGGCGAGAGGTCGCGATCTCGCAGCGCTAGCATTGGCTGTGGAGAAGGCAACAAAGATGTCGCCCGAGCCGTTACCCGCGGTGCCGCCCGTGCGCGCGACACCTAGGGAGGCCCGCCGCGCGACCCTCTTAAGCTGGTGCGAAAGCAGGGGGACGTCAGTTGCCACGATGATGATGATCGAGCCACGGTCCGGGGCCTGAGGGGTCTCTGGTGCAAGCGCCTCATCACTAATGATCTCTTGTCCGACCGGAACCCCTGCGATCGTGAGTTGCCGGCGACCACCAAAGTTAGCCTGCACGAGAACCCCGACAGTATAAGTTTCCTCACCGAGTTCGATGATTCGCGATGATGTCCCGATCCCACACTTGAATCCGAGACACCGCATGCCCGTTCCACCGCCGACATTGCCTTCCTCAACTGGTCCGGATGCAGCATTCTCAAGTGCCGCGTACACATGCTCCGGGCGAACGTGAAAGCCGTTGATGTCGTTGAGCGAACCGTCGTAGGTCTCGGCAACCACCGGAAGCGACCAGGGTTGGAAACCCAATCCTCGCTCCGCCTGCCAGCCGATGATCGCGTCACGCACCACCCCGACACTGTGAGTGTTGGTGATTGCAATCGGCCCCTCGAGAAAACCGGATTCCTCGATCCAGGTTGTGCCGGTCATCTCCCCGTTGCCATTGAGCGCGAACCATCCGCTGAATACTGGATCCGAAGGGTCCTCCCAGCGCGGAAAGATCACCGTCACTCCGGTGCGCACCGGACCTTCCCCTACACGGAGTTCTCCGTCCCCCTGGATCAGCGTGGTATGCGCAACCCGGACACCACTGACATCTGTGATCGCGTTCAGGGGGCCCGGCGATCCGTCGAACGGTACGCCGAGATCCCGGGCTCTCGCGTCTTGCTGCGCCATTACCGGTGCTACTGAGGTGAGCACAGAAGCAACGAGCACCGCTGCAACGCAACCAAAACGAAACGTGTACGAGTTTTCCGTCCCTGAAATCTCTTTCATAATTGCTTCCCTTCGAGTCTGCATACAAACTTGTTCCACCGTGACGGCGTTTCGTTGGTAGCCTTCCATCAAGTGACGTTCTTCCTGCCAACCCTGCGACCTCTCCGTCTGGACGACGGCGATTTTCCAGCGGAGAGTAGGCGGCGGATATTCACTCCCGTCGCAGCTGCCGCAGTAGTTCTTCGTTGCCCTCGACATCGAGGAAGGTGTCCCACTCGAGGAAGTACCCCTCCGGGTCATAGCCAACAAAGACCCGTACGTGGCCGCTCTCGTCACCAACCTCCTCGCTGCGCAGCTTGAACCCAGCAGCGCCTTTCATGTACTCAAACCAGGCATCGACATCGTCGACAACCAGAGACACGGTCACGCCCTTGTCGTCGGTGGCCTGATGCAGGCCACGCTCACCGTCTACGATGCCGAGGAAGCCCGAGGGGGACGCCTGGTAGGCCCAGGCCCAGCCCTGATCAACGATCGGGACGGAACCGAAAATCTCAGTGTAAAAACGGTTAGCGGCGCTGGTGTCTCGATAATAGAGCCAAAGGATCGTGGCCCGAATGCCAAGTTCCGCCGGCCGGCTCGAGTTCACGTTCGGGTCCGGGTAAAGGGGCCACAGTCTTTCGAGAGCCGGAAGTAAATGCTCGTTTTCCTCATGCGGTTCGAAGCGTTCGAACTCAAGAAAATAGCCCTCGGGATCGATAGCGACAAAACCAACGTGCGGTCGCCCAATCGCGGGTTGGAACTCAGCACGCATGGGCACCCCAGCTTCCGTCAGGTATTCGTACCACCCTTCGACTTCGTCGGTTACCAGCGCCAGGGTCACCGTCTTGGGCTCAGCAGCGGAGTGCATGCCACGCTTGGCGTCGACAAGGGTCAAGTACGAGGCCGGCGCGACTCTGAGGATCTTAGCGAAACCGTAGTCGGCTACCGTCTGCAGACCCAGGATCTCGGTGTAAAAGCTCCACGCCGCCTCAACGTCGGCATAGTAATAGAAAGCGTTGGTTGCATCGACGCCCGGTCGCACGGAGTCAGTGTCCTTCTCTGGCGAGACTGTCTCGCCTTCGGACACCGGAGAAGGGTCGGAACTGCACGCTACGAAAAGCAACGTCAGGGTGATAGTGGCAAGCATTGCGACCATCCGGTGCTGGCTCAAGGGAATCCTCCTGCGTCTGGAGTCTCAAAATATTCGTTCCTGCCATCTTACCGATGTCAGTATTACCACCAATCACTTACACAATAAAAATGCCTGGAGAAGAATCAGTGCGACGACCATGCCGTCCGTGTCCATCTCGGCGCGGACGTTGCCCAGGTGGTCCATTAACGCACCGCGCGTCGGGCCGGCTGGCCGAGTTTCTCGCAGCCCATCGGCTCGACGGTGTACGTGAGGCCGGCGATCTTCCATCCCTCGTCGGTCATAAGAAGCGAGAAAGCATCAATCCCACAATGGCTAAGCTCACCATCGTTGTAAAAGTCATAAGGAGTCCACACAACCGCGATGCGTCCGTGGATAATCACAGTTGGGTCCCACATGCGTTCTTCTAGCAGCCGTGTGCCAGAGCCCAGCCCCTCAAGGTACGTCTTAAGCGGCGTCGTGCGCACCGCAGCTCGGTCCGGCCCTTCGCGGAAGCTAGCGATTTGACCTTCGATGATCAGTGTCTCCCCTGCCCCGACGACGTCCCTAGCCATCATGGTGTCGAAAAACTTCTGTACGACTGCCAGCACGGCTTCCTCTTCGGCAGTAACCTGCCCTGCTACCCACGCAACGCTTCCGTTGCCGCTGTCGTCGATGACGGGAAATTTCTGTGCTGTTATCACTTGCGGTAGCTTTTCAGACATGGTCGCACCAATCATCGGCAGCACTGCAAAAACCAAAAGTAACGCGCCAACCGTCAGGCTCAACAACCGCCGTCCGCCTCGCTCTAACTTATTTGATCTGGACTCGAATACAGTCGCTTTACTCATCTTTGACAACCTCCATAAAAATCGCCTTTAGATGCCAGAATGCCAAGCTTGGAGTCAGACACGCGAGCGCTCCAAAGTTGGTACGCTCTGCGTTAACCGGCGGCCAGACGGGTCAACGAATACTTTGAATCCCAACGACAGGTGGCCCGGCGAATTCGACACCACGCTCCGTGACAACACCACGCTCGTGGAGACTGCAATAGTAAATGTGTCTGCCTTCACCCCACTCAGGGACTGGCATATGGACCATGTATTCGATGCCCAAGGTGAGAAGGAGTGGAATCTTCTTGTCCGCGTGCCACCTTGCACCCATAGGTGAAACCCTGGGTGCCAGCATGCCCTTGCCGGTCTGATGAAGGTCCAGGTGCACTTGGGTTTTTTCGGGATCTAAGCTCGGGTCGAATCTGTCTCTGTCGATGTAGGCAAACCCAGCTTCTTCCAGTTCACCGATGATGCGAGACAGGGCTTGGCGTCCTGTGTCGCCAACCCTGATGTTCTTGCTAATTAGTTTGCGGACCTTTACGACCTCATCCCAGCTTCTTTGGACTTCTGGAGGTGGCCCAGTCTCTCCCTCACGAAGTATGTAGTAGGGAACCATGCCGCTCTGGAACATGTCACCGTGCTGGAGGGGAAAATTTTCGAAAGCGCTTTCATCATGATCCCCTTCGCGCGTGGAGAACCAACTGCCGCCCACATCACGCAAGGTAGTAACGCCCGGTACGATCTCTTGAAATGTCCTGATCCGGCGTGGCAGGCCAGAGCCACCAAAGAGAACGACTTCGCCGGCGACACTACTCGTGAGGTAATCCAAGATCATGTTCTCAGCGGAGACCATTCGCTTGGCGTACTTGTCCCCCAATGCTTTTGACAGATGGAGGTGGTCCGCATAGGAAATACCGTCGGTGAGTGCAAGGGTGTACGTTTCGGAGCCTTCGGCAAGTGATAGTTTCTCTGCATAATTCACACCGATTCGTTTTGGGTCACGCTCGGCCACGAAATTGCCCAGGCCCATGAACCTGTACCCCATCTCTGATTCAGGAACGTTGTTCGGGTTTCCCTTGACGTAGTCCATAACCTCGTAATTCTCTTGATTAATGAACTTCGACTGGCCACGGACGATGTCGAAGGCGCCGTCGTCATCAACCTCACCTTCATAGACGACCCGC
>CAYVUW010000041.1:20663-21143 GCA_964455175.1 uncultured Acidobacteriota bacterium | reverse complement strand
AGTTCGGCAATAACACTGGCCACCTGATCGTCTGGAAGACCAGCGAGAAACATGACTGCCACTGGCACGTCAAGTTCACGGATCAAATCGGCCGCCCGCTCCGGCGCCTCGTCCAACATAAGTGTAAAAACGGTGTCTTTCTGATCATCCCCCAGAAAATCGATGAGTCGAGCTACGTCCGCAGCGTGCAACTTGCGCAACATGTTGGCCGTATTTCCAGTGGCCCCCCGGCGCAGCAATCTGCGCAAGGGATCCACCAACACCGCTATTTGCTGTCGTGCCATCAGTCGTCGATCCCCAATTGGTCCAGCACGGGCGAGTCTTCTCGCCACCCTGGCCGGGCTTTCACGTGCAAGTCTAAAAAGACCTTCCGGCCCAGCATTTCTTCAATTTGCGCGCGCGCCACAGTACCCACGGCTTTAAGCATCTTGCCTCCCCGCCCGATGACAATCGGTTTTTGTGACTCCCCATCAACCATGA
>CAYVUW010000041.1:14978-20653 GCA_964455175.1 uncultured Acidobacteriota bacterium | reverse complement strand
GGCTCTTGCCATTCGTCGACGATGACTGCTGTCGTGTACGGCAACTCATCTCGCGTTCGACGCAGAACCTGCTCCCGCACCAACTCGGACGCCAAGAAACGCTCAGACCTGTCGGTCAGAGAGTCGTCGGGGAAAAGCGGTCCAGCTTTCGGAAGGTGGTTAAGGGCTGCATCAAGAAAGGGCTCACAATTATCACCTTTCCGCGCCGAGATAGGAATCACCTCGGCCCAGGAGCCCTTTTCACTAAAGGATGCAATCGCAGGGAGCAGCTTAGGCTTGGCAATGCAAACGATCTTATTGAGCAGTAGAAAAGTGGGCAAATAGGCCATTCCAACAAGATCGATAGCGTACTGTAGGCCAGACCCAAAAATCTCGGTAACGTCGATTAGCAGGGCAATGAGATCAACATCCCGTAGCACCGAGCGCGTCGTGTGCATCATTCGCCTGTTCATACGATAGTGAGGCCGATGGACACCAGGAGTGTCTACAAACACAAACTGGCCCCCAGGACGAGTCAACACGCCGAGAATACGGTGCCTGGTTGTTTGCGGCTTGTTTGACGTAATCGCTACCTTGACGCCAACAAGACGATTCAACAATGTCGACTTCCCGGCGTTTGGCCTTCCGACTAGGGCAACCGTGCCACTTCGGTAACCCTTCGTCCCGCTCATTCGGTAACCGGCTGCGCCACAGTGATCCGCACCCGGTGCACGTGTCGGTCGTCGGCTTCGATGACCTGCACATCCAGCGACGAATGCTCGAACGATTCCCCTGGCTTGGGCACGTAGCCGAAATGCAAAAAGGCCATGCCACCAACGGTCTCGAACTCGTTAGCGTCGATGCTAACGCCGAATATTTTTTCGACGGCTTCAATTTCTGTCTTGCCCGCCGCTATGACAGTCTCGTCGGAAAGTTTAACCAAGGTCTGTTCTGCATCCTCAACTTCATCCTGAATTTCACCGACGATTTCCTCAAGCAAATCTTCTATCGTTACCAATCCGGCGGTCCCCCCGTGTTCATCGACGACGATGGCGAGGTGCTCATGACGCTGTTGGAACTCACGCATCAAGGCGCTGACGCGCTTCCTTTCGGGGACAAACATGGCGGGACGCACGATGCTCCGTACCAATGCCTCAGCACCGTCTCGCTCGAGTGCCGCCACCAATTCGCGGATGTTAACTATGCCAACGACCTGATCGATGTTGTCATGCACGACGGGAATACGGGAGTGCTTGTGCTCGGCAACCAAACTACTTAACTCACCCAACGTCACCGATTCATCTATTGACACAATTTCTACACGCGGTGTCATGACGTGATCGACGAGAACCTCGCTAAACTCAGCGACGCCGCGAAGTAGGGCCTCATCGTGCTCGGAAACTAAACCGGATTCCTCAGCCATATCAATAAAAGCGTCGAGGTCACCTTCCTCTGGAACATCCTTCTTAGGGTCTTCTCGTACCCGGCTACCGTGCTGGAAGCTGCTCAACATTCGCGCTGGTGAGCCGAACAAAATGTGGAGCACCGCAATCACTGGTCGCCCAACCTTGAGCACACGAATTGGCCCAACCATGGTAACGATAGTAAAAGGGAGCAACTTGTCGATTAGCAGGTAACTACCCAATGCGAGCGCCATCGACCAAGCCAAATGGCCACCTGCCGGGGCGCCGATCCATCCGGGCCCAAGGTTAGAAATCACTACGACCACGAAGACGAGTGAAAGCTGGCGAGCGAGTCGTATGGAAGTGAAGGTCTCACTGATATGTTCCCAGGAACTTCCTTCGTCGGCGTCATCCCCAAGAGTCCGCCGTGCCCAGCGATGCAACTCACGACGCCCGACAGCGCGTGACGCGACTTTGAGAACGGCAGTGAGCAACCAAGCCGCAGCAGGAAGGATGATGCTTAGCAGATGATTAGAAAGCTCAGCTTGGCTCCACGACGACTAATTTGGGGCCGTAGTCGTAACTCAAGGGAATGCATTTGTCCGCTATCACGCTCGTGATCGTAGCCTAATAAATGCAACAGACCGTGCAGGGCCAAGACCTCAAGTTCGAAGCTGTAAGTCTGGTTCGCTCGTCGAGCTTGACGGGCTGCCTGGTCAGTACAAATCACTACGTCGCCAAGATTCAGCTCCCCGTCGGGACCACGCTCCTGCACTGGAAACGACAATACATCCGTAGGTTCCGGTACATCGGCGTAGCGCCCGTGATAATCACTCATGGTCTGATCGTCAACGAACACGAAGGAAACGCAATCGGCGCCCAAACCAACTTCCTGAAGCACGCAATGCACGAGACAACGCAGCCGGGCTGCCTCAATGATAGGTCTGATCTGAAAACTTCGAACTACTATCCTCATCCGGCAGGTTTGCCTCTACGTCGGTGCCCGACTTCTCAGTCGACTCGGGGTACTCGATCCTCTGGTGGTGCATCCCAGACAAAACACTCAGGAACGCTTCAGAAATCTTTGAAAGATCCCCGATCGTCAGAGCGCACTCGTCGAGCTGATCATCGTCCACTACGTCCTTAATAGCACGCTCGATCATTAGCCGCAGGTTCGCCGGGCTAGTATCACTTAAAGTCCTCGAAATCGCCTCCACGCTGTCTGCAAGCATCAAAACTGCTGTTTCTTTGCTGCGAGGCTTAGGTCCGGGGTAACGAAACTTGCTTTCGTCAACCTCTCGTCCATCCTCGATTGCCAGTTGCTTGGCTTTCTCATGGAAGAAGCGAATTAGTCGCGTCCCATGATGTTGTGGGATGGCATCGACAAGAGGTTGCGGCAAGCCCTGCTCTTCAGCGTAAGTAATTCCATCCTTAACGTGACTCACTAAAATCAACGCACTCATATTGGGAGAGAGGTCATCATGTGGATTATGACCATCTTTCTGGTTTTCAACGAAATATTGTGGCTGCTGTAGTTTGCCAATGTCGTGATAGTAAGCGGAAACACGAGCAAACAATGCGTTTACCCCGATCGCCTCGGCCGCCTTTTCCGCTAGTGTGCCGACTACGACACTATGGTGGTAAGTACCGGGCGCTAAGACTGCAAGGTCCTTCAGCACCGGGAGGTTCATATTTGACAGCTCAAGTAGCTTGATGTCTGTTAACGACTGAAAGAAATGTTCCATCGGTGGTATCGCGATGGTCACAACAACCGATACCAAAATGCCACCAACCACCGCACACAACGCCTGAAACGCAAATATTGTCAGCTGTTGGTTAGGCTGCATCAGCAACCCCAGACTTAGGGCAGCAACAGCGTTAACTCCACCGACTATCATGCCAGCACGGGTCAACGCTGTACGTTGCTTATATTGGCTCATGCCGTAAAGTGCCGCAAAGGAACTCAGCAAAGCGAACACCGTCATCCCCAAATCTTGGGTCATCCCCGCGATGACGACGCCAAATACGGCAGAGAAAGCCCATGCTACCTGGACGTTAACAAGCAGCATCAGGAGGACACCCCCCGATGCGAATGGCACGGCGTATCCATAACTTAGAACCGACGTAAACGGCTCTAGCGGAGCAGCCTGTGCTATCGCCTCCGCAAGGAACAAAGACCCTCTTGTTAATGTCACCATACCGACAAGAACCACCAAAACCATCGGATAGAGGTGCCGTACCCGCTGATAGCGAACACGCTTTTGGAAATGAACTACATAGCGCCACAGCGAAAAAACAGCTAGCGCTATTAAAAGAACCATGCCGACCAGGGATAACAGTGACCAATCGGTGCGGTATTGCCGCTGCAGTGCCTGAAGCTCCAAAATTTTCTGCGCCGTAACTTCGTCACCCTGCCGCAACAACACACGCCCACGTTTAACTTCGTAGAAAACTGGCTCAACCCCGTCAGTTGCCTCACGCCGACGCTGCTGTGTCGCGTTACTACTGTAGTTCAAGTTTGCGGCCAACAGCCCAGAAGCAAGTTCCTTGAGGGTTTCTTCAGTCTTCTCTGTGAGAACGAGCCTCTCCGTTAAAGCTAGCTGAAGCTCCGCCCTAGCAATCTCCATTTCCAGAACAGAGTCAGTGTCCGGCAAACGCCGTTCCTTTTGGGTCTCCGTATCACGCACGTTGATTGCGGCCGGAGCACCAAGTCTCGTTTGCTCGATTGTACCAATCAGGTTTTCTTCATTGAACGAAATCAGTGTGCCTGCGATGGCTAGTTCAGTAACCATGGAAAAGCCGGCATCTTCTGTGGACAATGCACCAATGAGATCTTCGGGAAGTGGGTGCCCCGTTTCAGCCATTGCCTTCTGCTCTAGGTCAAAACGAGCTTCTTCAGGAAGATCGTCCCAAACGATTCCTGCGTTGACGATGTTTAACCGGCCCCAGGCAAACAACCTTTGGACAATTCTCTTGCCGTACTCATGCGCTAGAGGCGTGTAGTCGTAAACGTCCAGGACGCTTTGGTCAGCCTCAGTGAGGCGTCGTTCGGTGGACACCGGGTCGGGGACTGTAAGGTCGATGGGCGCTTCTACTTCAGTCTCGGCAATGTCCCCCGGCTTGTAATCAGGATCAGAGAAGCGAATCTGCGGCACAGTTATTACAACAATTGCGACAACTGCCAACACCGTCCAAAATGCATCATAGCCACGCAACTCACGAACACCATCGCGGGATTTTTGCTCGCTAAAACTTCCTGGTCGTGTTCGTGGGCTAGTCATCATTTTTCGGATTCAAGTTTGCCAAAGCTATCAGAGAGCTGCCGTTTGACGCCCTCACGACCATCACTCCGATTGTCAGAAGCAGCAGTGTTAATTGCGTCCTCGCCACCTTTAAGAATCTCAGAAGCTTCCTTGGCAAGGCGTTGAGCCTCGTCATTAGCAGCATAGGCAGTGATGATGTCTTGCACCAAAGGGTGCCGAACAACGTCGCGGTGGTCGAACTCGACAAAGCCAATACCACCAATCTTCTTCAACAACCGGTTCGCCTCGATTAACCCGGAAGGACGGCCTGCGGGCAAATCGATTTGAGTCACATCGCCGGTGATTACAGCACGAGATTCCATACCGATACGGGTTAAGAACATCTTCATTTGCTCAGTAGTTGTATTCTGGGCTTCGTCAAGAATGACGAACGAATCAGTCAACGTACGACCACGCATAAAGGCCAGGGGAGCAATCTCTATGTGCCCACCTTCAATCAGGCGGTTAGCACGCCCAACGTCTATCAAGTCGTAGAGGGCGTCATGTAGTGGGCGCAAATAGGGGTTGACCTTTTCGTACATGTCGCCTGGCAGGAAGCCAAGCTTTTCCCCAGCTTCGATAGCTGGCCGCGCCAGGATAACGCGCCGTACGTTGCGACGGTTGAGCGCTTCCATTGCCATAGCCATAGCTAAGTAGGTTTTACCGGTTCCGGCTGGACCAATGCCAAAAACGATGTCGTGGCTACGAATGGCCTCTATGTAAAGTTTCTGGTTGGTTCCCTGTGGACGCACCAACCGATCACGTGCGGTTTGAATGCCGCCATCGCCAAAAAAACGCTCTAGCGAAACCTGGGGAGTATCTTTGGCAATCCTCAGCGCCGTCTGGACATCCTTGTCTTTGAGTTCATAGCCCTTGGCTATAAGCCCACCTAGTTCCGTCAAAACCTTGGCCGCAATGTCGACACGTTCGTCATCACCTTCAAGAAATACCTCACGGTCACGTGCTGATACGGTGATATCTAAATACGATT
>CAYVUW010000041.1:3765-14968 GCA_964455175.1 uncultured Acidobacteriota bacterium | reverse complement strand
ATTCAAGGTGTCGAAGGTTTTCGTCATGTACGCCAAAGAGATCCTGAAGCTCCCCTTCAGCAAGGGCGATTTTTCTCATATAAACAAACAACCGCGCTGCCTCGTTGAGAAGTCCACGCGGTCTCCATGATTCCTTAGGGCCGTCGGCCTATCCAAGTAAATGCTAACGGGACGGGTCGGCGGATGTCCAGTAGGCACCACCTAACCTAAGACTTGTCCCACCTAAAGCCAGGGCCAGTCCTTACCCTACCTAACGCTTAGAGTGAGACAAATCGTGCGAGATTCGACCGAATTACTTTAGAAGGAGAAGGGTCGAGACTTGAAATTCTAGCAGGCAGCCAGCATCAGACTAATACAGATCGCAAGAGAAGCTGAGCCCAATTAATTACCGTGTCCATTCTCTACCACGGTGGAACCACCTTCATCCACTTTGTCCAAGATAGTGGTGCGCCACCCGGGTGCCTGTACAGAGATAACTTTCTTTAGTCTTCCGAACCATCTGGTAAATCCAATGCAATATGCAGGGCATCAAGCTGTTCTTCATCCACCGCCGCGGGAGCAGCGGTCATTAAATCCGTTGCGGACGCTGTCTTCGGAAACGCAGTGACGCTACGCAGGCTTTTCTCCCCCGAAAGCAGCATGACTATGCGGTCATATCCCATCGCGATGCCACCGTGCGGTGGTGCACCATACTTGAAAGCATCTAATAGGAAACCAAACTGCGACTGCACTTCCTCTGGAGCCATACCCAGCGCCGTGAAGATCCGTCGCTGGATATCATCCCGGCTGTTGCGGACACTGCCACCACCTAGCTCCATGCCGTTGAGCACAAGGTCGTATGAAAGAGAACGAACAGCAGTAGCGTCCGTTTCCACCATTTCAAGGTCGTCAATGGGAGGTGAGGTGAAAGGATGAGGTCGTGCCACCATGCGCCCCTCCTCTTCTGATATCTCGAGCAACGGAAACTCAAGTATCCAACAGAAGTTGAAGCGACCATCATCCGGGATCCAACCTTCCCACCCAGCGAGCTTCTTGCGTATAGCGCCCATCGTGAGGCATGCGATCTCCCACTCGTCACCAACCATCAACAAAGCATCCCCTTGCCCCGTATCTGTCGCCTCGCATAACACGCTGAGAATCTCATCTCCAAGGAATTTGGCGACCGGTGACTTGAAGCCATCTTCGTTATGCTGGATCCATACCAAGCCCTGGGCCCGCTGCGACTTAGCAAGTTCAATTAGCTTGTCGAGTCGACCCCGACCAGCTGTGCCACCACCAGGCCAGCAGAGTGCTTTAACCGCGCCGCCACTTTCGGCAACAGAGCTGAAAGCCCGAAATTCACAATCTCGAACAATGTCGGTAACATCCTTCAACTCATGTCCGTAACGTGTATCAGGGGCGTCAGAGCCGAAGCGATCGAGGGCCGCCCGAAAAGTCATACGGGGGAATTCGGGGTCAGCTGGTAAACCCGCAACCTCGAGAAGGCACCGCATCATTCCTTCTGTGACCCGCAGAACATCGTCAGGTTCGACAAAGCTCATCTCGATATCAATCTGCGTAAACTCCGGTTGGCGGTTAGCGCGCAGGTCCTCGTCGCGGAAACAGCGCGCCATCTGAAAGTAGCGATCAAACCCCGATATCATGAGCAACTGCTTGAACAACTGTGGGCTCTGAGGCAACGCGTAAAACGATCCGGGATTAACTCGACTCGGAACTAGGTAGTCGCGTGCCCCCTCCGGCGTAGCACGCGTCAGGATCGGTGTCTCAATCTCGTAGAAACCTTGCTCATCAAGATAGTTGCGTACAGCAATCGACATCTTGTGGCGCAGTCTGAGGGCGCGCTGCAGTGGGGGACGCCGGAGGTCAAGATAACGGTACTTCAGCCGAAGATCCTCAAGAGCTCCAGAGTCCTCCTCAATAAGGAACGGCGGAGTGTCAGCTATCGCGACAGTATCCGCACGGGTGACCTGCACCTCTATCACCCCAGTCGGCAGCGCATCATTGACGGTATCAGGGGGGCGCTCCGCGACTTCACCCTCAACCAGGACTACCCACTCAGCACGCCATTCCTCAGCAATCGCATGCGCTTCCGCGGCCTCCTCAGGGTTAAAAACAAGCTGCACAGAACCGCTTCGATCTCGGAGATCGACAAAGATCAAACCACCAAGGTCGCGCCGGTGCCATACCCAGCCTTGCAAACAAACCTTTCCGCCGGCGTGTTCGGCGCGGAGTTCCCCACAGGTATGCGTTCGACCCATTTTGGTTCCTAGTTACCCAGGTTGCCCATGTGAACAATTCGCTGCAGATCCTTGACAAGTAGCTCAAGCGATACTTCTCGTTGCTCACCACTTTCCATCATCTTCAAGGTGCAGAAACCCTTCGACAACTCGTCCGGACCAAAAATCACAGTGGCCGGCGCATTCGAGCGATTCGCAGCCTTCATCTGAGCCTTCATGCTCCGACCCTGAAAGTCAGCTGTGCAGCAAAGACCGTGACTACGCAAATCTCGCATTACTTTCATAGCCTGCGGTATCAGATCGGGGCTAACAGTAACAATGTAGCAATCTATAGGACCTGCCCCTGCACCCTCGGGAAGCGCCAGCACGATGCGTTCCAACCCGGCTGCGAAGCCAACCCCAGGAATATCGTCGCCACCCATCTGCCCGACTAAACCATCATAGCGACCACCGCCGAGCAAAGAATCCTGTGCCCCCAGCACCGACGAAGTCACCTCGAACACGGTCCTTCGGTAGTAATCGAGTCCGCGAACTAAACGTGGCTCAACGGTGTAATCGATACCCCAATCGCTCAGGTAGGCACAGACTTCATCAAAGTGAGCCCTGTTCTGTGAGCTTAGATGATCAAGGATGGTCGGAAATTTCTCGATCAATAACTGGTCCTGAGGGTCCTTGCTGTCGAAGACCCGTAGAGGGTTCGCCTCGTGGCGGCGACGAGAATTTTCCGACATTTCCCCCAATAGACTTCTTTGAGCTTCAATAAGCTTTTCCATGTAGGCGGGACGGTCGTCATGGTCCCCGACGCTATTGACACAAAGTTGCAACGATCTAATCCCGAGATCGCCAAGCCACGTCATCGCCATGTCAATGACCTCAGCATCTAGGGCCGCTGATTCAGAACCGAACACTTCAACGCCAATTTGATGAAACTGTCGATAACGTCCTCTTTGAGGACGTTCGTATCGGAACATCGGGCCTATGTAGTAAAAACGAGCTAGGTCTTTGCTATGCCCAAGGTTGTGCTCAACATAGGCACGGATGACAGGTGGCGTGCCTTCTGGCCGTAGCGTTAATTCGTGACCACCCAAATCCACAAAGCGATACATCTCTTTTTGGGCCGACTGTAATGTTTCAATCGTGCCCTTTTCGAATACCGCACTGTCTTCAAAGATTGGCGTCCGCATTTCACGGAAGCCGTAGCGCCCGAACGTATCGTGAGCCGAACGCTCGACATCTTGCCAACGCTCAACCTCTGGCGAGATAACATCGCGTGTTCCACGCGGCGCCTTCAGCGGTTTATTTTTGCCGCGGCCGAACTGTTGCTCCGATTCACTCATGCGTCATCCCGCGTAGCTTCGTGCGGGATCATCTGTCCCGCCCCTTCCTCTAAATACTTTTCCTTAATATCGACATAGTGCAGAGCATGGTCAAGTATCCAAACGACATCCTCGTCACTCACTCGGCGCAAAAAGCGAGCCGGACTCCCAACAAAGATCGTCCGAGGAGGAATCACCATACCCGGCGGCACCAACGCGTTCGCTCCGATGATGCACTCCTCTCCAACAACAGCGCCATCGAGAACCGTTGCACTCATACCAACGAGCGACCGCCCACCGATATGGCAACCATGCAGCACTGCCCCATGTCCAACGGTCACCTGTGATTCCAAAACGGTCGGTTCCCTACCCGGGGCACAATGAAGAATTGTACCCTCCTGGATGTTCGTCGCACGGCCAATACGGATCGGGCCAACATCGCCGCGCAATACACACCTATACCAAACGCTAGCATCTCGACCGATCTCGACGTCACCAATCACTACCACGTCTTCCGCAAGGAACACTGTCGGGGCGATACGTGGAGTGAAATCCGCAAATGACCGAATCATAATGGCTTCAACCTAATCACTTCGCCGACCGAAATTTCATGAGTGCCATCATCAGTCCCAACTATCAAATGCCCAGCGTCCGTCAAACCGTTTGCAACACCTTCGATGAGGCCAGTTTCCGTCTGCACACTAACGCTGCCAGCGACACTTTCGGGCGACAACTCCAACCAGCGCTCCCGAATCGGGTCCATGCCGTATTCACGCCAGGCCCCCTCCCAACTGTCAAACGTGTCAAGCAGAGCCGCCAGGACGTCAAGTCGAGACACCGGATGCCCAAGCTGTAGCTTCACACTTGTGGCACGCCCACGGAGCACAGCCGGAAAGTTGGCTGCCTCCTGGTTGACGTTAACGCCGATACCACAGACCAGGAAATCAAAACCTTTTCCAGTAGTTTCCGCCTCCACCAAAACACCTGCAATCTTTCTGTCCAAAACAAAGCAGTCGTTAGGCCAGCGTAAAACGACTTTGTTAGGTAAAAACTCATTGAGAGTTTCTGCCGTGGCAATTCCAGCTACCAGTTGCACGGCACTCCCCGTTTCGGCTGCCGGGAACTCCGGGCGTAGCAACAGAGAAACATAGAGTCCAGCTCCGGCTGGCGACACCCAACGTCGGTGCCGACGTCCTCGCCCCTCTGTTTGCTCGTCGGCCACAACAACCGTCCCGTCCGGTTCCCCCGACCGACCGAGGTCCCGGGCCGCGTGGTTAGTAGAACTGACCGTGCTGAAGTAGTGAACGTCTGAACTGAAACGAGATTCAGGCAAAGCGGTAGCGACATTGGCTAGGGACGGCATCTCACCCATCCATCAAAGTGAAATGTTGACTCAAGCGTTCCGCTTCCGCCGCGAGTTCATCTCTGCGAACACTCACTTTTTCGACGACCTCGGCCGGTGCATTGTTGACGAACCCATCATTGGCGAGACGCTGTTCAAGTCCAACGAGATCAGCCTGGACACTCTCCAACTTGTTTCGCAGACGGTCACGCTCGCCCGCAAGATCAACAATGTCAGCAATCAGTAACACAGCTTCGACATCACCGACTGGCACATGTACACCCCTGCCAATCTCCTCGTCGTCAGATCGAACTGACACCGGCTCTGCTTTAGCAAGGAAACCAAGATAATCCGATACATCATTTAGTTCAGCACGACGTGCCGCGTTGCTACTTATCAAATCAACCGGGATTTTTTGACCTGGGCTGATGTTGAAGTCATGCCTCGCACGACGAAGCTCGGTTACCAGAGCTTGTAAATCGTTGATACGCGAATCCGCCATTTTGTCCTGCCATACCAGGTGAGTGTGCGGCCAATCCGACAGAACCAAGAGTTCCCGGTCACCGGGAAGGCGGCTCCAAATTTCTTCTGTAATGAACGGCATGATGGGATGAAGAACTTTCAGCGAGCCTTCAAGAACTGCCATGAGGGTCGCTCTCGTTGAGCGCAGGGCCTCAGGATCAGAGCCCCACAGCTCTAACTTAGCCATCTCGATATACCAGTCACAGAACTCGTGCCAAACAAAATGGTAGAGCTCAAGGCTGGCTTCATCAAAGCGATACTTCTCCAGATTCTCTTCGAATTTCGGAAGGAGCCGAGCAAATCGTGACAAGATCCACCGGTCAGCAAGATTCGCAGCCACGGGGTGTGCCGCATCAGCCACTGCTTGCTCAGTCTCCCATTCGTTGCCCAAGTTCATGAGCACGAACCTTGATGCGTTCCATAGTTTGTTACAGAACGTCCGATAACCTGCCAAGCGGTCCCGCGCCAGGGCCATGTCGCCACCGGGCGAGGCCATCGAAGCAAGAGTGAAGCGTAGCGAATCAGCACCAAACTCCTCGATCACCTCAAGCGGGTCAACGACGTTGCCCTTCGATTTACTCATCTTTTTGCCCTGCTCGTCCCGCACCAACCCGTGAAAAAAGACCTCGCGGAACGGCGGCTTATCGCAAAAACGCAGCCCCATAAAAATCATCCGGGCGACCCAGAAAAACAAAATATCGTAACCAGTGACCAGTAACGCTCCCGGATAGTAGCGTTTCAAGTCTACGGTTTCGTCGGGCCAGCCCAGCGTCGAGAAAGGAAACAACGCCGACGAGAACCAGGTGTCGAGAACGTCGGTTTCCTGGCGAAGCTCACCACCACACGAGCACGCCTCGGGATCTTCGAACGCAACTATGACTTCGCTGCAATCATTACAGTACCAAGCCGGAATCCGGTGCCCCCACCACAATTGCCGAGAAATGCACCAGTCACGGATGTTGGTCATCCATTCCCGATACACCTTCACCGTATGCCCGGGAACAAATTTAATATCGCCATCTTCAACCGCAGACAGAGCAGGTTGAGCGAGTGGCTCCATCTTCACAAACCACTGCAGCGATACCAGCGGTTCAATGATCGAATCGCACCGGTCACAGTGGCCAACCGCGTGGACGTGATCCTTCTGCTCGACTAGATCACCATCTTGCTCCATTCTCTGAATGACATGTTTTCGCGCCTCGAAGCGATCCTGTCCTCCAAAATCGCCGGCTCCGTCCGTCATCCTGCCATCACGGCCGATTACATCGACGCGCTCCAGATTGTGTCTGAGGCCAAGTTCGTAGTCGTTCGGATCGTGCGAGGGCGTAACTTTGACCATGCCTGACCCAAACTCTTGATCCACGAAATCATCAGCAACGATCGGAATTTCGCGGCCAATGATCGGAAGGATCGCCGTTTTGCCTACCAGATCAATGTAGCGCTTGTCATCCGGGTTCACCGCCAGGGCAGTGTCACCAAGCATCGTTTCCGGACGGGTTGTCTCTACCTCGACAAATTGCTGCGCACTAGCCTCCCCATCTTCACTCTTCAATCGGTAACGGAGACGCCAAAGGGAGCCCTGAGTCTCGCGGTGCTTGACCTCCAGATCAGATATCGCTGTACCACATCGGGGGCACCAGTTGACCAGATACTCTCCGCGGTAGACGAGCCCTTGCTCATACAGGTCAACGAAAACACGTCGGACCGCCTTCGACAGGCCCTCATCTAAAGTAAACCGCTCCCGGGTCCAATCGACCGTAAGCCCCTCGCGCCGCATTTGCTGGAGAATCCGCCCACCATACTCTTCTTTCCATTTCCAAACGCGACGCTCGAATTCTTCGCGACCAACCTCGATGCGGCTCGTACCTTCCTTTGCAAGTTGTTTCTCGACAACATTCTGGGTTGCGATACCAGCGTGGTCAGTCCCAGGCAACCACAGCACATCGTGGCCCTGCATCCTCTTCCACCGCGCCATGATGTCCTGGATTGTGTGATCCAAGGTGTGGCCAATATGGAGAGAGCCGGTCACATTTGGTGGCGGAATCACCATTGAGTAGACGGTGGCTAGTGATTCTGGATCCGGTGTTCCAACACCACGCTCTTCCCAGATTTTCGTCCAACGAGGCTCTACCGATTCAGGGGCGTACCCCTTCGGCATTTCGTCTCTCGAAAACGACGCAGATTCCCTCTGATCGGCCATTCTTAAATTAAAACGGTCAAAGAAAGTCGGGACGCCCGAATAGGGCACTCATAGGTCAGAGACGAATCTGGAGCACCAGTCCGGGAAGGAATAGCAAAAGTAGCAACGCTCCCAGCTTCCTGTCAACGCGACTATAATCGCCATCGTGCCTGTCCCTCTACGAAGATATAGCCAAAACTGGCTCGCCAATGACGAACTCGCGGTCGCCCTTGTGCGTTCGATGAAGCCCCAGAGCGGTGACCACTTCCTCGAAATTGGCGGAGGGGAAGGACGCATGACCCGTGCCTTGTTGAAACACGACGTCAGAGTAACCACGATAGAGGTCGACAAACGTTGCTGCGAAACACTTGAGGCACTCGCTCGCAACTCCGCTGGCAAACTCTCGGTAATTCATAGTGACGTTCTCGAGTACGATCCGCCAAAGTCTAACGGGCCCGAACTGCGTTTCGTCGGCAACCTGCCGTACGCCATCACCAGTCCAATCCTGCGTTGGACTGTCAAGCACCATAAAATCGTTTCCGACGCTTACTATATGGTCCCAATGGACATTGCAAAACGAATATTGGCGACGGCCGGTTCCTCGGAACGAGGGCTCTTGTCTGTGCTCATTGGCTGGTTCTTCGACGGCAAGATGATACGGCGCTTGGGCCCAGGGGCTTTTCGTCCTGCGCCTAAGATCAAGTCAGCATTCGTTCGCCTTCAACCACATGAACCGCCATCCTGTACTGCCCGACAACAACATTGCGAAACCGTTGTACAGGGTGGTTTCTCACACCGACGGAAGACATTGTTAAATTCACTGCGTCAATCTGGCTGGCAACGAGATGAAATCGAGAGGGCGTTCGCCGCAGTTGGTATTGACATAAGTGCAAGGGCTGAGTCTCTTAAAGTAATTCAATTTGCCCGTCTGGCTGAAGAGTTACCGGAGCTTGTCCAGTGAACAATGCCGCCACCTCACTATCGCTTGCCTATTCGATCATCCTTGCAGTCATTCAGGGGTTAACCGAGTTTCTCCCGATTTCGAGCAGCGGCCACCTGGCTGCCGCTCAGCTCATCTGGCCAGCAATGCAGTTTCCTGGAGAGCTGTTCGAAGTTAGCGTGCACCTAGGAACTACCGGTGCCGTGCTTTTCTACTATCGACATTTGCTCGTCAAAATCCTAAAGGGGCAACGGGACAACCAAATTGTCGATGGACTTCTTGCTCGTCACTGGTCCGCCTATATCATTCTCGCTTCTATTCCGACGGCGGCTATCGGCCTTGGCTTCGAAAACTTAATCCGCGGTGTTTTTCAACGCCTGGATCTCATCGCCCTTTGCTTGGCACTATCCGGGGTCGTCTTGATGACAACCAACTTCGTGCCACGCCGCAAATACGCCATCACTCCAGCACTCGCCATCGCCATCGGGATAATTCAGGGGGCAGCGATTCTCCCTGGCATTTCACGTTCCGGTCTCACGATTTCTCTCGCCTTGCTATTTGGCGTTGCGCACCGACAGGCGGTGACTTTTTCTTTTTTGCTTTCTGTTCCGGCCATTCTCGGCGCAACTTTGATTGTTGGCCTTAATTTGCATGAAACCACCATCGGCACGGAGATCTTGTTCACCAACCTTGCCTTTGCTACGCTTTCGGCTGGGGCGGTTGGATACATTTGCATTGGGCTTGTGCACCGTGCCACTTCGGAAACGTGGTGGCATCGATTCGCTTGGTATCTATGGGCGTTGTCATCGGTGCTCGCGTGGCTCGCGCTGGGGAGTTCCTAAGAGAACCCTGGGAGGCGCTGAACCAAGGTGCGGGTTCCGCCTAGGAGCCATAACGCCAGAGGTTTTTCAAGTGGCTCGCAAACGCAAGCGCCCCGCTTCTCAGGCCCGTTTCCGCGATGAAGCTATTGGATTCGCCTGCATGGCAGCTGCCATTTTTGTAGCAGCGGCTTTATTCTCATATACGGTTACGGACCCCAATCCATTCGATTTTGCAGCTGGCAGCCCTGTCCAGAACTGGGCGGGGCCGGTCGGGGCAACGTTAGCGGCAGTCGCGTTCCAGATGGTGGGGCTTGGTGCCTGGTTGTGCACATTTGTCCTCGCATTAGTCGGATGGAATCGTATTCGGCATCGCAGAATCGAGTCACCGTTCACTAAAATCCTGGGCACCGTCACGTTGACCACCTCAATGTGTGGGCTGGCTGCTATAAGCATCGGCACAATCAGCTATGGTGGTTCTGGGTTCCCTTCTGGCGGCATCGTAGGAACGCTGACTGCAGCGGCATTGTTGTCGACGTTTGGCCCTGTCGGTGGTCCCCTCGTCTGCGTTACCACAGCATTATTGGCGGTCATCGCAGCAACCAGCCTGTCACTTGAAGTCATGATAATGGCGTCATGGAAGGGACTGATTAGTACTCTCCGTCGCATGCGTACTAGCTTCGCTCACACTCGCGAACGCCGTCGCAAGGCTAAGGCGCGGCGGGCGGTCATTGACAAGCACTCTGCGCGCGCGAACGTCAAGAAAACAGGCGTGCTCACAGGCAAGAAAGTTACAGATACACCAAAAACGGGTAGCCCGGTGTTAAAAGTGAAGGTCCCGGTCACGCTCACACGATCTGATGCAGAACTTCCCGAGGTAATGGTCGCCCCAGCGATGGAGCAAACATCCCCGACCAAGCCACGCAAGAAGTTGAAACCACCGCCAGAACCCGACCCTCTACCTTTCGAGCAACCAACGGGCCCAGGTGGTTCCTACGCTTTGCCAGAAGTTGACTTGCTCGATCTACCGTCTCCACATGAAGAGATCAATGAATCGGAATTTGTCGAAAAGGCAAAAGCGATCTCTAATAAGGGTGCTGAGTTTAAGGTGGCCGGCGAAGTTGTGGCAATCCATCCCGGTCCGGTGGTCACCACCTATGAGTTTCAACCATCAGCTGGCGTGAAGTACAGTCAGATCGTCAACCTCAGCGAAGATCTCAGTCTAGCCCTGCGAGCGGAAAGCGTTCGCATAGCGCGACTACCGGGCAAGTCTACAGTTGGCATCGAAGCTCCGAATAGCAGCCGAAAGGTCATTCGTCTTCGCGAGATCTTTGAGTCCAAACAATTTCAAAAGTCCCATTCAAAGCTAAGCTTGGCAATCGGTAAGGAGATCCACGGAGACAACGTTGTCGCGGACCTGGCTCGTGCGCCACACTTACTAATCGCCGGGACAACAGGTTCAGGTAAAAGCGTGGCACTGAACTCGATGCTGCTGAGCCTTCTTTACAAAGCGTCTCCAGACGAAGTAAAGCTCATACTCGTGGATCCCAAGCGTCTCGAATTTGGTCTTTACGAAGACCTGCCTCACCTCTTGACACCGGTAGTGCTCGACGCCGACCGGGCTGCTAATGCGCTCGGCTGGGCTGTACGCGAGATGGACAAGCGCTACCGCAGGCTAGCTGAATTCGGCGTCCGTAACATTGAGCAGTTCAACTTAATGTTGCAACGTGGCGAGGAAGAGCTGCTTGCCAGAGCCACAAAGTCTCATCATGGTGCCACGGGTACCGGCTTTACCCCCTCGGATCTCAAGCCACTCCCCAACCTCGTTGTCGTCCTCGACGAGCTCGCC
>CAYVUW010000041.1:1680-3755 GCA_964455175.1 uncultured Acidobacteriota bacterium | reverse complement strand
AGCTCGCCGACTTGATGATGCGTGCATCAGCATCGGTCGAAGTTTGCATCATGCGACTAGCACAGATGGCGCGTGCTGTTGGTATTCATATGATCCTTGCTACACAACGGCCATCAGTTGACGTTATTACTGGCACGATCAAGAACAACTTGCCGGCCCGTATTTCGTTCCGCGTCGCGTCGAAGACTGACTCACGAGTCATCCTTGATTCGCACGGGGCCGCAAACCTACTCGGCCAAGGAGATATGCTGTTCCTGGCTACCGGTACCTCGCGGTTACAACGCGTGCATGGCGCCTATGTCGACGAGGATGAAGTTCGCGCAGTAGTCGACTTCTGGCGTAACCAGGCACGGCCGCAATACGCTCAGGAAGTCACACTCCCACCACCGGAAGGAACAGAACAAAAGAACGCTGACGAACCTGCTAATGACCGCGATGAACACTTCGAAGAAGCCCTCCGCCTGGTTGTTAACGCTGGCGAAGCTTCAATCTCGAACATCCAGCGAAAGTTACGGCTCGGGTATGCTCGTGCTGGCCGTATCGTCGACATGATGGAGGCGGACGGTCTGGTTGGCCCCCCGGAGGGATCAAAGCCTCGACGCTTGCTGGTCGATGCCGCTTACGTCGCCGAAAAATACGGTAGTTTGCCATCGCCGCCACAATAGAGACTCGAAAATCGACCGATGGTGATGGGATTTCGCATTAACGCTCCTACAGTGTCATCGGTCTTGCACATCACCCAACTACCTACATTCGCTCAGGCAGAGGTATGCCCAGCAAACTCAGGACCTCGCTGAAGTGCAGTCGGAAAACGTGCGCCAAGAGAATTCTGAGTGCACGCTTAGCTTCATTTTCCTCCTTGAGAATCGGGTACCGATGGTAGAAGTGGTTGAACGCCTGGGCGAGACCAAAAGCGTGCTTCGCAAGCGTTGAAATTTCCAAGTTCGTCACTGTCTGCTCGATAACATACTCGAGTCGCATAAGCTGAACTATCAGGTTCCACAACTCCGAAGCTTCTTCCCCAACAAGCTCGGAGCCTAACCGTCCAGCGGCAAGCATTGATCGCGCTTCGCTAACGACCTCTTCCTCACTTTTTCCCCAGCGCTCTTCGAGCTTGGCAAAGATGCTATGCGCCCGGACTGCTGCGTACTGGAGATACGGACCGGTCTCACCTTCGAAACTCAGCGCTTCTTCAAGGTCAAAGGCAATCACCTTATTACGAGAGAATTTGACCAGGAAGTAGCGCAACGCTCCAACGGCGATCTGGCGGCCTAACTCGTCGACCTCAGCTGCATCAAGGGCAGGATTGCGTTTGGCGACCTCCGTTGCACCCCGATTCTCAAGAACGTTGAGAAGGTCGTCAGCTTTGACACCATAGCCCCGGCGCCCTGACATTTCGATATAAGCCTTACACTGGTCGTCTTGCGCCACCGGGATACCTAAGGTTTCCGCCGTGCGCGGTGTCAATGCCACCATCTCGTAGGAGAAATGAGTGTGCGAGACTTCGATCTGTGAATCTCTACTCAAGGCGGCCAACGCAACGCCAACGATTTGTTGCAGATACGACTGACGCACGTCGATAACATTGAAGCCCGATCTTGCGCCACCGAAGCGGCCAGGCATCGAACGGGCATTAGCACTTCCCGGACGGGCGCTCCGGTAGGCAACATGCGTGTCTGGAATCTCCGCATAACTCTCATAAGCAAATACGTCGTCGAGCAGGCCATACTTCCACATGTGGTAGGCAATGTCCTTGGCCACGTATGTCGCCGCGCCGTTGGAACGCACTAGCACCTTGTCCGGTTCCTCGAGATCCTCGAAACCTGGTAGACCTTCAAGACGCATCATCCAGCAGCCGTCGTGTTTGCCTCCATCAGCGAAATAGACACGGTCACTCGTACTCAGTTGCTCAAGAGCAGCCGCCCACAGTTCGAGTCCCACGACGTCACCTTCGCGAACCAAGAGGTCATAACGGATGCCAAGGCGTTCCATTGTGGCAACATGGCAACGGGTAATTCGGTCGGCGATGATGGCGCCTAACTCAGCTTCGGGGCCGCTCTGATGCTCAAGTGACA
>CAYVUW010000041.1:0-1670 GCA_964455175.1 uncultured Acidobacteriota bacterium | reverse complement strand
GCCGTGCTTGCAGAACCTCATTGTTCTCGAGAAGCTCGGTAACCTCGGTGTACAGATCCCAGCAGGCATAATCGAAAGGCTCGGGAAGAGCTGCAACGGCCTCGGCATCCAAACCACGGATTTCTGTAAAACCGAGCACAACATCCGCAACCTGCACACCAGTGTCATCGATATAGTTCTGCACTTCGACATCAATTCCCTGACTACGAATTACACGAGTCAAAGTGTCACCGAGGCAAGCATTGCGCAGGTGGCCAATGTGCGCCGCCTTGTTGGGGTTGATGCTCGTGTGCTCAACGATCTGTTTTATATCGACACTGGACGAAACCCGCTGGTCATCGGAGCCACTACCCAGTGTGTCAAGGATTTGATCGAATACCCATCCGCGGTCAAAGAAAGCGTTCAAATACCCGGGGCCGGCGATTTGCCAGCGACTCACACCGGCTACCGCGTTCGCTTCAAGCCACTCAAGCAGTTCCTCTGCAAGCTGACGTGGCGGGCGACCAAGGCTACGGCCAAGCTCGAGTGCAACAGGGATTGCTAGGTCACCAAATTCAGGCCTCGGTGGGTCCTCGACAGATGGAATATCGATAGTTTCACCGGTCACTTCGGCAACCGCTTTCACCACTGCCGCAGCGACTACCCGCCTAAGGTCGACAATCATACGTCTGTCTCGGTAAAGGGAAGCTTGCCCTTAACGTGAAAACTGCGGCGATGAAACTCGCTTGGCCCCTGATCAGCAAGGGCGCGCCGATGTTCCAAGGTCCCGTAGCCCATATTTCGGCTCAAACCGTAACCTTGGACACGACGAGCGTAACCAGCCACCAAGGTGTCTCGGGCGACCTTGGCAAGAACCGACGCCGCGGCTATCGACAAACACCGAGCGTCACCCTTCACCAAAGATCTCTGTGGAATCTGCACGTCGAGTTCTATGTGCCCATCAATCAGGAGGTAATCTGGTGGTTTCCGCAAACCCTCTATTGCGCGCAACATCGCTACCCGTGTTGCCTCAGAGATATTAAGGCGATCACTCTCGGTCGCCGACGCGATGCCGATCGACCAATCGTCAAGGCCCTTGACCAACAGCTTGAAACACTCACAGCGCTGCGATGCGGTGAGCTTCTTAGAGTCATTGACGCCTTTGGTCTTGCGTAATGGATCAACAACAGCAGCGGCCGCGAGTACAGGCCCAAAAAGCGACCCTCGGCCCACCTCGTCAAGCCCAGCGATCCGGCTCAGGCCAGACTGCCTTAGTTCCTGCTCGAAAGGCTCTATTGGGTTCGCTTCTCCTTGATGCGAGCCGCTTTTCCAGAACGACTTCGAAGATAATACAGCTTAGCCCTGCGAACCTTACCCAGCCGGGTAACTTCGATGCTCTCAATGTTAGGCGAATGCAATGCAAAGATGCGCTCAACACCGATGCCGTACGAGATTTTCCGCACCGTGAAGCTAGCATTGTTGCGGCTGCCACGTCTTGCAACCACCACGCCTTCGAACACTTGGATGCGTTCCTTGTTACCTTCGATGACTCGCTGGTGAACCTTCACGGTATCACCTGGGCTGAAAGCAGGAATTCCCTCCTTCTGCCCGCGACTCTCAATCATCTTCATGACGTCCACGATGACTACTCCCTTGTTGCGTTCTTCAAAAATGCTTGGTCTTGTTCAGAT
>CAYVUW010000040.1:14397-21221 GCA_964455175.1 uncultured Acidobacteriota bacterium | reverse complement strand
GTCGCCACGTGGCGATCGCTTGATGATTCCCCGATCTTAGAACCAACGGTGCCGAGTATCCCCTAAAATCGGCCGGGCGTGTGTAGTGAGGATAATCTAAAAGCCCCTCAGAAAACGAGTCCCTCTCTACAGCTTCGGCATCCCCAACGGCTCCTGACTGCAACCGAGTAATGGCTTCTACGACAACCATTGCCGGCAACTCGCCACCAGTGAGCACGTAGTCACCAATAGAGAGTTCAAAATCAACTAGATGCTCACGCACACGCTCATCGACACCTTCGTAGCGACCGCACAGCAGCGTCATCTGTTTCAGGGCCGCGAGTTCTCCGGCCTTCGACTGCTGCAAAAGCTGTCCTTGAGGAGACATCATAATGACTGGACCGGCCTCAACTCCCTGTTCCGCAAGTTCGAGAGCAACCGCCTCGACAGCCAAGAACAGAGGTTCCGGCTTAAACACCATTCCACCACCCCCGCCAAAAGGTTCGTCATCAATTTGCCGGTGGGGCTCATCTGCAAAATCACGCAGATCATGCACTCTCAGCTCCACAAGACCCTTACCGATGGCGCGGCCGACAATTCCTTCCCCGAGTGGCCCGGGGAAAAATCCGGGAAAGATCGTGATTATGTCTATCCTCATGGCGTTTCTCACAGGCAGTTATGCCTTTGTTGCTTCTACCAAACCTGCTGGCGGATCAATCACTACAAGCCGGGCTTCCACATCCACTTCTTTCAGCAACGCACCCACCATAGGCACCAGGCTGCGCTCACCATGCTGTGCGATCTCTAGCCAGTCCTGTGGGCCGGGCACCACGGCAACGATCTCACCAAGCTTGACACCCGTTGGATTTTCCACCCTACAACCAACCAGATCGTGAATGTAGTAACAGCCGCTCCCCAAGTCCGGTAGTCCCGCCGCCTCCACGCTAATCTCTTCGTCACGTAACGTTCCAGCTTCATCTCTGTCAGCAACACCCCCAAGACGCACAATCCACCGATCACCCTGGACCCGGCACCTAGTCACCTCCCGCCAGCTACCGGCCATCCACAGGCATGTTCCTGGCTCAAAGTGCACCGTCCGAGAATCGGCGGGGTCCACGATCACTTCACCGACGAGGCCATGCGGCCGCAAAACCCGTCCGACGACCACTGGATCCGACGGCTCTGGTTGGCTAGATACCCAAGACATGCTGCTACTCCAAAATTTCCAGCAGAACGCGTTTGTTGTCTTTCGTGCCAGCGGTCCCTAGCAAAGTGCGAATGGCACGGGCTGTTCGACCCTGCTTGCCAATCACCTTCCCTAAGTCATCTGGATCAACTCTCAGCTCGACAACCGTCGTCTGCTCTCCTTCAACGACGTTAACTTGCACGTCATCTGGATTGTCGACGAGCGCCTTCGCAATGTTTGAGACCAATTCTTCGATAAGCATCGAACAACTCCCCTATTGGCGAAATCGTGAGTGTGTACGGGGGCCCCGGAGACACAATCGACTCCGGTGTATTTAGCTTATTCTTTTTCCGCTTCCACTTCTGCCTCTGCTTCTGGCTCCGCTGCTACTTCTGGCTCCACTTCTGCCTCTGCTTCTGGCTCCGCTGCTACTTCTGGCTCTGCTTCTGCCTCTGCTTCTGGCTCCGCTTCTGCCTCCGCTTCTACTTCTGGCTCCGCTGCTACGTCGGCTCCTGCCTCTACCTCGGGTTCGGGGTCCGATCCAGGCTCTGGCGCCGCCCTCTCCTTGGTACGGGACTCGCTTTGCTGGACAGCATCGCGCTGGCGTGATGGAGCCACAGGCTGTTGAGTGTCCAGCGTACCAACTTCAATCTGTTTCAAAAGGCTTTTGACAGTGTCGGATGGCTGCGCGCCCTTCGCAATCCAGTCTTTCGTCTTCTGGACGTCAAGGACAACTTTGGCCGGCTGATAGCGAGGATGGTAATGACCTAGGATCTCGATAAACGCACCATCACGAGCCGCCCGACTGTCGGCTACAACGACCCTGTAGTGCGGATCCTTTTTCGCACCTGTTCTACGTAGATGAATCCCTAGCACGCTATCTATCCTCCTGGTGAAAGCATTTGCCGCCCGAACGTGGAACGACCCCGTTCATCGGCCAAAATTCGCATTTTGCATCATGTCGAGCGGGTTACCCCGCTGGCGACCAAGTTTCTTCATTAATTTTCGGGCTGTGTTGAATTGTTTGAGCAACCGATTGACATCTTGAATGCGGGTACCGCTACCCTTTGCAATCCGCCGGCAACGTGACCTGTCGATGGTTTGCGGATGGCGACGCTCTTGAACCGACATCGAATCAATGATGGCGCTAAAGCTTCGCATGTCTCCCTCAGCCGGATCCAGAGCTTTCTTATCAACTCCCCGTCCGATTGGCAACAACTCAAGAAGCTTTGACATTGAACCAAACTTGTTCATCTGCCGGATCTGCTCGCGAAAATCTTCGAGTGTAAACGTCGAATCCCTCAGGCGTTTCTCGAGTTTTGCTGCCGCCTCGACGTCCACACCTTCCTGTGCCTTCTCAATCAGCGTCAAGATGTCACCCATCCCAAGAATCCGCGAGGCAATACGGTCCGGGTGGAAAACCTCTAAATCTTCGACGCGCTCGCCGACACCAGCGTAGAGGATTGGCAAGCCAGTCACCGCAGCAATCGACATTGCGACACCACCCCGGGCATCGCCATCCAGCTTGGTAAGCACCGTTCCTGTTAGTGGCAAGCGTTCGTGGAACACACTCACGGATGTGACTGCATCCTGCCCAGCGAGAGAGTCAGCAACGTAGATCACGTTCCCCGGTTTCAGAACTTCAACTATATCTGCCGCCTCGTTCATCATCGCCCCATCGAGATGCAAGCGGCCCGCAGTGTCAATAACAACAACGTCATGGCCAGTCAGCCGCGCCTTCTCAATCGCTTCTCGCGCCAGCACGGTAGGATCATCACCGTCACTTGCGAAGACCGGTAGCGAAGAGTTGGTCCCCATCTGAGCGAGCTGCTCTCTTGCCGCCGGACGATGAACGTCTACCGAGGCTAACAACGGCGAGTGGCCGCTACGGCGCAGCTGCTGGCCCAGCTTGGCCGCAGTCGTCGTTTTACCTGCCCCTTGTAAGCCAACAAGCATGATGACGTGTGGCGTGGCACCCTTAAGCTGAAGACGTACCTGCGTACCACCGAGCAGCTTAACCATCTCCTCATGGACAACCTTGACAACCTGTTGCCCTGGAGTGAGAGAGTCAAGTACCTCCTGCCCCTGGGCACGCTCCCGAACGACTGCAAGAAGGTCCTTCACAACGCCAAAATTGACGTCGGCTTCGAGCAGCGCTAAACGCAAATCGCGCAGCGCTACTGCAAGGCTCGCCTCGTCAATACACACAACGCCACGTAGCATACGTAGCGTTTGATTTAGGCGTTGGCTGATTTGCTCAAACATGTTGGCTTTCGATGCGGGTTCTCGGATTAAACCGACGTCAGGTCGTGTCCAAGCTTCTGTTTTTTAGTTTCAAGATAACGGCGTGTTGTTTCAGTCGGCGCTATTTCTATCGGGACCCTCTCTACAACCTCGAGGCCATACCCGGACAATCCGACAAACTTGCGCGGATTATTGGTCATGACCTTAAGCTTGGACGCCCCCAAGTCATTGAGAATTTGTGCGCCAATGCCATAGTCGCGCTGATCGGCCTGAAATCCAAGTGCTTCGTTGGCCTCGACCGTGTCTGCACCACTATCTTGGAGTTCATAGGCTTTCAACTTGTGAACCAGGCCAATGCCGCGGCCCTCCTGTCTTAGATATACGATAATGCCGCGACCCTCTTCGGCAATCCGCTGCATGGCGGTTTCGAGCTGTGGGCCACAGTCGCAACGTGCCGAAAAAAAGGCGTCGCCGGTGAGACACTCAGAATGCACCCGCATCAGGACAGGCTCACCATCGGTGACATCTCCCATGACGAGGGCCACGTGCGTCTTGTTGTCAAACTCATTCTCATATGCATGCAAAGTAAAATCACCGAAACGAGTCGGCAGGTTCGGCGACGCCATACGTTTGACGAAGCGTTCGGTGCCCAGCCTATAGTGGATCAGGTCGGCAATATTGATAATCTTCAGTTCGTGTTCGGTTGCGAACTGCATGAGGTCTGGAACTCGGGCCATCGTGCCATCTTCGTTCATGATCTCGCAGATCACGCCCGCCGGATACAAACCAGCCATGCGAGCGAGATCAACAGCTGCCTCGGTTTGTCCGGCGCGGCGTAGTACCCCACCGTCTTCAGCCCGCAGAGGGAACATATGACCGGGCCTGCCAAGATCCTGAGGTCGGGTAGAGGGATCGATCGCAGCGCGCACGGTGGTAGCGCGATCAGCAGCGGAAATACCAGTGGAAACGTCCCTTTTCGCCTCAATCGAAACACAAAACGCCGTGTTGAACTTTGACGAATTTTTATCGACCATCAGTGGAACTTGCAAAGCTTCAAGCCGCTCGCGCGTCATTGGCAAGCAGATCAACCCGCGCCCATTCTTAGCCATGAAGTTGATGGCCTCGCTAGTGATTTTCTCTGCGGCAATTGTTAAGTCCCCCTCATTTTCACGATCTTCATCATCAACGACAATCACCATACGACCCTGTCGAATGTCTTCGATTGCTTCCACGATGTTGGAGAAACTCATGTCTCATCCCCCCCAACGGCAACAATCGACTCCATAACCGGCACTTCTAGATCTGCTTCGAGCATCCGAGCAACATACTTACCAAGTATGTCCACTTCCACATTCATCGCCGCCGCACGCCTCTCCGAGATCAAATTTGTGTGTTCCAGTGTATGCGGGACAAGCTGGACGTCGAACCAACCTTTGTCCATATCAGCAATGGTCAGGGAAACACCATTGATCGCGATCGAACCTTTTGGCACTAAATAACGCTCTAGCCCGACTGGCATCTCAAACCGGGTCCGCACAAAGTCACCTTCTTTATCCTGGGACCGCTGTCGAATCACCGCATCCACGTGTCCTTGAACAAAATGCCCACCGATACGGGCGTTGACAGCTAACGGACGTTCAAGATTGACTCTAGTGCCTTCCTCATAAAAGGATTGGTTCGTCCGCGCAATCGTCTCTGGTGAGACCTCAGTAACAAAATCCATACCGTCAATTTCGACAACCGTAAGGCAGGCACCATCGACTGCAATGCTGTCCCCGGGCACCAGGTTGAGAGGACTCGTGTTTGTGGCGACCCGCAGGCGCACCCCTTGCGACACGTGCTTAACGCGTATAACCGTACCCACCTCTTCGATTAGCCCAGTAAACATTCGTGCTTTTCTGGTTTGAGGCGCTAAAGGCCGTGTTTCAACATCTTGCTAGAGCGATGGCTCCGGGCCCTGAAGATATCCTTCGACCGCCCAGTCGTCACCAAGACTGAAGTGTCTCACGTGCCGGAGGCGCGGCGCTGCCGTGAGTTCGTCGACACCATCGCCTCCCCAAAGAGACAAGGCTCCGGACCCGCCGATCAAGAGAGGTGCATAGACGAGGAAGAGCTTGCATATTATACCAGCCTCGAATGCACTGGTCAGAACGCCACTGCCCCCCTCGAGCAGTAATGACATCACTTCCCGCGCCGCAAGCTCAGAAAGAATGTTATCCCAAGAAAGCCCTTCCCCATCGGAGCTTACCCGAACTATCTCAGCATCCAATGCTCCGAGCTCAGCTTCCGCATCTGCAGGGGCATCTGGACCACAGAACAAAAGCACCCTGCCTTCACTTTCACTCAACATCCTAGCGGTTCGCGGCGTGCGCAAGTTGGTATCAAAAACCACTCTATAGCGTGGCCCCTCGGAACTGTCTCCACGCACTGTAAGGCGAGGGTCGTCATCGAGAACAGTCCCGATGCCGACTCCAATCGCATCCGTTTCAGCCCGCAGTTGATGCGTTCGACGGCGAGCAATTTCGCCACTTATCCACTGAGATTCGCGGTGCCTTGTTGCCAAACGTCCATCTAGAGAGATAGCAGCTTTGGCCGTGACAAACGGCCGTCCGCAAGTCTTATACGAGAGATACGCCTCGTTGAGTCGTGTCGCCTCAAAAGCCAACTCGCCGACGTCAACCTGAAGGCCAGCGGCACGCAAGGCCTTGACCCCACCGCCAGAGACCCGAGGATCCGGGTCCTAAGTGCTTATCACGACGCGCTTTATGCCAGATTGCAAGACCCCATCAATACAAGGCGGCGTGCGTCCCTGATGGCTACAAGGCTCGATGTTAACGTAGAGAGTCGCGCCGTGCGCGCGATCACCAGCTTCGTCAAGAGCAACTCGTTCAGCATGAGGATCACCTGGGCATCGGTGCAACCCGCGCCCAACCACTTCATCATCGCGCACTACAACGGCTCCAACCATGGGATTGGGACTAGTTGAGCCGCGCGCCTGCGATGCCAAGCGGATGCATTCTTCTAAATGCTGTCTGTCTGCCACTTGCTACCTATTAATCCTGGCCGATCAGGCCATTGACATAAGCCTCGGCGTCAAACAGAGTCAAATTATCGATTCCTTCACCTGTGCCAACGAACTGAATTGGCAAGTCCAATGTCTCAGCGATCGAAAGAACAACTCCACCCTTGGCACTCCCGTCGAGCTTTGCAAGGATCAGGCCGGTAACACCGACGTGTCGTAAAAAATCCTCCGCCTGGCGGAGCCCATTTTGGCCAGTAGTCGCATCGAGCACCAACCAGACCTCGTTCGGCGCTCCTTGTATGACTTTCCCAGCCGTCTTATGGATCTTAGAAAGTTCCGCCATAAGGTTTTATACCTCCAAGAAGTTCATCAAATTTAATAATATCGGATACT
>CAYVUW010000040.1:3312-14387 GCA_964455175.1 uncultured Acidobacteriota bacterium | reverse complement strand
ACAATGTCTACACCTCGAGAGCGGCCTGCTGCACAAGTATCGTAAACGACCGCCGCAGGATCTCCACCCGGCTTATGAGAGATAACTTGAACATTAAGGCGTTCGCCCCAGACCTCCAGCTGTTCAACGGCAGCGGCACGAAAAGTATCTGCGGCACCAAGAATAACGCTGTGTCCTTGCGCAACGTACCTCGCCGCGAGCTTTGCTACGCTAGTCGTTTTTCCTGAGCCATTGACCCCAACTAGCAGAACCACACGCGGTTGATCTTCCGAAGGTGCAGTTACTGCACTACTGCTCCTTGCGAGGATCTCCAACATCGCCTTGCGCAAGCGCTCGCGTGGGCTTTCGTCGCCAACGACATCCTGGCGGAGGTTTTCCACCAAACGGAGGGCCACTGCCGGACCAACGTCAGCCAAGATCAGAGCTTCTTCAAGCGCCTCAAGTGTTTCTTCATCCGGCCTTTGGGGCGAAGTGATGCGACGCAATACTCCCCTCAGGCTTTCGCGTGTGCGCACAAGCGAACGGCCTAGGATGCCACCCAACGTGTGTTCTAGTGGGCCGTAGTGACGACGGAGACCGTCAATTCACAAAGTGAAACCATCCTGTACAAAGCCTGCTTTGGGCAACACATGGGCAAGATCGTAGCATGACGGACACCACTCAAGAGGGGCGTCCCGACTACTCTTCAACCAAGGTCCGGGCCATCAAATCCTCGATCGCGGCCCGCGCCGACTTGCCTTCTTGCAGTATCGCATAAACCTCATTCGTGATCGGCAGTTTTACGTTCAGTCGACGCGCTAAATGAAACGCAGCTAAAACCGTCTCGACGCCTTCGGCAACCATCTGCATGCCGTCGATGATTTCTTCCAGGCTTCGACCTTTCCCTAGTTCAATACCAACGTGACGGTTTCTGCTCAGCGACCCGGTACAGGTCAGTACCAAGTCTCCGAGGCCAGCTAACCCCATTAGGGTGTCTGGCCGGGCTCCCCGGGCAACCGCTAAGCTAGTCAACTCTTTAAGACCTCGCGTAATAAGCCCCGCACGCGAGTTGGTGCCGAAGCCGAGTCCGTCCGCAATCCCAGTAGCGATCGCAATGGCATTCTTTAGCGCCCCGCCATGCTCGACGCCAATAATGTCCACATTTCGATAGGCCCGTAATGGACCATAGCTCAAACAAGTTTGTACGCTTTCGGCAGCTTCAAGGTCGGCACATGCAAGAGTCACAGCCGTGGGGTGCCCTTCAACAAGTTCGGCAGCGAATGAGGGGCCAGATAGAGCCATAATCGAAGCTTCCCTACCACTGGTATATTCCGAAAGCACCTGGCTCATCCTCAGTCCCGTGTTGTCCTCCAAACCCTTGGTTGCCGAAATTAAGTGAGCTCCAGCCGGAAACGCATGGCTGATTTCATCCCACACCGAACGTAGAAAACGCGACGGGATCACACTTATGACTAAGTCGGCATCAACCATGCACGCTTCCGCGTCTGCGCTAACCACTAGAGATTCCGGGAATTCACAGCGCGGAAGATAGTCAGCATTTATGCGGCTACGACTCATGGCATCGGCGGCCAACTGTCGCCGCGCCCATAACCTGACATTATGACCGGCCAAGCTAGAATGAACTGCTAAGGCCGTACCCCACGAACCGGCTCCCAAAACCGCGATCTTCCACCCATTGCGGGGTTTGGGTGGGGGCACAGGATCACTCACAATCACACTCTTTCGGCCGCTGCAATGCTCATTGTCATGCTTCTCCAAGCTTTGTCTCTTCACCCCGCATGATCCGTCCGATGTTCTCCCGGTGGCGCCAGAAAATGACGATCGTCACCAACGACGTGGCCACAAGTGAGTAGCTCGGCGCGGCGCGGAACCAGGCAGTGCAGACCAATGCGACAGAACCTGAAAGAGACGCCAGTGACATCATACGGCCAATTGCCGCCACTACCATCAAAACTCCGACCCCAACTGCTGTCGGCACAGGTACGAGAAGAGCAAACGCCCCCAGCAACGTAGCTACTCCTTTACCACCACGCAGGCCAAGCCAGGGCGTGTAGCAATGCCCCAGAACAGTACCGAGTGCACCAGCCGCGCCCCAAACTGGTTGATGGATGCCAAGGACCACAATACCAATATGTACTGCAGTGAACGTACCGGCGGCACCCTTCGCAGCATCCAGAAAAAGGGTGGCAATACCAGCTCCCTTGCCAAGAACGCGGTTTACGTTGGTAGCCCCAATGTTGCCGCTCCCCGAAAGACGGACATCATCACCCGTCTTCACCCTGACGAGTAAATACCCAAAAGGAATACTGCCAAAAGTAAAGCCAACTAATAGCCCACCCATGATACCGACCATGTCGTTGTGGGCTGCGTCGAGCAAATCAAACACCAGCGCTATCCTCCGATTCGACAAGCCGCTGCCGCAAGAGGTTAAGTACCGCCGTAACCGCGGCGACGCGTACGGTGCTCCGGTCACCATCGAACTGCCACCGTCGCGAGACTACCGCGTGGCGATCAGCGACAGCACCAAAGACACACCCAACAACCTCGTCGAGGTCCTCGGCCAATGGGCCAGCCCAACCTGTCAACGCTACTCCGTAGGTCGCCATGGATCGATCTCTGATCCCGGTAGCAAGAGCCTCAGTCGTAGCCAAGGAAACCGTTCCGTCCTTGCCGAGCAATTCAGGATCGAGTCCGGCGAGTTCGACCTTGGCATCGGCAGCGTACACAACGATGCCACCCCAGAAAAAGTCCGAAGCACCCGGTACGCATGTTAGCGTCGCCGAGACCAAGCCTGCTGTGCAACTTTCGGCGGTGGCAACCGTTTCGTTCTTCCGCAACAGCATGCCACTCACCATCTCGGCAAGATGCAGAAGGTCATCCGATGTCGGATGGGTCATATTCCAAAAGTCCAGAGAGCGGCATGGACAGCCACCTGCGTATAACCGGCCGCCACGACATCATCAGCCATTATCCCCACCCCACCTTGTAGCCTCTCAAAACGTCCTGCCGGAAACGGCTTTAGGATGTCAAACGTGCGAAACAAGAAGAATGCCAGCATCCAGCCACTGGCACCTTGAATCGCCACCATCGACAACCACATCCCAGCCCACTCATCGACCACAATCGAACTAGGGTCATCACCTTCTAGTTCCAGGGCGGCAATTTCAGCGGCGATGGTCCCGAGAATCGTGAACCCGATGCTAGCGGCAAGCTGCCACCTCCAATCGAGTGGGGCAAGAAACAGGACAAACAGTGCAACACCAAGCAGCGATCCCCAGGTCCCAGGGCCAGGCCAAAGAAACCCTGTGCCGAACCCAGTTGCCAACAAGCGGGAAGCTTGCTCTTGAAGGCTTCGGGTCACGGTGTGAGCCGTCCCAGCAACCTTGGATAGGGAATCGTCTCACGCAGATGCGGCACGCCAGTAATCCAAGCAACGACGCGTTCAAGCCCCATGCCGAAGCCGGAGTGTGGCACGGAGCCATAGCGTCGGACATCGAGGTACCACTGGTAGTGTTTTTCGTTAAGACCATTCTCCCGGATGCGCGACAGAAGTAGATCATGGTCATGAATTCGCTGGCTTCCACCGATGATTTCCCCGTATCCCTCGGGAGCTATCATGTCCATAGCGAGCGCCAGTTCCGGACGTTCCGGGTCGGGCTCCATATAAAACGCCTTTATCGCCGTTGGGAACCGATGGACGAGCACTGGACGGTCGAAGGCCTCAGAGATGATCGTCTCATGGCCACCACCGAAATCCGCACCCCATTCGAATTCCTGGCCCGCCTCCCTAAGGATTTCAACAGCTTCGTCGTAAAGGATCCGTGGAAAAGGCGTCACAACCCGCTCCAGGGTCGTCGTGTCCCGGTTAAGAACCTCTAGCTCGTCTTTGCACTCGACGAGCGCTGTCTGCACGACGTGAGAAATGAAGTCCTCTGCCAACTCCATCGCATCGTCAAGCGTCGCGTAGGCTACTTCCGGCTCGAGCATCCAGAACTCGATGAGATGACGACGTGTCTTGGATTTCTCTGCCCGGAAAGTCGGGCCGAAGCAATAGACACGACCGTGTGCCATACAGGCTGGCTCCAGATACAACTGGCCGCTTTGGGTCAAGTAGGCATTTTCTCCGAAGTAATCCGTGGAGAACAACGTCGTGGTTCCCTCAACCGAAGTCGGGGTCAGGATCGGACTGTCAATGAGTACAAAACCACGGTCATGGTAGTAGGAACGACAGATATGGATCACTTTACTGCGCACCCTAAGAGCTGCGATCTGAGAACTCGATCTCAGCCATAGGTGGCGATGATCCATCAAGAATTCGGTCCCATGTCCCTTTGGACTGATGGGATACTCCGGAGCCATGTGGACGACTTCAACAAGCTCTACACCGAGCTCAAACCCAGTCGGTGAGCGGGAGTCCGCACGTACCGACCCGGTTACAATGACCGATGATTCTTGGGTGACGTCACCAATCAGATTCCACGAGGTTTCATCAACATCCTGGGGCGTGGCGACCGCCTGAACCGTTCCAGTCCCATCGCGCAACTGCATAAAAGCGATCTTGCCACTCGACCGTTTGTTGTACAGCCAACCACGGATGGTGACCGTTTCTCCCTCGTGCGCGCCGAGGTCTACGATGTAGATTGATTCAGGCATGATGACGAGCGATCGTACCGTTGCTTATGGAGCACGACAAGCCGCCAGACAGTCACCACCCCCAACTCAGAGGCTGTCGAAAGCAACAAGTTCGGCAAGTAGATCATCCCATCCAAGACTCATGATGGCGCGTTTCGCATGTTTCCATGCGCGGTCGGCGCAAGTAGCGTATTCGACGCAGCCAGCGACGCTAACCTGGTACCCAAAAGTGCCGAGCGCTTTAAGAGAACGCTGCGCGGCGGTCAAGGCAAATGCTTGACGGGCACCGGCAGCCAATAAGCTCGGTTCCTCCGGCACATCTGCAACTGTACTAACCGGCATGCTAGTTTGCGCCCCCGCCCAAAACGTCTCGACCGCCGCAATCTTTGCGCTTTTTGGCACATCTCGGTAATCGTCGCCCAGCAGGGACACAAGATCATAAAACAATGGCCCTTCCATGGCGTCTTGGAAGTCCACCACCATCAGCTCTTCTTCAACTATAAGGTTGCGTGAATGGAAGTCACGATGGCACATACGACTTGGCAACTTCGCCGTGGCGACCGCAAGTCGCTCAAAGACGCTGTCACGACCCGATGATGGATCACTGTTGAGCCAATGGCGTAAGGCGTGCTTTTCGGTAAACGCCAACTCGTTCCGCAAACGTCTCGCATCGAGTTGCCAATCCGGGTTTGGACTTTGCGACTCTGAACCATGCGCTTGTATCGCTAGGATAACCTGCGCCGCCTCAACATATCGCTGAGTCAACTCTTGGGTTTCGGCGTGCTCGGAAAGCAGGAGGTCACCACCGTCTTCGACTATTAAAGCCCGATTGGTGGCACCAAAAACCCGGGGTACCCGGACGCGGGCCTCATGAAACCAGCAGGCCGTATTTGCGTATCTCGTAATGGCTTCAGCGTCGTCGCTTTCGTAGAGGACCAAAATAACCGACGCTGGTGGAGTGTCGCTACTCGATAACGTCGCGGTCGATTGCCGCAGCTCCGATATCGTCTCAGGGGATGGGACGACCCTGTAGAAACGTCGGAGAGAGGCATGCAAACCCAAACGCATAGCGCTCCCAACAGGCCACGGGAAAGGCAATCCCATAACACCCGGCGTCTCCCACAGTTCGCTCCATACGTTGCCGTGCTTATTGCTCATCAAGTCTTCTTGAGCACCTCGGGTGCAATGACTTGGTTAACACAGCGTGCCCCAGATGGCACCACGGCGTCCTCAAGAATGATGCAGCGTTCGACGTGAGCACCAGCTCCGATCTTGGCACGCTTCATTAGTACGCTATTAAGCACCGAAGCACCACGATCCACACAAGCTTCGGAACCTACAACCACCCCAGAGATTAACGCCGCCTCCTCTAGTTTGACTTGTTTGTCAATCATAAACGGAGGGCGAATACTGGCAGGCAATTGGCCTACTAACTCCCGCCCATAACCACCCGGCCCGAGCCGCTGGTAGCCTTCAAAGGCGAGTGGGAATTCTTCGCGGCGCAAAGCTTCGAGTTGGCAGGACACGTAACGTCCAGGTGTTCCGATTTCGTACCAGCTACCGGAGACCACGAAGCCATGGAGCGGTAGCCGTTCTTCTAGCAATCGACCGTAAATTGGATCAACCATGCCGCAAAACTTGTTTTCGGGAGCTAGCTTTAAAACCTCCCGCTCGACGATATGAATCCCAGTAAAACACCCGGAAGCCACATCGCCAGCACCCGACTTGCCTGTCTCAACACCCGGGATGTGAGTAACACCACCGTCTTTATCGATTTTGATACCAGGAAATTCGCGCCAGGCTGGTCCAGCGTACAAAGCCATGGTCGCCAGCGCACCCGAAGAACTGTGGTGCTCCCAGAGAGGTTCGGGGGTAATCGTTGTTGCTACATCACCATTGACGATTAGTGCCCGTGATCCGAGGCGTTCTAATACCTTACGGGGGCCACCGGCAGTCCCCAAGATGGATTCCTCGAGGCTAAAATGAACATCGATACCAAATTTGTTGTCCCGGTAACAGGCACGCACGCTCTCTGGCCGATGGTGCAGATTGACAATCGCTTTAGTGAAACCACAGCGACTCAACCAGTCAAGCGTATAGTCCAGCAAGGGTCGATTCAGAAACGGCACAACGGCTTTGGCAAGCGTCGAGGTTAATGGTTCCAGGCGAGTCCCATAGCCTGCCGCCAGAACCATTGCAGTGCAGTTACAGGCGAGTGTCCCTCTGTTTTCGACTCTGTCTTCGATCGACATTGCGCCTCTTTGTTAGCCGATCTCGAGAAACACGCTCGCCAGAGGTCCTTGAAATAGAATTTCGAGCCGCTGCTCAGAATTCGAGAATTTCGTTATTCTTACGTGCCGCCAACTCGTCAATACGCTCGATGTATTCGTCTGTGAGCCTTTGGGCCTCTTTGTACCCTCGGTGCTCCTCGTCTTCGCTGATTTGCTTTTCGATTTGCAGCTTTTTAATGCTGTCATTGGCATCACGGCGGCTATTGCGAATCGCTGTCTTGCCTTGTTCGGCAACTCGGCTTGCAACTTTAGTTAGCTCGAGACGGCGCTCTTCCGTAAGCTCCGGAATAGGGATCCGAATAAATGTCCCGTCGTTACTCGGGTTCAATCCGAGACCAGCTTGATGAATCGCTTTCTCAACCGACTCTACCGTTGACTTGTCATAGGGCTGCACAACGAGAAGGTTGGCATCGGGTGCTGTCAAGCTAGCGAGCTGGTTAAGCGGCGTCAGGGTCCCATAATAGTCAACCACGACGTCGTCGAGGATCGAGATGCTAGCGCGCCCGGTGCGCAGCGTATTGAAATCGTGTGTCACCGACCCGATCGATGCTTCCATATGCTGCCTCGCCTCGCGCAGGGCGTCATCTACCATGGTACCTGACTCCTTCGTGAGAGCCCCGAAATACTGAGGGTTGGGGCTTATACGCTATCTATATACTAATCAGTGATCCGATTTTCTCACCACTAACCGCCTTGATCATATTGCCCTGTTTCCGCAAATTGAAGATAAGGATGGGGAGGTTGTTGTCCATGCAAGTCGTGATCGCGGTTGCGTCCATGACTCGGAGTCGTCGCTCGAGAACCTTGAGATAAGTAATTCGGTTAATTCGTTCAGCCTCGGGGTTAGTTTCCGGGTCGGAAGTGTACAGACCCCCCACCTTGGTTCCTTTCATCAGGATCTCAGCGTGAATTTCCATAGCCCGCAGCGCCGCAGCTGTATCGGTCGAAAAATACGGATTGCCTGTTCCAGCAGCAAAGATTACGACCCGCCCCTGTTCAAGATGACGAAGGGCACGGCGCCGGATGAGAGGCTCCGCCACCTGGCGGATCTCTATAGCCGATAGCACGCGCGTTTCGAGACCACGTTTCTCCAGGGAATCCTGTAACGCCAGGCTGTTAATCACGGTAGCCAGCATCCCCATATGGTCGGCAGTAACCCGGTCCATATCAATGGCCTTGGCGCGAATTCCACGAAAGATGTTACCGCCACCGATGACGATGCCGAGTTCTACCCCAAGCGCGTGTACTTCGGCAATTTCGTCAGCAACGTTGAGCACCACATTGGGATCAATGCCGAAACCCATTTCCCCCATCATGGCTTCGCCGGAGAGTTTGATGAGTACTCGCTTATATTTCGGCGCGTCGTTCACCGCGACAGTTTAACCGCTCTGCGCAATCTCCGTACCTGACTCTCCAACTGCGAAGCGAACAAAGCGACCAACGAGAATGTTTTCTCCAAGGCGGTGGATAGCGTCGCTTAACAAATCACCGACCGTCTGGTCAGGATCCTTCACAAACGCCTGCTCGTACAGAACACTCTCCGAAAGGTAGCGTTCAAGCTTGCCTTCAACAATTTTCTCTATGATCTCTGCTGGCTTGCCCTCGGCTTCCGCTTGCGACTCGTAAACCTCCCGTTCTTCGTCCAAGGCCGCCGCGTTGAGATCTTCGCGCTTGATTGCCATAGGGTTGGAGGCAGCGATGTGCATTGCAATGTCCCGCGCCAGGTTTATGAAATCGTCGGACTTGGCAACGAAGTCTGTTTCACAGTTTAGCTCGATCATGACAGCAATCTTGCCACCAAGGTGCACATAGGACTCGATACGACCCTCACTCGCTTGGCGACTAGCCTTCTTGGCGACCTTTGCTATGCCCATCTTGCGAAGGATTTTGATCGCCTCATCTACATCGCCTGAAGATTCCACCAGAGCCTGCTTGCAATCCATTATGCCGACGCCGGTTCGTTCCCGAAGTTCCTTAACCTGACTCGCACTGATGCTCATTTACTGATTTCCTGCTTCGGTAATTCTGACGGGAATCGGCAGCTATATCCGGATGACTGTGCTCAGCAGCTCTGTCGCTATTCTTTAGACTCTTTGGCGTTTTCAGTTTTTTCCACTTCCGCGCCATCATCGACAGACTCTACTTCGTGGGCTTCAGCGCCATCCTCCGTAGTGGCGGCCGCCTGGGGAAGAGACGCTTTTTCATCTCCCTCAGCCTCAGCTGCCTGCGAAGCAGCCTCCTCCACTGCCTGCAAAGCAGCGTCCTCCACTGCCTTCTCGTGGATTCCATGTCCTTCGAGGATGGAGTCAGCCGCGGCGGATAAAAACAAGCGGATCGAACGCAGAGCATCATCGTTGCCCGGCACCACAAAATCTATTCCCTCTGGGTCGCAGTTGGTATCAACGATAGCGACAATTGGGATGTTCAGCTTCATCGCTTCACGCACGGCGATATGCTCGCACTTAACATCGAGAACAAAAACGGCGTCGGGCACCCGGTCCATCTCCTTAATGCCCTCGAGGTTCCGGAAGAGCTTGAACTTCTCACGCCGCAATTTGATGCCTTCCTTTTTGGTAAGCAGTTCCATGCGACCATCTTCTTCCATTGCCTCGATGTTCTTGAGACGAGCCACACTCTTACGGATGGTTGTAAAGTTGGTCAACAAACCACCTAGCCAGCGTTGGTTGACGAAGTACATACCTGTCCGTTCGGCCGCGTCGCGCACTGCGTCCTGAGCCTGGCGCTTTGTGCCAACAAACATGACGGTGCCGCCATCGGCAGCAAGGTCACGGAGAAAATTGAGGGCCTCGCGGAACGCCGCTGCTGTTTGCCTTAAATCGACGATATAGATGCCGTTCCGCTGGGTGAAGATGTAGGGCTTCATCCGCGGATTCCAGCGTCGTGTCTGGTGCCCAAAGTGGACGCCCGCGTCTAATAAATCTCTTATGTTTACGCTGACCAAGCCGTAACCTCCTTATGCGCTCAGCGCTTGCTGAACTGGAACCGCGCGCGTGCGCCACGCTGCCCGGGCTTCTTTCGTTCTTTCTTGCGGGCATCGCGGGTCAGGAGCCCCTGCTCCTTCAACACACCACGTAGATCCGGATCAAAGTCGACCAATGCCTTAGCGATACCATGGCGAACTGCTCCTGCTTGTCCGCTCAAACCACCGCCTTTTACGGTTATGTAGAGATCGAAGTTCTCAACATTCTCGGTTGCTTGTAGTGGTTCGACCACAAGTTTACGTTGGTCAACGGTGGTGAAGTACTCCTCGAGCGGCCGGCCATTGACAGTTGCCCCCCCTTTACCAGGGCGCAGAAATACACGAGCTACTGATGTCTTTCGCTTGCCGGTTCCGTAGTTCTGTGTCTGTGCCATGTTCTCGTACCTCAGTCAGCCAAACTGTAGGGTTGTGGCTGCTGTGCTTCATGCGGGTGCTCTGGACCCGCGTAAACGCGCAACTTACTAAACATCTGGCGGCCAAGCGTTGTCTTGGGAACCATGCCACGCACCGCAGACTCCAGGATACGAGTTGGGTTCTCGCGCATCACGCGACGAGCACGTGCTTCCTTGATCCCACCCGGGTACCCACTATAGCGGTAATAAATCTTGTCGTTCATCTTGTTACCAGTCAGCACGATCTTGTCAGCGTTGACGACTACAACGTGGTCACCACAGTCGAGAAACGGTGTGTATCCCGGCTTGTGTTTCCCCATGAGGACAGTCGCAATTCGGGTGGCCAAGCGACCAAGAACCTGGCCTTCCGCATCGATCACGTGCCACTCAGGGTTGAGAGTCTTCTTTGAAGGAAACGGTGTGCTCATAGTTTTTACTTACCCGTCTGCGTCGACCATATCCTCAGCCGCCGCCCTCTCTTCCTCCGTAACTGCCTTCAATGACAAACGAATCCGGTCACGCTCATCAATATTAACAACCTTAACGAACAGATCGTCACCTTCGTTGACGTGATCACGTACATCTTTGACGTGATGCTCAGCAACTTCTGAGATGTGCAGTAGACCGTCAGTTCCCGGCAGGATCTCGACGAAGGCCCCAAAGTCCTTTATCGATCGAACCGTGCCAGCATAAATTTTTCCAACCTCGGCTTCGGCGGTGAGACCCTCAATGATTGAAAGCGCCTTCTGCCCTGCTTCA
>CAYVUW010000040.1:0-3302 GCA_964455175.1 uncultured Acidobacteriota bacterium | reverse complement strand
GCTTCACTGTCGGTTGCGGCTATTTGCACGGTACCGTCGTCGTCAACGTTGATGCGGCAACCGTTATCTTCCTGTATGCCCCGGATAATGCGACCACCTGGACCAATAATATCGCGAATCCGGTCAACGGAAATCTTAATCGAAATGATCTGCGGCGCGTAGCGGCTCGTCTCAGCCCGCGGCTCCGAGATCGCTTCACGCATCTTACCAAGGATGTGCATTCGACCTTCTCTGGCCTGCTCAAGTGCCTGCGCAAAGATCTCGCGCGACAATCCTGTAGCCTTGATATCCATCTGCATGGCTGTGATACCACGTGGCGTGCCAGCAACCTTGAAGTCCATATCGCCGTGGTGGTCTTCCTCTCCAGCTATATCGGAGAGGACTGCGTAGTTATCACCTTCCTTCATCAAACCCATGGCAATACCTGCAACCGGGGCAGTGATGGGAACGCCGGCGTCCATGAGGGACAAAGTAGCGCCGCACACGGACGCCATGGATGATGAACCGTTCGACTCGAAGATGTCAGAAACGACACGGACCACATAAGGAAACACTTCGTCGGGCGGCAACGTCGGCTGCACAGCGCGTTCGGCAAGCGCCCCATGACCAATTTCTCGCCGGCCCGGGCCACGCAGAAACCGCGCCTCACCGACCGAGAACGGGGGGAAGTTGTAGTGCAACATAAACTTCTTCCACCACTCGCCACCGTAGTTTTCGACCTTCTTGTCGTCGGTTCCAGCCGTACCGAGGGTTGTGGTGACGAACGCCTGCGTCTCACCCCTCGTGAACAGCGCCGAACCATGCACGCGGGCAGCAACACCAACTTCACAGCTGATTGAACGTATCTCGTTAAACTCCCGCCCATCTGCCCTCACCTGCTCGTTGAGGACACCTGCCCGGGTGCATTTCTTGATCAGACCGTAGAATGCCTCTATGTAATCATCTCTGTGTTCTACCTCATCTTCGTCAAGAGCATCGAGCATCTGCCCACGCAAATCATCCATAGCGTTGCGCTGTTCGATCTTGTCTCTAATACCGAGGGCATCCTTGATCTCCTGAGCCACACGTTCTTCGACCTTATTAACAATCGTTTCGTCGATGTCGTGAATCTCAAACTCCCGCTTCACTGGCTGGAGCTGGTCATATATCCGCTGCTGAAAGTCTATGAGCGCCTCAATCGAGGGCTGGGCAAATTCAAGAGCATCGAGGATATATTCCTCGGAAACTTCGTTGGCTCCTGCCTCCAGCATAACTACGGCTTCTCTCCGCGCCGCAAGGATGAGATCAAGGTCACTTTCAGCGATCTGGCTACGCGTCGGGTTAATGACAAACCCCCCGTCGATCATGCCGATGCGAACTGCTGCAATTGGGATGGTGAACGGAATTGGCGAGCAATACAGAGCTGTTGACGCACCGGTGATGCTTAGCACGTCTGGGAGAATCTCAGGATCAGCCGACAAGACATTTCCAATGACCTGAGTCTCATGCCGGTATCCCTTTGGAAACAATGGTCGGATCGGCCGATCGGTCATCCGAGAGGTTAGAATTTCGGCCTCCGTTGGACGACCTTCACGCTTGAAGAAACCTCCAGGAATCCGTCCACCAGCGAAGCTATTCTCGCGATACTCACACGTAAGGGGCAAAAACGGCAGGTCTTTAGGCTTCCGGTCACCAACAGCCGTAACCATGACGATGGTCTCACCGTAGGACACCACCACCGCGCCATCCGCTTGGCGGGCCATTTTGCCCATCTCTATTGTGAGCTCACGCCCACCTATCTCAACTGATTCGCAAATTACCATGTTCCCTTTTCGTCTCCTTACCGCCACGCACACCGCGTGAGTGCCTTCTGCTTTTCACACACAATTTTTTCCACAGAATGCTGGAATCCCAACCAGAGGGAGGAACAACTCTCGTGGAGTGTTTGTTGGGGCGATATGTCGCCAGATTGTCCCTTCGCCGCTTCCGCTTCCCTAGATGTGCACTAGTCGATACCCAGCTCGACTACGTAAACGCTCCAATCGGCTACTTTCTCAAGCCAAGACTCAAGATAATGGCCTGGTATCGATCGTTATCGATCTTACGCAAGTAATCGAGCAACCGGCGCCGCTTGCCAACAAGCATCACCAGACCACGCTCCGTCGCATGGTCTTTCTTGTGTACTTTGAGGTGCTCCGTCAGATGCCGGATGCGCTTTGTCAGCAGTGCGACCTGAACCTCGGGCGAACCGGTGTCCGTATCGTGCTGCCCAAACTCCGCAATTGTTTCCTGTGCCGTAGCCATCACTAAAAAAGGTGGAAAGAGAAACCAAGAAAACCACAGATAGCAGGCAGAATAATGCCTCGCCTGCCGGGGATTTGGAAGGTAACACGGGTCTCTGGGCATGTAAACCGCCACCGCAGTAGCAGATTTATGGCCCAAGCAAACACATTAAACATGCGTTTTATGAAAAGACGATCCGTGGTTGGATGAGACCACCCAGAACCGTCTCACCCGCAGCAATCATCGCTCCGTTAGCATTCACGATGCGCACCCAGCCATCGCTACTATGCAGTCCACTACTTGCGTCGTTCGACACTCCGGGACGGCGTTCGACTATCCAGGCCGCCTCTAGAATGTGGCCGTTGAGAATCGCTTCGGCACCTTCATCACCCACCACGGCTGCCGGCCAGTCGGGAACCATGTCTATAGCCGGTAAGATCCGCTTTTTGAGCTCCCTGGGAGTATTTTCGGTAGCTTCAGCCCAATCCACAGCTTTGCGGAGGCAAAACGGACCACTTCGTGTGCGTCGAAGCCCCGCCAGGTGGGCTGGGCAACCTAAAGCCTCCCCTAGATCACGCGCCAGCGTACGGACATACGTCCCAGCCCCACAGTGGATCCTGATTTGAATCGTGTCCTCAGTTAAACCGAGTAGTTCGGCCGAGTGAATCACAACGGTTACTGGTTCCGGCTGTACGTCCTCACCACGGCGAACCCTGCGGTACGAAGGTTGACCACGAACTTTCTTTGCAGAATAGGCTGGCGGCGTTTGTTTAAACGCACCGACGAACAAATCCAAGGCTGTTTGGACCTCCTCGCGGCTTAAGGGGGGTGGAGTTATTGGATCGGCGAGAGGCGTGCCTTCAGCGTCATAGGTATCTGTGGCCCAACCCAGCTTGATGACACCCTCGTACACTTTGTCATGTCGCTGAAGGAACCGCGCCAGGCGGGTGGCAGCACCTAGACACACCAGTAACACTCCCGTAGCTTGCGGGTCGAGTGTCCCCGCATGGCCTGCTTTGCTCCCGAGAATCTGACGAAGC
>CAYVUW010000039.1:21056-22042 GCA_964455175.1 uncultured Acidobacteriota bacterium | reverse complement strand
AGGAACATACTGGCAAAGCGCATGACCGGGTTAATGAACTCCCACAGCACTCCCGTATACATTAGAAATATCAGGATAAGGAATCCGTATGGACGGAGCGTCGCGTAAGCAGTTTCCATGTTTCCAGAAAGAAACCGCGACAGGATCCAGGAACCATCAAGTGGGTGGATGGGAATCATATTGAACGTCGCCAAAACGAGGTTGATGCCCACGCACAAAAACAATACCTGCGCAATCATCCCAGCCCAATCTTGACCCATCGCGTCCGCAATCTGCAGCGGACGCCAAACAACGTTCACTAAGACGATCGAAACTGTTGCCAGAATCACGTTGCTAGCCGGTCCGGCTGCGGCGATCCACATGTGATCACGCTTGGGGTTCCGAAGGTTCCAAGTATTCACAGGCACAGGCTTGGCAGCACCAAAAACTACCGGAGACCCAACGAGGATCAGAATCGCCGGGAACAGAACAGTCATTATCGGGTCAACGTGAACAATTGGATTCATTGTCAGGCGACCTTCGTCTTTTGCCGTGGTATCCCCTAGCCTATAGGCAGCCCAGGCGTGTGCCATCTCGTGGAACGAAAGTGCAAACAGGAGGACTCCAACCTGGAGGGCGATATCACCGTAGTTCATGCCGCGATGCTACACGCCGTCCGTACTCGCGTCATCCACATCAAATCTTCTGTCAACTAACGCCGGTGGACCGGTTAGCTATCAGCGAGATGGTCGTAGACTCTGCGAGCCGTTTTCGGACCAACAACGGCTTCCAGTACTGACATATCGGCTTCTTTGATTTTCTTTACCGAGCCGAATCTGCGCAGCAAGTCGAGCTTTCGCTTCTCCCCGATACCCGGAATATCGTCAAGCACTGACTCACGCATCCGCTTCTGATTTAGTTTGCGGTGATAAGTGATCGCGAAACGATGTGCCTCGTCACGAACCCGTTGCAACAGCCTCATCGCCTCCGGGTAGCGAACCAAAGGA
>CAYVUW010000039.1:16208-21046 GCA_964455175.1 uncultured Acidobacteriota bacterium | reverse complement strand
CCAAAGGAATGGGCCTCCTCGCGCTAGCAAAGTGCAGGGCCTCCTGTTCTTTCGCGATTGCCCCGACGGGTTCGGCTGACACCCCAAGATCGTCGAGTTCTTGCCGTGCGGCATTAAGCTGCCCGCGTCCACCGTCAATGAGTAAGAGGTCTGGGGGTTGGTGCTCTCCAGCAACCACACGTTTGAAATGCCGTCTTACAACCTGGGCGACCGCTCGGTAATCATCTGGGCCATTTATGTCGCGTAGCTTGAAGCGCTTGTAGCCGCTTTTGTCTGCCTCTCCCGCACACATACGAACCAATGCTGCAACCATCCCTGCGCCTTGCGCCTCAGAAATATCAACACAGTCGATTACCTTAGGTGGGCTACTCAAGTCCATTATTTCTTGAAGCATACGAGCGCCAGCTTCGTCCGAGCTACGACCGTATCGACCCTTAAAAGCCAGCTCGGCGTTGTTCGCAACTAGCTCGAGCAATCGCTTCTTTTCACCACGCTGCGGTACGGAAATTTTGACTGCACCACCCCGGCCCTGCCGAAGCCATGCTTCGATCGTCCTCTGCTCCTCAAGCTCAAACGGCACGCATACCTCAGGCGGGAAGTACTTTTCACCGTGGTAATACTGCTGCAAGAATGAGGCAAGAATCGCGCCATCATCGCTCTCCGCTACACCGTCCCAAAAGAACTCCTTCCGATCCACGACGATACCCCGGCGGACTAAAAAGACTTGCAAGGCGATCCGATCGCCAACTCGGTGGGTGGCAAAAAGGTCACGGTCATCGAGGCTGCTTGAAGCGATCTTCTGGTCCCGTGCCGTGAGACGAACCGTGCTAAGAAGGTCACGATAATGAGCGGCGCTTTCATATTCCTGGTTTTCTGCCGCGGCATTCATCTTGGCCTCTAGATCATCATGCAGACGAACTCCTCGTCCTTCAAGAAATAGCAACGCCTCCTTAACGTGCTCTCGATACTGAATTTCATCACACAGGTCTTTTACACATGGCCCGGAGCACTCCCCAATGTCGTAATACAAGCACGGCCGGTCCCAAGATCCATCAATATCGATATTACAGGGCCTTATGCCAAAGTATCGATACGCAAGGAGTTGTGTCATATGCGCTGTGCTTGCAGGTATGTAGGGTCCGAAATATTTCTCAACATCGGTCTTGGCCCCGCGCACGAACTGAAGCCGCGGAAAGCGTTCCGACACCACCATTCGAAGATACGGATAATTCTTGTCGTCGCGAAGCAATACGTTGAATCGCGGCCTGTTCTGCTTAATAAGACTGTTTTCGAGTACTAGCGCCTCAAGGTCAGTGTCTGTGACGATGAAGTCGATAGTGAACGCTTCCTCAAGCATTGCTTCCTGTTTCGGGCCGAGTTTCGGGGCACCGGAAATGTGGGATCGGACCCGATCACGGATGCTCTTTGCCTTGCCAACGTAGATAGTCCGACCCTTTTCGTCTTTGAAAAGATAAACTCCGGCCGAGGCAGGCAGTGTGAGAGCAATCTTCCGAAGAGTCGCAATCGGCATTTTCTATAAGGCCAATTCCTTAGCCTATGACACTCCTTGCACACGCTGTCGTTTGAGCTCCTGGATGCGGTCCCGAACTGTAGCGGCTCGCTCAAAATCAAGAGCGTCTGCAGCCTCGTGCATCTCTTTGTCCAGTTCCTCGAGCTTCCTCACAAGCGCATCCTCGCTCATTAACAACGCCGGATCGACGTCCACCAAATCAACATAATCCTTCTCAAAGAACTCACCAAATGCGTCGGAGATGCGCTTGACGATCGTCTCCGGCGTAATCTCATTTTCCTCATTAAAGACTTCCTGCCGCCTACGCCGACGGTCCGTTTCTTCCATCGCTTCACGCATGGATCGGGTGATTTTGTCCGCATAGAGGATCACCCTGCCCTCAACATTGCGAGCAGCACGACCCGATGTTTGCACGAGTGACGTTGTCGACCGGAGAAACCCTTCTTTATCCGCATCCAGAACAGCGACTAATGTCACCTCGGGAAGATCGAGACCTTCACGTAAGAGATTCACCCCTACCAACGCGTCGAAATCACCAGCCCGAAAGTCCCGGAGAAGTTTGACGCGATCAAGTGTGTCAACGTCCGCGTGCATGTACCGAACCCGCACGCCGAGCCCACGGTAGTAAGTGGTTAGTTCTTCCGCCATCTTCTTGGTGAGAGTTGTCACCAAAACCCGCTGGTTCTTTTCTGCGCGCCAGCGGACCTCTTCAAGGAGGTCATCGATTTGGCCATGCGCTGTCCTGATCTCGATTTCCGGATCGGTAAGTCCAGTGGGCCGGATCACCTGCTCGACAACCACACCTTCGGTACAATTCAACTCGTAGGGACCCGGCGTTGCCGAAACATAAATCGCTTGCTCCACAAGCCCCTCAAATTCATCGAACGTCAGTGGCCGATTGTCGAGCGCTGACGGTAACCGGAAACCGTGTTCGACGAGGTTAAGTTTTCGAGAACGATCCCCCGCGTGCATCCCTCGCAACTGCGGCACAGTCATGTGGCTCTCGTCGACGACAACCATGTAATTGGACGGCATGTATTCGATTAGAGTTGGTGGGGGCTCACCCGCCGCCCGGCCGGTGATATGCCGAGAGTAATTCTCAATGCCATGGCAATAGCCAATGGTCTGCATCATCTCGAGATCGAAGCTCGTCCGCTGATGAATCCGCTGCGCCTCTAGAAGTTTGCCGTCTTCCTGCAGAACACCCAGATGATGATCAAGTTCCTCCTTGATCGACTTGATCGCTGCCTGTCGTTCTTCATTTGTCGATACGTAGTGTGAGCCTGGGTAAAGCGAGAAACTCCCGAAACTATCCTGAACATCCCCGAACAGCGAGTCTATGGAAACCAAGTCGGTAATGACATCACCCTCAAAAACAACTCGCAGCGCATCCTGCCCATAGGCCGGGAATATCTCAATATCTGTGCCGCGCACCCGAAAACGACCACGCTCAAGATCACCCGAGGTTCGCGTGTAGTGCACCTCTACAAGTCGCCGAAGAAACTCTTGCCGTGGATATTTGTCGCCCACAGACAAGGGAACCAGCATTCCATAGTACGCCTCCGGTGACCCGAGCCCGTAGATACATGAAACTGAAGCGACGATGAGCACGTCGCGGCGCTCGAATAGAGCACGAGTAGCTGAATGCCGGAGTCGATCAATTTCCTCGTTGATCGCCGTTTCCTTGGCAATGTATGTGTCCGTCGAAGGTATATATGCCTCCGGCTGGTAGTAGTCGTAATAGGAAACAAAGTACTCCACGGAATTTTTGGGGAAAAATCCTTTAAATTCCTGGTAGAGCTGCGCCGCAAGCGTCTTATTATGGGCGATTACCAGCGTTGGCCGCTGTACTTCCTCGACCGCCTTAGCGATCGTAAAAGTTTTTCCTGAGCCCGTAACCCCAAGTAATACTTGGTGCGCGTGACCACGATTTAGGTTCCCGACCAGCTCGGCGATCGCTGTCGGCTGATCGCCCTGCGGATCGAACTCCGACTCAAGTACGAAGCGACTCACACCACGATCGCACTGAGGGCCTCTGATATCCGGTGCAGGGCTTCCTGTAGACGGTTTAGCTTCACAGCAAACGAAATACGTAGGAAACCATCACGGCCAAACGCACTTCCTGGGACGGTCACGACCTGTGCCTCGTCTATCAGATAGGTAGCCAGGTCATCCGAGGTTGTGATGCGATTGTTGAATGCCCCCGAGACGTTGGGAAAGGCGTAGAACGAGCCCATCGGCTGTCCACAGGTAACCCCTGGCATCGACCTAAGTTGTTTCAACACCACTTCACGGCGTTCAGAAAACGCAGCCAGCATGTCGGCAACAGCACTCTGGTCACCACTCAAGGCTTCCACAGCTGCCCATTGGCTGATCGATGTAGGATTCGAGGTGAGATGGCTTTGCAAACGACTCATGGGGCCAATCAACTCACGCGGTCCAGTAGCCCAACCGATCCGCCACCCTGTCATGGCCCAGGTCTTTGAACATGAACCAATCGATAGAGTCACTGGCTTAGCCTCGGACCCTAGGCTTAAGGGCGAGCTATGTAGCGCCCCGTCGTACAAAAACTGATCGTACGTCTCGTCAACGACGATGACCAGATCACGGTCGATAGCAATACGGGCAATGTCTTTTAGTACCGAAGACGGGATGACAGCACCAGAGGGATTGCTCGGGGTATTGAGAATGATCACCTTTGTTTTGTCGCTACAAGCGTCGTCAATATCCTGGGGACTGATGATAAAGTCATCTTCTTCACGAGCATCGACGAACACAGGATGGCCACCAGCGATACGAACCTGCGCAGGAAAGGACACCCAATATGGCGTTGGGATGATGACCTCGTCACCATCTTCGACCAGCGCCTGAAACGCAGAGTACAGCGCGTGCTTACCACCGCAGGTGATTATGGTCTCGGAGCGCTCATACTCAACACCATATAAGGACCCGTACCGCGCAGCGATTGTGTCGCGCAACTCCGGCAGACCTGAATTGGCCGTGTAACGAGTATGCCCCTCACTGATAGCGGCGATTCCTGCATTACAAATGTTCTCAGGCGTGGAAAAATCTGGTAGCCCTTGCCCTAGATCAATGACATCTAAGCCCCGGGCAACCAACCTAGCGGCCTTCTCCGCCGACGCCAAGGTCGCAGACGGGCTGATTTGCGTCAATCGATTGACGATCTCCACGCTATCAATTCCCTTCCTGATGACCTTGAATTTTCATAGCCATGAGTTCCTCGACGGACGGTGGCACCAGGCCACTGATGGACCCACCGAGTGTAAACACTTCCTTCACGAGGCTC
>CAYVUW010000039.1:13568-16198 GCA_964455175.1 uncultured Acidobacteriota bacterium | reverse complement strand
ACCATGAACAGAGTCTCGATCTGATCTTGCAAGCGGCGATTCATCAATGCCATCTGCAGTTCGTATTCAAAGTCTGTTGCCGCCCTTAAGCCCCGGATGATGGCATGGGCCCCAACACTGGCCGCAAAGTCTACGAGCAAACCTTCAAACGCGTGGACAGTAACCTCGGGTGTATCAACATAGATCTCTTCGATCATCTCAATACGTTCTTCAACCGTAAACAAAGACTGTTTCTGCGGGTGGCGAAGGATGCCGATATGAACTCCATCGAAGAGAGCTTTCGACCGGTTAACGATCTCAACATGTCCGTTCGTCATCGGGTCGAACGAACCCGGATAAACGGCAATGTGATCCATGCTGTCCTCAGGGGTGGGGGGCGGATCAAGCGGCCTTCCGTTGGACCGGATGCCACAGTATGAATCGCGGAGTATATCAGGGAAAGAGTGAAGCAATACCCGTCCATTTACTACTTTGGGTCGAGTATCTTAGCGTTTCCTCGTGACGCAAACATGGAGAACGAAGTATCGCCCACATTGACCCGACGTAACAGTTCCAAACCCTTTGTGAGTTTTACGTCTTGAGTCGAGCGATGTTCCACAATTGCCACACCATTTCCGTTGACCATTGCGTGGTCAAAGACTGCTGCTAAGCATGTATGAGTATCGACCCAATCGTACGGAGGATCTAAAAAGACAATATCGAAAGGATTCTCAGTAGCCTTGACACGGGGCAAAGCGTCCTGCCAGGAGCCATGAACCACTCTTCCAAGAACAGAAAAACAACAGAGTTCAAGGTTAGTTTTTAGTTCTGCTACCACTCGCTCGTCTTGTTCGATAAATACGGATGCCGCAGCACCCCTGCTCAAAGCCTCGATTCCAACCGCACCTGAGCCGGCAAACATGTCAAGGAATCGTGCATTAGAAATCTGGGGTGCCAATATGTTAAACAGGGTCTCGCGGGCCCGATCACTGGTCGGCCGTAGGCCAGCTACTTGGCGTACCTTCAGCCGTCGCCCTTTCGCCTTTCCGGCGATGATTCGTAAACTCATCCTGCCTGAGTCATAGCAAACCTATGCTCCCAATAGCGCCGAATCCGCTGGCAATACTCAACGCTTTCATCGTCCTCGGCCACGACCAATCTTCGAGCTTCCTTACGTGTTAGTTCGAGCCATTCATGGTCACGGAAGAGATCGCCAACTCTCAAGCCAGCCACACCCGCCTGACGGGTGCCGAGCAACTCCCCTGGGCCACGCAATGACAAATCCTTTTCAGCGAGTTCAAAACCGTCCGTCGTAGACTGGACAGCTTCTAGGCGTGACTGGGCATTTTTCGAAAGCGGCTCATGGGCAAGGAAGACACAGGTTGCTTGCACGCTACCTCTTCCCACTCTGCCACGTAACTGATGTAGCTGGGCTAATCCGAAGCGGTCAGCATGTCCGATAACCATTAACGTGGCATTAGTGACATCCACACCGACCTCAACGACCGTGGTCGATGCCAGGACGTCAATCTGGCCAGCCCTGAAACTTTCCATCGTCGAAGACCTTTCATCCTGAGCCTGTTTCCCGTGCAATAGCCCAATACGGACACCTGATAATTGGCGTTGCAGCTCGGCTTGCAGTTGGACAGCGGCGGACAGTTCGTCATCTCCTTCCTTTATGCGAGGCGTAACAACATACGCTTGTTCGCCACGATGGACAGTCTCAACAAGCATCTCTATGCCTCGACTCCACTTGGCTGCGGGAACCACTTGTGATATGACCGGTTGGCGGCCGGGAGGCATGTCATCGATCGTGCACACATCGAGATCCCCGTACACCGTAAGTTCCAAGGTCCGTGGTATCGGCGTCGCAGTCATCACCAGCAAATGGGGGCATTGATGATGATTTGCCCTGCCCTTTTCGCGAAGTGATGCGCGTTGCCGAACACCGAACCGATGTTGTTCGTCGATCACTGCTAATCCCAGTTTGGAAAACAAAACTTCGGGCTCCAATAAAGCATGGGTACCGACCAGTATTTTGATATCACCGTTCGCTAGCCCGTCCAGGATCTGCTCCTTTGATCAGGAGCTAGTGGTACCAGTCTGGCACTCCATGTTTACGCCTCGTGAAGCCGCCCACGGTGCTAGCCAACGGAAATGTTGACGGGCAAGAAGTTCAGTAGGAACCATAATTGCCGCCTGGTAACCTGCGGTTGCTGCAGCCAATAGAGCACCGCCGGCCACGGCTGTCTTTCCGCACCCGACATCTCCTTGCAGTAGCCGATGCATCGGAACCCGGCGTTTCATGTCGGCAAGAATCGTCCAGAGAGCAGCGTGTTGCCCGGGAGTAAGCCTGAAGGGCAAAACCTCCAGAATTGCTGCGACACTAGTTTCATCAAATATCATCTCCGGCCCCAAGAGTTCGTTCTTTTCCTGTGTGCGCTGTAATTGCAGCACTGTCTGTAACGACAGAAATTCTTCGCAAACCAGCCGCTGATGTGCCTGTGAGCGTGCTGCATTTAGAACACTTGCGTCTGCTGTGCTAGTCGGTCTATGAATGCCGACCAGAGCCTCGTGGCGACCAGCAAGCTGTAAGCGGCGTCTCGTCAAATCTGGCAGCGATTCAGGAATTTCGCCAACAAGGTCAATGC
>CAYVUW010000039.1:12312-13558 GCA_964455175.1 uncultured Acidobacteriota bacterium | reverse complement strand
CTATAGATCGGGACTAGCCTCCCCAAGTGGAGTCCGCCACCTTTTTCCAAAACCGGATTGACAAGCTGCGGATTTCCATCGTGTTCAACGACTTTCCCAAAAACCGAAACAGAGTCACCTTTGGTGATCGCATCAGCAACGTACGGCTGCCGGAACCATACAACCTTCAATTCACCAGTCTCGTCGCTCACCACGGCTTCGACACGGTTCCGGCCCCTATGCCCCAGTCGCTGAATCCGGTTAACTTTGACGTTAAAGGTGTAGCTCTCACCGACTCTTAACTCGGAAATCGAAGAAACCTTGGACCGGTCTTCATATCGAAACGGCAGCTGTAGCAACAAATCCTCGACAGTCTGAATTCCACGACGTCTTAGGGCAGAAGCTCGTACCATTCCGACGCCTGGAACTTCACTCACCGGATCGTGCAACTCAGCCATGACTCACCGAGGCTAGAATTAGATACATGTCCAATAATCGGAAGCGCACATCCAGCCCCAATATCCTTTTTGTCGCCGCTGTAGAGTTCGAACTGCGGCCATTCGCTCGGTATCTGCGAGTTGGCGGCACACCAACCAATAAAGTGGCCCATGGAAGTGGAGAGAATGGCTCCGCAGCCTTGTTAGCTGCCGGAATGGGACGAAGGGGAGACAAAACCTTTTCTGACGCGATACACCATTTACAACCCGAGGCGGTAATAAACGTCGGAATAGCCGGGGCGCTCGACAAAAAGCATGCAGCGGGGTCAACTTGGGCGGTCCAAGAGTGGCGCGACCCGCTCCATCCCCATACAACTACAGCCCACTCAGATACGGCGCTCCTAGAAAAAGTCCTTCGCACCCTTAGAGTGGCAAGTATTCCATGCAAAAGGGCCATTGCAGTAACCGTAGATGAACCACTATATGACATCACCATTCGCGACCGCATTCGCTTGGGCAGCGGTGCGCACCTTGTCGAAATGGAAGGCTCAGTGTGGGCAAAAATAGCTGCTGAGAACGGCGTTCCGTTTACATCTGTTCGCGTTATTTCTGACCATGCCGATCGCCCCTTGCCTGGCCCTAACTCTAAGGCCGCACGGCGTGCCTGGATGGCACAAGACAGCACAACAACTCGCAAGAGTCGATTGTCACTAGCCCTTACAGCTTCGGCTGCCTGGGTAAAACCTCGCAAACAACTTCGCGAATTGAAGGAGGCGGGAGACGGGTTCAGCAAAGCCGTCGACGCACTCGACAATGTCGCCCACGCACTC
>CAYVUW010000039.1:0-12281 GCA_964455175.1 uncultured Acidobacteriota bacterium | reverse complement strand
TAACCGCCGACCCATTCCGTCGGCCACATACCTTGCAGGCCCCTCTCACTCCAGCGGTATAAATAGAAACCTAAGAATAAAGATTGCACCGAGTGCCCACATAACCCAGGAAATTTCCTGGGAGCGACCCCCCAGGGCTTTCGAACCCAGGTAGACAGCAACGCCCATTGCCATCCCATCTGCGATACTGAACGTGACTGGGATTGCCAGCGCGGTAACGAACGCAGCGATACCCTCACCGCGGTCCTCCCACTCGATTTTCGAGAGGCTTGTCGCCATCAAAGCGCCTACTACAACCAAGACCGGCGCAGTCGCAAAAGACGGCACGGCAGTCAGCGCGGGAGCAAAAAACATTGCCCCACAAAACCCACCAACCACGACCATGTTAGCAAGCCCTGTACGAGCACCCGCTGCGATACCCGAGGCGCTCTCCACATAGGTCGTCACAGGGGCGGTCCCCAAAGCAGCACCGGCTACCGTGGCGGCAGCATCAGCTGACAACGCCCTGTTATCTCTAGGGAGACGACCGTTGTCATCAAGGAAGTCGCCTTGAACTCCAACCCCGACCAACGTCCCCATGGTGTCGAAGAAATCGACAAACAGTAAGGCAATCATGATGTCCAGAAAGCGGATATCGAAAGCACCCCGAAGGTCCCATTGGAACATAGTCCCTGAAACTTCAGGAAAGGCCACCCAACGTTCTGGTCCATCTGCGTGACCAAGAACCATGGCTAGAGCTGTGGTCGCCAGAATCCCTATCAAGAGTGCTCCGGGAATTCGGCGGGTCCATAATCCTGCGGTAACAAGTAATCCGGCACCCGCGATCCATACGGATGGCACGTGCACGTCACCCAACTTCACAAGCGTCCGAGGGTCAGCCACAACCGCGCCTGCCGCTTGCATCCCAATGAACGCGATAAAAAGTCCAATTCCAGCCGAGACCGCGAGTTTAAGTGTCATCGGAATCTCACGCATGATTCGGCTGCGAACCTCAAGCCAAGTGGCGATCAGAAATAACCCGCCCGACCATCCAACAAGCCCCAAGGCGACTTTCCAAGCACGGTCCGGAGGGCCAGGCCCGAGCGCAGCAGCGACCGCCGGAACAACCGAAAACACGAAGTAGGCATTGAGCCCCATCCCTGGCGCAAGCGCGAATGGATATCCAGCCCACCAAGCCATCAGAAACGTGCCGATCGCAGACGATGCGCAAGTTGCAAAAATCGCGGACTCGATAGGAATTCCAGCCTTCGAAAGCAGGTCGGCATTGACGACGACAATGTAGGCCATTGTCACAAAAGTCGTCAGCCCGCCACGAAGCTCCGTCGCAATCGTGCTGCCAGAATCTTGGACCCCGAAGAAACGATCGATTCCTGCTACAACCCCCCAGTGGGAGGCCGAAGCACGGTCAGTGGAGTTGGACCGAGACAAGCTGCGAAACACCACTTTCCTGCATCGTCACACCGTACAGAAGGTCGGCGATTTCCATCGTGCGCTTGTTATGCGTGATGAGAATGAATTGGGTGTGGCTCTCGAAAGAATGGAGTGCACGGAGGAAGCGTTCAATATTAGGCTCATCCAGAGCCGCATCGGCTTCGTCAAGAATACAGAATGCTGCCGGCCGATATTCGAATATGCCAAACAGAAGGGAGAGCGCCACTAAAGTCCGCTCGCCCCCAGAGAGCAGGCGAATGTTCTGCAGCTTCTTGCCAGGGGGCTGCGCGAAAATCTCAATCCCCGAGGTAAGAGGATCTTCTGGGTTCTCAAGCTTCATGCCCGCTTTCCCGCCGCCGAACAATTGGCGAAAAATCCGGTTGAAATACCCATTGATTGATTCGAAGCAATCATTGAAACGCTCAATGCAATCGGTGTCTATACGCCCAATTGCCTCATTAAGGTTTGCTGCTGCATCCTTGAGATCCTTACGCTGTAAGCCAAGTTCCTGATGGCGCCCCTCCTGTACCTCAAAATCTTCATAGGCAACCAAGTTGACTGGTCCAAGTCTCTCAATCTTCTCTTGGGCTTCCCGGCTTAACAACCGCAATTCGGAAGCGGCGAGCTTCTCAATTCCAGTATCTTCATCCTTCTTGCCACGCTTAGGCTCCTCAGTTCCCTCAGCCCCTTCGACTACTTCAAGTGGGCCCTCCTTGAGGAGCTCGGCCGGCCCAATCGCCAGTTTCTCCCGAACCTGTTCCTCAATGTGCTGGCCAGCAACTCGAATTTCTGCGGCCTCAACTTCAAGCTTCGAACGAGCCTCCTGTGCCTGTTCCAAATCGTTGCGCATCAGAGACTGCGCCTCCTGAAGAGCAGCGACCTCATCCTCTCCAGCTTTGTCATCAATATCGGCAGCATTCACATTGGCTTCTAGCAATGCACCTTTCTTAACTGCCTCATCAGCTTGCTTGGTGGCCTTTTCTGCACTCTTGGCAGACGTCTTAGATGCCTCAATCAAACTCTTAACCTCGGACAAGGTGCGTTGATGTTCGGACTTCAGCCTCCGGCAAGCCGCCTCTGAAACGGCAAGCTCCTGGCGCGAGGCGTCTGCTTGCGCACCGGCAGCCGCCGCAGCGATTGCCGCACGGTCACGGTTTTCCCGAGCACCCAACTCTTCCGGCGAAGTTACTTCGAGTTCGACTGGGGAACCCTGCTCTGTTTCCGCACCGGATGTATCCTCAGCACTCTCCATCATCCTTAGCCGTGCTTGACGCCCACGTACTCGAACCTCCGCTCCACAGGCCCAACAACTCCCGCTGTTATCGACAAAAGCGTGACCTGGATAACTTCGTGCCAATTCCGGTGCATCCTCCGCATTCGTGATCAGCCACGTATCTTGCAGCAACGAACGGACTACAGCCTCGACGGTCTCATTGCGGCCACTAATCCGTTCTTGAAGTGCGCCCACGATACGATCGTCTGCTGGCGGAGGAGCGGTGATCGGTGATTCCACGCATCGAAGCCCACGGGTTCGTCGATTGTCATCAAGGGCCCCTTCCAACCACTCTCCCAACATTGCCTCTGGCATGACCTTTACGTCCAGCAAGTCACCAAGCGCCAGACTAAGCGCGGGGAAATCTTCTTGCTCTACTATTATGTCTACTGACAGCGGTTGTGCTCCTGAGCCCTCCTCACTTGCCGATGGCGCCGGTCTGAGAGCTAAATCAAGCCTTCGCCGCGCTGCCGCAAGCTCATCATCTGCTTCCGAGAGAACTACCTTGGCTGTTTCGTAGACGGTTTCCGATTGTTGCGCCACTTCCTCGCGACGAACCCGTAAGCCAGTGGCCTCCTCAAGCCTTTTTTCTAATTCAGTGCTACGCCGCTCGAGCTCAGCTTGACGTTCTTCGGCGAATCTCTGTCGATCGTCCTGTCGTTGCACCTCAGCCCTGAGCCGTTCTTGCTCAAGCTGGTTCTGGTAAAGACGCTGACGCCGGTCCTGTTCATCTTTTCGGGCAGCACGCATACGCTTGCGCTCTTGTTCCAACTTCATAGCCGCCGACGTAAGGTTCTCCCGCGCCTTCTTTTCAGCCTCACTAGCCCCAACGACCGCGGCGACTGCTAGCGATTCCCGTTGTTCTGATTCGAGCAGCTCACGGTACAACCAGGCACGCTCAAGACGACGTAGCTCGCCGCGAAGCTTCTTATACCGACGTGCCCGCCCCGCCTGGCGCTTGAGACTGCGCATCTGGCGACCAACTTCCTCATAAATATCATCGATCCGAGCCACATCCTGCGCTGTAGCTTCAAGCTTAAGCTGGGTCAAATGACGACGGTGTCTGTAGAGAGTAATCCCGGCGGCTTCCTCAAGCGGCGCACGACGTTCCAGCGAACTGGCAGAGAGAATCTGGTCGATCTTGCCTTGCCCAATCTGGAAGCAAGTCCGTGTTCCAAGCCCTGTCCCAGCAAGCCGTTCACGAATATCCCGCAACCGGCATTTATCACCGTCGAGCAAATACTCCGAGTCTCCAGAGCGGAAAAGGCGACGGGTTATCTTTAGAAGACTAGGATCATCACCGTTCCCAAAATCATCGGCTTCTGAATCCTCTCTGGACTCAATTTCGATACTTCCTCCATGAGTATCGATTTGAATTAGAGGGGTTCTAGCGCCGGCAGCCACATCTTCAGCTTTGCCACTCTGTCTAGCACCATTACCGTTGGCACCAGACCCATTCGACCCGTTTCCCGTAGCTGTCCCCAGATCCGGGACTACGCGCTCACTTCCATCAGCTTCGGGCCGCAACCCAGTCGAACCCTGGGCCTCAAGATCAGTAAGTGGGTCAAAACTACCCCCACCATTCGAAGCCCCATTGCTCAAATAGAGGGTGACCTCAGCTAGTCCGATTGCCCGACGAGTGGCGGTGCCCTGAAAGATGATGTCCTGCATCTGCTGAGCCCGCAGCGCACGAGTGCTTTGCTCACCTAGGGCCCAGAGGATCGCGTCGGAGATATTGCTCTTGCCGCAGCCATTTGGACCAACGACCGCAGTTATTCCCTCAGGGAAGTCAAGCTCCGCAGCATCGGCAAAAGACTTAAAGCCACGGATTTCTAGTTTCGACAGCTTCCACACTATGCACGGGCCTCAGGTCCGTGCCTCCCAGAGTACATTGAACCGGACGACTGCTGCGTAGGTCGCCCCTAGGTGTCCGGCCTGGCGGAGTTTAACACCTCCAAATCAAAGCGTAAACGTACGAACCACTACCTGTTGCGGTGCAAGAAACGGTCAGACTCAATATACGGTGGTGTTCCCCCACACCGACTGTAAAATCGATTCTCTTCGTGATGAGACCCGCATCCAAGCAACGGCTAGCGCTTTGCCAGCCAGGAATACCACCGTTAGACTCTGTCTGATGTTCGGTGGTAGCCCTTTTGCAGGAGCGGTTTTGGACGACTTGAAGCCGACGTAGCTCAGTGGCAGAGCAGCTGATTCGTAATCAGCAGGTCCGGGGTTCAAGTCCCCGCGTCGGCTCTTATTCCATTAATGGGTTGTGATGGCCACTTACGGCATCCCCGGGCCCCTGCAAATGTGCCGGATCATCGGATCCTGGATCTTTTCATCACTCTAGCTCTACCTGCGCCAACGAGGGGAACGCAAGTGACCAAGGTTTTTGACCGCTCACAAATCAGTGCCGCATTAGAAGGTATCGATGCCATTTCGTGTATTGAGGAAGGGTTCATTGCCTACTCGCGCAGTGAAGTCGTGGTTCCCCCTGTGGGTGAGATGCTTTTTGAAGATCCGCGCGGGGAAGCTCACATCAAATACGGGTTCATTAAGGGTGATGACTATTTCGTCGTAAAAATCGCGAGCGGGTTCTACGAGAACTTCAAGTTCGGGCTTCCGACTAATTCCGGCCTCATGCTGTTGTTTAGTCAAAAAACCGGCGAGCTTCTCGCCGTGCTGCTCGACGAGGGGGAACTCACAGCAGTTCGAACAGCTGCTGCGGGGGCGGTGGTCGCTAAGCACATGGCACCAAACACAGTGCATCGCATCGGTATTATCGGTGCTGGGGACCAGGCACGTCGACAATTACTAATGCTTGACTCGGTGATTGCTTGCCGCGACGTCACTGTCTGGGGAGTAAGCCAGGAAGAAGTCAACCGGTACAAGCAGGACTTGGAGGCACTTGGGTACAGTGTTGACACGACACTCGATCCGGCCACTGTTGCTAACGCCTGCAACTTGATCGTAACTGTCACACCAGCCCGGCACGCTTTGCTGCACAAAGACGAGATCCGCCCCGGCACGCATATCACAGCGATAGGCTCTGACACGCCAGACAAACAAGAGCTGGACTCCAACATTTTGGCCCAGGCCGACATAGTCGTAGCGGACAGTATCGAACAGTGCCAGACCCGTGGAGAAATCTATCAGGCCACCAAGGCGGGCATACTCGAAGACAACAAGGCCGTTGAACTCGGCAACCTAATAATCAACCAAAAATTACGGCGGTCATCAGATGATCAACTTACCATCGCCGATCTGACCGGTGTCGCTGTGCAAGATCTTCAAATCAGCAAGGCTGTCTACAAAGCATTGAGTTGAGTCACCGCGGCCGACAATTTTACTCACCTAAATTACAAGCAAGCGCGACGCTAGCCGACCCAGATTGCAAATTCAGATAGAGACCGAACTAGTCTTGGAACTTTGCCTTGACCGAGGTTCGCGGAGTCCCTACGATTCGGCAATTGCTCACCTGGAAGATCTAGTTGCCAGAAGCAGTTACAGGACCCTTCACACTGTACTCATGGGTCCAGAATGATCGAGATTAAACACGATCCTCGCCGTGCCCAGTTCTAACGCCAGTCGTTTGCACCCCTCCCGATGGCCCCTTGCTATTTGGACGTTGGGCTCCACAGGCATTGCCTTCCTGCGGGTCGAGTACACACTCGGGTCGTTCTCATTCGCACCAGCCGCAGCATTGCTATGTGGAACTTGGCTCGGACCGAAACGTGCTGCACTGGTGCAATTTGTTTCAACTGCGGTAATGATCCCCGTAGCGATCGTGTCGCCTGAAGCTGTTGGGCCAGGAGAGTGGAGTTTCAGGCTTGGCCTGATCCTGTCTGCCTTAGTTGCTGGTGTGATCGCACCAGCCGATGACAACGGTGCGAACCCCCCGCGCGCCGTTTGGTGGACTGTCTTCAGTGTTGCTAGCGGTACCGCATTGTTGGTGATGGTTTTTATCCCAAGGATCACAAGAGGCACGGTCGGAGTCTATTTTGCGCTTACCTTCCTTCTCGCAACCGCTATTGCAGTCTTCTACGCTTACAAGATGGTTCTCGAACCTGGGAGAGTCGTAGGTTACTTCTTCTGCCTTCTCCCCTACTACATTGCGGGATTTATTGGGAACGTCATTTGGGCGACTTGGAATCCAAATACTGCAACCGTCGCCAGCGTGCCGGAACGATGGGAAGAAATATTGTTCTATTCATATTTTTCCCACTTGCCAGGCGAGTTAATTTCCCTGGTTGTAATTGCCTACGTGGTATGTGCGGTTGACCGCAATGGAACCATGGATGGCCCACTGGCGATCGGCAAATCACGTTGACGAATTCACGCAATCCCTCCTATAATTCTGGCCTAGGCAGCTTCGCGATTCACGATTTTCGGTGGTCGCCGTCGGCTCATTCCCAGGTGCCCGACGTTAGTAGGGTGCGAATAGATGGCCTGGAGTTTTTCCCTTCACTGCTGAGGGAACGAAGGCGCGTAGCTCAGTTGGGAGAGCGCTTCCCTGACGCGGAAGAGGTCGTCGGTTCGAGCCCGGCCGCGCCTATTAATTCCCTTGTGTGCTTGCCCTGTTGTAACACTGATAGCCCCAGCAGCAATGTCTGAATCGATCAAGATCAAAATTGACGGACAGGAACTCCTCCTTTCTGCAGGAACACGTGTTCGCGATGTACTTGAGCAACACTGTCCAGCGTGGCTGAAGAGCTCGGTCGGAGTGGCACTCAACGACGAGCCTCTCGATTTCCAGATGGCGCTTCACGCCAATGGTGAACTAGTCCCATTGAAACCTAGCGGAAACACTTCTTCGATGGCACTTCAAATGTGCCGACACACTACTTCCCACGTGCTTGCCCAGGCGGTCCAAGAACTATTTGAGGGAGTTCAGGTTGGGATCGGGCCGCCAACCGCCGATGGCTTCTATTATGACTTTTTCCGTGAAGATCCCTTCACCCCAGAAGACCTTCAGGTTATCGAAAAACGGATGCGCAGGCTGATTAAAACCAACCAAAAACTGGTCCGGCTCGAGATGTCGAAGGGGGACGCAGAAAAGATTTTCGCCGAGAAGGGCGAAGACTTGAAGGTCGAACTTGTCCGTGACAAAGGTGGCGCCCAGGTTTCTTGCTACCAACAAGGAAACTTTATCGACTTCTGTACCGGACCCCACCTGCCACACACTGGCAAGATCCCCGCAATCAAACTCTTACATACTGCAGCAGCGCACTGGCGACCTGAACGAGGCCGAGAAGATTCCCCCATGATGCAGAGAATCTACGGCACAGCTTTCTTTTCCGCGGAGGACCTCAAAACATTTCTGGACCACCGCGAGGAGGCCAAAAAGCGTGACCATCGCCGGCTCGGTATCGATTTAGACCTTTTCCACTTTGACGAAAAGGCCGGTCCCGGGATGGCCTACTGGCACCCCAAGGGCGGCACCGTTCGACATCAGATCGAGGGGTTCCTATGCAATGAACAACTCTCGCGCGGCTATGACGTTGTCTATACGCCGCACATCGCACGAAAACACCTATGGGAAACGTCAGGCCATTACGACTATTACAAAGAACATATGTTCACGCTTGATGTCGACGAACAGGAATATGTCCTCAAGCCTATGAATTGCCCCGGTCATATCCTGATCTACCAGAAGGGGACTCGCTCGTACCGTGACCTGCCCCTTCGCTATAGCGAATTCGGGACCGTTTATCGCAACGAACTCTCAGGGGTTCTGCACGGCATGCTGCGCGTGCGCGGCTTCACACAAGACGACGCCCATATTTTTTGCCGCCCCGATCAAATACAGAAGGAAGTGTCTGGCGCACTTGACCTGGCGCTGCACATTATGAAGACATTCGGCTATGACGAATACCGTATAGACCTTTCTTTACATGACCCTAGTAACAAGGATAAATACGCTGGCGACGAAGACCAATGGGGCCTCGCTGAAAATGCGCTGGCTGATGCTCTGGACTCAATGGGCCTGGTGTATGAGCGGAGACTTAACGAAGCAGCGTTCTACGGTCCGAAGATTGATTTTCACCTCATCGATGCACTGGGTCGTGCCTGGCAGGGATCGACAATACAACTGGATTTCAACCTGCCGGAGCGTTTCAACCTTACCTATGTAGGAGACGATGGGCACCAACATCGCATCGCAATGATCCACCGCGCTATTTACGGATCACTGGAACGATTTGTCGGTGGTCTAATCGAGCACTACGGGGGGGCGTTCCCGCTTTGGCTAGCCCCGGTTCAAGTTATCGTGTTACCAATCGCCGACCGTCATATCGAATACGCTGAAGAAATAGCCGCGGCAGCGGGAGAAGCTGGGCTTCGCGCTGAAGTTGATCGCCGTAGCGGTAAGCTGGGGGCCAAGATCCGCGATGCACAGACACAGAAACTTCCATTCATGTTAATCGTGGGGGACCGTGACATGGAAAACCGGGAGGTTTCTGTACGTCACCGAACCGTCGGCGACTTGGGAAGTCTTACGATTGAAACGTTTCTGGTGCAGGCCGTGCAAGACATTGATGACCGCGCTGTGCGAGAATGGCCTTTGCGCGAGGATGGTGCTGCACCGGCTTGACGACTTGTTCGGCTCGCACCGGTGCGCCGAACCATAACAAGGGGGTTAGAGTATTCCCGGACAAAGGAAACACCGGATCAACGACCAGATTAATGTTCCTCAAGTTCGACTGATCGATTCTGATGGCGAACAGCTCGGGGTGGTGCCTGCAGAGGCAGCGAGGGCAAGGGCCCTTGAGAAGGAGTTAGACCTAGTAGAGGTCGCACCTAACGCCGAGCCTCCAGTCTGCCGGCTTATGGATTACGGTAAACATGCGTATCGTATATCCAAGGAGCAGAAGCAACGCCCCCACAATACGCAACTAAAGGAAGTAAAATTCCGTCCAAAGATTGATCAACACGACTACAATTTCAAAATGAAACACATTCAACGATTTCTCACCCAAGGACACATGGTCAAAGCAACGATAATGTTCCGTGGCCGTGAGGTCGTTCACCCAGAGTATGGACGGAAAATATTGGACCGAGTTGTGAACGAACTTGGGACGACCGTCCGGGTCGACAACCCACCAAAAATGGAGGGTCGATTGATGTCCATGATCATTACTCCGAAACGAGACTGATTCGATGGCGTCTTTTAAAGTACTCAGGTTCGACAATTTCAAGGACAAGATATGCCAAAGATGAAGAATCACCGCGGGGCCGCCAAGCGTGTTAAACGCACCGGTAGCGGAAAATTTTCTCGTCACCACGCGTATGCTGGCCACTTAATGGCACACAAGTCGAGCAAGCGGAAACGCAACCTGCGCAAGTCGCAATTGGTTGCTAATTCAGACCAAAAACGCCTCGCTCGGTTGCTGCCGGAGCGTTACAGTTAGTTAGTAGCTTGCCAAGATAACGGAGGAATCGCATGGCTCGTGTAAAGCGCGGCAATGTTCATAAGAACCGACGCCGCAACATACTCAAGCAAGCAAAGGGATACTACGGATCCGACAGCCGACTTTATGCTTCGGCGCGTGACGCAGTCGACCGCGCCATGCAATATGCCTACATCGGACGCAAGCGGAAAAAGCGTGATTTCCGACGCCTGTGGATAATCCGGATAAACGCCGCTTGCCGGCAGCACGACATTTCCTACAGCCGCTTCATGGCCGGATTAAAGGCTGCCAATATCGGCCTTGACCGAAAAGTGTTGGCCCAGATTGCGGTCGAAGATCCTGAGGCTTTCGCACAGCTTACCCTTGCCGCTAAAGATTCTCTCGCGGCCTAATCCGTCCGAGGGGCCCGTCTGTGGACGATGATACTGGACAGGCGCACGTTGATGGCGGCGACTCGCTAGCCAAAATCGAAAGGCTACGCACTGATTTCGTCCGCGATGCTGGAGAAGTTCGAAGTCTTGCTGAACTTGAGGAACTTAGGTCCTGTTACGTCGGCCGTAAACGTGGTCGACTGACCGCGATTTTCGACACCATGGGTTCCTTGCCGGGCGAGGTTCGAGGTCGCGTAGGACGTGCCGCCAATGACGCACGGCAGGAGATCACCAGACAGCTCGGAGAAATCAAGGCTAGTTTGAACAAGGATGTTGGGAATGAGGTGGCCCCCCTCGACGTAACCCTTCCGGGCCGTAGCAACAAAGCTGGCTCGCTGCATCCAATCACTCTCGCACTACAAGAAATCGCGGATGTCTTCACTCGCATGGGCTACACGGTTCTGGGCGGCCCCGAAGTTGAGCACGATTACTACAACTTCGAGGCCCTAAACATTCCCCGTGACCACCCAGCACGTGACAGCCAGGACACGCTGTACCTGGATAGCAACTGGTTGCTTCGAACCCACACCTCCCCTGTTCAGATTCGTACAATGGAGGAACAGGAACCCCCGCTTGCCATAATCGTTCCAGGTAGGGTTTACAGGCGGGATACTCCCGATGCAACCCATACTCCATCATTTGTACAGTGCGAAGGTTTGCTTGTCGATCGAGACATAACAATGGCGGATTTGCGTGGCACTCTTGACCATTTCGCCAAGGCACTTTTGGGTCCCCAGACCCAAACTCGATTGCGGCCCGGCTATTTTCCTTTCACAGAGCCATCAGCGGAGATGGATGCTAATGCAGGTAACGGCTGGATTGAGATGCTTGGTTGCGGCATGGTGCACCCGGCCGTTTTTGAGAAAATTGGCTACGATCCCAACGAATGGCAAGGCTTTGCTTTCGGGATGGGCGTTGACCGGATCGCCGCTATGCGTTACGGCATCACCGACATTCGAATACTCTACGAAAACGATGCGCGCTTCTTGCGTCAGTTTACGGGCTGAGCGCGATGCTATTTTCTTCGAACTGGTTGGCACGCTACGTCGAACTCCCCGAAGAGACTGATCATCTCGCTGAACTCCTTACTCGTTGCGGCATGGTTGTAGAGGAGATCCGCTCGCACTCTGATGGAGTTTTGCTCGACCTGGATATTCCAACGAATCGAGTCGACGCAATGAATCACTACGGCTTGGCTCGCGAGATTGCCACAGCCCGACGTATTGACCTACAAGCGCCAGAGATCATAGTCAACGAGACTGGTCCCGCCGCGAACGAGTTAACCACGATAGCGATCGATGATTGGAACGGGTGCCCACGCTATACGGCCCGATTGATTCGTGGGGTCAAGGTCGAGCCTTCGCCACAATGGCTCGCGAACCTCATCGAATCAATAGGACTGAGACCGTTAAACAATGTGGCCGACATAACCAACTTTGTTCTCTGGGAACTCGGCCACCCACTGCATGCCTTTGATTTCGACCTGCTTGCCGACAACCAAATCTTGGTCCGCCGGGCCCGCAAGTCAGAATCTCTCGTTGCGCTGGACCACATTGACCACAAACTGACGTCGAGCGACCTAGTAATCGCCGACGGGCAGCGTCCCGTGGCCCTCGCCGGAGTGATAGGTGGGGCGGAGACCTCCATTACCAATGGAACAGTTAACGTCCTTCTCGAAGGTGCTCTGTTTGATCCTGCTACCGTCCGTGCAACAGCACTCCGACTGAATCTCCATAC
>CAYVUW010000038.1:0-22844 GCA_964455175.1 uncultured Acidobacteriota bacterium | reverse complement strand
CGATGGCGACACGAATAATCGTCATCACCACCCAGATGAAAATGAAGGCAAAAACGGCTCTATGCATGCCTCCAGTATGCCAGAGGGGTATCCTGAACCCGAATGCAAGACGCCGCTATTTACCGGCATTCTCTCCTGGCCCCATTGCTTTCACGAAGATGATTTTTGATAGCAGACAAGTTTTGGTGAGTTGCGAGCATGCCTCGAATCGTCTCCCAGAAGGCATGAAGGCGCCGCCTGAAATGATGGCACTGCACATTGCTTGGGATCCTGGCGCCCTCAAGATTGCTAGGCGATTAGCAGAAACTTTCAATGCGCCTCTGCACGCTGGTGAGTATTCGCGTCTGGTTGTTGATCTCAATCGAACCGTCGGCAACTCTGTCCTAGTTCGTCGTGTGTCCGATGGCCACAGGATTCCGTTCAACCATGGTCTGAGAAGGGCCGATGTTGAACGACGGATCCAGGACTACTATCTGCCATATCGGACCGCCGTATCGGAAGCAGTGAAGGGAATCATTCAGGATTGTGGTCGGTGTGTGCACCTTTGCATCCACACCTATACGCCCCAGCTTGGCGACAATGTGCGAGGCAACGACATTGGGCTTCTCTACGACCCACACCGACAACCAGAGGCAGCATTGGTTCGCGAACTACGCGAAGCTCTCATTGAAAGAACCGGCTTGGTGGTGTGGCTAAATCGCCCCTATCAAGGGACCGCAGACGGTATTTTGCCCCGTATCCGAGAGGTTCACGATGCCAAGGTCTATGTTGGAATTGAACTCGAGGTAAACCAAAGATTCACTGAGGTCCCCGCTGAACTTGACGACATTGCGGACGCCTTCAGTAGGTGTGTACAAGACCTTTGCGGCTGGAAGGAAGAGGATGGTCTCCAATGAAGCTAAGACCGAAGACATAAGCCACCAAAGCTCGCTGGTGGCAAGTGCCTAGCTGGCGAGCTTGCCTCGCTTTTATCGGTGGCGACGTTTCAACTCGTCATTGCGGTCGACCACAGACACTCCTTTGGTGATCCAAGGCTTGGCCGGCTCTCCCTTAAGATAGTGGCCAAACCAATCGAGGATGCGGTGATGGTAGTCAACCTGGTTCTTCTCTTGCCGGTTGCTATGGTTCTCGTTGGCGTACACCAACATGACGAACATTTTTCCGGCCCGACGAGCGTAGTTGTACATCTCGACACCCTGATGCCAGTCGACTGTGCCGTCATTGTCGCCGAAGGCCATGAGCATTGGGGTCTCAAGCTGCATGATTCCCATCACCGGAGACTCGCGAACGTAGGCCTCCATGTCTTCCCAGTAAGGAACGTCCATTCGTGCCTGTCCCGTTTCAAAATGGCCACTTTCTGGCAGGCCTTGGTTCCAATGAATGGTTCCGAACATAGAGAAAAAATTGGTTAAAGCGGCGCCTGACACCGAAGCAGCGAAGATGTCTGTTTGGGTGGGAACGTATGCTGCTTCATAGCCACCCCACGAATGCCCGACGAGACCGACACGATCACTATTTACCATGCCTGTGTCGACGACGGTCTGAACAGCGGGCCGGATACACTCGACCGCTGATGACCCTGGCCGACGACCCTGGAAGAAGATGTCGGGCTGCAGAACGAAGTAGCCGAGGCTAGTCCACACGGAGGGGTTGTAAGGACTGCGCTCGCTTGGCACGGAGTAACTGTGCACCGATTGCGACAACCGCTCATAAACGTAGGTGATCATCGGGTACTTTTGCCCTGGCACGTAGCCCGCGGGATAGAAAAGAGCACCCTGGACTCGTTTGCCGAACTCACATGAATAGTCGATGAGCTCCGAATACCCCCAGGCGAAATCAGCTTGATATGGGTTTGTTTTGGTGACCTGAACTGCTTGCGAGAGGTCAGGGCCAACAAAGTAGTCGGGGGAATCGTCAAAGTTCTGGATCACATAGCCGAATTGATCGACGGTGGTAGCCTTAATTAACCGTCCGACACTGGCGTCAAGCCAGACAAGACGGGTTAATTCATGATTCTCTCCTTTAGCGCCAAGGCGAGCGTAGCCTGACATCTTGGTCCACTGGCCGAACATGCTCAGATACAGAGGCGCATCCAGGTCGATTGCCGATTGCTCGGGGTCGAGACGAGTGTAGCGATAGCGAATTTCGTCCTCGGCACCATTGGTGAGACGGGTGCTGCCATCGCCGTCGGGGTTGACCGACCAGATGTCATAACGGTCGTATAGCAGCACGGCTTCGTCGTTCTCGGCCCAGCCGGCGAGGCCCCAGGAGGGCTTCTGCTCGACTGGATAATCGTAGTCGTGGTTTACGAAATTGGCCGGCAGGTTCGATGTCAGGTCGGTGTGTTTGCCAGTCGCGATCTCGTAGGCGGTATGGATATCGTCTTTAAAGTAAAGAAGGTGCTCACCGGTGGCACTACCGCCAGAGAAATAACGCACCCGATCGACAACACGGGTGCGCTCGCCAGTCGCAACGTCAATCAGGTCGACGTCAAACCATCGGCGCCCGAACATGCTGTCGAAGATGTATGGCTTGCGATCTGTTTCGGTAGCGTGGCTTTGACCGTTTAACAGCACGACGGTCTCGTCGAGGTCAGTTCCCAGCTGCACGAAGCGATCATCGTCGATGTGCCAGACTGACATATAACTCTTGGCGCGATCGCGTTGTTCTTGCAACTTCTGCATAGGGATAATGCGCTCGTCGAGGGCGTGCCAAACATCGACGTCTGCGGGCTCGGGTTCTTCCTCGCCACTTTCGCGTGAAACGGGGGCTTGTTCTTCTTCCTCGCTATCCGATTCCCCTCCTTCAGTATTAGCGATTCCCTGTTCTGCGTTAGCTGGCTTTTCAGTCCATTCCCGTACGCCAAAGAAGATCGAACTTCCGTCTTTAGACCAGCTTGGCGAGCGGTGTTCAACGACCCGCATGCCGGAGGCGAAACCATTGTGGGAACGGTGGTCGAACTGAAACGTTGTCGATGTGCCGGAGGCAAGATCACGCCACGCGAGCACGACATGGGTCGGTTCTTGATGAGACTGGCTCTCTGTAGAGCGAAGTACAGCGAGATCATCTTCGTCTTCGCGCCACGCAAGTTTTGTGAAGGTCGCGTCGCCTGAGTCGAGGACGAGTAGTGAACTGCTAATTGCATCATAAAGTTGAATCCCGTTCCCGGCGCCGCTCTCAGTTGAAACCGTCATTGCTAACCGAGGGGCGGTATCCTGCCAAGAGAACTCGGAGACATTCCCGAAGTTGATGCTGCTGCCTGACTCGAGGGCGCGGATTATAAGGTCTGACGCTTCGGCCCCCGTCGCTGGGTAGCCTCGAATAGCTAGATATTCACCGGAGTCATCGAAGAGAAATGAAGCTACAGCATCAAGAATCTCTTCCTCGCCACTCACCAAGTTCAGCAGCCCCATGCGGTTACGGACCGGTCGATCCTCTTCCCGCATCCGTTCCTGCTCAGCCTCTGTGTAGCCAATCCGGTAGGCGAGCCAACGTGCGTTACTCGCGAATTGCGGCGAGCTTCCGCTCGCGACGACCTTGGGGTCACTAGTTGGCTCGGACTCCAGGTTGGTCATGCCTGTGGCGAAGATGCGCAGCTCGGATGTGCTATCGACACGGCGAATACTGACCGCTAGGTGGGCACCGTTGGGGGAGAGTACGCCGCTACCTAGTGTTTCCCACTGGCTATAGTCCTGTGGAGTGACGGGGGTTCTTTCCTGGGCGGCGACTTCTGCCCCTGTGGAACCAACCAGTGATACAACAAGAACCCAAAGTGCGACCAGTGAAGTCTGTTTCATTGTGCCCCCATTTTCTCAGATGACTTGCTGACAGAAGAGTATCGCGGGCAAGGTGCTCGTTCCCGGGGATTGCCGGTTCGACACTTGTTTGCCTCGCGGCTATCTCAGTGAGCAGCCTTTCCCATACTGCTCTACCCTGGCCGCTAATGATGTTCTCGCGGGTTATCTTCCGGGGGCGCTCACGGTTAAGAGACATTAATTACCCAGGACACGTTCGGTGCCTCGTCGCAACCCCTTTATAATGATTGTTCGTTGATTGTCCTTTCCATGAATTAGGTGCCCCAATGTTCCGAATCGCTCATTCCTTGCTTTTGGTCACATGCCTTGCCGTGGTTGCTTGTGGTGGTCCAGCCACTGATGGCGATGGAGGGCAAGCGGTGCGTTTTCTGAGCATGGGGACTGCACCTCCAGGGGGTGCTTTCTTTGTTGTCGGTGGTGCCATGGCGGAAGTTTTCAACGAGAACACTAGTGGCTTCAGCATGACCGCCGAGGCGACGAGTGGCTCGCAGGAGAACATCCGGCGGCTTACCAGCGGCGAACTAGACTTCGCCCTTTCGAATTCAGCGATCACCTATTTTGCAGTACGCGGAACTGAGGGCTGGACGCAGGCTTACCCCATGAGAGCTGTGATGACGTTGGCTCCCAACGTAGCGATGTTCGTCGCTGCGGCGGACTCTGCCGTCGAAAGCATCCCTGATCTAGCCGGCAGTCGCGTTAGTGTCGGGCCGGCAGGAGCGGGGTTCGAGTACTTTATTCGCCCACTGTTGGCTGCGCACGGGGTGACCTACGATGATTTCTCGCCGGTTAACGCAACCCAAGCAGGGGCAGTGGACTTGCTCACCGATGGGTCGGTGGTGGCGGCTTTCCTCGGTGGTGCGGTGCCGACTGCGTCAATCACACAGGCGGCGGCAGTGCAGGACATTCGCCTGGTTCCTTATGACGCCGAAGCAATGCAGCAACTCGTCACAGAATACGTTTTTTTTAATCCAGCGACGATTCCAGCTGCTACCTACCGTGGAATAGACACCGAGTATAAAGGTCTCGATGTCGGGTCAATGCACTTTATAACTAGTGTCGACATAGACGAAGAGATTGTCTACGAGGCCACTAAAGCGCTGTATGAGAACCGAGAGGCAGTAGTCGCGCGGCATGCTGCTGGCCGCGCCATCAACGCGAACAATGTGGTCCGTGACACTGGCACCGAGTTTCACCCTGGTGCCATACGGTTCTATCGGGAGATCGGCATCTGGTCGCAATGACCGTTAACGAGGCCCCTAGCACCCGACCAGCTGAGCGCCCAGTCGTTATCGTATTGGGCTCGGCGATGTGCCTACTCACGCTGATTGAGGTGAACTACCCACATCTTGCCCCACCTGCACAGCTGTCACTGTTCTCTTTACTCGGCTTGTTGCTGTGTTTTTTGACGGTGCCAGCGCACAAGAAGTTCCAGCACAATAACTGGTCGCGCATGCTCGATTTCGGACTCGCTGGCCTCACAACGATTTGTTTCGGCTATGTTTTTACGCAGAACGAGCCGTTACTTGGCAACTTTTGGATTGGCGGCCAGTCGCTCGGCAACCGTGCCGGGTCAGAGTCGAGCGCAGAGACAGTTATTGGTTTGCTGGGCCTCGTTCTTATTCTGGAGGCAGCGCGGCGGTCGCTTGGTTGGGCACTACCTATCCTAGCCAGCGTTTTTCTTGCCTATGGATATCTTGGCCCCTACTTGCCGGCATGGCTATTTCCACACCGTGGCTACAGTTTGGAGCGCCTTGTCGCTCAGACGTTCCTGCACAGCCAGGGTGTTTTCGGCATCGCGATGAACGTCATGTTCACATACGTTTTTCTATTTGTGGTTTTTGGGGCCTTCTTGCAAGCAACTGGAGCGACCCGTTTCATTATCGGTTTTGCGGACAGCATCTTTCGCGGTAGCCCCGGTGGCCCGGCGAAAGTAGCAGTAGTTAGTTGCGGCATGATGGGTTCTCTGTCGGGCAGTGCCGTTGCTACCTGCGCCGTAGTTGGAACCCTAACGATCCCAAGCATGCGGGCAGCAGGTTTTCGATCCAGAGTCGCAGGGGGAATCGCCGCTGCGGCCAGCTCGGGTGGCGCCCTAATGCCTCCAGTGATGGGTGCCGGTGCCTACATGATGCTAGAAATCGTGCAACCTTCTGTGACTTACCTTCAGGTCATCCGCGCCGCATTGTTGCCAGCGATTCTCTACTACTCGTCGTTGCTGCTTATTGTGCACTTCACGGCACGCCGATTGGTTGGAGATATGGCGACCGAAGGTCAGGTTGTCGAGACGGGGACACCGTCGAAATTTCGTGTTCAGTGGGAAGGCATGATCTTCGGAGGCGCATTGGTGGTTCTGGTTGCCTTGCTGCTTTTTGGTAACACACCATTTCGGGCGGTGACCATGGCACTCGCGACAGTGGTGGTCCTTGGCATGCTGAATGAGCGTACCCGAATGAAAGCCCCTGATTTTTTCAGGGCCTTTGGTCAATCTGCTGTCGACATGCTGCCGCTCGTAGCGGCAGCAGCATGCGTCGGTGTTGTTATTGGAGTCGTCACCCTCACTGGCGTGGGTACCCGCCTTCCAGCGACGATCATTCCGCTTGCAGAGCAGAGTTTGTTGCTCGCCCTTGTACTCATCATGACTTGTTCAATCGTTCTTGGCATGGGCTTGCCGTCGGCAGTCGTTTACCTTCTGCTAGCTACCCTCATCGGTCCGGTTCTTGGCAATCTCGGTGTTGTGCCACTTGCCGCCCATTTGTTCATCTTTTACTTCGGGATGATGTCGATGGTGACGCCACCGGTGGCTCTCGCTGCATACGTAGCTGCGTCGATTGCAGGCGCTGACATTATGCAAACGGGGTGGCACGCTTTTCGTTTCGCCCTCGTTGGTTTCACGCTGCCGTACATTTTTGTGTTTCGCCCCGAGCTGCTAATGCTTTCTAGCGACGGCAGCACCGCATCGGTTGGGGCGATTGTTTACGCAACCACAATAGCGGCGTTGGGCGTCTTGGGTTTTGCTGCCGGGCTCGCTGGCTTCTTGTTCAATAATTTGTCGCCCACAGCGCGTGGTTCCGTGATCGCGGCGGCTGCATTATTGCTCGTTCCCGGACAGGGTATTGAGTTATACGGCACCCGAATCCTGGTTCTTGACCTCGCTGGTATCGTGCTGCTTAGTGCCGTGGCGGTCACGAGCTGGAAGTCGCGCGGTTGATTCTCAATGGTCTTTCCCGCGACAATTCATTCAACCTGCTAGGCGGGCCGCAGGCTAGCCTAGCGACGGCCGTCTTTTTACTTACTGGTTAGGCTTCCTTCAGAAACGGAGTCGCCCAATGATTATTTATCGCACCTTTGTCGTCATTGCGTTAACTGCCATCGTTTCCATGCTGCTTGTGGCACAAACGACCATTGCGTCGCAGTCCGAAGCGCCGCAAGAAGAAAATCGCCGCATGATGACAGCATGGGATACGCAGAACTTCACAACGGTGGGAAGCCCCCGTATCTCGCCAGATGACCAGTGGGTCCTATACACGCAGAGCGTCCGAGACTGGGATGACGATGAACTTGACCGGACTACGCACATTTGGAGGGTTCGCACCGACGGTACTGATCGTCGCCGACTCACCTTTGGCGAGTCAGACACAGGATCACCGGCTTGGTTTCCGGATGGCAGCAAGATTGCATTTGCGTCTGGCCGAGGAGAAGGTGAAGAACCCCAAATCTTTTCCATGTATGTGGACGGCGGCGAAGCGTGGCAAGTTACCGAGCACGAAGGAGGGGTCTCTCAGTTTTCGATCGCACCAAATGGCGAAAGCATTTTGTTTACTGCGCGCGACCGCTTGAGTGAGGACCAGGAAAGGCGTCAAGAAATACACGACGATGCCGAGGTAGTCGATGAGAGTTTTCGGATGACCCACCTCTGGTTCTTTGACATCGATTCTGGCGCGAGCAAGCGTCTGACCAGCGGCGATTTCACCGTCTCGGATCCCCAGTGGGCCCCAGATTCTTCGAAGATTGCGTACGTTACCCGGCCCACCCCTAAGGTCGATGATTCATCATGGAGTGACGTGTGGGTTGTTGATCTTGAAGGCAACGCTGAACTGTTTTATGAAAACGAAGGGCCCGACGCCAGTCCCCGTTGGTCGCCCGACGGCAACACATTAGCCATGGCATCGAAGCCGCAACCGGGGAATACGCAGTGGTATAGCAAATTGCATCTATTCCCCGCTGATGGCGGTGAACCCATCATTATGCTCGACGACTTTGATCTTGCCTTCGGGCAGCCGATGTGGGCGCGCGATGGCCAAACGATCTACTGGTCAACGGGGCAGGGTACGGTCACCAACCTATTTGGTGTCGACCTGGACTCCGGTGAGTTGACCATCAGGCGCGCTCCGGTGCGCGGCGCCAACGGCCAGTGGCAGTTGTCACACGGCGGCAACTTCTGGGTGTTTAGTCACAGTGACCCTGCACGCCCCGGCAACCTTTGGGTTGCGGCGAGAGAGGGTGATGGTTTCGGACCTGCTGTGCAACTTACTGACGCCAACCCGTGGGTTGGACAAGAAGAGGTAGAGCTCGGCAAGGTCGAATCTGTCCGCTGGACCAACTCCGATGGTGGCACCATTGAAGGGGTCTTAACCTATCCGGTTGATTTCCAAGAAGGCACACAATACCCCCTCATCGTCAACCCTCATGGCGGCCCCAGTGGCGCCTCTATGGAAAGCTTCAGTTCGACTAACCACATGTTTGCTGGCAACGGATTCCTGGTACTTCAGATCAACTTCCGTGGTAGCTCCAACTACGGCCAAGAACACCTCAATGCGAACCAGGACAACTGGGGCATCCGTGATTACGACGACATCATGACCGGTGTCGACTACGTCATAGGACAAGGCTGGGCTGACCCCGATCGTATGGTTGCTTATGGATGGAGCTACGGTGGCTACATGACATTCTGGATGTCGACGCAGACTGATCGGTTCAAGCTGATTTCACCGGGCGCCGGTTTGTCGAACCTCTATTCTATGTACAGCACTACGGACATCCCCGCTTACCTGGGTTGGTTCTTCGGCACCCCCTGGGACAATGAAGACATCTATCGGCAGCTCTCCCCGATTCGTCATGCGAATAAGGTCACCGCCAAGATCTTGATCATGCACGGTGCTAATGACGCGCGTGTGCCACCAGAGCAGGCGGTGGAGTTCTATAAGGCTCTCACCGATCTTGGCAAAGACGTTTCTTTTGTTCGCTACCCGCGGCAGGGGCATGGCATCGGCGAACCGCGACTGGCGATGGATCGACTGCGTCGTTACGTGTGTGCTTTTACCGATGTATTGGGCATGGAAGCGGCCACCGAGCAGTGTGACGGTGGAGTGCCGATGGTTGATACCGGAAACGGTGAAAACATGGACGACAAAGGGATGACGGAAGTTGGTTTACCAGAGAGCGCTGTCGACATTGAGTTGCTGCATGGTGAGGGCCGCGACTGCGGGATCTTTGAGGTGAACTGTTATCTCAAAGATGAGTAAATGGCTGCCGTTGTGGCCCAGAATGCTTGATGGGTGTTACGGAAGCCTGGGAAAGTCAGGACGTGACTGAGTCGATCATCGACAAATTTGGGCGCCCGCTGCGTGACCTTCGTGTCTCGGTAACCGACCGTTGCAACTTTCGGTGTCGCTACTGCATGCCTCGCGAAGTGTTCGGCGAAGGCTATGAGTTCCTCCCGCGACGCGCGATCCTTCGGTTTGAGGAGATCCAGCGTGTTGTGCGCATCGCTGCTGAGTTCGGGGTACGGAAGGTACGCATAACGGGAGGCGAACCGCTACTGCGGCGCGACCTGCCTCAACTCATCACTATGCTTAACCGGGTCAAGGGCGTGGAGTTGGCATTGACGACCAATGGAGCTTTGCTACCCGAGCAAGCTCAGGCACTTGCTGACGCTGGGCTCAAACGGGTCACCGTGAGCTTGGATTCTCTAGACGACAAAACTTTTCGGGCCATGAACGATGCGGACTTTCCAGTCGCTGATGTACTTGATGGCATCGAGGCAGCAGCTGTTGCTGGACTAGCCCCGATCAAGATCAACGCCATGGTGCAGCGTGGCGTCAACGAAGACTCGGTCGTCGAGTTGGCGCGATATTTCAAAGGGTCTGGCCATATCGTGCGATTCATTGAATTCATGGATGTGGGTATGACTAATAATTGGCGGCCTGAGGATGTTTGTGGGGGGGCTGACACCGTCAAGCGCATTACGGCTGAGTTTCCTGCCGAACCGGTGTCTCCGGCCTACCGTGGCGAGGTTGCCAAACGCTGGCGCTACAGCGATGGCGAAGGAGAATTCGGCATCATTACCTCAGTGACGGAGCCGTTCTGCGGCGATTGCACACGCGCCCGCCTTTCCGCGGAGGGTGTTTTATACACGTGCCTGTTCGCGGGCGAAGGAACTGATCTGCGCGATACTCTGCGCTCCGGAGGGTCTGACGGAACGCTGCGCACCCTCTTCTCGGATATCTGGTCAAACCGGGAGGATCGTTACTCGGAACGGCGCTTCAAGGAGAGCAAGTTGCCTTCCCGTATCGAAATGTCTTATATCGGGGGCTAATTGAGACGGGCCCAACTTCTGTTTTGCATACAGGCAGGATAAGCCGCCATTCAGACGTTAAATGATCCGCCCTTCCCCTGTGTAAAGTAAGGGTTTTGGCCAGAGGCATGGTCGGTTGTGTCGTAGACGCTCTCGATTTCCGGGATCTGTTCCTTGAGCATGCGCTCAATTCCATGTTTTAGGGTTACGTCGACCATGCCGCATCCCTGGCAGCCACCGCCAAGCTCGACGTAGGCAATGCCTTCCTTTACCTCGAGCAACGTGACGTGGCCGCCATGAGTCTGGACGCCGGGATTCACCTGTTCAGTGATGAACTGCTGCACCCTCGCGAAAAGGGGGTCGCTCGAAGGATCAGGTTCATTTGGGTTGTCGACGCTGAACCCGCCTCCGGAGACACTGTCAACGAAGTCGACAGAGGCACCTCGAAGCAGGTGAAAGCTGAAGCCGTCGACTAAGAGATCGAACCCTTCTTGAGGCAATATGACATCGTTTTCCCGAGGCTCGTCGAATCTGAACCCGCATTCGTAGCTGGTGCGGCCACCTTGCACGTAAACCCGCAGACCGATGTCATTGGGTTGTTCCGTGGCCTCGGCGAATTCCAGTACCTTCATCGCGGCCGCTGTAGTAAACGTGATTGGGTTGGTGTCCACTGTAGTGTCTTCCGCTGCTAAATTAACTTCTTGCTGGCCCATGAACCCCTCCACCCCAGCGAGGTGAAAACAAAAGGTTAATGGAAGGTTATGGCACAGGAAGCGGGCGGTAAAGTGGTCTCGAGCGTGGTCCCTGGCTCTTATTGTGCAGGCTCGATTTCAAATTCGAGTTGTGAATAAGCGTGACGCAAAGCTGCTTCCGCTTCAACCGGCGTATCGGCATGTGCGAATATGAATCCAAGATACCTATTCCCCTCTGGCAATGGTCGCACGCGCTGGCCAGGGTTGATCGTCAGAGTGACCTCACTGATTGCTTGGCATCCACGGGCCGCATTGACTCCATGGGCACGGCGAAATACGCCGGCTGTTGGGATTGGGAGCATCATTACACCACCGGCCCGATGGTCTTGCGGCGACAGATCGCAGGTCATGCTAAGCGCGTGACGCAAAATAAGCTCCTCAAGAGACACACCGTTGTCGAATTTCAGAACTCGTGGGCACAGGCCACCCATGGCCCTCGCGGCGAGGTCAATGATATGAACACCGTCCTGGTTGACACGCACCTCGGCATGCATCGGACCTTCCCGAAGGCCGAGTGCAGCAACAGCTTTTTCAACCGTAGTGACGATTTCTCGTTGTACCTTCATGGAAGCACGTGACGGGGTCACATAGATGGTTTCTTCGAAATAGGGTCCCTCGAGGGGGTCGGGCTTGTCGAAAATTGCCACCGGATGCACGGAACCTTTCGTGATTATGGCCTCGATCGCATACTCGACCCCAGGCACATAATCCTCTACGAGGATCAAATGCGATTCGTTAGAACCACCACCAGCTGCAAATTCTTCGTGGAGGATATCGGCGATACGCTGGGCAGCTTGGCGGAAGCTGCCCGTATCATCGGCGCGTATTACGCCTCGGCTAGCTGATAAAAACGTTGGTTTCAGAACGCAGGGGAAAGATATGCCATCGACAGAGTTAGCTGTGCACTTGAGTGCCTCCTGCACCGCGGTACCCAAACGTGAAATACGTTCTTCTTTGCACTGTGACGTAAATCCCGACCCCAGGTCGATGACTTGGTACCCTGGAGAAGGCAGTCTTGTATCGTCGAGCGCTCTTCGCAGGGTTAGTTTGCTGCGGGTAGGGAGCACGGCTTCTACAGGATTGTGTGCTAGGCCTAGTGCTTCACCCACCGCTGCGGCAAGTACGGTCGTCTCATCATCAGTAGCGACCACGGCGTCAATCGGGAAGCGGCGGTGAAATTCCTCAACTCTGGCGCAGGCCCCGGCAAGGTCCTTGAAATCAAGCGTAATCGTTGATCCTGGCGCAATTTTTTGAAGCGCTTGTTGGCCATCGGTGCCCACCGTAATGGTCACGCCGAGCCGCGCGGCCGCTTGCACGAAGTCCGACGCGTGGTACGTCGTCGACGGCATTAATATGAGAACCCTTGGGACTTGACTCAGCGGTTCGTCTCGAGCCAGTTCTTAGCGGCAGGATGCAAAAGTATAGGAGCATCTTCCATCGAAGCAAGATCGATCTGGGCGGCGATCTTGTTCACACGTATCAGTGACTCTCTATGCTCGCGGAGCACATCGAGGAGACTTGTTACGGACGTTGGATCGAGGCTCTCAAGTCCCACCATCCAATTCATAACCGCCACCGTGGCAATGCTGGTCTCTAGGCCGGCATAAGTGCCGACGGGTATCTCTGTATCAGTGTAAAAGGGATGCAGTGCCCGAAGCCTCTCGGCCGGTTCCCCTGAGACCGGCAGTAAGGTAACAGCAGCGTTTGTCGTGGCCTCGAGAACCGCGGCGGCTGGATATCCAACCGAGAAGATCGCCCCATCTATGGCTCCGTCGCGCAGTGCTGCCGACGATTCGGAAAACGAAAGATAACGCTCGTCAATTGACTCATAGTCGAGGGCATACGCTGCTAGCAAATGGCGCGCAAACTGCTCAGTCCCGCTGCCTGCGGCCCCTACTGAAACTGCTTTGCCGTCGAGATCAGCAACCGACATAACACCCGAGCCATCGCGAACGAGCACATGCGCTACGTTGGGGTACAACGGGGCGATGATTCGCAACTCTGGAGTCGAGTCTGGGCCGCCGTTTTTGCTAAATGCTTCAGCGATTGAAGTTCCGATTGCGAAACCGAGATCAATTTGACCGTTGGCAATACGGGCAATGTTCTCCACTGATCCCCCGGTGACCTCCGCTGTGTACGTGTGCTCTTGATCGTTACTTGAAAGCAACGAGGCAATTGCGCCACCGAGTGGGTAGTAGATCCCTCCAGTGCCGCCGGTGCCAATACTCAAGAATTGAACCTGGCTTCTTTCGCCGGAACAGGCGAAACCGGAGAAGAGAAGCAAGAGTAAAGTGCCAATGGTCAAGCAAGTGAACATGGTGCTTTGGCTAGGTTGCCGCATAAGCCTTCGGGGGAACTGGACATGAGATTGAAACGTAGGCCCAGTTTGTTTGGTTAGAAAAGTAGAGGACTTCAGCATCGATGACGCCAATTGCTCAGTGTGTCTGTTCCGCTGACTCCAGCTTACCCTTGGGTTTGCGCCAGAACCACAAGGCGGCGGCGAAAATCGCTATGCCCAACCCGTCACTGAACCACCCGGGACTCAGCAACGCGATTCCGGTGGCAACCAGTATGGCGCGGCCGGATACGGATACCGGGCGCCCTATATAGCCAACGATCCCAGCAGCAAGTGAAGTTACCCCGATGGCTGCTCCTAGCGTTATGGCAAGGATTTCGAAAACTGTGCCTGACAACAATAAGGAGGGATCGTAAATGAAAGCGAACGGTACAAGGAAGCCTCCGATTGCCAAGCCCATTGCGGTGGCTCCCGTGCGTAGCGGTGACGAACCAGCTAGGCCGGCCGCCGCGTAAGCGGCCAGGGCGACAGGTGGCGTTACGTTCGACAAGCAGCCGTAGTAGAAGATGAACAAGTGGGCCGCTAGCAGAGGCACGCCAAGCTCGGTCAAGGCAGGTGCACCAAGCGCGGCAAGGACGACGTAGGCTGCTGTGGTTGGCAATCCCATGCCGAGGACAATCGACCCTAATGCTGTAAGCAACAGGGCAACGGGAAGGTGCCCCTGAGCAACGGTAATGATCAACTCCGACATTCGGAGACCGATCCCTGTTAACGACGCCACACCGACTACGATTCCAGCGGTTGCGCACGCCGCCGCTACTTGAACCGTGCCGGCGGACCCAGCGATCAGTGTCTTTCGCCACTCAGCGCGGTCCATCCGAGTAGCCGACCGGGCTGTGGCTACTATGGCTGCGGTAATCGCACCCCAGAAAGCAGCTCGCATTGGGGAACGGCCAAGTGCCAGGAATACGACGATCACAAAGATTGGTACCAACAGGTGGAGGCGTTGGACTAGTGCTCCGGGCTGTGTGGGTTCTTGAGAGGTCTCCAGGTTTTCCTTTGCGGCCCCGAAATGGATTGCCATGTAAAGCCCTGTGTAGTACAGAACTGCAGGGATTAGCGCTGCGGAGGCGACCTGTAGGTAGGGAATATTCGTCCAGGTAGCAAGAATGAATGCACCGGCGCCCATCACCGGCGGCATCAACTGCCCCCCAGTACTTGCTGCTGCTTCGATGGCAGCTGCCATTCGTGGGCGGAATCCCGAACCCTTCATCATAGGGATAGTCAGTGCTCCCGTGGTGGCAACGTTTGCCACCGCGCTGCCGGACAGTGAACCCATTAAGGCACTGGCTACTGACGCCGTCTTGGCTGGGCCTCCACGGCTACTGCTGGAAATGCGTCCGGCCAGCCCGATCAAAAGTTTCCCGCCCCCGCTGGCTTCAAGAATTGCCCCGAACAGAACGAACAGATACACGAAATTCGCCGAAACCCCGAGCGGGATTCCCCAAATGCCCTCGGTCGAAAGATAGAGATGTTCGATGAGTCGTTGCGCGCCATAGCCTCGGTGGGCGAGAAAACCCGGGAGCTAGGGGCCAGTGAAAGCATAGGCGAGCGCTGTTAGAGCCACTATGACAAGTCCCCAGCCAGCTGTTCTGCGGGCGAGTTCAAGCACGAGAGCAATAACCACGGCGCCAGCGGCTAAATCGAGCTTGGTAGCGGCACCAACGCGGCCAACGAGAGCTTCTTGTTGACCGACTATGTACAAACACCCAAGTAGCACCGCTGCGATCAAGACAACAGTTTCAGCTAGGTTGCAACGACCCTTATCTCGCACCCCGACACCGAGAAACCCAAGGGTTGCCATTAACGCTAGGTGAATCGGGCGTTGAACGAGTGCCGTGAATGGCGAGATCCCGGAAGCGAAAAGATGAAACGCTGCAGCAGTAAGTGCAATACCGATAATTAGATGGCGGCGCATGGACGGCTACCTTACCGTGTTATCTTGCTTTACGAGGTGTCTAATAAATTCTCCCCACTTGTTGGGTGGTGTTTATCCTGGCAGACACACAGTCGCATCGCTTCTAAGAGAACTTTAAATGATTGACCGAAACATGCAGCGAACTAAGCTCATTCTCGCTGCCGTGGTAGTGCTGTTAGCTGGTTTAATCGGTTGCGGTGGCGGCCCATCGTTCACGCCGGAGGATGCCACAGCGCTCATCTTAGAGCAGTATCCAGACTCAGATTTACAGATACAGAACGTAAGCATCGATGAAAATGACCGGGGCATCGCGTCCGCACTCTTCAACGACGATATATGGACCTTTTATTTTCGTCTGCAAGAAAATGGTGTGGATAGTTGGGTTCTCGATGCTGTCGAAACCGATGGCAGGCATTACTACCTAAAGGATCTTGAAAGGATCTCGGTCACATTTGGCCTGATGGCCGAGGTTGCAAGTGCATTGGAGATCTACAAGGCAGCTAACGGCTCCTACCCTGAGGGCGAGAATGCCGCCGCCTTGTCGGTGATGGCCCCTGATTTCAATGATGCCGGGGGCGCGACATTCACTGATGCCTGGGACGGGATGCTTAGCTACGAGTCGGACGGGGAGAACTACACGATGATCTCGAATGGTGCCGACAAGATAGCCGGTACCGGTGACGACATTATTCTCCACGACGGCCAATTCATTAGTGTCGAGTCCAGCGGGAGTCAAGGCACGACACCCTGACCGTGAAAGTGGCCGTCGCAGCCTAAGTCACTATTCAATGGGTGGCACGCTAGCGCGTAGCGTCTTGAAGAATCCCGTCAGAAGTGCACTGCACGTGTCAGCCATGATGCCACTTTGTACCGACTTCAAGTGCGGCGCAATTTTTGGATCAAAAAGGTTCATAGCTGAGCCACAGGCACCGAGGCGATGATCCGAAGCTCCGTAAATGACGCGTTCCACTCGAGCTATCGCAATTGCCCCCATGCACATGACGCACGGTTCGAGGGTGACAACCAGAGTAGATCCCTCAAGGCGCCAGTCCCCGAAAGCTTCACCGGCGACCCTCAAGGCATTGATTTCGGCATGGGCGCTAGGATCGTCGCTAGCCTGAGTGGTGTTGTGCCCTGAACCAATGATACTGCCGTTGAGAACAACGACCGCACCCACGGGAACTTCGCCTGCTGCGCCAGCAATCTCTGCTTCTTCCAAGGCAGCAGCCATCCAGAAATCTTCGTTAGTGCCCGTTGCGGAAGCGTGCATCTTGTAAATCGTCAGCAGAGAAACAAAAAACGCGCCCTGGAGGACTCGAACCCCCAGCCTCCTGGTCCGTAGCCAGACGCTCTATCCAATTGAGCTAAGGGCGCAGGCAGGCGCCGGACGGCACCTGAATGAAACATCAGAATATCACCGGTTTCCGCGCTGTACCAATCGTGATCACGGGGTAGGGTCTGGACTCGGGCAGCCATTGGGCGTTACGCTGATAATAGTTAACGTCCCCTTTCCAGTTCGTCACTGGTCCATCGCGTCGGAACCTCAATCGACGTGGCAGGGGCCCACGTTCTTTCTTGAGCGTGTAACCCTTCCGGATCAAAGCGAGGGCAGTTCAATGAGCACCCAGATGAAGTGTGGCGCACGATTTATCGCGGTGATACTAGCTGTTTGCGTGGGTGCCCAACCGGCGTTTGCCCAATCTTCTGCCCAGCTGACCGAACAAGGCCGTCTCGCGCTTGTTAACCGCCAGTTCGACATAGCGCTCTCGGACCTTAATAAGGCCATTGAGGCAGATGCTTTGAACCCTATTGCCCATTATTACCGGGGCCAGGTGTTGGGCAACCTCGGGCGTGAGCAAGAGGCGCTCGATGCTTTTTTGGAGGCTGCCGAACTTAATCCAGGGTGGGGTGAAGCTCACCGCATGGCGACAGTGGCTGCGCTTAACACTAGCAACCTGTCGGTTGCGTGGGAGCAGGCAGTAAAAGCGTACCAAGCAGGTGCCGATGTCAGTGATTCAATCAACCATCTGCTGGCGCTTGAAAAGGCGCCGGGTGATTTGGACGAACAGCTTGCAGCGGCACGCATTTTCGTCATGCCGGTGGACACAGAAAAACTTGAAGCGCGTCAGGACAACCCGTTTGGCGGAGGAAACGTTGTGGGCGCTGCCCTTGATCGAGGTGGCATTGCCAGCGCTGGTAGCAGCAATGAAATTGGCAACCCGTCGGGTAGCACTTCGACATCCCGCCAAACCAATGTCGGTGGGCAACAGGTCGCCCAAGCGCAGGCTCATTTCCACAGCCTTTTGATGCAACTTCGTCTCTCGCTGACCAACTCACGACATTTCGGTGTTGTCGCGGGCCAAGATATGGCGCAATACCTAATGTTGGTCGAAATTGCTGAAATGGGGGGGGCGAGCGGAAACGCGGTTAAGGGACACCTTAAGCTCGTCGATCCGCGCAGTGGCGAAGAGGCTTATCGGCGCGTGCTGGAACTCAAGAACATTTCCTCGCTTGCCGAGCTTAACTCCGAGATAGAACGTATCGTCAACTTGCTGGAGGAATGGCTGCTAGATCGCTCAGGTTGACGTCCCAAAACGAACCCGGTACATCGCTAGAAACTCAATTTGGAGGCTGTCATGTTCTCTTTTTCGTTGCGCCGCTCGCTGGCGCTCGTTCTTTGCTTTTCAATCATGGCCCTAGCATCTGTTGGTTTGGCGCAGGAACAGCAAGCCGAATGGATGGAGATTGTTCGTGCCGCCGAGCAGCTGGCGCAGCAGGGACAACCCGAGCAAGCGCTTGCCGAGCTACAGAAGGTTTTCAGCCAGACCGACCAGTTTGCTCCAGCGTACTTTGTTGCAGGCATGGTGCATGCAAGCACGGGAGACATGGCCAAGGCCTATGAGAACATGGTCCAGGCAACTGTGCACGACCCTTCCATGGGTATGGCGCACCGTATGGCGTCGCAGGGCGCCGGCGCCATGGGGAATTTCGACGCTTCATGGGAGCATGCGATAAAGGCACACCAGGCAGGAACTGACATGGCTGATGCATTTGCCGCCCTCTCCTCTATGGCAGAAGCCCCCGCCGGTTTGGAAGCAGCGATGGCTGCGCCACGTGTATGGGTAGGTCCATTCGATACCTCAAACTGGGAGGCGACGGAGGCAACAGCAGGGGGCAGCGCCAGCGGTAGGGCCTCGGACGGCGCCAGCGTCGCGCGCATCTTGGGGGAAGCCGCTCCTGATATTGCACGTTGGGGCAGGGCGGCCAAGAAAGCGTTCGCGAACTCGCCAGCGTTCGGTCTTGTTGCGCGGCCCGAGCAAGCGAAGTACATCCTGCAGCTCGAGGTTGACGACATGGCCGACAATACTCGTCGTAGAACGCGCGGCTATCTGAAACTGGTGGACGTCCAGAGCGGCGCGGAAGACTATCGTCGGCGTGTCACGTTCTCGGACATCGGGTCAGATGGCGATTTAATCCGTGACTTCGACCGCATCCTGAGCATCATGGAAGAGTGGGCTGCGGAACAAGTTCGCTAGATTCATGAGGTTGTCGAAGCCAGGGACGTCCTTGGGCAGGATCGGTTTGTTCGTGTTTGTTTTCGTGGCGCCCGTCCTCGCATTTCCGCTCGTTTCCCAGCAGCAAGTGCCGGAGCCTCACTTGCTGAGCATGGGGAAGGCGGAACAACTCCTCCGTGAAGGCAAGCCCACCGAGGCACTCGACGAGATTGAGCGAGTGATCGACGTGGACGAAAACTTTGCTGACGCTTGGTACTTCGGTGGCGTTGCCCTTGGGCAGCTGAAGCGGTTTGCTGAAGCCCGCGACTATTTTGTCCGAGCCAGCGAGCTGAATCCCGGTTGGGGAGAAGCTCATCGTTACGCGTCGATGGCGTCGGCCGATATCGGTGACCTGGAGGCTTCTTGGGAGCACGCTATCAAGGCTCACCAGGCAGGCCTTGACATGAGCGATGCGTTTGCTGGTCTCCGGAATATGTCGAGGGTGCCCGACGACCTCGACGACCAACTAGGCGCGGCGCGTGTCTTTGTTGGCGGCTTCGACACTTCTGTATTCGACCGCGACGGAAGCCGTGCGGGTGCCAAGGCGATTCTCGCCCAGGCGGCCGCTGATCTGTTTAGTTTTCAACAGGTAGCGCGAGAAACGCTGTCGGAGTCTGCCGCGTTCGGTCTGGTGCAACGTCAGGAATCAGCCCAGTACATCATGATGTTCGAGATCGAAACTCTTACCGATACTCTGAACGGATCGCGTCGGCGGTTAAGTGGGGTGTTGAGGTTGGTCGATGCGCGAAGCGGAGAGACAGTCAATCGGCGGCGTATCGATTTCGCCGATATCAATTCGCTCAGTTATTTGAACCGCGAATGGCGTCGAATTGTCGGGCTTCTGGAAGAGTGGGCTGCCGAGCGTGGCGGCTAGTAAGGGGTCGGCAGGCTCTGGGAAGTCTTTAGCCTTTACTAACGGTACCAGGCCGTGTGCGAGGTTCCAGCTGGCTGGTTGGCTCGAAGGTGATCGGCAGCGATGCGGAGAAACTCGACGGTTCTGAGGTCTTCGCCGTCGCGTTCGGGGCTGTAACCGATCCAGCAGTGTGGCTTTCGTCGGCCGTACTCGAAGCTTGCTTCGGCCGGGGGGTTGTCGACGGTCGTCAGAAACTCCTCAAGCAAGTAGACGGCTTCTTCGAGGTAGTAGGTGTCCATCTCGCCCGTGGCGATGTGAATCTTGCCGCGTAGCAATTGGCCGACGCTCGACCAGTTCTTCCGCAAATAGTTATGCAGGTCGAAGTTCTCCAGCCAGTAGTTTGCCACCGCGGGATTGATCTCACCGGTCAGCGGATCCCAGATACGAGCCGGGTAGCCGTTGTCGCCCAGCGGTCCGTAGACTGCTTCCCAGATTGCCCACTGGCCGCCGGAGCGGCTATCAGGTCCGACGGCAAATTCGTAGAGGTTCTCCATGCGAACCGTCGAACGTACGTTGCCGTCGGGTCGCCGCGAGTTGGGCCGCTCCACCTTCAACCAGTCGTACTCGGTGAAGTACGCGTTGGTGTCCTCGTACACGTTGACGATCTGGTAGTAGTTGAAATCCACTGGATCAGGACACCATCCCCAGGTGCCGCCGTAGACATCGGGATAGAAGATCTGCATGGCGAGAGCCTCCCAGCCTCCTGTCGAGCCACCCGACAGGACGCGCGCCCAGGTTTCGGGGATCATCCGAAAGTTTTCCTCGAGGTAGGGGATCAGTTCGTTGTGGATTGCGTCCCCGTAGGGGCCGACGTTCACTGAGTTCACTGAGTACGAGGTGTCGTAGTAAGGATTGGCATCGCGAATGCTGACCCCGATCATGCGCGGCGCTTCTTCAGAGACCCAAAAATCGCGGACGCCAGCAGAGCGACCAACACCGTTTCCTGGATCATCACCAAGCTCCCGGTATCCGAACGGCGCACCCCGCCCCGGAAAGTGTCCCTGGGAATAGATGGCCGGGTAGTAGGTTTCGGTATTTGTTTCGTAGCCTTCCGGCAGCAAGACATTGGCTCCTATGTACATATCACGTCCCCAGAATTGGCTCAGTACACTGGAACGGATCTTTACGAACTTTACCCGTGCGGTATCACGTGGGTTGCCCTGTTGCAGGACCTCGCCCGCAAGTAACGGCTCAACCGGCGGGATGACCTCGTTGATGTCCAAATCGACAACGCGTGGCGAGCGCATGCTGAAGATTACCCGTGAGACAGCACTATGGGCATTGCCTGGCGCTCGGAAGACACTCTGCCCCGCGCCCGAGTTAAGGTGCATTCGCAGGACGTGGCCATCGGAACGCTCGAAGGTCGTATAGATGTTTAGAAAAGCTTGCACGAAATAAGAACCGTCGGGGATCTCAGAGATTTGCTCAAGCGGGTAGCCAAATACGGCGATGTCGTTGCTGTCTAGCATCACGGAATCGCCGCCGCTGAGGCCGCTGACGTCGACGCCCCAAAGAGGCACTCCGGTAAGGCTGGTTTGAAGGCGCGGCTCGCGTTCGTCGGTGCGGGAAACGATGACGTAAGCGCGGCCGGTGATCGGAGTCTCGAGGCCAAGGTCAGCGATAGCTTGCTCGGCTTCAGTCGACAAGGTGAGACGAAAGCGTAAGGACTGCTCGGTTTGCTCGACCTCGGCGCCCGCGACCCCTGGCAACGCGACATCCGTGGGCATCCATACAAGTCCTGACGCGGCAACGATCAAAGCCATCGACAACCCAGGCATTAGCTTTGAATAATCCGTCAAACTTCTTCCTCTACCCAGCAAACATCATTACCTACGGTGATCTCACCGTCGTCAATCACGTAGCCGAAAGCTCCACCACCCCAATTGGGCCTAAGGGCGTCTTCAAGACCGGGACACGCCTCCTCCATCAAGTTGCACGGCGCAGTTTCGTTGACGATTTTTACGCGCACGCCGCCGATGGAAATTACCTTGTCGCGGGAGTTTGCCAGTTTGATGCCACTGACCATCACATTAGCGCGTCGGGTCGAAGGATCGAGTGTCACGCCGAGAGAAGAGGTGACCAATTCCCAGATTTCCTTCTCCATAATTGTTACCTGGCGCCAACCACCCCAATCTGCATTGCCCACGATGCCCTTCTTGGCAGACAAGGTGACCTGTTGCGCGACATCCATCTTGCCGCCGCGGGCTCGTTTGACCCAAATTGCTTCGAGGCGACCAGGTGAAGAAACAGTGTTGGCAATCTTAGACGACACAGTGATGGCCTCTCGTTTGTCGCTCACGTTTCGGCTTCACTGCCACCGAGACACTCAGGCGATTCATTTCGCTCTTGGTCCGCCTGCCACTCGCTTGGGGTCAGTGTTTGCAACCCAAGAGCATGGATGTCATTCCTGACCTCATCGGCGAGGAGTGCGTAGACAGCTTGGTGGCGTTGCACGGCTGACTTGCCCTCGAATTGTTCGGAAACAATCAGCAGACGGAAGTGTGACTCGGCGCCGGCCGGAACGTTGTGCATGTAACTCTCATTGTTAACCTCCAAATGCACGGGATGTAAGCCATCGAACACTTTTGATTCGATCCTTCCAGATATCACGCCGCCAACGCGCATTTTTTCCGAATCCCGGTCGCTCATGTGGTCCTTTCTGCAAAGGTTGCAGGCTAATCATAGTCTGAGGCCCTGAGATCATGGAGTCGCTGAAGAGCAAAACCTGTGAAAAAAGCGCGGCGATTAGCTCCCGCTAGAAGCACATCGCCACGCAATTTTTTCATCGACAGGTGTTGATTACTGCTTGCTCGCTGTCCAGCTAATCGTCATTCCACCACCGCGACCACCGAAGGTCATCTCACCAGACATTGTGTCGCCGTCGCCCACACCATCCCAGACTCGTCCCCCGCGGCCACCACGACCACTACCGCCACCACCGCGACCACTACCACCACCGCCCATG
>CAYVUW010000037.1:16758-22876 GCA_964455175.1 uncultured Acidobacteriota bacterium | reverse complement strand
AACTCAGCGACGGACGAGGCTGTTTCAACATCTAGGTTCCCAGTGGGCTCATCGCATAGAAGGAGCCCCGGTTGCTTTATCAGGGCACGGGCAATCGCCACCCGTTGGCGTTCACCACCAGACAATTGTGCTGGACGGTGATCAAGGCGGTGCGAGAGACCGACATGCTCGAGCAACTCGGTGGCGCGAGCGCGGACGTTGTTGTCGCCTGGAAAAGCAAGGGCTGGGATTAATGTGTTTTCGAGCACCGAGTACTGCGGTAACAAGTGATGGTCCTGGAAAACGAAGCCGATGTTCTCGTTACGGAATCGAGCAAGGTCGGGTTCTGACATTGCAAAGGGATCCGTATCCAGGATTGCGACTGATCCCGAACTTGGCTGATCGAGTGTTCCGATGACGTGCAATAGGGTGCTCTTGCCAGAGCCAGAGGGGCCTGTAATGGCAAGCGAATTGCCGGGCTGCATTGATAGTGAGATGCCACGCAGCACTTCGACCCGGCCAGCATTATCCTCGTATACGCGCGTGACATCGGTGAGGTGCAGGCCGCTGCTGTTCATGCGTCACTTGCTATGGCTTGGACAAACCAGTCGGGAATCTCAATCGGTTCGGGACTCCGGTCCGGGTGCATGGCGCAGCACACCGAAGTCGTCTTGCCCTGGGCCAAGAGTGTATCCTCGCGCCAAAATTCGAAGCCATATGTCATCGACTTCACCCCGCGTCGCACAATCCGTACGTTGATTTGGAGAACATCGCCGAAGCGTGCCGGTGATTTAAAGTCGCAGGTTGCTGCGACTCTTGGCCAGCTGATGCGAACACCGTCGACGGTGCGATCGATGTTGGTGCCGCGAGCACGGAGAAACTCGTGCTCGGCATTTTCCATGAACACGAAGAAACGCGAGAAGTGAACTATTCCGCCCATATCGGTGTCGGAGTACTCGATGCGTCGCTGGTACGTGAATCTTTCCATTAGGTTGCCTCACCCTTTGTCGTGGCGGCGGGTCCATTAGCATCGCCCCGTGACTCTTCTAGCCACTTACGATAAACGCCCAAGGTCGCGTCGGCCATGGCGGTATCGGAAAACCTCTTGTGCACCGCATCTGCCCCACGTCTGCCAAGCTCGTAGCGATTTTGTGGTGCACGCATGAGTTCCTCGAGCTTATCTGCAAGCGACTTGGTCGATCCCGGTTCGAAGAGCAGACCGCCCCCAGTTGCTGCGATCATCTCGGGGAACGAGCCATGAGCCGGCTGCACGACTGGGGTGCCGTTGGCGAGTGCTTCAAGGACGAAGAGACCTTTGGGGTCGCTATAGGTTGTCGGTACAGACAACACATCCACGGTCTGCAAGAAGCCGATCTTTTCGTCACGATTTACCTCGCCAGCGTAGTCGAAAACTTCAGCCAGGCCGAGCTCATCAACGCGCTTCTTGATGTCCTGGAAATAAGTTTCGTCACGTTTGCCCAGGTAGCCGGCTACATGCAGCCGTAGATCTTTCATATCGACTTTCTCACAAAGTAGCGCGAATGCCTCGACTAGCCTGTGGAGGCCTTTTTCCGGGCAGATTCGTGCTAGGTAGCCGACAACGAACGGAGAGGAAGTACTGCGCGAGCTTTCTGGCAGCACTTCGTCAACTGTTCTGTCAGGCGATTTTGGCGCCGGTGGAGCACCCTGGTGGCCTTCTAGCTTGATCCCCAATGGCACGACATGTATGCGCTGGGGATCGACGTCGAGATACTTGCCCATGAAACTAGCGTAGTAGTTGCAGGTTGCCACCAACCCGTCCACGATGCGCGCATGGGCCCGAAGCTGCTCATGCACTTGACTCTTATACGGCTCCGAAAGCGCGGCGAGGAAAATGTCTTCGCCCTGTAAGGAGCACAAAACGGGCACCCTGATTTCACGCTTGAGTGGCCCTGCGAGCCCTAGAAACATTGAGTTGGTGATATGCACAATGTCGGGTTTAAAGTCGTCTCGCAGCCAACTGACTAGTTCCTTTACTTCGCGCTGTTGGTTTCCCGTCTCACCTTTAGCTACTGACAGTGTCATATCGCCTAGCTTGGTTGCATCGATCGCACCACTAAGCCCAGAGATCCAGTTCAATAGCTTTGGGCGATCCAGTATCCAGTGAAGTGGCTCTGGAATGTGTCGGAACGCTGGCGACTTTTGCTCAAGGAAAACATTAACCGCGCCGTAGAAAACACGATCGATGCTAACGTCCTCCTCGTCTGTGCGTGTCGGAGTGTAGGTTGGGATCAAGGCTACCTCGTGCCCCTTCGCCATTAGTGCCGCCGCTAGCGTGTTGTCGTGCAAGCAACTGCCGCAGTACATACCGGCTGCCCCAGCGGTGATGTATGCGATCTTCATGCCGGGAAGAACTTTCTTACCGTGGCATCGCACGGAGGGCTCGACAGCAGCGAGCCGACCAGCATTGCTAACACCGACGCAGCCACGATTATTGCGACCGGCATAATGCCGGTACCACCGACCGAATAGTCGGGCTGACCCCAACCTTGGATGAAGTAGTAGGTCCACAATGCCGCGACAGTGAGCAGCGACGCGAACGCACCGAGTTTTGTACTGCGTCGCCAGAACAGCGCCGCAACTATGATCGGGAAAAGCCCAGCGAACCCAGTGAACGACCATGTGCCCATTGCGAAGATGCTCGTGCGGGTAATTAGCGACAGCAAATAGGTCACAACGAGTATGCTGGCGACAAAGATACGGCCGACGAGCACCTGCTGGTGATCAGTCATCTTCTGATCGTAGCCGTAGTGAAGCACGATGTCTTTGGTGAACATCGTTCCAAGCGATAGTGCCTGTGAATCGAGTGAGGACATTACCGCCGCGAAAATACCGGCACCAAGAAGGCCTGCGAGGAATTCCGGCGCATGAGCTTCGATTAGTCGCACCATGATCGCGTTCGACTCGGGAACTGTGAGTTCTGGAAAATTGATGTTGCCGAAAACGCCGAGCAAAACACTCGGGATCCAGACGACAGCAATGCAGAGGGGGTAGGCAACCACGCTGGTACGGAAGTTGCGCAGTTTGCTGGCGGTTAGCCAGTGCATAAACAAGTGCGGAAACATGCCGGCCGACAGAGGAATGAACAAGAAGGTGAGATAGGTCACCGGACTGTAGTTTCCTTCGCGAACTAGCAGGTCAGGGCGTACTCTTGCCACACGCTCGAACGCTGGTCCCAGACCACCCATGGCGTTGGTGACGTAGACGAACGTCACCGTACCAAGGGTCATGAAAACTAATGTCTGGAAAGTGTTTGCCCAGGCCGTACCTCGCAAGCCACCGTAAGTTACGTAGGTCATCACCACTGCAGATACCACCAGGCCCCCGACCCAGGTTGGTACCTGCCCACCTGAAATGTCGGAGAGCGTGATCCCGGCACCCATTACACCGATTAGCAGGTATGGAATCAGAAGTGCCACCAACGAGATGAACAACAGCAAGCCTAAAAAGTCGGATTCCCAGCGGTCGCGGATGTACTCTACCTGGGTTGTATAGCCGTAACGTTTGCCGATGGCCCAGGCGCGTGTCCCGACGAAGAAAAACACCGTTGGAACAACGATAGCGGAACTCGAGGCCATCAGGCCGAAAACTCCGATGCCTGTCCGATATGACTGTCCCGACGCCCCAAGTAGCGCGAAGGCTGTCATTTGGGTGCCGAACAATGACATCAGCAAAACGAATGGCCCGATTGAGCGAGTAGCGAGAAAGTAGTCCTCTCCGGTACCACGAAAGAACCGATGGGATAGCACTCCGACCATTAGAACCAGCGCCAGGTACGCGGCGATCACTGTCAGAGTCATGGTGATTCCACAGACGTCAGGTCGCAATCCAGGTGGTCTGAGGCAGTGCCTGCGCCGTGTTCTTCTGCGGCTTCGAGTTCTGTCGGCCAGGTGTACCGCACGACTAGCCAGAAGGTTCCAGTTATGACGATGGTTCCCAGAACGTGGTAGGTGAAGCCGATCGGGAAACCCAGCACTATACGGGAAACGTCCCAATACCAGACATCGGTGTGCAGGACGTATAGCAATGTCAGCAACCCGTAAACTACGGTCTTCATAGACTGGAAAACCTTATTGAATTGAGTTGTGCGTGGGCAGGTGATCACCCGGTGGGCTTATCGATCCCAATCGACTTGTACATTGGCAGCTTGTGGTATTCATCCATCGCTTTGAGTAGCCCGTCAACTGGGTGCCTATAGATGTTGCCGATCAACAGGTGGACAAGGTCTTCCTGATGCTCCGGAAACTGTTTGAGGAATTCGGCAATACTGAAACTCGGAGCATAGAAGGCATACACGAGCTTGCGTAAAGCGTCGATGCCTTCCATAAATTCTGGACCATGCTTGCCGAGTTGGGCTGCGGAGAAATCATTGATCTCGAACCCCTCGATAATTGAGTCAGCTGCCAGTTCGCCGCCCTTGAGGGCGAGGAACACGCCGGTTGAATAGATAGGATCAATGAAACCAAACGCGTCACCGGCCAGAACCCAACCGTCGCCAGCAATCTGCTTGGCGGCGTAGGTGAAGTCTTTTAGCACACGGACCTGATGGAGGCTCTCCGAGCCATCGACTCTTTTCTGTAGTGGCTTACAAAGGGCGAGTTCTTCGTCAAAGACAGCCCCTGGGTCGTTAGAACGGCCTTTAACGAGATAGTCGATTGAACCAACTACGCCGACACTGACTACGTCGTTGGGCTGTGGGATGTACCAGAACCATGACTTTTCTGTTTCAGTCCGCATGATCAACGTGGCCCCCTCGTCAATGCCAGTATCGCGTTGTGCTCCTTTGTAACGTGTGAAGAACGCACAATGCTTGAGGTTGGGGTCAGTCCGGCGAAGTTTTAACTTTTTGGCTATGATGGCGCTCTGGCCAGTGGCGTCGACGATGACTTTGGCGGTGATAGCTTTTTTTACGCCGTTTTTGAATTCAGCACGAATTCCGATGGCACGGTCACCATCAAAGAGCACGTCGTGAACGCGGACCTGTTCGAAAACGTCTGCGTTCTTGGCCGCCGCGTTTTTCAGCAACATGTGGTCGAAGTCGCGGCGGTCTACCTGCCAAGTTTGCGAACTCTCATGTTGATTGACACGCGAGAAATAGTACGGTGCGGCTGCCTCACCGTTTTTGGCAAAGAACTGGACACTGTGCTTGTTGGGAAAGCTGCTGCACTTCATTTGGTCGAGAACGCCAAGTCGTTCAAGGGTCCAGTACGTTGCTGGCATCAGTGATTCACCGACGCGGAACCGTGGAAACTTTTCGCGGTCAATGACCAGAACCTTACGCCCGGCGTCCGCCAGCAAGGCCCCTACCGTTGATCCTGCTGGGCCACCGCCGACAACGATCACTTCATAGTCGGTGTCAGGGTACATTGCGCTGCTCCCGCCAGTCTCGACTATCGTTGGTAGGTGGCGCCGAAGTAAACCGTCATGGGGTCGGCCGGTGTTACCGATACGTCGCCGAAGCCGCGTTGGTTGTACTCGCGGTTGGTCAAATTCTTGATGTTGAACTGAAACACAAGATCTTTATGCGCATAGCTCGCCATTGCGTCAAATGTCAGCACACTGTCAATGACGAACTCGTTATCTTCTGCGATGAACTGGCCGCTGACGTAGCGGGCTCCGGCACCAACGACGAAACTGCGGCTGACAGATTGGCTTATCCAAGAGTTGAAAATGTTTTCTGGAGCGAACGCGGGCCGATTGCCAGAGCGGTCGACGGTACCGTATATCGGCGTGAAAAAATATGGATCGACGCCAATGATGATTTGCTCGGCAAACTCAGTAAGTTCCGCATTATTGTGTGCGTAGGAGCCCACAAAGCGGAGTCCTTGTGATGTTTCCATGAACAGTTCAGTCTCGAAACCACGTGAGCGCTGAGACCCGACCTGCTGGGTGATTCCGTTGCCGTCAGGAATGCCAATGTTTTGACGCTCTAGCTGATAGACAGCGAAGGTGGCGCGGGCGTGTTGGTCGAAGAACTCGTACTTAAAGCCAGCTTCGATCTGCTTCCCCTCCTCGGGTAGTACTTTGCCAGTCTGTACGCGTGGCGCTGGCGGTGCGAATGAGCGGGTGTAGTTCGCATAGATTGAGCTGTTGTCGTCGG
>CAYVUW010000037.1:0-16748 GCA_964455175.1 uncultured Acidobacteriota bacterium | reverse complement strand
CGGTCGCAAATACGACACCAAGCATCGGACTTACTTTGGTATCGCGCCTCGAGACGCTCTTGGTTTTATCACTAAAGTCGATAGTGTCGACCCGGACACCAGCGAGCACTTGGAAGCGATCGTTGAAAGTGATTTGGTCGATGACATATGGAGCTGCAACAATCGCCCGCGAATCGCCTGCCTGCGAAAACATCGGCAGAATAAATGGAGGTCCGGGTGTTGGCGCCCCGGGATCAAGCAGAGGAACATCTGGGAGGAAACCAACATCAAGTGTGAAGAGGTCCGCTTGCCGTGCCAGCTCGAAACCCAAAAGCAAATTGTGACTCACGGAACCTGTGCTGCCGTTTATTACAGCCTCGAGTTGGTTGCCGATCCAGTTCTGCTTGTCGTCTAGAAGTATCAACGACCGGCTAAGAAGAAACTCTCCGGTCGGCATATAGAACTCGTTAAATACCGGGATGATGCCGTTAAACAGTGTGCCGTTTGAGAGCCAATCAAGTCCTCGGTAATAGAACTTGTTACGGAGAGTGATGTTTTCGGAGACCTTATTCTGATAGTCAGCCTGCAGCCGGTAGATGTTTTGATCGGACGAATCAAGTGCCGACTGGTAGTTGGTCGTACGGTCGACCGGCACTACCTCGCCGTAGGCTATTGGTAGCCCACTGTCAGGGGAGTAGTTGGCGGAGACGAACTCAGAGTTCAGGGTTAGCGAAGCCTTGTCGCTAATTTCAAAAGTAGCTGCTGGATTGATGGCGAACGTGCGTCCATCGGTGCGGTCACGATAGCCTTTCCGGTCACGAAACACAGAGTTGACGCGTAAGAAGAAGTCTCTGTCAGTGTTGGCGTAGTTGAAGTCGCCTGCCGCTTCGACCCAGTTGAAATTACCCAACGTCGCACGTGCGCTTCCAAAAGTGTTGGATGTTGGTTGCTTACGCACCATATTGACTGTTCCGGCGAGCGGATTACTTCCGTACAGAAATCCGCTTGGCCCCTTAAGCACCTCAACAGTTTCGACATTGTAGAGCTCGTAAAATGTTGTCTCTGGCTCGGAGGCGCCGTCCGTCATAATTAGTGTGCTACTTAGCGAGTCAAAGCCGCGGATAATGAAGAAGTCGTTGACCCCATTCCCGGGCTGGATGTTGATGTTGCTTATATTCACCAGAGCCCCTGAAACAGTGACATCGTAATGCTCTTGGAAGAGGGCCTCGGTGACAATGCCGACATGGAGTGGAGTTAGCTGTAATGACAATGGCAATTTTGTGGCGATCGTGTTGGAAGTAGGAACATACGGCAAGCTGCCTTCTACGAAGATGAATTCGCGTGCTTGGCCTCGTTGTTCCTCCTCTTGCTCCGACTGGCTAGGAGATTTGTCCTGGGAGCTCTGCGATGGTGTGGTCCCCAGTGAAGCTTGTTGTGCCTCCAGCGGTAAAGCTGCTGCAAACAAGAACGTGGCTATCAGGCAACCAAAGGCGAGCTTTTTTATGATCATGTGTACCTGGCTTGTTGGAACTCAGGATCATAGAAGGCGGGCAGTAATGAATCGACCCGAAGGAGCCCTTCTGGAGTCAGCTTAACTAGATCACCGCAAATATCCAGGAAGCCGTCGTTATCCAAGGTATTCAGAGGGTCGGCAAACTGTTCCAGGATATCGACGCCGAACTTGTCACTGAAATAACTCCGACGAATATGGCCGAGCTTGAGTTGCAGGATTACCTCACGGGTAAGTCGTTGCTGAATGGTTGTTGCAAAGGCGCGGGTCACAGGCAGCTTTCCCTCGCCGACCATGTGGAAATACTCGTCCCAGTCCGGGGAGTTCTGTACGTGCACACCACTCATGTGACCGAACGACGACACTCCGATTGACATCATGTCGGAGCCTTCCCACAACGCGCTTCGATAGACAAACTGGGTTTGTTGCTTTTTTACCATCGTGTAAGCACTGGAAATTTCGTAACCTGCCTCACGTAGTTCCTCGAAGGCATAAGCATGCCACTCGCGCTTGGTCTCCCAATCGGCAAGCGGGGTGTCCAGCATCCCTTCAAAATACTGCTTGGAAAAACGCGTGTTAAATGGCAACTCCATTTGGTAAACGGTGACAGTTTCGGGATCAAGGTCGATTGCTTTCTGTACTGTTTCACGCCAGGTTTCCCATGTCTCGCCTACCATTCCAGCAATTAGGTCTATGTTGATCTCTGGAAAATCTGCTGACAGCAACCAGGGGTAGACGCGGTAGATTTCCTTGGAAACGTGGGCACGACCGTTGAGTTCCAGGATTCTATCGTTGAAGTTCTCGACCCCAAGGCTTAGGCGGGTCACACCTATACGACGAATTGCTTCAACCTTCGCTTGGCTCAAAGTGCCAGGCTCGCACTCGAACGTAACCTCTTCAGCGTCGTCCCACGGTATTGCACTCTTAAGTCCTGCGACCAGGCCTTTGAGGTGTTTTACAGAGATGTAAGAAGGAGTACCTCCCCCGAAATACACATACTTAAGCGGCCGCCCCGCGATGGCGGCTTGTTCTGCATAGACTTGATTTTCGTGCACTAGAGCTTCGATGTAATTGTCAACCTGGCTAGCGTTCTTGTCGGTGTAGACACGGAAGTAGCAGAACTTACAACGCTTACGGCAGAACGGAATGTGGATGTATTGGCCGAGTGGAACGTCGGGACGTGGTGCTACGTTGAGAACCTCTTGATAGTCGGCAAGGTCCGCAGTATTCCAGAAAGAATAGGCGGGGTAGTTCGACACGAAGACACTCCCGACCTGGGTGTCACCTTCAAGGTCCTTGTTCGTGGTTGCCGGATCAGCGGTGACAGGTTGACGTGGTCCACCGTCAACTATGCTTTGATCATTCACTGAGTGGCTCCTCAGGGGCAGCGGGACCGAAGGCGTACATCTGACCGTCTTCAGTGCCGATTACTAGCTTACCTTGAGCAATGGCCGGCGACGCAACAATCGATGAAGCGGTGTCAAATTGCCAAACAATGTCACCGTTGATGACGTCGAGAATTGAAATTTCACCACTGCTACCACCAAACACGACACGATCGCCGACAATGACCGGCGAGCTATCTATGCGGGCACGCATTCTGTAGGTCCATAGCGACTCACTGGTTGATGCGTCGATGGCATGCATTATTTTGTCGCGGCCACCGATTAGCACTCGCCCCTCCGAAACCGCTGCCGAAGAATAGAATGGAAACTTGCGCTGTGGATGCTCGTATTCCCACAGCAGTTCACCAGTTGCAAAGTTTATTGCTAGCACCTGATTCTCGAAGGTGCCGAAGTAGGCAATTCCGTTCACGATTGCCGGGCTGGAGGCAACGTAGGAATACACTAGGATCTCATGCAGCAGTTCTCCTGTCGCGAGGTCGATGACACGGAGGAAGCCGTCGCATCCGATGGAAATCACCTTGCCATCGACGATTGCGGGAGTGCCGTTGACATAGGCTTCGGTTTGAAAGCGCCATGCTAACGAACCATCAACCGCGTTGAGGGCGTAGAGGCTATTGTCGTAAGAGCCAAACACCAATCTGCCATCAGCATAGTTGGCGGCGGAGATAATGCCGGCACCTGTGTTAAAGCCCCACTTCTTTTCGCCGGTTGTTGCGTCGAGGGCATGGAACTCACCAAATTCATCACCGAAGTACACAAAGCCGTCGAATACCGATGGCGAAGATTTCACCTCTGCAGCGGCCTGGAACTTCCATAGTTCTTCACCAGTTTTCAGATCGAGGGCGTAAAAGAACGTGTCGAGTGATCCGAAGTAAACATGGCCATTCGCGATGGCAGCGGTTGACTCTATGCTGTCATCGGCCTCGAACATCCAAATTGGCACAAGAACATCAGCCAGCGCACCGTCGGGCAAGACTCCAGTCAGGGCTGCATCGCGCCGGAAGAGGTTCCATTCATCGTTTTCCTGTGGTGTTCCCGACGAAGCGCTAGCTACCCCGACGATCACCACAAGTGGCAAGCCCCGGACGATGAATCCGTAGACTAATGAAAGTATCTGTCTCGTGTTCATCTAAACATTGACCTCAAAAAGACGCTTCATACAGCCTTAGCAAGTCAGCTTCGCTGACTGGACGAGGGTTAAAACTGGCCGTCCACTGGGTAGCAGCTTCGGTCGCAAGCTCCGGAAGGCTGTTGCGGTCGGTGCCGAGCTCTCCAAGACGAAATTCAACACCCGTGGCGTCCCGCAGGTGGTCAATCGTATCGGCCAGTGTCGGCGAAAGATCAGCGTAGATCTCACCAACTTCATGCTGGTTAAAACGCACGACCTCGGGCAAGAGTGCCGCGACTGCGACCCCGTGAGTAATATTGAAACGCGCCGTCAGTGGATTGGCACAAGCGTGCGCCGCCCCTAGCATCGAGCACTCGATGGCAGCTCCAGCAAGATAAGCACCGAGCTGCATCTTGGCGCGCAACTCAAGGTCGCTGGGCTCGTGCAATGATGCCTCGAAGCTACACGACATTAGCCGCCATGCTTCGCGAGCGTACATCTGTGAAACAGGGTTGCGCGCAGTCGTGACGTAACTTTCGATGGCGTGGGAGATGGCATCTAGTCCGGTGGCAACAGCGATCGAATATGGCACAGTTCCCGTGAGCTCGGGATCCAAAATCACAGTCTGGAAGTGCGCTTTCTTATCACCACATGCCATTTTCTGATGCGTTTTGGCCTGTGCGATGAGGGCGAACGACTGCGCTTCGCTTCCAGTCCCAGCAGTCGTGGGCACACCCAAGGATGGCAGCATCGGCTCTGTAGCTTTGTTCATCCCCCAGTAGTCTTCCATTCGGCCACCATTGGTCAGGAGAAAGTTGATGCCCTTGGCGCAGTCCATAGCGCTGCCGCCACCAAGTCCGACGATAGAGTCGATGCGATGCTCCACCGCAAATTGCTTGCCGGTTTCTACATGTTCGGTCGTTGGGTTCTCCTCGACGCCATCAAATACGTAGGCTTCGATGGACTTGCCCCTGAATGCCTGCAATGCGTGGTCGACGTGGCCAGCAGCACGAATACCGGGGTCGGTCACTATCATCGCCCGATGTCCTCCGAGTTCAGCAACTAGCTCTCCAAGCCGAGCTAGGCATCCGGCACCATGCTCGACCTTGACGCTGCCAATCCGGGCAGACCATGAGCCAACGGCGTCGCTGATTTCAGTCACCGATGCCAAATCACTCATTCCCGGGGTCCTATTCCTGCAGTGGCCACCCTATGGCTGCAGCGGCCGATCGATGGATTGCATATTCGCCGCTTTGGCGGCTCAATGAGGACGTTCTAGGCGCACTTAGAGCCACGGAACGATCGTAGGGATGCAACAAAGGTACCACAAAAAGCTGCCGAAACTGCGGTTGGGCCAAGACACATGAGTGGCCTTAACAGGGCGCTAGAAGATGCGAGAAACTGGGCAGAACCTAGTTATTAGATTTCCGATTGGCGTTAAGAGCTTAATGAGAAACCTTAGTTTGTTCTGCGGCCGTAACCATAGGTGTAGGCACCGATGGCGCAACGGAATCTGGTTTGTAGAGGGCGACGAGTGCGCCACCGGTAGCGGCGAGAATGATTCCGAAGACAAACTGCCAGCGCACGTTAGCAAGTCCACCGACGGGTGGGTGGAATGCGTATGCCGTGAACGCGTTGACGATTGGCGCCCCAGCAAAAACGATTGACATCACCACGGTCGGTGTGCCCTTCGCTCCAAAGGCCATCAGTACAAAGAACGCACCGGCGGCTCCAACCGCACCGGCGATGAGCGACCAAGTGAGACCTTTAGCCGGAAAGCTCCAAGTCGCGCCGTTCAGTCTAAGCACGAGCAGAGGCGCTACCACTGCGACAAAGAAGTAGGCGATACCGACGAAGAGAAAAGCCTTATAGCGACCATTGACTGGGTCGCCCATAGCGATTTGGCCTGTGTGTAGGAAGACGCCGTAGGTGCCCCATGAAACCATTGTCATCAAGGCAAACCCCAGCCAGGCCCAACCTTCGCTACCTGCGCCCATTACTTTCCTCCTTGGCGTTTCGTTTTCAATCTAAATCGCTGAAAATCACCGTATGAAGAAGTTGTCGATGAAAAGTTGCTACGCAACGATAACTGATTGTTGCTTTGCGTGGGCATGGGTTTAGAAACGATTCGTGAATACATGAAGACTAAGACCGATTCCGTGCTCTTTACCATTACCCTGGCTCTCACTCTATTAGTGGGCATGGGTTTAGCAGGGGGCCAAGGTGGTAACGGAGTAGCTTTACGAGCTGCGGCTAGCCGTGGGGAGGCGGCAGTCGTGCGTTCGTTGCTAGAGGCAGGAGCCAGTGTTGACGAACCTAATGAGTATGGGGCTACGGCGTTGATTCTGGCATCTATGGGTGGACACGCTGATGTTGTCCGTGTGCTGCTGGAAGCAGGTGCAGACGCCGATTTGGCCGATGGTTTCTATCGCTTGAAGCCTCTCGAATGGGCAGCCGAGAACGCCCATAAAGACATTGTCTCGTTGCTATATGGCAATGGCGCTGGTGGTTTCGACCAGTTGCTCTCCAATGCTGTTGACGCAGCTGATACGGACAAGGTCGCTGAGCTGTTGGAGATGCATATACCTTCCTTGGAAGTCTTATCGATGGCTTTGCAGCGTGCTATCGAGACTCGGAACCGTTCACTTGGAGAACTACTAATGAGCTTCGGTGCTGTTCCACCCCCACCGGAGGTCCTCAGCCTCAACCCCGAAATTCTACGTCGTTACGAAGGCGTATACATTGATGAAGTTGGTTTCGAGATCGAGATACGGGCTGACTACGACACCGGGGTTCTTCTTGCACGCCCCACGGGTATGCGTAACTCATTGCGGTTTCTGCCGGTGGAGGAAGTAACGTTCATCTCTGAGCAGTCCGATACGATCTTCATTCGTTTCACGGTGCGAGATAGTCGTGTAGTTAGCATGTCATTCACTCAGAGTGGCGACACTCGCCGGATGACCAAGCGATGAGAATTCAGAAAGAATCAGGGTGGCCGAGGCTGCATGCCTACGTCGTAGCAGGTTTGGTCATGTCTCTGTCTTTCATGGTCGCACCCGTTGTGCTGGTGTGGTCGAGTGAAGTGGAAGTTGTCCCGTTGTCCTCTGGCCCGATACCAAGTGGATCTGTTACGGAGACTCTGGCCTCGAACTGGCCGTCGTTTCGGGGTCCCGGCGGAAATGGCGTTGTAGATGGTGCAGAGTTGCCCGACCGTCTTGATGTTGGTGATGTGGCGAATTTAGCTTGGCGCAAAGAGATCCCCGGTTTTGCCCACGCGAGCCCCATTATCTGGGAGGATCGTGTTTACGTAACCTCTGTGGTTACTAGCGGGCCGCCCCAGAGGTTCATTGCGGAGCTTCCCGACACCCCGGAATCGGTGGCCGACAGGTGGCTACACCGCTGGATCGTTATGGCGATCGACAAGCACACCGGTAACGTTTTGTGGGAGCGGATCGCGGCAGAAGCGACGCCTCGCACAGGCAGATTGCGAAAGGGCAGTTTTAATAACTCGACCCCAGCGACCGACGGGCAACACATCGTCGCACTGTTAGGGTCACAGGGGCTATTCTGCTACGACGTTAATGGCAACCTGTTGTGGCACGTGGACCTCGGCGTCTTAGACGCTGGGTGGTTCTTCGATCCGACTTTCCAGTGGGGGATGGCAAGCTCGCCCGTAATCCATGAAGGCAAGGTCATTGTGCAGGCGGACGTCCACGGAGGAGCGTTTATCGCCAGTTTTGACGTCGCCAATGGAACCGAACTATGGCGTACGGAACGAGATGAAGTGTCTTCGTTCTCAACGCCAGCGGTTATTCGTACCCGTGGAGTGTCCGAGGTGGTTACGAACGGAGGCCGTGCGGTGCGCGCTTACGGTTTGGACAACGGCGAAGCACTGTGGTCGCTGAAGCCGAGCTCCGAGATTGCGGTACCGACGCCAATCTTTGCTCACGGCTTAATCTTCGTCGGTTCGGGATATTTGCCCCAGCAGCCGTTTTACGCCGTTCGTCCGGGCGGCGTCGGAGATATCTCTCTTCCAAGCGGGCAGAGTTCCAGCCCTCAGGTCGTTTGGACGCTTGCCGATGCGGGCCCTCTAATCTCGACGCCGATTGTGGTCAACGATTACTTATTCATAATGCAGCGCGACGGAACTTTGTCCTGCTTCGACGCGGTCACCGGCATTCCGATCTACAGTGAGCGCATCGGTGCCACCGAGCTTGCCGATGAAACGTCCGAACCTTTGACCAGAGAGCCTCTACCCACATATACAGCTTCTCCTGTGGCTTCCAATGGAAAGCTTTACGTGGTTAGCGACTTAGGCGACATACACGTCATCGATGCTGGGCCTTTCCTGGAGATCTTGGGCACCTATTCTGTGGGAGAGGGCGTTTTCTCAACTCCAGCAATTTCCGATGGGATGTTACTGGTGCGTGGCCTCGACCACCTTTTCGCCTTTTCACGCTAAGGTTGGGTGGTGGCGACCGGTGATCGCCCATGCTAGCGTTTAACTGTCGATCTTGACTGCGGTACCGTAGTCACGCGAGGCGTGCCACTTACTGGCGCTTAGCCGCACGCCTGCCCAGTAATTCAGGCTCTTTTTTTGGGGAAACTATGGTCGAAGTAAGGCTTAAAGAAGGCGATCGCCTTGAGTGGGCGATTAAGAAATTTCGCCGCGAAGTTCAGCGTGCAGGTATCCTTCGGGACATCCGCCGCCGCCGCTTCTATGTGAAGCCCAGCGAAGCGAAGCGGCTGAAGGCTGCCGCTGCTCGCCGCCGCCGTCGTCGCCAGGTCCAACGTCAGCGTCGTAACGAGTTCTAGCGAAGTGCTGAAGACCTCCTGGGCTAGGATTCCTTGTTCAGGTGGTGAGGAACCTGATGTTCTGCCCTGATTGCGGGGCCGAGTACCGGCCTGAATTCTCCGAATGCGCCGATTGCGGTGTCGGGCTGGTCGTGACCTTGCCTGTGGAAGAGGGTCCTGACCCTGACTCGAAGATCGTTGAAGCTTTTCGCACCAGCGACGCGATGCTTTTGCCGATCGTAAAATCGATCCTTGAGTCAGCTGGTATTGAGTACTTCGTTCAGGGGGATGAGGCGCTGGGCTTGTTTCCTGTAGGAGCGCTTGGTAGTAGCGTCAGTCGTTCTTCATTGGCCGCAGTGGGTGCCATCGTGCACGTCTTCGAACGAGATGTCGAAACCGTTCGCCAATTACTCACCGAGGTCAGTGAAGCAGAAGATATGGGTAGCACCACGAACGAGTAGTTTCCCATCAGTGATCGCTGGCGAAGCCCAAATAGATTGCTCGATCGAATTGACTGCCAGCACCTCGTGCACTGGACCAGCCTTAATCACGAACATGTCCCCATCCTGGCTGGCGATCAAGAGTTTGCCATCATAGGCGACCGGGGACGCGGAGAACCGGCCTGGTATGGGGACTCTGGCCCCCTCATAGATAAGCTTGCCAGTTTGAGTGTCGAGACTCGTTAACATTCCGTTGTCGGCTATCAGGTAGAGTTGGTGCCCGTACAGAATATTCGATGGTACGTATGCTGTTCCTTTTTCGTACTCCCACGCAATGGCGTCGGTATTGCTGACTTTCCCTGTGGCGCCAAGATGGACTGCATAAGTTTTTTTACGCTGATAGCCCACTGAGACAAACACAGTCTCGCTGTTAGCGACCGGTGTGGCGATGACGTTGCCTCTTAGCCCCGGTCCTCGCCAGCGTTCAGTCCCAGTTGCCGGATCATACGAGATGACCGCCTGAAACCCACTGACCACGAGTTCCATTCCGCGCGGACCATTAACGAGAAGCGGTGTGCTCCACTGGATCCGTGCCATTCGCGGCGTGCGCCAGACTTCGTTGCCAGTTCGCTTGTCGAACGCGACAATGAACGATCCGTCACCATTGTCACGATCCGCGACAATGATGAGGAGGTCGCCATAAAGTACCGGAGAGCTGCCATCTCCCAGCCCAAAGTTCGGAATCTCGCCAAGGTTTTGGCTCCAGATTAGCGAGCCGTCGAGATCGTAGGCGTACAGTCCTTGGGCCCCAAAATAAGCGTATACGAGCTCGCCGTCGGTAATTGGTGTCGGCGATGCGAACGAACCTCTGCGGTGACTGTCGTCGTAAGGGAGGCCCTCAAAGGCGACATGCTCCCATATGACCGATCCATCGCTGATGGCCAGAGCGATTACCTTGAGCGTGTGGACTCGCTCGGAGCCGATACTGTCTGGGTGGATGTAACGATCACGATTCGCTGGATTGTCGTCATAAAAGCCGTCGCGCATATGAACGACGCGGTGTTTTTCGCCAGCAACTTCTCTCTCAATCGCGGTGGTGAGAAAAACGCGATCATCCCAGACGATTGGAGATGAATGCCCCTTCCCTTCGATCGGAGTCTTCCAGAGCAGGTTGTTATCAGTGCCCCAATTCAGAGGCAGGCCAGTCTCGGTCGAAATACCCATACCTGTCGGACCACGCCACTGCGGCCAATTGTCTTCTTCCGTCTCTGTGACGAATGGAATTCCAACAGAGTATTTAGGCGTGGAAGTTACTGGGCTGGTCGTACCCGTCGTGGTCAACAACAGGCTGCCGATTACTGCCACCGCAATTTGTGTTCTCGAGTTGTACAAGGCACTCCGATCGATTCCTGTATCACCGAACCGTAATTATCCGCGATGTGTCTATATGTCGCGAGTGCTGACTCGCTAGTCAGTCATGAAACTCCGCGAATACTGGCGCATGGTCTGAAGGTTTCTTTCCTTTGCGCTCGTCTCGATCAACCCCGGCGTCAGCTGAGCGGGCAGCGAGCTTATTAGTTGTAAGTATGAAGTCGATCCGCAGACCGTTGTTTTTCGGAAACGCCAGCATCCGGTAGTCCCACCATGAGTAGATCTCTGCCTCTTTGTGGTGGATGCGTAAAGTATCTTGCAAGCCAAGATCGATGAACCGTTTGAACCAAGCATCGAGATCCTTGTTGTAGAGGACGCCACCCCACCAGTCATCATGATTCTTGGCGTCACGCTCGTGGGGGACGATGTTGTAGTCGCCGCAGATTGCCAGCTGGGCAGTACAATCTTGCGCAGCAAGGTAATTCTCGAGTCGTTTGAGCCACTTGAGTTTGTAAGCGTACTTTCCACTATCGATCTCCCCTCCGTTGACGACGTATACGGAGATGATTCGCACCCCGTCGATGGTTGCGGCAATCACCCGGGCCTGCGATTCGTCCCCACCATCGCCGAAGCCTGTGGAGACGTCTGTGGGATCGCTTTTCGATAGGATCGCGACTCCGTTGTATGTCTTTTGTCCGTGCACAATCGCCTGATATCCGGCCGCTTCAATAGCTTCGAACGGAAACTGGTCTTCGGTGCACTTGAGTTCTTGCAAGCAGACAACATCCGGTTGTCGGTGCTCCAGCCAGGCAAGGAGCCGTTCCTCTCGGGCGCGGATCGAGTTGAGGTTCCAGGAGGCAAGTAGCATATGTTGATCTTCCGATTTAGGTGGTACCGATTTGAACCGGATGTGGCAGGGTAATTATGGCAGCGAGCTTCTCAAAGCCCAGGTTCGTTCTGTCGGCCCTCGTTCTAGTGTGACCTGGCGTACAAAACCACGTTGATCCCGACAGCGTAGGCGGGGAATGAGAAACGACTGAAGAAATCAAAGTCCTCATTCTCGCGCTCCCAGCCATCAGCGATGTCCGTATTATGCGACATCAGCACCATGATGCGTCCATTCTCATCGCTGATAGCCCGCAGATGCGGGGTTGCGGATTCGCTACCCCGCTCGGAGGTGGTGTATCCACCAGAACGGCGATACCACTGAATCGACGGGATCTGGGGGATCTCGTCGATCGAATAGAGCATCTGCCGGATCGGGTGGTCGACCGGCACATCTAGGATCGGATATTGGCTGGGAGAGAGCACACGGCCAATTTCGAAGCGCCACTGGTCCCACGCCTGCCAGCCCCAGAAGTCATCGACCCAGAGAAAGCCCCCGCGTAGCAGATACTCTCGCAGGCGCTCCACCTCAACGTTGTCGAGACCGACCGTGCCGACGTCGGACATGAAGATGAACGGATACTTGAAAAGTTCTTCATCGTAGAGAGTTACGACGACGTGGTTGGGATAGCTGCCGTCCCAACTGATCGGAGAGGTGGTGAATTCCTCGAAACGTCGCATAAAGTTCACATCACCCTCGGGATAATCGGTTGTCCATCCGGTGCCCAGCGGTTCGCCGCGCACACTCGTGTACTGGATTCGGGCAAAGGCGAAGGAACTATCAATTGGTGCCTTGGGATCGGCATACCGGGCTGGAGTACGCCGTCCGCCACGACGCCAATATTGTGCGGCGGTTTTAGGCGAGGAAAGCTTAGCAACTGGGGCTATTAGGGCGTCGGTGGCTACATCTTCAATCAGTGGCGTTGATCCAACCAGAGCTTCTTTTATGGTTGGTATATCTCCGAGCACCAGGGTGAATCCGCTGGCGAGAAGAATAAAACATAGCTTTAGGGCCATGATAAGCATCAAAACTAGTCTATCGGTTCGCTACTTTCAGGACACCCAAACCTGCGACCAACTGGGGTTTTGATGGTAGCTTTTTGAGGTGTTCTAAGACTGGAAAAAAGGGAGTCCAACCTGATGAAGCAGCTCGGTTTAGTTTTCACGATAGTTTTTGCCACGGTTGCGATGGCATCCGTGACACTCGATTCCACGGCTGTTTACGCTGTCCAAGGCCAGCGGAGCAACGTTGCTGACGATTCCAAACCCCTCCCGCTTGAGGAAAGTCGTACGTTTCACCTTGAGACTGACGAGGCGTCGTGGATTTCACTCGACGTCAGCCCGGACGGGGAATGGATCGTCTTCGATGTTCTCGGAGATTTGTACTTACTGCCATTCTCCGGTGGTGAGGCGCAGCGCATCACTTCAGGTATGGAGTTTGACTCGCAGCCGAGGTTTTCTCCAGACGGTCGCCTAGTGCTATTCATTTCGGATGAACAGGGGGGAGAAAACCTGCACATCCTCGACCTGGACGAACAGGACGAGGAGGGTGAGTATGCGATCCGCGCACTGACAAAGGGGCGTGACAATTCCTATTCTTCGCCAGAATGGGTCCCTGATGGCGAATACGTGGTTGCTTCGAAGTCCTTCGGCCGTCGCGGCAAACTCTGGATGTGGCACGTCGACGGTGGCTCGGGCATCCAGCTGATCGAAGAGCCGACTGCGGTCAAAACGATTGGCGCTGCCTTCGGGCCGGACGATCGCTATATCTGGTTTGCTCGTCGCAGCGGTGACTGGGACTACAACGCCATATTTCCTCAGTATCAGATCTTTTACTACGACCGTGAAACAGGGGAGCAAGTAACACGCACGTCGCGCTATGGTTCAGCGGTACGCCCCACGTTATCGCCCGATGGCAAGTGGCTTGCCTACGCGACCCGCTTTGAGACCGAGACCGGCCTACGGCTGCGGGACCTTGAAACTGGCGATGAACGATGGTTGATGTATCCCGTACAGCGTGACGACCAGGAAGCGATGGCGACTCGCGACGCCTTCCCGGGGATGTCGTTCACGCCCGACTCCACTGCGGTGCTCACCACTTACGACGGCAAGATCTGGCGTGTTCCGATCGATGGGTCTGGTCCTTCGATAATTCCGTTCCATGTCGAGGCCGACGTCTCGTACGGTCCCGAAGTCTTTTTCGAGTACCCGGTTTCTGACGATCCCACGTTTGCAATTACACAAATTCGGGACGCTGTGCCATCTCCGGATGACACCAAACTAGCCTTCGTCGGCCTCGACCACCTGTATGTCATGGACTGGCCAAATGGGGAACCGCGTCGTGTCACCGGCAACTCGGGTGATGTGATCGAAGCGCAGCCCACCTGGTCTCCCGACAGCCGGTCAATTGCATACGTGACTTGGTCATTCGAAGAGAAAGGCGCTATTTACCAGGCAGCGGTGGACGGTGGAGACCCGGTCAAGCTGACTACTCAGAGTGGCATTTTCCAGAACCCAATATGGTCCCCCGACGGTGACCGGATCGTAGCGATTCGTGGTCCAGCCACCAACTTCGAGGATGCCACGGGCACGCGCGCCTTCGGCGCGTCGGTCGATTTGGTATGGATCCCGGCGACTGGTGGGGCTTGGGAACTGATCGCGCCGACCGAAGGGCGTACCAACCCCCATTTCGGTTCTGATGCAGAGCGTATTTACCTGAACGGAGGCGGAGAACTGATCTCAATCCGGTGGGATGGCACGGATCAGAAGTCGCACTTGACGGTACGTGGCAGGGCAGCCCCTGGTTCAGAAAATGCCCCCCGCGCCGGGTGGATGCGGATGGCACCGGTTGGTAGTAAGGCTCTTGCCCAAGTTGGTGACGACCTTTACGTGGTGACGGTGCCGCGGGTTGGTGGCGAAACACCGTCTGTGTCGGTCGCCAATCCTGCCAATGCTGTTGTACCAGTGCGGCGCCTAACCGATATTGGTGCCCAATTCCCTTCTTGGGGGCACGATGGCAACACGGTGCAATGGTCAATCGGTAACGCCCACTTTGTCTACGACCTCGCAGCCGCCCAAGCAGCGGAATTGGAGGCTGAGGCATTGGCCGAGGAGGAATCCGAAACGGCTGATGAAGTACTGGACGAAGAGGCCGAGCAAGAGGAAGAAGAGCCCGCCTACAGGCCTTTTGAGGAACGCATCATCGTTGAGGTGGAGCGTGATATCCCAACTGGTACCGTGGCGCTGAGAGGCGCTACCGTTATCACGATGCGGGGTGACGAAATCATTCCAAATGCCGACATCGTGGTGAAAAACAATCGTATCGTGGCCGTCGGCCAGCGAGGCCAGGTCGACATTCCGGCCGGTGCCGATGAGGTAGATGTGTCAGGCAAGACAATCGGGCCGGGCTTTGTCGATACGCATGCGCATATGCGTCCAGCATGGGGATTGCACAAGAGCCAGGCGTGGATGTTCCTTGCGAACCTTGCTTACGGCGTAACCACGACCCGTGACCCGCAGACGGCTACCACCGATGTGCTCACGTACGCTGACCGGGTTACCGCCGGGATGACCCTCGGGCCGCGGATCTACTCGACGGGTCCCGGGGTGTTTTCCGGCGAGGGCATCCGCAGTCAGGAACATGCCTCCGACGTGCTCAAACGTTACAGCGAGTACTACCGGACCCAGACAATCAAAATGTATATGGCCGGTAATCGCCAGCAGCGTCAGTGGATTATCACCGCAGCACGCGAGCAGGAGCTAATGCCTACCACCGAGGGTGGCCTCGACTTCAAGTACAACCTTGAAATGATGATTGACGGTTACCCGGGACAGGAGCATTCATTTCCGATCACGCCGCTATATAAAGACGTAGTGGAATTTGTTGCTCATACCGGGATGTTTTACACACCTACGATGCTGGTCGCCTATGGTGGGCCGTGGGCAGAGAATTACTTTTACGCGCGTGAGAATGTCTACCACGACGAGAAGTTGCAAAGTTTCACCCCCTACGAAGAACTTGCTAAGAAGGCGCGCCGCCGCGGTGACGGCTGGTTCATGGAAGAGGAGTACAATTTTCCTCGTCTTGCCAAAGTCGTCTCTGACATTGTCAACGCCGGTGGAAAGGCTGGCGTTGGCAGCCATGGTCAGCTACAGGGCCTTGGCTACCACTGGGAGCTATGGGCCATGCAGTCGGGTGGTCTGACGGAGCATCAGGCTCTGAGGGTGGCAACGTTGTTTGGTGCTGAGGCCATAGGTGTTCAAAACGACGTCGGTTCCATTGAGCCCGGTAAGCTAGCCGATTTGGTGATCTTCGAGCAGAGCCCGCTTGATGGTATGCGCAATACCAACACGATCCAGATGGTGATGAAAAACGGCCGCTTGTACGACGGCGACTCTCTCGAAGAGATTTGGCCGCGGCAGCGTGAGTTGGGCCCAGTTTATGGACTCGGTGATCGGCCGGTGAGGAGCGGTGGTGGGTCGTAGCAAGTCAGTAACATCATCCGCTGCGGTGCCGTTTGCGATCTACTTTATGGCGATGCCTGTGATCGTTGTTTTATTGCCTTGGTTCGCATGTGCTGCTCCTGTACCCCAAGGCAGGGTGAACTTGGTCGGAGACCATGCGATCGAATTTCCGGCTACGGTTAGCGTCGCAGCGTTCGATGGCGAATTCGACATGGCCAGCTACCATTTCCTGGTATGGGTAGACGGCCGTGCTTCTGACCGTGCGCTGCTAACGGCCCATGTCAGTGACATCGAAGTACTCGACGCACTCGAGGGATTCGGTGTCATCCCGGGTAATGCTGTGGGAATTGAGGCCTGGGACAACCGGTATAGTCGCGAATCATCAGCCGCGGACACTGTTATCGAGGGCCCGCAGGCAAAGATTACGGTGCATGTTCCGGACCGCGATGAACCCTTGTCTCTCGACGATATATTGGTCGATCCTGGGGGCCGCGGCTTTGATATGCGCTTCGGGGGGCACCGCGACAATATTCCCAAATGGTTGTCGGGCTGTGTTGTGTGCTTGTATTCATGCCCGGGAAGCAAAATCGGCAACGCTGCCTACACGGTGCGCGATCACGTCGATCAGACGACCCGTTTCGGTGTGCGCCCTGGCGTGTTGCCCGATGATGGCACAGAGGTCACGGTTCGGATCGAGCTTCTCGACCCACGTGGCTGATCGGATCACCTTGCCGCATTTCTAGTTGATCAGAAGCCGATTCCTTCTGTGCGCTCGATGATTTCTTCTGTGC
>CAYVUW010000036.1:23062-24166 GCA_964455175.1 uncultured Acidobacteriota bacterium | reverse complement strand
TACAGCCGACTTTCTCAACGATAGGACTACGGCGTTATTCGGTCACACTGAGTCAATTAGCGACGCTGATTTACTGTCCACTCTAACGGAGTTCACAGCATGCACTGTAGCCACGGCTATCGCGCGTTTCCTGGCTGTAAGGCAGCCTGTTGACGAAGTTTTGATCTCAGGGGGCGGGGCGTATAACCATGCTCTCCGTGGACGGTTGAGCGAGCTAGTATCGCCGGCCGAGTTGCGAGATGCCGGTGACGTGGCATCTGTACCGGGTGATGCGAAAGAAGCCGTGGCATTCGCGGTTCTTGCTGCCGAGACGCTCGCTGGACGCCCGGGAAACGTTCCAACGGCTACCGGGGCCTCTGGACCGCGAGTTCTGGGTACAATTGTTCCCGGGTTATAATTCATATTCCTTCTTATATATAGGCCAGTATGGAGAGGTACAAATGGCAGAGCTCAATGCATCGGCGAAAATCTGGCACAACGGGGAGCTGATCCCTTGGGATGATGCCCACATACATGTTTGCTCACACGTCGTGCACTACGCATCGGCAGTCTTTGAGGGGATTCGGTGCTATAACACTCAGAGCGGCCCCGCCGTCTTTCGTTTAGACGAACACGTCAAACGGTTGTGTCGGTCGGCACGTATCTACCGCATGCCGATTGAAATTGGAGCCGACGGGCTTCAGGAAGCTTGCCTTAAAACCATCCAGGCGAATCAGTTGGAGTCTTGCTACATTCGGCCAATTGTTTTCCGTGGTTACCATTCGCTGGGTGTGGATCCGACGTCTTGCCCTGTCGAGATCTATGTCGCCGTCTTTGAGTTTGATAAATATCTTGGGGACGAGGCCCTTGAGCAGGGCGTCGACGTTATGGTGTCTTCGTGGAATCGAGTCGCCACTAACACCCTGCCCGGAATTGCCAAGGCTGCTGCTAACTATATGAACGCAGCGCTGATCAAGATGGAAGCTGCGCAGAATGGTTATGTCGAGGGCATCGCGCTCGATGCCAGAGGTTACGTATCGGAGGGTAGCGGCGAGAATGTATTCATTGTCCAGGACGACCAAATTATTACGCCATCAATAGCTGCGTCGGTACAGCCCGGGATCC
>CAYVUW010000036.1:14486-23052 GCA_964455175.1 uncultured Acidobacteriota bacterium | reverse complement strand
GTTATGGTGTTAGCAAAAGAACTCGGCTACAGCGTCGAGGAGGCGGACATTCCACGCGAGAACCTCTACACGGCCGACGAAGTTTTTTTTACCGGCACAGCCGTTGAGGTAACTCCGGTTAGTTCGGTTGATAAGATTGCAGTGGGCACGGGTCAACGAGGCCCAATTACAGCACAAATACAGGAAGCGTTTTTTAAGTACGTCGAGGGACGTGCTGAGGATCGGCATGGTTGGTTGACGCCTGTTTACGCGAAGGATCGCACGGTTGACATACCTCCTATCGTTCCTGTGAGCGCAAGTAGCTAGTTTGCCCACGCTTTTGGAGGCGTAGCCGGTCTCGTAAGGGTTTTCTTGGCAGCACAGCAAAGGATCGGCTCGCTGCAGTGGGGGACAGTGCCAATATTTCGGACGGCTGGAATGTTAGACCGGGCTATGTAGACGTGGTCTTAGGGCTCAGTAAGTTGTGTGATACCCACCGAACTATCCGGCGCAGGGATTACTGGTTAAGTGGTTAGGTCTCAGAATTCTGTGACGGCGGACGCGCTGGCGATGCTGACTCGCAGAGATTATAGCCGTGCTGGTATTCGGGCCAAACTTCGCGCGAAGCATCACTTGTCGGATGATATCGACGAAGCTATTGATAAGTGCATCGAGTGGGGTTATCTCGATGACCAACGGTTTGGTCGCAGCCGGTTAGAATCTCGCTTGCAAAGACGGCCTGCTGGCCGGTCAGATGCGCTGCGAGACTTGCAGCGCCAAGGATTGACCGAGACAATGAGCAAAGTGGTCGCCGATACGGTATTTGAACAGCTCGGAGGTGAGCGAGGAGTCCTTGACGATGCCTTTGATCGGTGGGTTGCGCGACAAGGGGAGCCCGAGAATCTCGCGGCTGCAAAGCGCTGCTTTGATCACCTCGTGCGACGTTCCTTTCCGCGGTACCTGGTATTGGAAAAGTTGTCCATCTGGCTTGAAGATTTCACCGGTTGACGTGGCAGCGGACGTAATCAGGAATCCAAGGGATGACACAGATGAGTGACAGGGAATTCATGCAGCGAACGTCTGACAAGTCATCTATAGAAGTCCGGAAGCACTTCCTTGAATACTTCGAGGAACGTGGCCATGCCATCGTAAGTTCGAGCAGTCTGATACACCGTGACGACCCGACGTTGTTGTTTACAAATGCGGGGATGAATCAGTTCAAAGACGTCTTCCTCGGCCACGACAAACGCAGCTACGATCGATCGGTGACATCGCAGAAATGTATGCGCGTCGCTGGTAAACACAACGACCTTGAAAATGTTGGACCATCTGGGGCTCACCATACGTTTTTCGAAATGCTTGGCAACTTCTCTTTCGGCGACTACTTCAAATCTGATGCCATAAAGATGGCGTGGGAGTTACTGACCGAGGGTTATAACCTTCCTGAAGAGCGCCTCTGGGCGAGTGTCTACGAAGAGGATGACGAAGCCTTTAGCCTCTGGAAAAGCATCGTTGGTTTGCCAGACCACCGTATTTTGAGGCTTGGGGCAAAGGACAACTACTGGTCGATGGGGGAGACTGGTCCGTGTGGTCCATGCTCGGAGATTCACTTCGACTATGGTATTGGTGATTTTGCGTGGCCACTGACGGGAACCTACATTGAACCGAAAAACATCGATCTCGATGATGAACGGTTCGTTGAGCTCTGGAACTTGGTTTTCATGCAGTTCAATACAGATGGGAGGGGCTTAGTCGAGCCGTTGCCAGCCCCGAACATCGATACTGGTGCTGGCCTAGAGCGCTTGACAGCTGTTGTTCAAGGTGTACGAAGCAACTACGACACTGACTTATTCCTTCCGCTAATCACTGCAGTTTCCGAACGCGCTGGCCATCCCTATGGTGTCGATGAAGCCAACGACATAGCGCTAAGAGTCATCGCTGATCACTCCCGGGCTACTGCTTTTCTGCTAGCCGACGGCGTTAGTCCAGCTAACGAAGGGCGGGGCTATGTATTGCGTCGTTTGATCCGTCGCGCAACGAGATTCGGAATGGGATTGGGTTTTGACTCGCCGTTCTTCAATCGTTCCGCAGGCGATGTGGTCGACCTCATGGGTGAGGTCTATCCTGAATTGCGGCAGGCTGGAGAGCTTATTGCCCGAGTAACAATTGCGGAGGAAGATCGCTTTTTCAGGGCATTAGCGGCAGGCACTCGCGTTTTTGAAGATGTTGTAGAAAAAGTGCGCGCTTCCGGTGGGAACTGCATCCCGGGGGATGAAGCCTTCCGCCTGTATGACACATATGGCTTGCCAGTTGAGTTGGCGCGCGAATTTGCCTCGGACGTTGGTATGCAAATCGATGAGCGTGAATTCGAGGCGGCCATGGAAGGTCAGCGGAGCCGAGCTCGTGCTGCTTGGAAAGGCGGAAGTGAAGCGGCGGCTGCCCAAACGCTTGTGGCCGAGTTATCCGAGCAGGGTATTGAAAAGACAACTTTCACTGGCTTTGTGGAATTTGCACATCAAAGCGGCAAAATCATTGGTTTGCTGCAGGAGAATGCGTCAATTGAAAAACTTGAGTGTGGTTCCGCGGGGGCGATGATTGTTGACGTTACGCCATTCTATGGAGAGTCCGGCGGCCAGGTTGGTGATCGGGGAGAGGTGTGCACTGACAATGGCCACGCGACGGTTAGTGATACACAACGCCTACCAGGCGGTCTAGTCATTCATTCCGTGGAAGTTAAAAGCGGAGAATTGTCTATTGGCGACAAAGTAAATCTTGAAATTGATACTGAACGTCGTGTCAATACGGCACGCAATCACACGGCAACTCACTTGCTACACGCGGCTCTACGCGACCGGCTCGGTGAACACGTTCGACAATCAGGATCGATGGTTGCGCCTGATCATCTTCGGTTTGACTTTAGTCATTTTGAACCGGTCGACGCTGGCCAGCTCGCTGAGCTCGAACGCGATGTAAACGAAGTGATCCGAGCCGATATCACAATGGAAGTTAGTGAGATGAGCCACCGAGAGGCTATCGAGCAGGGTGCTTTAGCGTTCTTTGGTGACAAATACGGCGACGTTGTTCGTGTTGTTAATGTCCGGGGTATTTCAAGAGAGCTGTGTGGGGGGACGCATGTGGTGCGAACCGGTGAAATCGGCCCCTTCATGATTATTAAAGAGGAAAGTGTTGCGGCCGGAACACGCCGTATAGAGGCGATCACGGGTGCGGCAGCGGTGGAGAGTCTCCAAAAACAGCGCAGCAGGTTCCGTCAGGTCACAGCTAGCCTGAAGACTAGCGAAGAAGACGCCCCCGATTCTGTTGAGAGACTGTTGCTCCGGCTCAAGGAGGTTGAACGGGGCAATGAGGACTTACGACTGAGGTTGGCCTCACATGAAACTTCTACTGATCTAGAAGATTATGAAGTTGAGGTTGAGGGAGTTAGGTTGTTACGCCGTGAGGTTGAAGGCCTCGATGCGGGTGGCCTGCGTAGTCTCGCCGATTCGATGAAGAAGGAAATTGGTTCAGGAATCATTGTGCTTGGGACACGTAATGATGATGGAGCGCAAATCGTGGTTGGAGTAACCGCTGACTTGTCGAAACGTATCAAGGCGGACGATGTCGTCAGTTCGCTCGCGAAGCTGATTGGTGGCGGGGGTGGTGGCAAAGCAGAGATGGCGCAGGCCGGCGGTCCAGATGGTTCGAAACTGTCTCGAGTATTCGAAAATTCGACCAAGATTATCGAGGAACTTCTGGGTTAGTCGGGAATCGTTCTTGGCAAGTCTTGCGCGTTGGATTGAACCGGACCCGCTATGGAGGGAACTCCAACAGGGGGATATCTCATAACCTCTGATGCATTGCACCGACCCGTCCATGGCCGGTATAATTTGGAGGCTTCGGGGCGAAGCTAGCCGAGTTTGAATAGGGGAGGCACGTCGGGAGACGTGTCGTGTTGAGTCTAACGAACCGGCACCTTATAACGCTAACGCTACTCGTTGCGATCACTCTGTCGGTCGCAGCGCCTTCCAATGCGTTGCCTGCCTCCCCGCAGGAACTCTTCGAGCGGGCAGAGGCTCTCTACCGGCAGCTTGAGATCGTGGACCCATCTGGGCGTGCTTCGACCTGGAGATGGGTAGCTGACGCGTTCAACGATGTTGCTATCCGTTATCCGGAAAGCCCGCTCGCGTCCGAGGCGTTGTGGCGCGTTTCTGGGATTTATGGTCGCAGAGCACTGGCTGGTGATGAAGCGGCTTCTATTTACCAGCTTGAGATTTACCGCGATCTTGTGCAGCGATACCCGGCTAGCCTGCATGCGCCAGAGGCACTACTGCGCTTGGCGATGGATGCCGAAGTAGAAGATGGGCCACGGGTTGCATCACTTTACTCCCGGCTACTGCAGCGTTATCCGCGTAGCCCGGAGGCTAAGGTGGCGCGCAACCGAATGAACGAGTTGGTACTTGCCAACAGGAGTGTGGATCTGGAGGCCGATGACTCACGGACTTCATTGGAGCCTGAGACGTTTGTTTCGTCGACTAATAATCGCGAGGAATTTGTTGCAAATGCTGCAGACAACAACTTTCCTTCCAGTGACTCGGGTTTGGATGGACTACCGCTAATTGCGACGAGTAGCGATTTAGCGCGCCTTATCAGTGTGCGGCACTACAGCGATTCATCCCACACGCGGGTTGTTCTCGACATTGATCGCGAAGTTCAATTCCAGACTGGTGAAGTGCACGAACCAGAGCGTTTGTTTATCGACTTACAGGGAGTCGATGAACCGGGATTACTCGACGGTGCGACCTTTCAAGAGGATGAGCAGGTGGTTGCTATTGAAAGTGGAGCCGTAACCCGCGTCAGGGTTGTCTCAACACAGCATGGAGTCGTGCGTGTGGGCATGGATTTTGGTGGCGCTGGGCACTATACGTTATTCACTCTTGGAAGTGAGGGAGAATCGTTTCGGATCGTGGTGGACGTTCCCACTGCAACTGTTGCGTCGCGGGTCAAATCAGACCGACGCCCTCCAGAGCGAGAAGGCGAGTCGCTTTCGGAACAACTAGGGTTGGGAGTTCAGAGAATTGTGCTTGATCCTGGCCATGGTGGTACGGATCCAGGCGCCATTGGCCGCACTGGGGCTGCAGAAAAACGGCTAACCTTGCAGTTGTCGCTGACGCTTGCAGAGCGGCTTCGTGCCGCTGGATACGAAGTCCATCTGACGAGAGAAAACGACAGCACACTGGCGTTGCAGAAGCGTACCGAATTTGCCAACAACCTTGGCGCGGACGTGTTCATCTCGATTCATATTAATTCGGCACGTAACCGCAGGTTGCGTGGCTTTGAGACCTATTATCTGGATATGGCGATTGATCCAAGCGCAGCCGAGACGGCCGCCCGTGAAAATGCATCAGGCGAAGCTGGCAGTATGGGCGATCTTGGCGAAATGCTTGAGACGATTATGAAGAATGACTTCCAAGCGGCCTCTAGCGAGCTTGCAGCCTCTATACAGGACAGCTTAGTGATGCATGTTGCCAAGAGCTATGGAAATGTTCATGACTTGGGGGTGAAGACGGCGCCTTTCTTTGTGCTTGTTGGCGCGGATATGCCAGCCGTTCTCGTGGAGGCCTCATTTGTGAGCAACGAAGAGGAAGAGGCGTGGCTGAAGAGCGCTGCTTACCGCTCAGAACTAGCCGAGGCCATCGAGATTGGTCTGCGGAGTTACATTGATAAGCGGCGCGTAACAACAGACAGTAATCGCTGATTTATTCTGCTTCAGGCCAGTAAATAGCACTGAAGCCAGCTGCCTCGCCTACCTCAATGGATTCAACCGTCGCCTCGGGCACGGATTCGGTGATTTCGTCAGCAAGCGCTCGCGCGACTTCCTCAGCTGTAGGATTGATAGCGTCGAAAGGCGGTACGTTGTTTAAACAATTCCCATCGTAGCGGGACACCCACTTGGCCAGGAACGCTTCAGCCTCAGTCACAGCCCCCATATTGTTTTCAGGAACGTTGAGAAACGCCCCAATCCGCCAATTATGGGCGTGGGTGGGCTCAAGGGTTCCATCTACATCTATACGAATTCTGTGCGTTGCTAGAAACGAAGAACAGATGGTGAAACGCATGTATTTCTAGCACTGTGAATGGGAATAGAGAACGTATCGTACCGCAGCAGCTTTGCTTGGTAGCACCTTGCTCCCTGTTAAACTACCTGCAAAGCAGACGGGGAAAAGGGGCGAACGATCGTGAATGCGCCAGAGACAACACAAGCGGGTCCTGAATTGCCTTCTGTAACTCCTGGCAATTGGACACTGCCGAACGCTCTGACAGCATTGCGGATCTTTCTTGTACCAATTCTGGTTGTTTTTCTCCTGACAGACTACCGGCTGGTTGGTGTTTCGGTATTTATCATTGCGTCATTGACGGATTGGTTTGATGGATACCTAGCACGAACGCGCAAGCAGATAACAACACTTGGGCAATTCCTTGATCCCATTGCGGACAAATTATTGGTTTCAGCGGCTTTTATATCGTTGGTGGAGTTGGGGCTCGCACCTGCGTGGATGGTGGTTATCATCATTGGTCGTGAGTTAGCAATCAGCGGGCTACGCCCGATCGCCGCTGGCCATGGAATCACTATTTCGTCGTCGGCTCTGGGTAAATATAAGACCACTGTGCAAATGGTTACAGTCATCTTGCTGCTTCTGGGGCCAGCGTATCTTAGTGAATACTTCATGATAGGTGAGATATTCGTTGGGGAGGTCGGCCTGTGGGTAGTCGTCGTTTTGTCGTTGGTTTCGGCTGCTCAGTATTTCCTTGATTTCTGGAAGCAGCTCGGGCCGAGCGGTAAACCAACCTGATGCGGATAGTGGCTCACCTCCGAAGATCTCTGCTGGCCGGTCTTCTCATTATCTTGCCGCTCTTCGTCACTTTTTGGCTATTTGCCCTTGTTCTTCGTCCGGTGCAAAAGTTTGTGACGCCACCTGTCCTTCGCATTGGTGAGGCTATTGGCCTTGGTGGCTATTTCGACCTGCCAGGTGCTGGAATAGTTGCAGGGGTGATTGGGCTAATCCTGACTGTTGTGGTGATCTACTTAATTGGGGTAGCCGGAAGCAACATCTTAGGGCGAACGATAGTTCGCATGATGGATAACCTAGCCCTCAGTATCCCTTTGGTAAAAAGCATCTATGGCTCGGCACGGCAGTTAGTTGAGACTTTTTATAGCAGTGCGGATCGAGCCTTCGAATCGGTTGTTCTAATCGAGTACCCCCGTAAGGGGATCTATACCGTTGCATTGGTTACGGCGGCTACTCAAGGAGAACTCCAGGATTGTTCAACCGATACAACGGTGAATGTTTTTGTACCCACAACGCCCAATCCAACCTCAGGGGTTTTAGTGCTAGCTCGGCAGGAGGAGCTGATTTTTCTTGACATGACTGTTGAAGAGGCTCTCCGTTTTGTCGTCAGCGGTGGGATTGTCGCGCCGCAGCAAGGAAAAGATAGAATCACTAAACTGGGGAACGGATAGTGGCCTGGAGCCTCAGCTCACAATACTAATGACTCTCCTGGCGCTGTGTCATTCGCTAGTTCGTCTGTCAGGCGTGCTTTGATTTGCGTTGCCACCTCGCTGTAGTCACGGTCGGCCAGGGGAATCTGACCGCCAGCCATCGCGCCGTGGCCACCTGCGCGTCCGAGTCCAGCGACGACCCGGCGAATTATCTGCCCAGCGTGCGCATCTTCCACAGCCGTGCGTAAGGACAGTAGTAGGTTGCGATTATAGAGTCCCATGCACCCTGCCCAGTCGGCCCCTTCGAGCCGAAGCAGGAAGTCCGCCATTTCTGCCACGAGATCAGGATTGTTTACTGTCTTGAGGTCGGTGATAACGATGCGGCCTTGGAGGTGGGCGTTCTCAATTCCGACTTGAAAGGCGCGGAAGTAGTTGCGAGGTACAGGAGCTTGTTGGATCCGGGAAACAGCCATCTTGTCGGCTCGGGGTAAAAGGCTTAAGTAGGCCTCCTGGTCTGCGTAACCAGCTCCACGACCAAGCTCTTGGGTTTCAGACTTGATGGCGTAGAAGAGTGCAGTGAGGATATTTGTCGATAGCGGAACCCCACCAACCTGGGCGTATTCATAGATGATTGTGGCTGTTGCTCCATATCCGTCCCGCACGTCGGCGAATGGAAGGTCATCAAGGTCTTGACGGCTGGGGTGATGATCGATAACTGCGTTTGGCATTCGCCCAATAGGCTGGGAGTTATTGCCAAAGCCGGGCTGTGTATCGACTAAAGCGAGAGCATCAAATCGTTCCAGGTTGTCTCCGTGGATTCGTGTTGGTGCCAATTCGAGCTCGCGGAGCATGGCACGATTCTCAGCACGGCCAACAATTCCAGCGTATCCAACCTCGCAGTCGATTCCGGTTAGATGACTGAGGGTAGCCGCGAGCGCAAACGCGCTCGCGAGTGCATCTGGGTCAGGGTTATCATGAGTCAAGATGAGAGCATGTTTGCAGCCATTAAAGGCGGCCCCGAGGCACTCAACACGCTCCTTAGCATCAATGGGTTCAGGTTCACTCAAGTGGATAGCCAGCGGGTCAGCAGCC
>CAYVUW010000036.1:0-14476 GCA_964455175.1 uncultured Acidobacteriota bacterium | reverse complement strand
CGCCAAATCCTGTGCCACCCTTCGGTTGGTAAGGTGTGGCCTTTTCGAGGAAAGCGGTTCCTGCAATGTCCAAGTGGGCCCAGGGTGTGTTGCCAACAAATCGTTTGAGAAACATGCCTGCTGTTACCGCACCAGCGGCGCGGCCCGCTGAGTTGCGCACATTCGCTACCTCGCTATCGACTAACTTGTCGTATGCCGGCCAAGCGGGAAGTCGCCATAGGCGTTCACCGGTTGCCTTGCCAGCAGATATCAGTGCATTGCACAACTCGTCATCGTTCCCCATGAGCCCGGCTGCGTGTGACCCTAGGGCCACGACACAGGCTCCCGTCAGTGTGGCCAGGTCAACTATGCGGCACGGGTCGTAGCGTTTGCGGGCATAGGCTAGCGCGTCGGCGAGAACGACCCGTCCTTCGGCATCGGTGTTCAGAACTTCGATAGTAGTGTCGTCGTACGCGCGAATGATGTCGCTAGGGCGGTAAGCCTGCGAACTTGGCATATTCTCAGCAAGTGGCGTGACACCGACTACCCAGCTTTGGGCGTCGAGCTCTGCTAGGGCTCGCATTGTGCCGAATACAGCTGCGGCCCCCGACATGTCCGCCTTCATGTCACCCATCTTCTGCGCGGGTTTCAAAGATATGCCACCTGTGTCGAAAGTGATTCCTTTGCCGACAAGCACCGTTGGTTGACCAGTCGCTCCCGTTGGCCGGTGCTCGAGAATTACTAGCCTTGGCCCCACGGCGGAGCCCTGTCCAACGGCAAGCAAAGCATTGAGGCCTAGTTGCTCGGCCTCTTTAGGATCGATAATTTCAAACTCTAAGCCGGTTTCTACAGCCATCTCTCTGGCATGTGCTGCAAGCGAGTCAGGTCGCTTCATATTGCTTGGCGTATTAATAAGATCCCGAGCCCAGCAGGTAGCTTCAGCGACCTTTTGGGCACGTATAGTCGCACTCGCGATATCTACCGGCGCCGCGAGCAGAATTTCTTCGAGTTCCACGAACTCAGCTGGAGCAGCTTTGAATTCTCGGTATCGATACGATGTCAGAATAGCTGCTTCGGCGGCCGCTATAGCAAGATCTACGGAATCATGCCCGTCAATCTCGGGAAGTGGCACCGCAATCTTACTGCTGCCCCGTTGACGGGCCTTGGAAATGGCATTGGCGCCCGCGCGTCGCCAGACTTCAAGATCGAGTTCCTCAGGCGTGCCAAGTCCGACAAGGACAAGTTCACGACAATGGTTGCCCGGTGTAGATAGCGCAAGCGTCTGTCCTCGCTTTCCTTGAAACACAGGGCCTGCCAGCGTTTTCGAAACGATGCCACCGACGATAGCGTCCACCGCGTCCCAGGATGTCAGCTTGCCGGTGCCTTCAGGAATCGTGAGAATCAATGCCTCGGCTTCAAGTTCAGCTGCGGGGGCATTGGTCGTTGAAACTTTCATCAGGAGCCTCGGTCAATACGCGGCGCGGTTACGCCCGTTTGTGCTTGATACTTGCCGTCACGGTCCGCATAAGAAGTTTCGCATGACACGTCGCTTTCGAAGAATAAAAGTTGAGCGATACCCTCATTGGCATAGATTTTGGCAGGGAGTGGTGTCGTATTCGAAATCTCAAGAGTCAGATGCCCTTCCCACTCAGGTTCAAGTGGGGTCACGTTGGTGATAATTCCGCAGCGCGCGTAGGTTGATTTTCCGACGCAAATCACAAGAGTTGATCGAGGAATACGGAAATATTCCATCGAGCGGGCCAGGGCGAACGAGTTTGGCGGAATAATACAACCGTCCCCCTTGAAATCAACGAAGGAATTCGGATCGAAACGCTTTGGGTCTACCACGCTTGTGTTGATGTTGGTGAAAACCTTGAATTCGTCAGCGATACGGATGTCGTAGCCATAGGCAGACACTCCGTATGACACGATGCCCTTACTTACGAGGCCCTCCTCGAAGGGCTCAATCATTGATTCCTCAAGAGCCATTTTCCGAATCCAGCTATCTGGCTTGATACTCATACGTTTTCTTCCGTTGAATGTATGTTGGCACGGTGGCTCGTGGCGGCTTCCCGAAGTGCCTCGAGCCACTGGAGAGAGACCGCATACTCGCCCAGCCGGGTAGTTCCGACCGGTGGCCCGTGAAAGTCAGACCCTCCAGAGGGTAGTAGTCCCATTTCGTCGATCAACCCTTTGAATTTTTTGCGGGCGTTTGAGGTGTACGAAGGATGCACTAGTTCAAACCCGTCGAGGCCAAGGTCGGCGAGCGTTCGTATTCCCTCCTGGCATCGGCGCCACGACCATCGGTAGCTTCCCGGATGAGCAAGTATCGCAACTCCACCGGCCCGATGCACGACGCTGATCACCTCCTCTGCACCAACGGTTTCTTTGGGGACAAAAGCTGTCTTGCCAATACCAATCCACTTACGGAAAGCTTCATTGACGTCACCGGTGTCCTCGTCTGCTTCGACGATTGCCTTGGCAATGTGAGGCCTCCCGATGCTTCCGTAACCTGCTGCCGATTCCACGGCAGTGAATTCAACGGCGACACCTTTTCTGTTGAGACGTTCAACAATTTCAACAGCGCGTTGACGTCGAAAGCGACGGGCCTGGTCCGTGCATTTGATGAGTTCATCGTTTGCATCATCCACGAAGAGACCTAGCATGTGAATCTCGTGGCCCTCGTCGAGATTGGTGGAGAATTCAACGCCCGCGATAATTTCAAGGTCCAGGTCGAGTGCGGAAGCTCGTGCAGGCGCAATGCCACTAACAATGTCATGATCGGTGATGGCGAGAGCATTAAGGCCGGCGCGCTCTGCTTCAGCAACCAGATCACTCGGGCTTAGCACACCATCAGAGTAGTTGGTATGCGCGTGGAGCTCGGCCTTTCCAGAATTCGAGATGCACCTCCGAGATTCGTGAATAATGTTCTGCGGCGCCTATAATAGCTTGGAGACTGTCTTCGTGTTGGCGAGACGTCGTTGCCTGGATTCTCCGGCACCCGACGCACCCTTCGTCCGCCGGGAGGCTCCTGGGGGGTTAGTTAAAAGTGAAGACAGACACTTACATTCTCTTACACGATAGGCGAGGGCAAATCTTAGATCCAGCGTTGTACGATGGAGCGTGAGGTGCTGAGTGCTTGAAGCGACGGCCAACCCAGACGTTCGCTCTATGGTTGACCGGCTTGTGACCGGCGATCGCCGCGCCCTGGCACAGGCGATCACCGCGGTTGAGAACTGTGGTGGTGCTGATGTGATACGCCAATTGTTCCCGCTTGCCAGTGGGCCGCCAGTCATTGGTATTACGGGCCCTAGTGGTGCTGGCAAGAGCACGCTTGTAAATGGTTTGACGACGGCTTATCGCGCCGAAGGGAGGATCGTTGGTGTCCTTGCTATCGACCCTACAAGCCCATTCACAGGAGGCGCTCTTCTTGGAGACCGCGTTCGTATGCAGCAACATTTTGAGGACGAAGGTGTCTACGTACGTAGTATGGCGACTAGGGGGGCTATGGGTGGTCTGTCGGCGGCGGTGTACGACACCCTGGCGGTACTGTCTGCAGCTGGTTTCGACCGCCTAATGGTTGAAACCGTAGGTGTCGGCCAAGATGAGGTCGATGTTGCTGGCGTTGCAGACACGACCTGCGTTGTTTTAACCCCAGTTGGAGGGGATGAAATCCAAGCCATTAAGGCTGGAATCATGGAAGTTGCGGATATATTCGTACTAAACAAATCTGATATGCCTGGTACCGACCGGGCCGAAGCTCAGTTGCATGCTTGGGTCACACAGGTTGACGAAGGGGAGTGGGCTCCAAGGGTTGTTCGGACAGTAGGATCACAGGGCGATGGTATTGATAAGTTGAAGGCTTCGATCGAGGATCATGAGGATTGGTATCGTGCGAGTGGCAAGGCTGAGCAGAAGCGCCGCGCACTAGCGCGTTTCAGGTTGCACACTTTGTTGCGTCAGCGTTTGTTAGGCGCGGTGCGTTCTCATGGACTGGATAAGAAGCGTGAGGATGAGTTGGTTGTAGCGATTGCTAGTGGTGATCTCGACCCGTATAGCGCGGCCGAGAGTATAGTGGCCGAGGTATTTGGAGAATGAGCCTTATCCCCCCGGGAAGGATCGATCATATTGGGATCGCAGTGCGGGATCTCAACCTGGCACGTACAACTTACGAGTCCGTCCTAGGAGCCGAACTGAGTGGTTGCGAGGTTGTGGAACAGCAAGGTGAGGAGGTTGCTTACATGCAACTTCCGGGGGCCACGCGGGTGGAACTCATTGCGCCGACCGATCGTCATGGAGCAGTGGCTCGTTTTCTGGATACCCACGGAGAGGGGATGCACCATATTTGCATCACGGTCGAGGACATCGAGGAGACACTTGCCGTTCTTGAGAAGGCACAAGTTCCTTTAGTAGACAAGAAACCGCGCCGCGGAGCTGAAGGGTCTCGGATCGCCTTTGTTCATCCAGCTTCGTTGGGCGGGGTACTCCTGGAGCTGAAGCAAAAGGCTAACTGACTGCTGTTATTGTGCGCGCTGCGGTTCTAGGAAAACGACCATTCCGTCGCCATTGACGACCACCAATCCTGCTGGGCCGCTCCCGGCGGGAATGCTGAGGGCTGCTTGATTGGTTACCGGGGGTCCTTGTACCTGGATCTGAACAGGGGCTACTAGTCCTTGTTCTTCCTCAGCACGACTAGGCCCTCGAACAGCAAGCCAGGGCCCGTAGTGTGCTCCAACAGCAATCCATTGCGTGAACGGAGTTATGTCTAGGTAGTTCCGGGACGACAAATCAACAGAATATAGATGGGTTCCGTTCTTCGCCTTGAGCACGGTGAGGCGTGCGTCGAGGCCAGCGACCCAAAGAAATTCCTCGGTTTGGGCAGGCGACCCAACCACTGAGGTCCCCAATATTCGCTGCCACTCAATATGGCCATCTTTGATGTTGAAAGCGATCAAGTCGCCGCTGGAAGTGCCTATGTATGCGATGTCATTGGCAACATAAGCTCCAGTAATTTGGGTGCCAGCGTCATACTGCCAGTTTATCTTGCCGTCGTTAAGACGGAATGCGAATAGAAGACCATCTTCGGTTGTGATCAATGCTAATTGGTGCTCTGCGACAAGAATAACAGTAGCTGGTTTCTCAAGAGGAGTGTGCCAGTTGTGAACTCCACCAAGCCGTCCTACACCGCGTCCATCGATATAGACCACCATCCCAGGTTTGCCATTGATCTTGGAGATGGGTGCCGCAACGGGTTCCTGTGACCGGAGTGAGCCATCGTTGGAAAACCACCAGACGCGCGGTTCGATGGTGCCACTGCCCATGGTTGCAATAACGACTTGCTGGCCGATAACGACGGGTGGCGCACTGATCTCCGACTCAAAATCAACCGCATCCCACAATGTCGCTCCAGTCCGAACACTCCAGGCAACAAGCTTGTTGTCGATGACCAGGTAGACGTTGGTGGCGCCGACTGCAGGTTGGAAGGAAATTGGGTCGTCGGGGGTCCGACGCCAGGCCTCTGTGAGTGGAGCAGGATAACGCTTGTCCTCACTAACGACCTCTGCCATTGATGCCAGAGGATCAGTGTCGAGCGGGAGGTCAGCGCAGGAATAACAGGTCGATATCAATGCGAGTGCTACAGGAAGTCTGTACTTTGCGGGCCGAGGACCTCTGCTGTGCATTGTTTTCTTAGAAGACCTCAATGAGGCAACCACGGGGCCCATTCCATTCCAGGAAACCCAACGTTGTCGTGTTGTTTGGAGCGGCATAGTGAGCCTACGCATTGAATCACATCCAGTTTGGTTTAACTGCATAGTCCGCAGGCACTGTGGAGCGACTTTTCTCAAGGACAGTGCAGAGAGGCACCATGTTACTCGTCTGTTGTACACAAGTTTGTCTCGGTGCACCGTGCTTGGGTCTGAACAGGGAATATCGCTGATTTGAAACAGTCATCGGTCTCCCCATTTCAACTTTGTCCGCAGGACCTCGAAATGCGACCGGCGGCCAGTTAGTAAGAGCTCGAATCGTAATGGACTGCGCTCAACCGTAACGACCTCCCCCGGGTTTACTTGGAGGCCTTCCTGGCCATCAAGGGTGAGGACAATGTCTTGATCTTTGGAAAGTACACGGACTGAAACCCGGGCTTGACCCGGCAATACGAGCGGGCGGTTGACTAGAGAATGCGGGCTAATGGGTGAAACAACGATCGCTTCGAGGTCAGGCATTACGATTGGCCCACCGGAAGCAAGCGAGTACGCTGTCGAGCCTGTAGGCGTTGCGGCGATGAGCCCATCGGCTCGATACCGTGATACGAAATCACCGTCAATAGTGACCTCTAGCTGTATAATCCGCGCAAGTGAGGTTTTATTGACGACAGCGTCATTGAGCACGTCACGGACACGATTACCGGACTCAGTTGGCGAGTGGGCATCGTGGATGCAAGCCCGCAACATCATTCGGTGGCTACTGGTGTAGTCGCCGTCGAGAAGATTCTGAATAGCAGTATCGCTTTCTTCGCGGACACTTGAGGTCAAGAAGCCGAGACTGCCATAGTTGACGCCGAGTACGGGAACGCGGGCAGCGGCAGCGATTGGGGCGATTGAAAGCAGCGTGCCGTCACCGCCTAGGATGACGATTACGTCGACAGACGCGGCAAGATCCTTGCGCCCAAGCCCCTTCTCTGATGATTGTAGAAGAGTGGCAGCAACCTTGTCATAGGTCACAGTACAGTTGCTGGCTGCTAACTTCTTAGCAATACGGTGGAGGTCGTCAGCGATCGACGGCTCCTGTCCTTTAGCAACTAACCCCACGTGGCGAAAGCGTTGTTTGTCCACAGTATTGACCATGGTCGCCTGTTCTCAGTTCTCTGGAATATCGATGGTGTCAAGCTTTTCTTGCAGGCTAGCAAATTCTGCTGTTAAACGAGGTCTCTGGAGCTGCAGAAAGCACTCCCAATTTCCTGTGGACCCACGAATTGGGCTCGGAATGGCTCGGATGACAGTCCAGCCAAGTTCTTCTGCTGATCGACCGACCGCCATCAGGCATTCACGTCTCGTATCTTTGCTGGTGACAATACCCCGTGCGCCAATTCGGTCAGGGCTGCTCTCAAACTGTGGTTTGACTAGCACTATGGCGTCGCAAGTAGGAGCGCATACCCCTCCCACGGCAGGAAGAATCTTTCTAGCACTAATGAAGGCGACATCGATGACCAAAATTGTCGGCGGTGCGTTGAGGGCAGTCGGCAAGTCATCAATTGTTAGGTATCGGGCGTTGGTCCGTTCCAATACAAAGACACGGTCATCCTGTCGCAGTTCCCAACTAAGCTGTCCATAGCCGACATCGACGGAGATGACGGTGGACGCACCGGCTTGGAGAAGAGCATCTGTAAAGCCTCCAGTTGAGGCACCGATGTCTAAGCAGGTGCACCCGGTCACATTTATCCCGGACTTGTTGATGGCAGCAGCTAGCTTGTCGCCTCCGCGGCTCACGAAACGTGGAGGTTCGATTACTTCGATTGAAGTATCAACGTTAACCAGGGTTCCTGCCTTGCATTCAGATTGGTTTGCCAGACGAACCTTCCCAGCCATTATCAGGGCGCGTGCGCTACTACGGGTAGGAGCCAGTCCTCGGGCGACTAGTACCCTATCAAGTCGCAGGCGTGACGAACTCACTGGCTACGGTCGACAATGAAGTTTGCAATTAGCTCCAGCGGACGACCCGCAGCGCCAAGAGGTTCGATATTCTCAAGGGCTATTGTTCGAAGCCGGTGTGCTTCGGCGCGTGCACCGTTGAGGCCGAGGAGGCCGGGATAGGTTGCCTTTCCGCGTGCTCTATCGGCACCTGGAATCTTTCCAAGATTCTCCACTGAGCCTTCTACGTCGAGGATGTCGTCAACGATTTGGAAAGCAAGGCCGATAGATTTTCCGTAACCGTCAAGCTGTGTCTTCATTGCGTCGTCGGCCCCACTAAGGAGGGCGCCGATTCGAACACAGGCTGTCAAGAGTGCACCTGTCTTAGCGGAATGAAGAGTTCCAAGTGAAACCACATCAAGGGTTTGATCTTCTGCTTCGATGTCGAGCCATTGACCGCCAGCCATGCCTGTGCTTCCCACGGCTTTACTCAACTCCACGAGAGAGTTGATCCATGGCTCTAGGGAATTAGCTTCTCGTGCTGCATTAGCAAGGAGTGAAAAAGATAAAGACTGCAATGCGTCACCGGCAAGGATTGCTTGTGGAACACCGAAAATTCTGTGATTAGTGGGTTTCCCCCGGCGAAGGTCGTCGTCGTCGAAGGCAGGGAGGTCGTCATGAATGAGCGAATAAGTATGGATCAACTCGACAGAGCAGGCCGCTGGAAGTAGCGAGTCAGTGGGTTTTCCTAGAACCTGGGCGGTGGCAAGTAAAAGGATAGGACGAAGTCTTTTGCCGCCTGCAAAGACGGAGTAGCGCATAGCCTTGTGTAGTTCACGGGGAGACTCATCGGAGGCTGGAAGGGCGCTGTCGAGCGCTTCATTGATACGTACACGATAACGGGCAAAAAACTCTTCGGCTTCTTCGAGTGCTCCGCAGGGTTCGCCGTTAGGCTTGCTATCCATTCTCGTCGTCGAGGGCCGTTGGAATCGATTCGACCGTCAATGTTCCATCGAGAGTCTCGGAAAGCTGCTCAATACGCTGTTCCATCCCATCGAGGCGCTGACGGCAGTACGCGAAGAGGTGCACTGCGGATTCATAAACCTCAAGTGCTTGCTCAAGAGGGATGTCAGCTTCTTCCAGGTGAGCGGCTAATTCCTCGAGTTTCTCTAGAGCAATGTCAAAGGTTAGGTCGTTGCTATCGAACGATAGTTCTTCCTGGTCAGTTTTGTCCTTCGGGGCCTTGGCCATAGTCATCGGATTCTCTCACAATGATTGTGGTGGTGTACCTTGCCTCGTTGATTGCACGGTGCATTCTAGGGTGTCTTTTTGAAGCCGGACTCGTATTGAGTCACCCGTGGACACATCGTCTGCCTCGCGGACTATGGTGCCGTCTGTAACTCGTTCGCAAATTGAGTAACCTCGCCCTAGAACATCCAATGGGCTCAAGGCCCTTATGCGGGCCACTGTTGTGGCAAGTCGAGACTTTTGTTGTGCCATTTGGCGTTGTAGCAAACTGACCGATGAACTTGCCGCGTTATTGACACGACCACGCGTTTTGAGTGCAGTGGGGATTAAGTTCTTTGGCGTTATTCGGTGGGCTGTAGCCTGCAGAGTTTGCCGGTCGTTGTTGAACTGTCTGTCGATGGCTGACTTAAGCCGAGCAAACGCCTCGTCCAGTCGCTGTCGGTATACGAGGAGCAAGCGCGAGGGTTGGACGAGAGTCTGTTGGAGAATCGATTCTTGCAAGCGAGAGCGGGTAGCCAAAATCCGATTGCTTACCGCTGTTCGGGTTCGCAAGTTGGTACCGACTATACGTTCCATTAGTCGCTGTCGACTGTAGGCAACTAGCTCAGCGGCCGCGGTTGGCGTCGCGGCGCGGTGATCAGCGACTAGGTCGGCGATTGTCTGGTCGATCTCATGGCCGACGGCTGATACGACGGGTATAGCGGAAGCTGCAATGGCACGGGCTACGGGTTCTTCATTAAATGCCCAGAGATCTTCTCGTGAGCCTCCGCCGCGACCCACGATGATCACATTCGCTTTCCCATGACGGTTCAATCTGTCGAGAGCGAAGATAATCCCAGCCGCAGCGTCAGTTCCCTGTACCTGGGTTGGTGATAACAACGCGCGGATAGGTACCGAGTTTTTCCTCCATACTTGGCACATGTCTCGCCATGCAGCCCCAGTGGGTGAAGTAACGACACCAATACAGCGGGGTAAAATAGGCAGGGGACGCTTCCGTACAGAATCAAACAGGCCTTCGTTATCAAGCCTTGTCTTGAGTTGTTCATAGGCAAGCTGAAGGGCGCCCCAGCCGACTGGCTCAAGGATTTCCGCCACGACTTGAAATTTCCCGCGGCGCGGGTAAATTGCCACCTCGCCCCCGAGGATGATCTCCATGCCGTCCTCTATTTCGAACGGAACTTGGCTATTCGCGCTCTTGAACATCGCCACTGAAACCAAGGCCCGGTCGTCCTTTAGGTCAAAATACCAATGCCCACTAGCGGGGGATGAGAAGCCGGTAATCTCTCCCTGCACCCAGACGAAGGGCATCGCTTTGGCAAGCAAGTCTCTTGAAAAACTTACAAGGTCGGAGACACTCCAGACTTGACGCAGATTGTTGTTGACCTCTAGGGGCATTAATCAAAGATCCGATCAACGATACCTGGGTCTCCGGGTTCCGTAGTGTGCAGGGGTCCCGGAGGGTCATAACGAGCTTTAATATCCGTGGCACAGCCTGAGGCTGTGTCGATATCAATCAGAACGTAAGAAATGCGTGGATTAACTTTAGCAACCTGGAAGCGTACCGGGCGGCTGGAAAGGAAGCGGGACAGCGCGAGATCCACACGAGTACCAATGATGGAATCCAGAGAGCCAGTCATGCCCACATCGGTACAGTAAGCTGTTCCGGCAGGCAGCAGGCGCGCGTCGGCCGTCTGCACATGGGTGTGAGTTCCCACAACCGCACTGACTCTACCGTCAGCGTGCCAGCCCATAGCCTGCTTTTCAGATGTTGCCTCGGCATGAAAATCAAGCAAGGTTGCCGCGGGCAAATCGCTGGTCCCAGCAAGGATATTGTCGAGAGCTTGGAACGGGCAGTCGAGTTCGGGCATGAAGACCCTTCCCTGAAGGTTGATTACGTTTACGGGGTGACCATCTCGCGACCGCCCATGGAAAACACCTGTGCCTGGGGCTCCAGTGGGATAGTTGGCGGGACGCAACAAGCGCGGCTCTTCCTCCAGATACTGTTCGATGCCTCTTTGAGCCCAGATGTGATTACCACTTGTCAGCACGTCGACGCCCATGGCCAGGATTTCATCAGAGAGTGAGGGAGTGATACCGCGGCCGGCTGCAACGTTCTCAGCATTGACAACCGTAAAATCCACATCGAAAGTCCTTTGCAAGTTGGCAAGTCGAGTAGCAAGGATGCGGCGGCCTGGTTTCCCGACAACGTCGCCGACGAACAGTATCCTCACCTTGCCAGGCCTACAGCGCGGGTCTCCCGAATTACAGTGACCTTGATTTCACCTGGATACTGAACCTCCTTCTCAATTCGTTTAGCGATGTCCTTGGACAGCCAGATCGCCTCGTTGTCACTTACCTGGTCGGACTCAACGATAATGCGTAGCTCGCGGCCAGCCTGGATAGCGTATGCTTTGCTGACGCCATTGAAAGCGTCCGCGATTTCTTCAAGCTTCTGCAGGCGCTTAACATATGTCTCAAGCATGTCGCGGCGGGCGCCGGGCCGAGCCGCAGATAGAGCGTCAGCTGCCTGTACGAGGACCGCTTCCACGGTTTTAGGCTCGACATCGAAATGGTGTGCCTCCATTCCGTGTATAACGGCATCAGATTCCCCGTAACGTCGCAGCAGATCGATACCGATGGTCAAGTGAGTTCCTTCGATTTCGTGATCTACTGCCTTACCGACGTCATGGAGTAGACCAGCCCGACGAGCAACGATTGCATCTACACCAAGTTCACTAGCCAAAATTCCGGCGATCGTTGCCACCTCAATCGAATGCTTTAGGACGTTTTGCCCATATGAAGTGCGGAACTTGAGGGTCCCAATAAGGCGGATTAACTCGGTATGCAATTCATGAATGCCGAGGTCGGCAGTTGCTTCAGCGCCGTCGTGCCGGATCTGTTCCTCGATTTCCGTGCGTATACGTTCGACGACTTCTTCTATGCGGGAAGGATGAATGCGGCCGTCTCCAACGAGCTGTTCGAGAGCAAGCCGCGCGACCTCACGCCGCAAAGGATCGAAGGTTGAAATTAGCACAGCCTCAGGTGTGTCATCGACAATGAGGTTGACCCCCGTCACCATCTCGAAAGCGCGAATGTTGCGACCTTCGCGACCGATAACCCGGCCCTTCATGTCATCAGATGGGAGTTCGACAACTGAAACAGTATGTTCGGCGACATGGTTACTAGCGGCCCTCTGAATTGCTGTCGATATAATGTGGTCTGCCTGTTTCTTGGCCGTAGCTTTGGCGTTTTCTTCAATACGACGGATACTGGTAGTTGCCTCTTCGCGAGCCTCGTGCCGCAAGAGCTGTATTAGGGCCTGTTTAGCTTGATCGGAAGTTTGCCCTGCTAGACGTTCGAGACGCCCTACAGCTTCGTCTCGCTTCCTGTTAGCTTCATCTTCCGCAACCTCTGCCCTTTTAAGTTTTTGGCCTAGCTTGGCCTCTAACCTTCCAAGTTCTCTTTCACGGTCCTCGAAGGCACTGGTCCGTCGCTCGAGTTTTTCTTCCCGGCGAATGGTGCGGCGTTCGAGCCTGCCGATCTCGCGCCGACGGTCACGGCTTTCTTCTGCGAATTCTTGTTGAGAACGAAGGTGTTCTTCCCGGGCCTCAATCTTTGCTTCTTTGAGCAGTGTGTCGGATTCCCTTAAGGTGTCTTCAGTTAGCTTCCTGGCGTCCTCTTTGGCGTCTCCAAGGAGGCGATGTCCCAAACGTCGCCTCACTATTAACCAAATAGCCAACAGAAAAGAACCGCCAAACAGTATGCCGATGGCGACACCGGCCGCGGTGGCGGTTTGAGAAAATCCGTTGGATTGAGCCAGGAGGCCGGCACTGAGGGCGGTTGCAATACTGGTGCCGTACATGGTCACCCCCTTTGACAGCCTCGGATTACGACGAGGGTGAAGGGTGCGACCTTACGGTCGCCGAGCCGGCGCCGATGGCGACGAGAGCGATCGATCAAAAAAGGGAAGATTGCGGCCTGCTAGGCTAGCAAACCCCCTTTACAAAGAAGTGCCTCACAAATCCTAAATCTTTGAAGTATTTGCTCGATCAGAAAATTCTCGTATTAGTTGAGGATATTGCCGTCAGGTTAGTTTCGGCGCTTTATTGATCCAAGCTGTCGGCGGTACTTGGACCAGCTCGTTTTCTTGCTCCCCCCCGTTTTTCGAGGGTCTTTATTGTGTTGTTTAGTGGTCAGTCGCCGGACATCGACGAATTTTTTTATAACTGCTCAAGTAATGTTATCTGTGTCCCAGGAGATTGCAACGGGGAACAGGCTTGTTCCCCCTTAGGGAAATAGGCCAAATAGGTTGATTTCCATCTCATTAGCGCTGGTGGGCGGCCAACTTCTTGGCAAGAGTATCGACTAGTTTCTTCTGTCCTGCGTCAATCTCCGCAGCAGTTAATGTGCGATCGTCGGCGCGGAAAATAAATCGTAGCGTCATACCACGATGCTCCGGAGGGATTTCGTTACCGCTATAGATTTCTATTAGTGCAATACTCGCCAGAGGCAGCTTGGCCTCGGCTGCGGCCACTTTGACGGTCGTCTCAACGGTTCCGTAATCAACACCCTCGGGCAAAACCAGCGCGACATCGCGGACCCCACCTGGAAAACGCGACACTGGAAGATAGGGGATCGTTGGGTGGGGGCATCCGATGAGTCTGTCGACGTTTAATTCGGCTACCCATACCTCGACGTCGATGTCGAATGTTTGCGCCGTGTCGGCGGAGATCCTCCCAGCCCAGCCTTCGGGAATACCGGGATCCACATTGTTCCGGATTAGAGCGGTCGCCGCCTCATCAATCCCGGGAGACTTGCCGGTATTCCACTGCCACTTTGGCCAAATCATCTGCCTCGTTATGTGCTCAACGATCCCCTTCAGGTCGTAAAAATCAACTGGAGTAGAAATACCTTTCCAGTGGTCGCCCCGCTGAGAACCGGTGAGAGCGATTGCCACACTCCAGTGCTCGGTGACCCCATTGTCGGTTAGCGGCCCGGCAAAGCAACGGCCGACTTCAAACAAGCGTAGAGAGGTTTGGCCGTGGTTAAGGTTGTGCGCCACTGTACCAAGGAGGCCTGGCACCAGGTGGGCGCGCAGTACGGTGAGATCCTCGGAAATGGGGTTGTCAAGGGTTACCAGGTCCGCCACTTGACCCACGAATGCGGATTGCTCCAGGAGCGAACTTAGAGAGCTTGACATTATTTCGCGACATCCGGCGGTGACAAGGCATTGCTTGAGGCGTTGTTCCCCGAGAACCTCAGGGGTGCCGGGGCCTTGAACGCTGCGAACGACTGGCAACGTAGCGGGGAGCCGGTCGTAACCGTTGTGGCGGCCGCCTTCCTCTATCAGGTCTTCTTCGCGCGTTACATCAGGCCGGAAACTCGGAACCTCAACGTCATAGCCATCGTTCTTAGCTTCCAGAGTAAAACCAAGCCGAGAGAGAATCTCCTCGACCTCAGAGCTTGCCACCTCTATTCCGAGCAGACCTTCTAGGCGGGCTAGTCGAAGCGTAGTACTCACCGGTTCAGGCAAGTTGCCGACAACGTCAATTTTCCCAAGTGCCAACTCGCCGCCACAGATCTCTTGGATGAGGGATGTTGCACGGTCGAGCGCCAGGAGC
>CAYVUW010000035.1:0-25587 GCA_964455175.1 uncultured Acidobacteriota bacterium | reverse complement strand
ATATCAGCGTCACTGAAGCCAAGCATGATATGGCGTTGATCACCCGCCGGGCACTGGCCGTGGAAGGAGAACTCCTAGGCGAGATGATAGCCCCGATGAAGGAACACCATCCGGAACTAGTTACCGACACGGAAGCTGCATGGGCTGCTGTGCAGGATTATCGAGACTGGATTGACGAGAATCTGGACAAGATGACGGCACCGACAGGTGTTGGAACTGAGAATCTCAACTGGTGGCTAAAGAATGTCTGGCTGCTTCCTTACGATTGGGATGAGATCTGGACACATGCAAGCGGCGAATACGCGCGGGGATTGGCAGCACTCAAGCTAGAGGAGTATCGCAACCGCGACTTGCCACCATTGGAGCCAGCAGCAACTGAAGAGGAGTACCTTCGCCGTCATCAAGAAGCAGAGGATCACTTGCGACGATTCCTACTTGAAGGTGAATTTCTAACTGTGTCTGCTGATGACCTTGCCGAAGCATATGCTGCGTATCCAGCGCGCCCAGCGAAGAGCGTCAATCAGGTCTATGAAGCTCCATCCCAACCCCGCAACTTTTTAGCAGGAATCATTCACGAACACTTGGGGCACCAGCTCGATGCCATACGACCGATAACTAACCTTTCTCCAATACGGGCAACACGTCGCCTCCACGAGATGACCCACCCTCGTCGTGAGGGAGTCGCAAACGGGCTGGGCGAGATGCTAATGCAAGCCGGCATTTTCGATAACGACCCGAGGATGAGGGAAGAACTTGCGATGAGGGCAGCCAATACCAGCGTGCGTGCGATGGGAGACTTGAAGTTTCAGGCCAACGAGCTTGATTACGCCGGATGGAACCAATACGAAGCCGATATGAGCATCTACGGTTCCATCACCTTGGACAACAGCGAGTGGTGGAACGCCGGGGCGAACTACAACACCTGGGACCACAAGAAAGACGCCGTGCACGGACCTGGGTATGAACTGGCTTACCTAACGGGATTCACTCAGTTCTACAAACTCTTAGCTGACCGCGCGAACCAACTCGGTGAGAATTTCGTCATGCGCGATTTTATGGACGAGTTTTTCGCCGCAGGGCAGATACCAGTGGCACTGATTCGCTGGGAGATGACCGGCCTTACAGACGAAGTAGAAAAGCTCTGGCAATGAAGTTAGGGGGATAGTCGTCTCGCTGTCCGCAGGTAGCGATGGCCTAACGACCTCATCATAGCTATTGCCTAAAACAGGTTAACGTCATAACCGAGAATCCAAGCTATTACGATATAAAAAAACAGAGAAGCTAAAGCCGCAGCCACCGCTGCCCCGACAATTGCCCATACAATCGTATTTTTGTTCATGAGACTCTTCCCTCCGTCTCGGAGTTTGGCTAACCGTGTTGGCAACTGTCCCGGTGGGTAACCCTCGGACAGACCTTAACGCTGAAAGGAGCGCGTAATGTCCACCGTTCCCCGTCGCCGTTTCCTTGCCCAGCTCGCCGGAGCGGGCGTAATCACGCCGGCCCTTACCTTCCCAGAGATTCTATGGGCGAAGCTTCAGGAAGGCGAAGTGGCAGAAATTACTTCGGAAATGATTTTGGACGCGGCTCAATTAGCAAACCTGGAAATGACCGAGGACAAGGCGGCGGCAATGGTAGAGGAGACAACTGAGAACCTGGCTCGATACCGGGAACTCCAAGAGGAACCTCTAGGAAACGAGGTGCCTCTCCCTCTGCATTTCAATCCCCAAGTCCCCGGGGTTGAAGTAGATCGCATCCCTCGGCCGATCCAGATCAGCAAACCGAGCGTGGAGCGGCCAGCCAATCTGGAAGATATTGCATTCTGGCCCCTTACCCACCTGGCCCGTCTGCTGGAAACTCGCCAAGTCAGTAGCATTGAACTCACAAATCTGTATTTGAGTCGACTAAAGCGCCACGGACCTGCCTTGAACTGCGTGGTTACCCTCACCGAAGATCGTGCTCGCACACAGGCATCAAAGGCGGACGAAGAAATTGAGGCCGGCCTCTACCACGGACCCCTCCATGGCATTCCCTACGGTGTAAAGGACATCATCGCCGTACGTGGCTATCCGACAACCTGGGGTGCCGCACCTTTTGCGGACCGGGTAATCGACAAAGATGCAACTGTAGTCCAGCGCCTTGACGGGGCCGGTGCGGTACTCGTAGCCAAGCTCACAACTGGTGAACTGGCTTTCGGCGACCGTTGGTTTGGGGGCAGAACCAACAGCCCATGGAACCTGGAGGTAGGCTCCAGTGGATCCTCTGCGGGATCCGGTGCCGCTACGGCGGCAGGTTTGGTGGGGTTTGCCATCGGCACTGACACAGGAGGTTCCATTCTTGGGCCATCCGAGCAATGCGGTGTCGTAGGCTTGCGTCCCACCTTTGGGCGGGTCAGTCGACACGGTGTGATGGCAGCCGGCACAACACTCGACAAAATTGGTCCCATGTGCCGGTCGGCGGAGGGGGCGGCTCTTGTATTACATGCTATTGCCGGACCCGACGACTTGGACTTCTCGGTGCCAAATATCCCTGTAAATTGGGACGCCGGCATGGATGCCACAGATCTCCGCCTAGGCTATCTAGCTTACGTCGTTGAAGCTGAAGAAGACCCCGAGTACCGAGCCCACCACAGCCACATCATTGAACTCCTCAACGATCAATGGGGCGAACTCCATCCAGTGGAACTCCCGGCGAGCAATCTCAATTTTTTCGTTGAATACGTGGAGAGGGCAGCAGGGTTCACGGAGTTCCTTCAGGATGAACTAGACGTCGAACTGGTCAGACCCCGGCACGGCACGGAGCTCCGTACCCATCATCTCGTGCCAGCGGTGCAATACCTCCAGGCCAACCGAATGCGGCAAAAGCTCATGGAGGAAACGCACCAAGCCTTAAGCGAGGTAGATGTTGTGCTTTCTCCCCACGGGATCTGGTGGCACCCACACCTAAGTCCAAGCCCCCTTACTAGCCTTACCGGCCATCCAGTAGTGGCAGTGCCCACAGGCCTCGGCTCAAACGGCGAACCTTTTGGTGTCACGCTTATAGGTCATCTTTATAGGGAGGGCGAGCTCCTCAGTGTCGCCCAGCGCCTACTCGAAGCAACAGGCTTCGACAAGCAACGTCCGCCACTATTTTCTTGAGGGGTAAGTATTTCGTCTAGAAACATACGGGAGCGGTCCCTTCTTCGACTGAACCCCACCGGAACGTTCTAACAGGCAGAGAATCTGCGCTAGAACGCGAGTATCACCAGACAGGCCGTGAGACATACAGCACTTGGATTCATTTGCCGTAGTGCGATCCGCAAGTGAGACTTATTTCTACCTCACCGTCTACTTGGCGGTCTTGGCAACTCGGTGACTTGCATAATAACTGGTCGTCCCATGCTCCAGGGAATGCCCTCGGCATCAAGGCTTTTGTTGAGCAACGGAAGCCTTTCGGCCACCAACCAATTCAGGGTGCCAATTCGATCTTTCAACTTCTCATAGCCCAGCTGGCCAGCCAAGACCTGATCGTTCGTCGGTAATGACGTTGACGCCTGCATTCCGGAGTAGGCACTTGCAAGCCGGCTTGCGATCTGTGTCAGACCTTCCGTTACGACCTCAACCTCAGAGCGCACGCTCTCTACCTCGTCCCGTACATTCTGAGTCGCCCCCAAATTGGCGCCCACCACTTGCTCCGCCGAACGCAACAACATATTTAGCATCTTTGCATTCGCCAATGCCGAACGAGCAGTCCCAAGGAGCTGGCTTACTGCCACCTGGGTATCGTGCCAGTAAAGTCGATCTTCATTTGAGATGGAAACTAAGGGGTCAGGTTCGACAACCACTGGTTGACTGCTGACTATCCCGCCAACAGTGAGGCGAGCTTCATACTCTCCGGGCAGCACCCAAGGCCCTCTAACAGTTCCGCCCTCACCCTCCGGGGGTACATAGGATGGTCCATAACGCATATCCCAGACGACGCGGTGACTACCTGGGCTCTCTGCGGCCTGAGGCAAATCCAGGGATCGGACCCGTGCGCCGTCCAGGTCGAAAATCTCAAGCGATACCGGAGGAGGCTGCTCGCTATCTGGAACAACCATCACAGCGGGGTCTAGCCAGTAGTCTAGTATTGCCCCTCTTGGTGGATTTGACGCCCGATAATAGCTGTCTCCGTTGAACTGCCGGCCACGATTGAATGAATTGAACTGCAGTGCAGGCGAGACTCTAAACAGACGTGCTTCAGGAGTGGCAACCGTAACTGCCAGTTCATCGAGCATGTTGATGTCGTCGAGGATCCAGATGCTGCGGCCATGAGTGCCGACTATCAAATCATTCTCGCGTGGATGGACGACCATATCGTGTATCGGCACGGTGGGCAGGTTGTTCTTGAGCGGAACCCAATAACCACCGCCATCGATAGAGACCCAGACACCGCGCTCGGTGCCGACAAACAGAAGATCCGGATTACGTGGGTGCTCTGCCAATGCACGGATATGTTGATCCTTGGGAAGGTTTCCAGTGATCGAGATCCAGCTGCGACCGAAATCGATGCTTTTCATGAGATACGGACTGAAATCGTTGTATTCATGGTTCGACGATGCAACATAGATCGTGTCGCCATCGTGCACCGACAAAATGATGCGCCGTACCAAGGATAGGTCTGGTACTCCCGGGAGAGATTCCGTTGTCTGCCATGTCTCGCCGCCGTCCTGCGTCACCTGGACTAAGCCATCGTCAGTCCCTACAGCAAGAACTCCGCGCCGATGTGGGGATTCGGCAATAACACGGATGGTCCCGTAGTCGTTCATCTGGTTTTCGTACGTGAGTTTTCGTGTCAGGTCGGGGCTGATTACCTCCCAGGTATCGCCACGGTTCCGACTCCGAAATAGCACTTCAGCAGCGAAAAACACGGTTGTCGGATCGTGTTGTGATATCAAAATAGGGGCACTCCAGTTCCATCGATATCCTTCCCCTACCTCAGGATCCACGGGCTTGATCCGCTTACGTTCCCCCGTTCGGGTATCAAAGCGCACTATTCCACCATTTTGCGATTCGGAGTAGACGATGGTGGGATCACTGGGATCGACACGAGCGTAAAATCCGTCCCCGCCCACTGTCATATACCAATCGTCGTTGACGATACCGTCATCATGACGCGTCTCACTCGGGCCACCCCATGACATGTCGTCCTGGGTGCCCCCGTAGACATGATAGAAGGGCTCCTGCATGTCGACACCGATTTCAAAAAACTGCATGATTGGCAAATTCCCGACGTGGCGCCAATGCGTTCCACCATCGTTCGAGAAATACACACCCCCATCGTTGCCGAGCACGAGATGATCTGAGTCAGCGGGATCGATCCACAGTGCGTGATGATCGACATGGACGCTCCTGCCCAACAGGTCGGTACGGAAAGTCTCGCCACCATCTTCGGAGACGTAAAACTGGGTGGAAAGGACATAAACCCTGTCAGGATCGTTAGGATCGCAACGCACTTGCCCATACCAATGAGAGGATACGACCTCCGTATTGAGAAGCTCCCAGCTCGCTCCTCGATCATTGGTGCGATAAATGCCACCACCATCCCCCTCGGTAACGGCATAGATGGTGTCCGACTGACTTCGGCATATCGACAGACCAACACGCCCAGTATCTCCAGTGGGGAGTCCGTTGCTAAGCCGGTCCCATGTCCCCCCACCGTCAATCGAGCGAAACACGCCGCTTTCGGGACCTGTGGACAACCAACTCCAATCAAGGCGCTCACGCTGCCACGCACCGGCGTAGAGCAAGTCTGGATCGTCCGGGTTGATCACCACCTCGACGACGCCTGCCCGAGAACCCGCTGAGAGCACTTTTTGCCATGTGCCACCGCCGTCTATGGTTCGGTAAAGACCTCGGCTCTCATTGTCCTCAGCCGTGTCCCACAACGATCCGATACAACTGACAAATACAGTTTGTGGGTCATTCGCGTGGATGGCGATACGTCCCATCTGTTGGCAACCACGCAACCCCATGTGAGTCCAGCTGTTGCCCGCATCTTCCGACTTGTAGACACCGTCACCCCAGGATGTGCTAACCAAGTTTCGTCCGTTTGGCTCCCCCGTGGCGATCCACACAACGTTTGGATTTGACTGCGCCACGGCAATACCGCCAATTGCAGAGCTTCCTTCCTTTTCGAACACTGGATCCCAGGTGATCCCACCGTCCACGGATTTAAAGGCGCCACCTCCAGCTGTACCCACGTAGATGATGTCAGGATCACTCTCTACTACGGCAATGTCCGAAATACGACCGCTTCTGATCGCCGGGCCGATACTGCGCCACTTGAGGTTCGAGAAATGCACGGGGTCCAAGCGCGCAGACGCTGCAGTATCTGGCCCCTCCTGCTGTTCTGCTGGAGTGGAGGCGTTCTGGCCTGAACGGATTTCCCCAGCATTGCGGCCTGCAGCCTTGTCTGCTTCAAACCCGTCGGAGACAACTAGGAAGAACAGCGCGATTATAGTTTTTAACATCATCAACTCACCTCAGCCTGTCTCATGGATGCCGGTTTGCGACAACGACAACCACTCACTGAACCTGCTGGCGAAAATCTTCCGTGCTGCAACTAGTTTGTCAACAGTCAAAGAACCCCGCAGGACCACGCCAGCCACTGTACACTGGAGGCACAAGAGAATGCTTCCACCTTGACCGCACGAACCATCCCGTGCAAGGGAAATCGTGAAACCACATCGAGACCCGTTCCTCGAAATTAGGCTAAAACGGTCAGCCATCGACCTTCAGATGCGGTATCTTCCGGACGTTGAGTCGTTCATCCTTGCCAAATATCAAAACTCCAGTTTTCTGGCGTCAACGCACTGAAATCGTTCATGGGGTTGATTCACTTTTTCCGCACTCCCGGTGCTTCTGCAACCGCAGCCAACACCCTTCTGCAACAGGCTCGCGAAAAAGTTTCGGCTGACATTCAGGCCATCGACTCCGAATTCTGCTTCAACATTAAGTCTGCTGACAATCTCACTACGAAGGAAACTAGTGTGCTTAGCTGGCTGCTAAGCGAGACTTTCGAGCCAGATCAATTCAGCCCCAAGAGCTTCCTTAAAGTGGATGATGGACGGACACTAGTTGAGGTTGGCCCACGCCTTAATTTCTCAACAGCCTGGTCGACCAACGCCGTCTCGGTTTGCAAGGCTTGTGGACTCGAAAGTATCGAACGGATCGAGCGCTCACGACGCTATCTTGTACACAGTGACACTCCACTTGACGAGCGCCAGCTCTCCGAGTTCCTGTCACTTGTGCACGACCGCATGACTGAGTGCCTCTATCCACAACGACTAGACAGTTTTGCCACTGGAATCGCACCCGAATCGGTGCTTGAAGTCCCGGTACTTGAGGAAGGCCAGGCTGCACTTGAACGCATCGACGCAGAAATGGGCCTCGCCTTCGACGATTGGGATCTCGATTATTACACGACACTTTTCCGTGATCGCATCAGGCGCAATCCCACCAATGTCGAATGTTTTGACATCGCTCAGTCCAACAGCGAGCACTCCCGGCATTGGTTTTTCAAAGGCCGTCTCGTCATCGACGGAGAAGAAATGCCCAACCATCTAATGGCATTGATACAGGCGCCTCTAGACGCCAACCCTAACAATAGCGTCATCGCCTTCCGTGACAACTCAAGTGCAATTCGCGGCTGCCGGATAGAAACAGTTGTGCCTAAACAACCTGGCGCACCGAGCCCCTTTTCTCTCAAGAAACTTGACTACGACATTATTTTTACAGCAGAAACTCATAACTTCCCTTCCGGAGTCGCTCCTTTTCCTGGGGCCGAGACCGGAACTGGAGGCCGGATCCGCGACGTACATGCCACTGGACGTGGATCACTAGTTGTCGCTGGCACCGCCGCATACTGCGTCGGGAATCTGCAGATACCGGACTATCCTCTCCCATGGGAAAACAGCAGCTTCAACTACCCTGACAACTTGGCTGCGCCTCTGCAAATTGAAATCGAGGCATCCGATGGTGCTTCGGACTACGGCAACAAGTTTGGCGAGCCAGTAATCCAAGGTTATACGCGCTCGTTTGGTATGCGCTTGCCGAGCGGTGAGCGACGTGAGTGGATCAAACCGATCATGTTTTCCGGTGGTATCGGACAGATCGACGCCCGGCACACCGACAAGGATGCGCCGGCAAAAGGGATGTGGGTCGTGAAGATTGGGGGTCCCGCGTACAGGATTGGGATGGGTGGTGGCGCGGCGTCGAGCATGGTCCAGGGTGAAAACGTCGCCGAACTCGATTTTAACGCCGTACAGCGAGGCGACGCCGAGATGGAACAGAAGGTTAACCGGGTACTGCGTGCCTGCGTAGAACTCGGGGACGCGAACCCCATCGTGTCAATCCATGACCAAGGCGCCGGCGGCAACTGCAACGTGCTGAAAGAAATCGTCGAACCCGCTGGTGCGCAAATCAACGTGCGTGATTTCCCTGTCGGCGACGCAACGCTATCGGTACTTGAGATTTGGGGGGCAGAGTCCCAAGAGCAGGATGCACTGTTATTGAAGCCTGAACACGAGGCACTCTTTCGAGATCTCTGTGCCCGCGAAATGGCCCCCGTGGGTTTCGTCGGCAAAGTTACCGGAGACGGGTGCATTGTTTTGTGGGATGAACACGATGACTCAAAGCCGGTCAACTTGGAGTTGGATGCGGTGCTCGGCGACATGCCGCGGAAGACGTTCGACCTGGACCGGATTTCAACTTCATCAGCGCCCTTAGAATTCCCCGTAAACCTTTCGGTAGCAAATGCGCTCGAACGAGTTTTACGCTTGTTGTCGGTAGGTTCAAAACGCTTCCTGACTACAAAGGTCGACCGCGCGGTTACAGGTCTGGTAGCGCAACAGCAGTGTGTCGGCCCACTGCAGCTAACAGTCGCAGACGTTGCAGTGGTTGCACAAAGCCATTTCGGCATCAGCGGAGCCGCTACAGCCATTGGCGAACAACCGATCAAGGGCCTGCTCGATCCAGCTGCTATGGCGCGAATGTGTGTTGGCGAGGCCCTTACCAACTTGGTTTGGGCACTCACTAGCAATCTCAGTGACGTGAAATGCTCGGGCAACTGGATGTGGGCCGCCAAGCTCCCTGGAGAGGGAGCTAGGTTATACGATGCGGCAGTTGCCTTGAGCGAGGTGTTGTTAGACCTGGGCATCGCCATAGACGGGGGTAAAGATAGCTTGTCGATGGCAGCGATCGCTCCTAGCCCAGACGGCGAAGATGAGTTGGTGAAAGCCCCTGGTGCCTTAGTGATCTCAGCATACGTCCCCTGTCCCGATATCACTAAAACAGTGACGCCCGACCTAAAGCTTCCTGGCAATGGCCGGCTTCTCTACATCGATCTAGGGAACGGAAACACAAGACTCGGAGGGTCTGCGCTGGCACAAGTGTTTAATCAGCTCGGCGCGCAATGCCCAGACCTCGAGGACTCCGGAACACTGGCCCGGGCGTTCGATACCGTACAACACTTTCTTGCCGACGGGCTGATCAGCGCCGGACATGACCGCAGTGACGGTGGCTTAGTGACAACTCTTCTTGAGATGGCGTTCGCGGGCAATTGCGGTATTGAAGTTTCGCTTCCCGCTGACGTCGACCCTGTGGACTTTCTCTTCTGTGAGGAACTCGGGCTAGTAATCGAAGTCTCAGACGCTATTGCAGAGGAAGTTCAGTTTGCATTCCACAAAGCCGAAATTCCATGTGTAATGATCGGCAGCTCAATTGCCGAACCGGAAGTTCGCATACACCAAGGTGACAATGAGGTCCTTGACGCTGACATGCGAGATTTGCGCGACGTCTGGGAAGCTACCAGCTTCCAAATCGACCGCTTACAAGCCAATCCTGCGTACGTCAGTCAGGAAGAAACTGGGCTGAGATTGCGAGGCGCCCCACCATTCCAGTTGACGTACGCTGCCAATCTCACTGCGCCCGCAATCCTTGCGGCAGCGGACAAGGTCCCAGTAGCCATCATCCGCGAGGAAGGTAGCAATGGGGACCGAGAGATGGCTTCGGCCTTTTACGCGGCCGGCTTTGAGCCCTGGGATGTGGCGATGTCCGACCTGCTGCAAGAAAGGGTCAAACTGGAGAAATTTAGAGGCGTCGTATTCGTCGGTGGCTTCAGTTACGCCGATGTGCTGGATTCAGCCAAAGGATGGGCCGGCGTGATTCGCTTCCATTCGCGTGTCTATCAGCAATTTCAGTCATTCTATGAGCGTAGAGACACATTTAGCCTCGGAGTCTGCAACGGCTGCCAGCTCCATGCCTTGCTCGGATGGGTGCCGTGGGCAGGTATTGCCGATGAGATCCAGCCACGCTTTATCCGTAACGCCTCAGGTCGTTTCGAATCGCGCTTCGTTAGTGTTCGCATCGATGAGAGCCCAGCGATCATGCTGCAAGGCATGGAAGGCTCGACACTTGGCATTTGGCTCCAACATGGTGAGGGACGCGCTTTTTTTCCCGACCGCGAAATTCTTGAGCGCGTCGAAGCCGATTGTTTGGCCCCAATCCGGTACGTCGACGACGACAACCAGGTAACTAATCTCTACCCCTTCAATCCGAACGGATCTGCTAATGGTATCGCCGCACTATGCTCGCCTAACGGTCGGCACCTAGCCCTGATGCCCCACCCCGAGCGCACTTTTCTACCTTGGCAGTGGGGCTGGATGCCGGGCGACTGGAAGTTGGAAGCTTCCCCCTGGCTACAAATGTTCCAGAACGCTCGCGCGTGGTGCGAAGAGAACTCTTGAGCTGCCAAGGCTAACGTCGACCCGAACGCGGAGGATCAACATGAACAAGTCACGCACCGGATTAGTCATGCTCGTTGTGGTGTTCGTCGCGGCGATGCTGGCAATCATCATTTATAGCTCGGTCGGCATCCATCCTTACGAAGCCGAGATCTGCATCACCTACAAGGGCCGCACGAACTGTGGGACAGCGGCAGGCGCCTCCCGTGAGCAGGCACTCTCCGCCGGCGCCCGAATCGCTTGTGCCAGTATCGCCAGCGGAATGACCGAGCGCATCGCCTGTGACGAAGCCCCGCCAGATTCGGTCCTTTGGATCAGGGAGCCTCAATAACGGCGATTGGTGTCCACGCACAATCTAGGCAAACATGCCTCGACAAGGAATCCTCGAAGCAAGCCTCTAACCCTGGTGCATAAGCTGACTCAGCCGTCCCGCACAGGCGTGATCAACTTGAAGTGATTTCGAGGGAAGCGGCCAGGGTATCGGCAACCGCGAGACCTTCCAACGTTGGTACGAGCCGTTTGGCCGCAGCATCGGCCTCAACCAGGCCAGATTTCCGCAGATCCTTTATAACCTCGATGTTAAGACTCTCGAGGTCGACACCAAACCGCCGTTCGATGCCTTCGAAGTCAAGCCCGGCCATCGTCCGAAGATTCAGGGCAACCTCCTCAAGAATGAGCTGCTCGCGGGTTAGCAGTTCTGTGTCCGCAATCGGTAAGCGCCCCTTATCGAGCCCATCGGCCCAGTCATCGAGACCGCGTTCGTTCCACCATCTCACGCTATCTCCGTCGAAAGAATGGGCGGATGGACCAAAGCCCAGATAAGGGCTGTGATCCCAATACTTCTGATTGTGGCGAGACCGACTTGCCACCTCGCGCGAAAAATTTGACACCTCATAAGCAAAATAGCCGGCCTCAGCCAGAAATCGGTGAGTGACGAAGAAGAGGTCGGCTTTGGTGTCTTCATCAACCTCAACGAGCTGGCCATGTTTCCGTGCACTAAAAAACGGTGTCGCCTCGTGCACCGTGAGCTCGTAGCAGGAGATATGGTGTGGCTCCAGACCTACCGCCTGCTCAAGCGTCGACAGCCAGCTGTCCGCAGACTGCCCTGGAACACTGTAGATCAAGTCGAGGGAGACAACGTCGAAATCGATAGCGAGCGCTGCTCTCACTGCAGAGATCGCGTCCTTCGAGGTGTGCCTTCGCCCCAAAAGGCAGAGGGCATCGTCATCGAAGGACTGAACACCTAGACTGAGTCGGTTGATTCCAAGGTCGCGCCAAGCAGCAAGGTTCGCCTTGGTTACGTCCTCTGGGTTGGCCTCTAGAGTGACTGTGCGATCAGCAGCAAGCTGAAACGCTCCGGAAAGTTCTGCAAACACAGTCTCTAGTGCGTCCAGGGTTAACGACGATGGCGTGCCACCACCGAGGTAGACGCTGTCAAACGGTTCCATGCAGGACCAACCTGGCGCACTCTGGTCTGTCTCACGAGCCAACGCGCCAAGAACACTACCCTGCTCCCCAACCTCCGCACCCCAACCACGGATTTCCTGCACTAACGAATCCACGTATGCGAATTGCTTCTCCGGCCCACCGGTCTGCACTGCGAAGTCACAATACGGACAAACTCGGCTGCAGAAGGGAACGTGGATATAAAGCCCAGGTGTATGGGAGGGCAGAATCGTACTGGAGGTAGTCTGCGGGAAGTTCGTCAGGCGTTTAGTCGGATGGCCTGACGGTTCACTCATGACTCGTCCGGGTCGGCCCGCAACACCGCCAGGAAGGCCTCCTGAGGAACCTCAACGTTACCGAAAGCACGAGCCCGTTTCTTGCCTTCCTTCTGTTTTTCAAGCAACTTTCGTTTACGCGTTACATCCCCACCGTAGCATTTAGCAGTGACGTCCTTACGGTGAGCACTTATGGTGCGGCGCGCGATGATATCGCGGCCGATCGCACCCTGGATAGCGATCTTGAAGTTCTGCTTAGGGATAGTACGTTCAAGTTGCTTGCAGGCGTGCAGAGCACGTGCACGGGCTTTATCCCGATGTACCAGCATAGCAAGCGCGTCAACCTTCTCCCCGTTGACCATAATATCGACTTTTGACAGATCGGTTGGTCGGTAATCGAGAAGCTCGTAGTCAAACGATCCATATCCTTGAGTGATTGTCTTTAGTCGATCATAGAAATCGAATAGGACCTCAGCGAGGGGCAACTCAGCGGTCATATCAATGCGACCAGCTGCAAGGTAGTTAAACTTGATATCGGCACCTCGTTTCTCACGCAACAATTCCATTACTGTGCCAACGTAACGATCTGGCATCAGGATCGATCCCTTAATGTAAGGCTCCTCGGCAAGTTCGATCATGGCCGGATCGGGGTACTCGGAGGGGTTCTCGATGATATGAGTCTGTCGGTCGGCAGTGGTCACGCGAAACTCGACCGACGGCGCTGTCAGCAGCAACGAAAGATCAAACTCCCGGCTGAGGCGCTCTTGCACAACGTCCAGGTGCAACATTCCGAGAAATCCACAGCGGAAACCGAACCCCAGGGCACTGGATGAGTCCTTCTGGAAGGTGAGCGCAGCATCATTGAGTTTTAACTTGTCAAGCGCACGAGCAAGATCCTCATAGTCATCATTTGAGACCGGAAAAATCGACGAAAAAACCACCGGCTTGGCCTCAACGTAGCCCGCAAACGGTTCGGTTGCAGGATTCGTCGCGTCGGTAATAGTGTCGCCAATATCGATATCGCCGATCGCTCTTATGCCAGCAATCACGTAGCCAACGGCCCCCGATCCGAGTTGCGGCTGCTCCACCCGCTGAAGCTGGAGAAGACCAACTTCTTCGACCTCATACTGCGCACCGTTATGCATCAGGCGGATGGTCTGTCCTGGAGAAATCGACCCATCTACTACCCGAACGAACAACACCACACCCCGGTAAGCATTGTATTCAGCATCGAAAATCAACGCCTTCAGTGGCGCTTCGAGGTCGACTTTGGGTGCCGGTAATTTATCGACGATGGCTTCGAGCAACTCTTCGATGCCGTCACCCTCCTTCGCGGATACCGGAATAGCCTCGAACGGGTCGAGACCTAGTTCCTCGTCGATTTCCTCAAGAACCCGATCGACATCGGCAGCCTCCATGTCAATCTTGTTGATCACCGGTAGGATCTCAAGCTCCTGCTCGAAGGCCAGATAGACGTTAGCTAAAGTCTGTGCCTCAACACCCTGTGTAGCATCTATCAGCAGAAGCGCACCTTCGCACGACATCAATGAACGGCGAACTTCGTGAGCGAAGTCAACGTGGCCGGGTGTGTCGATTAGGTTGAATGTGTACGTCTGGCCGTCCTCGGCTGCGTAAGCAAGCGTAATTGTGTTGCTCTTGATCGTGATGCCTCGCTCACGTTCCAGGTCCATTGTGTCCAGCAACTGGTCGTGGAACTCGCGGTCGGAGACGCCACCGCAGCGCTGGATAAGGCGATCGGCGAGCGTTGACTTGCCGTGGTCGATATGGGCGATAACGCAAAAATTACGAATCTTGTTCACGAGGGAATTGTAGCCGCCTGGGGCTCTCCTGGCTTCCCGAAATAGCTCCGCCACTCACACATCGGTAGCGTCCTACGCTCTCATTCGCTCCGGACGAAAATGGGGCAGTTGAACCATCTCCGCTGGGACGCGCTCACGCCGAAAATTAATGGTCAACTCCATCTCGACATCGGTACCGTGGCTCGCGTAGGACGCCTGGACCGTGGCGATTCCAATGTACTTCTTCAACAATGTGGACCAACACCGGGTGGTGACCCGGCCAACCTGGTCCTTACCTGCATATACCGGAACCGGCTCTCTGCAGGCAAGCTGTGGAAGATCAGGCATGAGATTGTCACCAGCGTGGATCTCGTCGAGTGGCTCCCAGTCTATGCAGATACCGAGAACACTACGGAGGCTACCCCGCACGCTCTCAGCCAGGAGAGCGTCGCGGCCAACAAAATTTTTCTTGTCGAAATCCACCGCCCAACCGAGACCCAGTTCGTATGGCGATGCTCTGTGCTCTGGTATTAGGGCCCGCTCAGCGCTTATGTAGTCAACATCGATAAGGATGAACCCGGCTTCAACGCGAGCCACATCCATCGCCAAAATGCCGCACGGCGTAATCCCGAGGCATCGTCCTGCTTCGAGCAGTGTGTCCCAGACCGTGATGGCATGATCCGCTGAAATCCAAATCTCATAGCCAAGGTCCCCCGTGTACCCCGTGCGAGAGATCGTGACGGGCATGCCACCGATCGTTCCGCCTGTGAGGTGAAAGAATCGGAGGCCGTTAGCGTCCCCTTTGAAGCACGCCTTCAGGATCTTGCGTGAGGTGGGTCCTTGCAGAGCCAGGGCAGCAACCGCCGCTGAACGATCGGAAATCGTCACGGCAAGTCCCTCACTGTTTAGTTGTAGCCAGCGCATAGCTGGCTCAGCAGCGTTGACCTGATAAACATCAGTATCGAGCCGGAAGACTGTGCCCTCCTGAATAACCTTTCCATCAGAGTCGCACCACGGCGTGTAAATCGCCTGCATCGGCGAGCACTTGGTGATGTCGCGTGTGGAAACCCGCTGAATCAAATCGGTCGCGCCAGTTCCTTCGACCCAGTATTTATAAAGTGGTGATACGTCGATCAGTGCCGCCTTATTGCGAATCGCGGCGTATTCAGGTTGCACGAAGTCGTCGTAGCATCCAGCGCTAAAGTATCCCGACCAATGGCGCCAGTTCAGACTCTTATTGAGAACCGAAGTGCGAGGATGAAATGGAGTCCCGATGGCCATCAGCCCACCTTCCCTGCTTTCAGATCCTCGATGATCCGTCTTGCCGCGTTGCGTCCAGGAAGTCCAGTAATACCACCACCCCCGTGGGTACTCGAACCACAGAGATACAGACCACGAAGCGGTGTGTTGTATCGGTACCAACCCGGCAGTGGCCGCAAAAACAGCGCCTGGTCAAGGCTAACATCGACACCGAACAAACAGCCGTTTGTTGCCCCATAACACTCCTCGATGTCACTAGGCATTGCCACGGCACAGCCAACCACCCGAGACGCGAATCCCGGAAGAACCATCTCGATTCGACTTGCAACCAATTCCTCCAAAGAATCCAAATCATTGGGAACTCCCAAAACCCAGGCCGTCGCTACGTGCTTGCCATCGGGCGCTAGACCAGGATCGGTCAACGTGGGAATGGTTAGCTGAAGAAATGGCTTCTCTGCTAATTCACCGCATTGCATAGCGTCAAAGGCACGCTCCTGCTCAACAACCGAGGCCCCGATCTGAACACGACCGCTGAGTGAAAGCTCCGCAGACCCTCCAGGTGGGTCCGGTATTCCGTCGAGGGCGAAACTCACGATGCCAACCCCACCACGTGCCCGTACTGTGGACACGGCGTTGATGAACTCCGGAGACAATTGCCGGGGATCAACCAGTGACAACAGTGTCCTCTGTGGATCCAGGTCCGACACTACAATGGACGCTTCAACATGTTCACCATTGCAAAGTGTCACTCCTTGCGACGAAGCATTGGCCGTCTCGATCAGCTTGACCTCAGCCTCCGTGCGTACCACTGCGCCAGAGGACTGTGCCGCCGCCGACAACATGTCACTGAGACAACCCAATCCGCCTTTGACAAACACGGGGCCAGAAAACAATGGCCGTGGATTTTGAATCTGGTGGTGAAGGGCAACGAACGCGGTCCCTGGAGCATAGGGGCCAGCACATCCCCCCTGAAGGCCCAGTCCCGCTATTGCCGCGCCAAGAATGTGGCTTTCAAAACGTTCTTCGACCACGTCGCGCATTGACATTGGTAAAAACCGTATGGCTTCTCGCATGTCACGACGTCCCAATCGCCTAAGACGCCATCCAATGCGCAGCAGGTCAAAGGTATCGCTGGCCCCGAGATCCTGGAGTTCAGGAAGAGCTGCCTGATACAACGGAGCCAACGCCCGAACCGTACAGTGGAGCAAACGCTCAAGCTCGGCGATGGCGGAGCGATCCGCTACCGATACCCCCTGGCTACCATTACTAGGCAGATGGCCACTACCATCGAACAAAAGCCACTGTCCATCCTCAGCAACTACTGACGTCCCTCGGGGCTGCGAAACCTCTAGACCATGACCCGGCAAGTATAATTCTTTCAAAATTGTAGGGCTGAATGTTTCGGCACTCTGGAAGCATGAAGAGGACCGATAGCCGGGAGCTACCTCGATGGTGCTTGCCTTACCGCCAACAGTTGGTCTCTTTTCCAGGACGACGACAGACTGGCCAGCTTGTGCTAAGTAGGCCGCGGCCACTAAGCCATTGTGCCCGCCACCAACAACAGCCACGTCGTAGCAGCCACTCATCGAACGTTTCTACCGAATGGTCGCACTCGCATTAAGGACCCTTTGCCAGGATCTTTTGGGCGGCTAAGTGGCCTGGCGCTCCCATTACCCCACCGCCTGGATGGGTCCCAGATCCACACTGATACATGTTCTTAAGGGGCGTCCGGTAGTCGGCCCACCCTGCCACGGGGCGCAAAAAAAATAGCTGCTCAAGCGACAATTCACCGTGGAAGATGTTTCCTTGGGTTAGGCCAATCTTCTGTTCCAGATCCCACGGCGTAAGTACCTGGGAGTGGAGGATGATGTCTTTAAGATTCGGGATGTAGTCGGCAAGGGTATTAATCACCGTGTCGCCAAACGCCTCCCGCTGCTCCTCCCACGTACCCAGAGCTAGCTCGTAGGGCGCATACTGGACGAAAATCGACATCACGTGCTTACCAGGCGGCGCCATAGATGGATCGGAGAGGGTAGGAATCACAATGTCCATGTAGGGTTGGCGCGAGAATTGCCCGTATTTGGCATCCTGGTAGGCACGCTCAAGATAATCAATGCTCGGGCTGATCGAGATCGCGCCCCGAAGATACGACTCGGGGGGGAACCCTGTCTTCTGTTCGATGCCTTCGAGACATGTAGGTTGTGGCAAGGCATCGAGCGCCAAGTTTACTTTCCCCGAGGAGCCGCGGATCTTGTATCGCTCAATCGCCGAAACAAACTCGTCTTCCAGATGCTCAGCTCCGACTAGCTGCAGAAACGTACGTTTTGGATCGAGGCTCGAAACCACCGTATCGGCCCACACCTCCTCTCCGCCCTCAAGCACAACGCCTTTTGCCGCCCCATCTTTGACCAGGATGCGCGCGATGGGTGCGTCAGTTCGAATCTCGGCCCCAAAACTTCGTGCCGAGCCGGCAATCGACTCTGCGACGGCACCCATGCCACCGCGCGGCAACCCCCAGGCGCGGAACTGGCCATCGATCTCACCCATGTAATGGTGGAGCATGACGTACGCTGAGCCGGGGGAGCGTGGCCCGAGGAACGTACCGATAATGCCGCTCGCCGCGAGCGAACCCCGTAGCGGTTCGCTCTCAAACCATTCCTCAACAAAATCCGCTGAGCTCATCGTCATCAGCTTAGCGAGGTCGTAGAGGTGTTCGACATTACGTCCGAAGGTCTTGCCAACCTTGGCCAAGGCAGCAATGTTAGTGGGCCCCACCGACGTCGGATCGGGCGGAATCGTCGACAACATGGGCCGCACTGCCATTGCAAGGTGATACATCAACTTTCCGAACTGCTCATAGGCATCAGCGTCGGTGGTCGAGAACCGCATTAGCTCACGGCGCGTTTCCTCGGCGTCATGCCAGCGCATCAGATAGTCACCATCGGGTGTCGGAGCCAGTGTGCCGTCCAGCGGCAACAGTTCAAATCCGAAGCGCGGCAGGTCAAGTTCGCTGATGATGCGTGGCCGCATAAGGCTGACAACGTACGAGCATACTGAAAACTTAAAGCCGGGGAATACCTCTTCAGTAACCGTCGCGCCACCGATCAGGTGGCGTCTCTCGAGGACAAGCACCGATTTGCCCGCTCTCGCCAGATAGGCGGCGCAGACCAGCCCATTATGTCCAGCCCCGATTACAACAGCGTCATAACGCTTTGTCATCCGTTGTTGCCGTTGCAATTACCGGACAATGCCGTTTCCATCGAACGCAAATACCAGTTGTCGAAAAAATAGATCGTCTTCTCGAGACTCTGGTACCGTCCTGGACGATAGCTGCGCGACTGAACGCCTTTCTGGGCACGTTCGCAGATGGCCCAATCCTGCTCGTTGGTTACGTGCCAAAAATCTACTGCGTCAGACGGGTCGAAATCGGAACGTGCTATCGCCCCAGGAGTAAACAGCCATTCACATCGAATAACGCTACGATCGGCGGCAACTGGCCAGATGGTATGGGTGAGTACATAGTCTGGGTGCAAACTCAGCAGAAATGCGGGATAGATATTGAAGTAGTGAACGAGGCGCAGGTCATCGGGACCGAGCCCCTCAATTGGGTCACGCGTCGTCTGGCCGGTCACCGTCATCGTCACACACCCGTCATTGAGCCGCATCGGACCGCCGCAAAAATAGTCTCCTTCGAAGCTATCACCACCACTGCGGAAGTGAGACACGGGGTTGAGCTGAGGATGGTTTGTCGGGCAGTGGTAACACTCACCATAATTTTCACACACCAACTTCCAGTTGGCGGCAATCTCGTATTCGTGTGTGGCACCGAGTCCCAAGCGCTCCATTCCGAAACGTGAGAAATCGGGAAGGCCCGCTAAGCACTCGGTGAGCGCCGCCGCATCAGGGTCAAAACTAACAAAGATGAACCCGTTCCAAGTTTCACAACGCACAGGGCCGAGGGCGTAATCAGTCTTATCGAATCCCTCAACTTCATCCATCAAAGGTGCTGTAAGCAATTTGCCATCGAGCCCATACGCCCAGCTGTGATAAGGGCAGCTAATACAGGCGGGGACGGTGCCCACAGCATCATCGAGCAACCGCGTGCCGCGGTGACGACAAACGTTGTGGAAGGCACGGACCGTCCCGTCATCACCACGCAGAACAATGACTGATTCGGTCCCAACCTCACGCATTAGGTAGTCACCTGGGGAACTAAGGCCACTCTGATGGCCAACGCATAACCACATTTTCAAGAAAAGAGTCTCGATTTCTGCCGAGAAAATCCGTGGATCACGGTACGGTGGCCCGGGCATTGGTCGAGCCTCAACGAACGGGCGGCGTGTCGCCTCGATATCGGCAAGTGACAGCAAACTAGGTTTGGACTCTGGCAAAACGACCTTCCCTGAATCGTCGGCACGGGACCCTGAAGAACCAGCTTCCCCTGGAGACTTCCTCAACAAGGATAGGTTAGTACGGCAGTGCTAAAATTGGGGGTTAATATGCCGCATTCGTCTTTCTGACTCCGAGGTTCCAGACCGCCTGTGACTCTGCCAAAGACCGTCAAGTTAACTCCGGGGAAGCGCGTTCTATTTTTAACCAAGGACCCTGAACTCATCCGTCAGCAACTGAGAGGCAATCTCGACTTGGCAATGGGTGCTATTGCAGTCGACGACCTGCTCGATGACATCAACACTGACGTGATGACACCAGCCTGGGCGTGCTTCAACCACGAGCCTGAAGTTGTTGCACGAGAAGCCTACGCTGGCCATATCGTAGACGGCGAGCGTGTCTTCGAAAGGGACGCGCTACGTAACGGAAACTTTGAGATTATCGTCTCGGGCCATCGCAAAGGTGTCGGTAGTTCAAGAGAAGCAGCAGTCCACGCTGAAAAGCACGCCGGCATTCGCATCGCAATTGCTGGCTCGTTTGCACCGATCCACGCCCGGAACAATATCCACCAAGGTGTGCTAATGGGTGACTATCGGCTGCTGCAGCGCTTACAAAATGGAGAAGAAGTCGACTTAGAGGAGTTCTGTGCAGGGTACGACCCGATCACGCGAATGGTTGTCCACCACGGCGGTTTATTTCCTTTCGCTAAGGCTTTTGCTGAGGGTTTGGTTGAGGTTCCTACTCCCTCGACCCATGTCCGCCCAATGAATATGACCGAAAAGATACTCGCAGACCATCTAGTGGGAGACAGGCCTAGCGATTCCTTTCAACTTGGTGGAACAGGAAACCTTTCGGAGACCACAAGGTATTCGGTACAGCCTGGAGAGGCCCTTCTCGTCGAAGTCGATGGTGGATACTCGCACGAGTTCACCTCCGCACAGGTGCATTATTTTCTTGAAGAAGCCTATGGCAAGGACTACAAATTGCGCCATTCCGACCGTTTTGCAGCTTTCGAGGATCACCTTGTCTACGCGGAGGAAGTTGCCAAATTGGGGCCGTTCATGCCTCAGGTCGAAACCATGCGCAAACTACAGCGTGAATTTCAGCAACACACAAACGTCAATGACTACCTAACAAAGGATGGGAAATCGCCAGGGATTTGTCACGAAGTAGCACGTGAACAAATGGTTAGCCCTGGCGATTTGATCCAGGCTACCGATAGCCATACCTGCATGGGTGGCTGCAACAACGCTTTGTCGTGGGGCGTTGGCACGACCGAATACGCTAATTTGGTGTATTCAGGGTTTACCTTTGTCGAAGTTCCTGAAGCAATTCGCTTCGAACTCGTGGGCACACTGCCTGACAACGTCACAGCGAAGGATGTAATGCTTCACATCCTTTTCCACTTTGCCAAACCACAAAAGACGTTGAACCGGGTTATGGAGTTCACTGGCAACGGTGTATCCAATCTATCAATGGATGAGCGCGCGACACTCACCAACATGGCGACCGAGTGTTCGGCACGTGGTGCAATCGTCGAAGCAGACGAGGCAACCTTTGAATGGATTGCTCACTATCGGCCAGGGACTGACCTCGACGCCATGAGGCAGCGAGCTGTGCAACCCGATGCAGAGGCTAACTACGATGGCGGCGTCTATATCATTGATCTTTCTACGATGGTGCCAATGGTGGCTCATCCGGGCGACCCTGACCATGGCGTACCCTCCGACCCCACAAATGGCGCATTGGTATCCGAAATCGGCCACGTAGCTATCGACATTGCCTATGGTGGAAGCTGCACGGCCGGCAAAATTAATGATCTCGAGTTTTACCATCGTGTCGTAAAGGAAGCTGTCGATTCCGGGTTTCGAGTTGCGGATGGGGTGGCGTTCTTGATCCAGTATGGCTCCATGGCGGTGGAGCAATACGCCGCTGAACAGGGTTTCATCGAAACCTTCGAACAAGCTGGAATTACCTTGATTAAGCCCGGCTGCGGTGCCTGCATCGGCTGTGGCCCCGGGGTTTCTGAGGACACCGAGCAAGTTTCAGTAAGCGCAATTAACCGCAACTATAAGGGCCGATCAGGTCCCGGCAAGCTATACCTTGCATCACCGTTGACAGTAGCGGCGTCAGCATTTACCGGCTACATCACGGCCTATGAGAAGGGTATGTTTGCCCATGCCGGAAAACGCGAAGAAGCTCCAGTTAGAGGCTGACGGAACACTTTCGCTAAACCCGGAACAACGAAACTGATGGAGGGCAAGTCTAAGAAGTTTCCCTTCCACGAAAGGATAGAACGGGCGGCCGTGAGTATTGAAGGGCATCTTGAAGGCATCCCTCATGCCAACAAAGCACCAAATCAGCCAGAGGGGCACACAAGGACTTCGCGTACGTTGTTGCTTGCCAACAGCCTCGTATTTGCTAGCAGCACGTGCATTATGGTCCTGGAGATCGTTGCCGCACGACTTGTCGCAGCCAATTTGGGCGTCTCTCTGTATACGTGGACGTCTGTCATCGGCGTCATCCTAGCCGGCATCAGCATCGGGAATATCGCTGGCGGGAAAATTGCTGACCGATACCAACCGACGCGTGTTTTACCTATGCTTTTTCTAGCCGCATCGGTGTTGAGCTTCAGCGTCCTGTGGCTAAACCACTACGCTGGAAGCTGGTGGCGCCCGGAATCCATGTCATGGTCAGGCTGGGTGCTGTTCAATGTAATAGTGATCTTTCTGTTACCAGCCACCGTGCTGGGAACAATCGGCCCGATTGTTGCAAAAATGGCGCTCGGCCAAGGCAAAAAGATCGGGACAACGATGGGCAACATCTATGCGTGGGCGGCAGCCGGTTCGATCTTCGGTACCTTTCTGACTGGGTTCGTGCTCATCGAATGGATCGGTACCCGCGCTATCGTAACCTCAGTCGCAGGGTTACTGGCGATGATCGGACTCGGACTCGCCTCGATGGAATACCGCTCCGGCGGTGCTTTTATCTCTACCTGGCTAATGATTCTCGGACTTTTCAATGTGGTTTCCTTCGGACCATGGCCATGGGCCCGGGAGATCGGTATGTTCCTTCTGCTGCGCCCGGACCACTCCAATCTGGAGTACTTCAGCGAGAGTAACTATTTCTCCATTCAAGTCTATGAAGCTCCAGACATCGAAAACGCCCGGATTTTGGCGCTAGACAACTTAGTGCACAGTTATGTCTCAAGCACCGACGTCACCCATTTGATTTACGATTACGAAACCATCTATGCCGCAATAGTGGAGCGCGTGGCAGCGTTTGGCCAGCCGCTGCGGTCGCTGTTCATCGGTGGCGGTGGCTTCGTTTTCCCGCGCTACATGGAGGCTGTCTATCCCGTCGCCAGCATCGACGTCGCGGAGATAGACCCGGCAGTTAAACGTGCCGCAAACCGCGCCCTCTACCTGCCTCCAGACGACGAGACCAAAATCACAACCTACACAATGGATGCCCGAAACCTGGTCGAGGATTTGCTCCGCGACGACGCCGCGGGATCCTACGACTTCATCTTTGGAGATGCCTTCAACGACTTAAGCGTTCCATATCACTTGACGACACTCGAATTCACTGCGAAGTTGCGCGAACTGTTAAAACCTGACGGCGTATACATGATCAATATCATTGATATCTACGCTGAGGGGTTCGGGCGGTTTCTCGGCAGTTTCGTTGGCACGTCGATCCAGAACTTTGCATACGTGTATGTATTCTCGACTTCGGATGACGGGCCAACTGATGATCGCGATACTTTCATCGTCGCATGTTCGATGCGACCACTCGATATTCACAACCTGGGCACTCGTCCTGGCGTCGACGGGTTCGAAGGTGTTCTTTTTGCCTGGGCTGAGGACGGGATCCTCGGCGGCCAGATGGAAACTGTTCTTGAACGCAGCGGAGGGCTTATCCTTACTGACAACTTTGCTCCGGTGGACAACCTTTTGGCACCTATCATCAGCGGGCAGTAGAAAGTTTTAGGCTACAACCAAGATGTAAAAAGATTGTAAATCGTCTATTTTCAGCGGGTTTGGGGTCGCATCGCACCCCATAACCGGGCTAAAAGACAAGGGTGCCGACCGAGGACACAGGTGCACCTATGCAATCCGCTGTAGCTAAACTGATTCAAAAGCGCCTTTTCATAGGCTCCAGCATTAGGGTCACAGTTTTATTTATGGTGACCCTGCTGCTTGCCTCGCCGGTCTACGCCCAGAAACTTGAGATCCGAAACAAGTCCCGAATACGACTCGGCAGCACCCAGATCTCGGACACTGCAACGCTATCCGATAAACGCTACTCACTGGGCTTTACAAACACTTTCCGAGAGGGTCGAAAGCTTAACAACGTGTTTTCCGGTCGTTTCAACCCAACCAAGTCGACAAAGCTGTACTTGAACACCCAGTTTAAAGGAGGTGTCATGACTTGGGAGGCGAAAGTTAACCAGAAATATGAGGCTTTCACCCTCGACCTGGGAACTGGCAGTGCTGGCCTCTTCCACGCCGGCGTAATGTACGGAAAACGCAAGGGTAAGGGTTTCGGTCTTTCCGCTAGCTGGGTTGGTGATAATCGCCGCCGCGGTGCGAATTTACAGATATGGCACTACGTCGAGAAGGTTGACCTAGTGGCCTCAGTGCGTCATGACCGTCGCGGGTTTGGCTGGTCCCTAAACACTGGTAACAAAATGGCAAACATCCTGCGCGGCATATTACGTTACGAGACCAACAGCGGCTCCAATGGTAACCCAGCATCGCAGCAGGTCATCTACGGACGCAATATGCGGGATGGCGGAGATACTTACACCGGGTTCGACACCCTCGACTTCGTACCCAACGAGGATGTTTTCGGTGATGACGGGATTAATATTCGAAGCCCACTATACCCAGACGATGACCCCCTCGCCTGGCTCTTCGAAGGCTACGGAGTAAGGTTCGGACAGGACGACCTCGACAGGGAGAGCATAATGGAGGCCGAGATGGTTTCGTATCTCACCGACAAACTCTGGGTCGGCGGTGACTTCGTCATGGAGGACGGCATTACCAAAAACGTCGATACTAAATTTGGTGTAACAAGCAACAATTTGAAACTGGCGGCAGCTTTTGGCTATTCACCTCAGAGCGAGAGATTCAGTGGTAGCGTTCAGTTTCAGTGGACGCCGATCAAACCATCTTCCGCTGGGAAGTAGACCGAGTCGTTTCCACTATTAGTACATTGTTTAACTAGCAAACACTAACGGTACAAGCAACGATCGAGACTCCTAGACTTCCCTTGCTCGCAAAATAATCTCGCCAGCTTCCTTGCAGGTCCGAAGTTTCTCAAAACTGTTCACCCGACCGACGATAGTTACGGGAACCGCCGAAACCGGATCTTCCCCTGAGCTAGTAGGGGTCGGGCCGAAGAAAATACAAAGTGTGTTTCCCTCACTCCAGAACCCAATGTCGCCGATACTCACTGACTTGCCAGGATGTGCACTAGTGTCGTCTCCGAGCATAGCCTTAAAGTGCAACTCGTCACCCCAGACCTGAAACTTCGCGGTCAGCGGCAGGAGGCATGCCAGAGCCCGAGCACACTTAAGCTCATTGAGCTCTCCAATAAGTCTCAGGTCACCCACCTGTATTTGAATCGGCAACATAGATGTCACCTTCGAGAT
>CAYVUW010000034.1:0-26005 GCA_964455175.1 uncultured Acidobacteriota bacterium | reverse complement strand
CAGAGCGCTGCCTATCGAGAGGCGGTGGCCCTGTTTCAGGAAACCGTGCTGGGTGCCTTCGAAGAGGTATCCGGCGGGAGCGCTGCGCTCGATGCGGATGGCGAGGCCCTGATGCGGCGCATCCAGGCGCTCGATGCGGCGCAGGAAAGTCTCGATCTCACCGTATTCCGCTATCGCGAAGGGGCCGCCAGCCTGTTCGACGTGCTGCAGGCGGAGAGAACCTATCAAGAGGCGCGGCTGAGCGTCGTGGAGGCTTCCGCGCTTCGCTTCCAGGATACCGCCGCGCTGCTCGCCGCCGTCGCGCGAGGCCCGCTCGATGATGCCTATCTCGCCGCGCAGACGGGGTCGGACGCGATCGCCGCGACCCGGGCCGCGCTCGAGGGCTTCCGCTATATCATCCAAGTTCGCAGAATCAACAAAGATTTTCATCGCTTATTCGACGGCCCTATCGTTCTGCTGAATCGTCTCCCATGTCATCTCGTGCGCGCGCAGCGCCGGATGTGACACAACAAGGCGCCAGACAACTGCCTGGAACGCCTCCGTGTGAGGCGTTACCCGCGACGGATTGACAGAAGGCACCACTACGCAGACGTCTGCGACGCGGGCAGTATACCCCCCGTCACGACCCACAATGCCCAGAACTGTAGCACCGGCTCGACGCGCTGTATCAATTGCGTGGACTAACGAAGTGCTGATACCTCGCTCTGTGCTCCCACCACCTACGGACATAACAAGCACACCGTCTCGGCCTGAGATGCGTGATCCTTTCAACCAGGCAGCGTATGCGGTTTCCCAACCATCATCATTCACCCGATCGGTAAGCTCCGCGACATTGTCACTGAGGCAGTAAGCTTCAAGGCTAGCTATCTTCCGGAAGTCGTTCGCCGCATGGGATGCGTTGGCCGCACTACCCCCTACGCCCAAAAGGAATAGCCTTCCGCCACGGGCTCGGAGACTAATCAGCGCATCAACAAGATGCCTAAGCACCGCCGTGTCGAGTGCCGCAGCGATTGCTTGCACTTCATCTAGGTATTCGTGTGCGTGACCGTCGCCATGAGCCTCCCAGTTGCCCGAGAGAATCAGGTCCGACGCTTCCACCATGTCACTGACAACATGGTTAGCCTCAATTCCGTCATTGTACGGCCGCCTCAGAAGGATTTCTCGGCAGCCAGCCCTGCGACCAGCCTCTACGTCCTTCCACGAATCTCCGATGATGTAGGATTCGCCGAGCACGATATCGTGCTGTTCAGCGATATTTTGAATCAATCCAGGTCTTGGCTTGCGACAATCGCAGAGGTCTCGATCATCATGCGTGCATGCGTGCACGGCCTCAATCGGCAACGTCGCGCAGATACGGTCGCCCATCTGAGTCAACGCCTCCGGGTCCAGCAGGCCGCGTGCCACATCCGGTTGGTTACTCACCACAAAAAGCCGGAAACCACCATCAGACAAGCGCCTCAACGATTCATCCAGACTCTCGCAAAGGATGAATTCGTCGAGTGTGCGCGGCGAAGAGGGAACACCGTCGCGCACCACTACCTCGTTAATTACGCCGTCCCGGTCGAGAAATACAGCTCGGTTCATACCCTCGACTCCCCACGATCTAGCAGCTGGGTAGTAGACATGTCAGCAACCACCTTTGTGCCTTCCCTTTCCACCATGTAATGCATCCGCGGCATCCCATGAGTGGCCATAAATCCCTCAAGATCCTGATGTTTCTTTGGGCAATAAAGCAGCAGGAAACCACCACCTCCTGCCCCTATGATCTTTCCACCCAGCACTCCAAATCGCGAACGGACCTCCTCGTAGAGTGCATCGACACTGGGAAGGCTAACGATTGTCGACAGGCGCTTTTTGAACGTCCAGTGCTCATGTAAGAGTCGGCCCCAGGCATCGAAGTCTTCGTCACGAATCGCTTCAAGCGTCCGTCTACCTAGTTCTTTAATACAGTCCAAACTTTTGGCGACTTCCAAATGCCGTGGGTCGTCATCACTTATCATCGCCTGGTTTTGGGGTGTGAGCATTTCGGCAGCAGCTCGCTCTTTTCCTGTGTAATAGATATGCGAGTTCGCCACAAGATCCGCGAGTGAGCTATCCCCTAGCTCCAGGGACTCACATTGAACTCCTCCTTGCTTGTCGATTTCAAACACCGACAGGCCACCAAAGGCGGCGATGTATTGATCCTGTTTTCCTATTGGCTTCTGCAACACATCGAGCTCGATGGTGCAGGCTTCCTCTGCCAACGCCTGCAGCGCAACATGTTGGTCTCTAAGTTGGTGCAACCCTAGCAACAGTCCAATGAGGAAACTTCCCGAAGAACCAACCCCAGTGCCTGCAGGGAGATCGGCTATCGAGGAAATCTCAATTGCCTCCTGGATGTCCATGAATCGCAAAGCCTCACGAACCAAGTCGTGTTGTAGTTCGTCAACCGAATCAACGGTTTCACTCTGTCGGTAGTTCAGGATGATCTTTCGGTCAATTTCCCTGGAATTCACGAGCACATACATGTATCTCGTGATGGCCATCGAAAAAACAAAGCCGCCATTACGACTGTAGTAGGAAGGCAGGTCGGTTCCCCCGCCGCCAAGGGTGACTCTGAACGGAGTTCGCGTAATGATCATTGCGTCCTGGCTTTTTTTTCACCAAAAGCCTTCAGCGTACGCTGTAGGCTTTCCGGTGTATCAAGCCCAAAACAATACCCTTCCGGCTCCATCACATGTGCCGTCACCTGCTCACCGGCAGCTAGGAGCGCAGGAAATACATCTCTCCCGAAATCTGGGGCCCGGCCTGAAGGCACATAGGCAAGTACTGCCGGCTCGAGGGCATAGACACCAGCGTTCACAAGAGACGAACCAGAGGCCGCGTCAGCACCTTCCGTAAACGCAATGACTCGCTCTCCTTTGATAGTCACTTTGCCACCAGCGATGCCACTGTTCGCGTGGGCCTCTGGATCAAAGAGTGCAATGGTCGCTAGGCTCCCTGCGCTCCAGTGTCGCTCCAAAAAGCGGTTCAGATCAAAAGAGGTAACGTTGTCGCCATAGAGGACAAGCACCGTATCGGTCCACTCGGGCGCAAGAGCACGAAAAGCGCCCGCCGTGCCTAGCAATTCTGCCTCTTCACTATAAGACACGGAGAGACCAAGCTGGGCGCCATCACCGACAACGACCCTGACATCTTTCGGCCGGTAGTGCAGGTTGATCCATGCTGAGGTAATTCCATTATTTACCAACCACTCAAGATTTCGCTCGAGTACAGTCATGCCACCGATATCCAAAAGGACCTTCGAGCGATTCCCGAGTACCGATGACACGCGGGAACTTCGGCCCGCTGCTAAAACGAGTGCGCAGGTGTCATGCATTGGAAGAATCGGCCGAACTCGCTGCGATTTCGTGAGTTCGAACGTGTTCGACAGTGCGTCGCAGCCCTTCCTCTAAGAGGGTTTTCGGGCGCCACCCCCAGTCGTCGCGAATACAATCACTTAAGAGTACGCTGCGCCTGATCTCTCCTCGCCTCGCTGACGCGTAAATTGGAGATTGCTTATAACCGATAATTGCCGCGAGGCTCCCATAGATATCGTTGACACTGACACCGGCGGCATGCCCCAGGTTGTAAGCGCGATTGGCACTCTTCTCGGTAGCCATTAGGTTGGCCTGGACAATATCGTCAACGAATACGAAGTCGCGAATCTGATCACCATCGCCGAAGACTGTCACCTCAAGATGCTGTAGCATCCGACCCGCAAAAATCGCTATGACAGCAGCCTCACCAAACGGATCCTGCCTTGGACCATAAACGTTTGGATAACGGAAGATGGTGTATGGAACCTGATACAGGTTAGACCAAGTTTGAAGGTACAACTCGAACGCAACCTTGGATGCCCCATAGGGGTCGTGGGGATTGAGAGGATGCTCTTCGTCGGTAGGAACATAATCTGGCTCACCATACGAGCAGCCACCTGACGAGGCAAATACGAAGCCTCGTACGTTAGCGTGGCGAGCACACTCAAGCAGATTTAACCCGACTCTAACGTTGACATCGAGGTACAGTTCCGGGTGTTTCACTGCATCGCGCACGTCGGCACGGGCTGCATGATGATTCACGAAGTCAATCCGATGTTTCTCGAACACCTGGGGGAGAGCCGGGTCCCGGATATCAAGATGTTCCACAATGGCTCCCGCGGGAACATTTGCTTCCCGACCGAAACTGAAATCGTCGAGTATGACTACGGCGTGCCCTTCTCGGAGATAGGCGTCCGCAAGATGCGAGCCAATAAATCCGGCACCGCCAGTGAGCAAAATATTCATGGCTCCCTAGGGTTCAGTCCTTTACCGCAACGCAGTAGAGATGCGCGTCGGCAGGGTTGTTCATACGGTTACGCTCAATTCCGTGCTTCCGAAATATCTCGACTCCAAACTCCACCGAACGAAATCTTGCGCGTTCCAGCATCTGGACAAGATTTTCCTTGTACCACCCTGATTTGTGCTCGTCACCTGGCCAACGTTGCCAGCCATATAACGTCGCAAGGATATGCTCGATCGAGAAAGGCGTGGGCCTGCCCTCAAAATAATCTGCGGCGTAACCGCACCAGATAGGCAGATCCGGAACATCGAAGTAGAAGCAACCACCTCTTCGAAGCATGCGCTGTACATTGGTAACGGTCATCTCAACCTGTTCATACGTCAAATGCTCGACTACCCCGAGTGCCAACGCTTCGTCCAGGGACTCGCCGTCGAGATCGATTTCCCATGGATTGCAAACCAGCTCCACATCAGGGAAAGCGTTAATGTCGTTGTGGATATAGCCTGGCGTTGGACGCTCTCCACAGCCGATTTCGAGCTTCTTCTTCATGCGGCAACCGAAAAGGCTCTGCCCTGGCGACGAAGACGAGCAAGCCAGGAACGTCCCGTCTCCCCAAGCATTAACCTCGCAGTGGCACGGCCCCACGGCAGCCCGCAAGCAAGTGACGGGCGCGTACCCAGCGCACGCTGATATACCCGCAGACCTGCCCCGCGAGAAAAGGGACGAAGTCTTGTCGCGATGGCATCAACCTGGGACGCGAGCGTTCGTCGAAAATCTGCTGATTTACGGGCTGCCGGAACCTTTCCCTCATAGGCCACACAGAGGCGCCAGAACACGTCCATAAAACGGTCCACCTCAGCTGCCTGAACACCAAGCACAAATCCTCCCATCAGACGTATCTCATCTTCGGAGGCGACGTCACCGAGCATACTGCAAATGTTACGCCTCACTAGACTACGCAAGATCTCGGGAAAGGGCCCTTCTTCCCACGCCTTTTCATCTGCAGCCATCTTCGACATCGCAGCAAGTCGATAATAAAGAAGACGGTCCGGAATGTTCGCGACCGCATGATGTTGGAGAACCCTCGACCACAACTCATAGTCTTCCGAAGAAGGCAATGAACCATCGTAGCCACCTAGTTCGTCCCATACGACACTACGCCGAAACATTACCGAGGAATGCACAAACGGATTGTCAAGAAGCTGATACCAGCGGATTGACACCTCATCCAGGCATCGGTCAAGTCGTCCGATGCGCTTCCCCTCCTCGTCGATAAGCCACGCGCGCGAACCAACAAGCGCTACGTCAGGATTCGCTTCGAGGTATGCAACCTGTTGTTCGAGGCGAAGAGGGTGAGAGATATCATCGTGATCGTGACGCGCGACCAAATCGCCCGAGGCATTCTCCAACCCGAGGTTCAGCGCACCAGGCAAACCAAGGCGCTGCCCCGCTGGCATGAACTGAATTCTTCTATCACTGAACTGCCTGACAACGTCAGCCGTTTGATCAGTGGAGCCATCATCAATTATCAGCAACTCGAAGTCACTAAAAGTCTGCTTCAGGATGCTTGTGATCGCATCCGCTAGAAACCGCTCAGCGTTGTACACAGCCATAAGCACCGTTACTACCGGGCGTTGACGATTCAGCTGTTCTGTCACAGTCCGTCTTTCTGGAACTAAATGAAACTCAGCTTCTGTTGCTCCGGGAACCAGGGATGGAACGTTCGTTGCTTCCTAAAGCAGGAGATTAACCCTGAACGTTTACCAGGCACCCAAAATGAGCGCCAAAATAGGAAATGTCGTCGAAATAATTAACTGATCGGCTAGAAAGGAAGACAATGGAAACATTGAGTTCAGCGTAGAGTTCAAGGAACGTCGTACGATACTTCGGCCCAGATTTCACCCCAGTTGATTTGTAGTTCATTGATTTTAAAGCTTGCTTCCTGCATCTCTAACTCAAAACTCGCCTGCGTGTACTCCGTAGCATGCGTCGGATCACCGAAGTAATACAAACCAAGTTCCTTGCGCATCGCCACTCGCCACTCGCGATCGAACATGGGAACACGCAGAAGCCAACGGCTCGGGGATACACGCTCCTGGATCAGCCTCAAGAATTCGACACGGTGCTCAAGGTGTTCAAGCACGTTTGACATTATGACAACGTCGAACCGTTCGGCTGGAATGTCCTCGGGAGCTTCACCTACGACGAAAGTCAGTGATGAATGAGGGATCATGCGCTGTGCACTGGCAACGTTGTCCTCATTTAGGTCCAGCCCGACCACAACCGCGGAAGAACGAGTAGCAACAGAGTGGGCCACTGCGCCATTGCCCGAGCCAATGTCGAGCACACGCTCGCCTGGCCGGATCCGGTCGACAAAGAAGTCGTGGTACCGCATCAGGCGGTGCTTCGCATGCACCCCGCCACCATAAGTAATCGCGGTTTCGTTGATCAAGCCGGTCACGTCGGTATCGACTTGGAGCAATTCGCGCATAGCTGCCTCGGGGCGCAACCGAGTCATAGCGTGGAGAATAAATTGCACTCCTCGCCTACGCACAGCACCGGGCAATAACCGAAAAGGCAGTGCACCGACTTCTTTGGCGAACTTCTTCAGGTGACGAGTCGTTGGAACACCTCAGCGTGTCGCTTCAGCCACGGACCGACATCGAACCGGTCAAGGGCGCGCTGTCTTGCCGCCTGGCTGTAGTGGTCGTAGCGGTCAGTCACAGTCAACACGGCATCGGCTAAGTCTGCTGGATCAGGTGGCATATCTTGGTCCCAACGAACCTCTCCCGGAATACCCACGCCAGCGTCCGAGCCTACTAATTCGGGTACACCGCCAGTGGCAGAGTAAACAACCGGAAGCCCGCACGCCATTGCCTCAAGCACTACCGTGGGGCAAGGATCATTATATTTCGTGTGCAGAAGAATAGGAGCACTTCGAAAAATGTTGACAGACATTTCGCGGATATATGGTCAAGTGAAGTCCACGCGATCAGCGATGCCCAATTCGCTTGCCCATTGAAGGGCCATCTTCCTAGATTCCTCCGTTCGACGCATCCAACCAAGGCGACCCGTAATGATCAACCGTACACCAGCGTGGTGGCGCGCTACACGTTCAAGTACCTTGAGGGCAACTCTCACTCGATACGACTTGTCCTGCGACCCCGCGAGGAGCAACGTCAGCGGCAAATCATCAGCCTTATTGCCCGGCGAAAACTTGGCCGTATCGATCGAGTTATACAGGATTTCTGATGACACGGGGCGTACCCGAAGGAACTCGCCCGCGGCCATTCGGCAAAATTCGCTTTGATAGAAAACATGGTCGGCAATTCGCAGTAATTCAGCCATTGGCGCATTAATTGATTCAAATTTTTGCCCGTACCAGCCCGGATACGCTACACCGTTTTGATTGATGACAACGCGTACCTTCTTGCGCTTAGCGGCTCGGGCGAGAGCAACGGCTCCTTGCGGCAAACCGCTGCTGACAAGATAGAGGACGTTAAACCCGTGTAGCGTATTTGGGAAAACGCGCGCCAATCCTTGAACCTTGACAAGCCCGCCGATGGTCACCGTTTTTTCACCTTGGACACGCCGGTACCCGTAGAACACTCGTGTCTCTCCATGAGGCGCTGCCGAACCTATCAAACGGTACGCGGCCTTGAGACGCACTATAACCTCCCGCACAGGTAGGCTTAGCGGCCGAAGTATCGCTCGGAGAGAACCTGCATCGCGGTCCCCCCATCCTGGTTTCTCGAAGTCCCGCACAGCTAAATCAATGGTTCCAAGGCGTCCGCAAACCGACCGATTAGATGTTCATAGGTGAATTGTTCGTTGACCAGTCGAAGTGCATTGTCGGCAACCTTCTCAGTGAAAGCGTCGTCGCGAAACTTCTCAAGTGCTTCGTCAACGTTGCTGAAGTCCTTTTTCAGCGGGATGTAATGGATATCCGGCTGCAGGTAATCACCGTATCGTCCCTCAAACAAAAGTTGCACGGTTCCCGTTCCCGCGGCCTCGATATTCCGGCTAGTAAGGACGCGCATTGGCACGTCAATCGGTGTTCCATCGAAGAATTGCTCACGAATTTCTTCGAAAGACGCTTCTGGATGATGCTGCACGTAGGCATTAACTGTTATACGCCTGGCATCGGTCAAATCAAAGTAGTCTCCCCCGGCCTCCGTGCCGAGCTGTCCTCTACAGCAATTCAGGAAACTTGCCCATTCTTCTTCGCCAAAACGACTGTTGCGGTCAAGTGAAATATCCACGGTCAACCCGAGGCGTTCTGCATGAGATGTGAAGTACTCAGCGATTTCCTGGCGCTCTCGGTGCCCGATGTACCACGCCGGCGCGAAGGCACGGTAACCTAAATCGACCGGTCGCTCGGAATATGGTGTGACCACCTTGAAGAGTTCGGAGTCGAATCCTGCATTAGGAAGGGAAGTGATAGAGCATCCCAGTCGCTCGTGGTATTTGGAGCGAACTGTCGGCTCAGTTGACTGTGTGACGAGAAGCGAAACACTCAATTCCTCACAGAAGCGCATCTTTTCTGGCATGAGCTTGTATTCGTTGCCAATAAAGAATGCCTTTGGCTGCTCCAGATCGCAGATAACATCAAAGAGGCGTCCGTCCAGCAGGCAGCCATTAGAGAACACAGAGTGAAGCATGACGATCGCATCACCTGTCCAGGTTCGGGCAGTAAGCAGGGCGCGCACCTTGGCCAGTACCCCTCCGTATCCGACGTTGATGTGTGTGCACGTGAAGCGACGGTCGGCAGAAAATTGCCGTGGCCAGCCGTGTTGGTACGAAAGCGTCGTGTTGAACGGCGCCTGTGCATATATCAACAGAACCCGCTTGGGCTTCACGTTAAACTCGACTCATCGTTCCCTTTGGTAATCACCAGAGTGGTGCAACAGCTTACCGACAGGGGTTCTGAAAGGCTTCGGTTATCCAGTCTCGGCAGAACCGAACATTTCGAGTGCGATTTCGCCATCCTTTCCTATCTTGACTTTCCCTGCAGGACGGCAAGGGCTACCAACCGCAATTGTGTACGGTGCAACGTCTTTATTCACTAGTGACGATGCGCCAATAACGGCATGATGGCCAATGGTCACGCCCTTGAGAATGCCCACATTCGCACCAATATGGCAGCAGTCCCCGATGTAAACTGGCGCGCGTTCGTACTCGGACGAGCCTCCAGATAACGCCCACCGAACCGAGTCGTGCGTGTAAATGTGCGTGCCGGCACTGATGCTGCAGTGGCTCCCAATGGACAACCCGCCTGATCCCTCTAGGAGCGTAAGCGGCCCGATCCATGTTTCTTCCCCGACAGACACGTCCCCGTAAACGTAGCTACTTTGATAGATGCTGCTACCCGTCCCAAACCCGAGTCGCTGCGCTCGTTCCCAACGGTCACAAAGCAGCTCTTCAAGCGGTAGATCCCGTTCCCAAGATTCGCGCATCTCCTTTTGAAGACGCTCAATCATTTGTCGTGCTTCGGTGATCAGAGCTTTGCCTTTTTGGCTACTCTCGTCAGCTTTCATAAGCTTTGTTGTTTATCTAACTTAATAGCCGCCCCGCACCACCAAACTGCGGACAGTATTTGGTATAGCAGCAATAATTTCATCACTTCAACCCACCTGCCGCGATACGCTCCTGTACTTTTTTGCACACGCGCTGGACACCTTCTTCGAGCGAAACTATCGGAGAAATACCCAGTACATCACGTTGACGTTTCAAGATCGGCCGCTTGATGGGCGTCATACCATCAGGCTGTGGGAGGTACTCAATCAGCGATCCTGGCGCCCCTAGTTCCGCTCTAATCTGTTCAGCAAGCTCCTCAATAGGAAGGATGTCCGGGTGGCCAATGTTGATAACCATATACTCATCTATATGCGCGGCTGCCTCCATAGCCCGAACAGCATCAGAAACGTGCAGCCAACTTCGAGCACTGCCGCTGTGTACTTGGATCGAGCGACCCATTGCCAACTCGCTTGAAAAACGGATCATTGCAGACCGCCTGCTCCCAAACTCTTCATTCTCATCGTAGATCATGAAGGGCCTGATGCTAACTGCTTTCAGCCCATAGGTCCGGGTCTCGTATTCGACGAGCTGCTCACCCAGAAACTTCGATAGCCCATAGCGATTGTTCGGTTTTGGATCCGATACCGCCTCGTCCATCGGGTTGCACCCGGGGCCATAGACCTCTGAGCTTGAGAAGAACACGAGTCGCGCACCCGTCCGTTTGCACAATTGCAGCACGTTGTTGATTCCAGCCAGGTTGGTCGCGATGGCTAAACCGCTAGCCTGCTCGCAAGCTACGCGACTGACAATGGCCGAAAGCATGAACACCACATCCGGACCCCAATCGAAAGCTGGCAAGAGATCCATAGGCTGGTTGATGTCCGCTATCAAATACCCGGGGCGTGCTAGTGGGCGAATGTCGGATTCGAGAACTTCATAGCCACCGGCTTGCAGGTGGCGGACTAGTGGCGTGCCGACGTTGCCTACTGAACCTATTACCAAAGCTTTTGGCACGTGGATACCTCAGCTGAGATTAGAGAATTGAGCGTTAGCGAGTGTAGCTGAAAGCGAAGAAAGCGATATGCATTTCCGGCTGCAAGCTTAATGGTGCGCGTAGCGATTTTCGACAAAAATGTGCAGTGGAGTAAGACATGAAGAGCATTGCGGGAGGCAAATCTCAATTTAATTTTGAACCGCTAACTTCTTGATAAGCCTCTAACAACTCATCCCACCAGGGTCCTGGGTCACACAATAACTTGGCAACGTTTAGCTGTGCCGTCGCAATCTTGTCAGCAAACTCTTCATCATATAGGCATCTCCGGCATAGGCTTAGATACTCCTGGATCGTCTCCGCCGTTCCAGAGGGGACTAAGAGGCAGGGGAGTTCGCAAACACTATGTTGTCGATGACGCCAGCTGGCACGGTCGACGCGAAGCCCCATATGGACCGAGGGGGTACCAGCCAAATAGGCTTCGAATCGCGAAGAGCCGCCTCCCATTGGCCAAGGGTCGGGAGCAAGCCTAGATCGCTGCAGATACGAGACCATTTTGGCCCATCCAGGATCTTCGATTGTCCCGTCTTCGCCACGAAAGAAGCTGAACTTCCCTTCATAATGGACGCGCCCTTCAACACCCGCGCGTTTGGCACGCTTGGTTACGTATCTCAACGCTACATCGTTGTCCTTGCCCATGTAGATAAACTGCAAGTTTTCGTCTTCGACAAGCAAGTCGAAGACAGACGAGAGGTAAGCACCCTCTTGAAGTTTGTTTAGGGCACCATGAAAAACGATCATCGGCTCACGCTCTCTCCAGGGCCGCATGCTTAAAGAAGCCATATCGCGTTGATCGTAAAATCCTCGTATTTCGCGAATGTGAGCGAATGGAACTGTACGCTCATCAGTGCAGCAAAAAAGCTGTGATCCTCGGATCAAATAGTCAGCTTCCGGCTGCCAATAGAGCTGTACATCAATTTTTTCGTGGTACACCAAATCTGATCCGAAGCTGTAATTGGCAATACAAGGGGTCGTGACCCCATCCAGGAGTGCATAAACAGGTTTCCGCCATTCCAAATTGACTAGCATATCGAGATTGCTGTCGTTGATGGCAGCTGCTAGCGGGGCGGCTCGTTCAGACTCCGAAAAGATGTCTGCAATCTTCGCGGGAAAGTACTTTGCCGCGGCGTGCTCTAAAGATGCCAGACGACCCTGGAATTCTATGTCGAAGATGTAGAGCTCAACGTTCGACGGACATGCCTGGAACAACTCTGGAGGGCACCCTAGCAAACCACTTAAATGGCCCACGAAGCCGATACGGAGTGGTGTATGGGACGTTTCTTGGAACGACTTGGGGGCTTTGCGCCGATGCATGAGTTGCAAGCGCACTCGCCAAATGAATCTCGACAGATGTAGATTGGTCCATCCGGGGCTTTGGTGTGGCCATCCCGAAACAACTAGCCGCCTTTCGATCAATGCGAGAAACCCTTCCGCAATTGGTCGCCGACAGATCATCGCTAGCAGGCGAAGGACCCATCCCGCCAGTCCTACAACCAGCCCCCAATCAAGGACTCGGTACAGCGTGCGCCAAGCGAAAACCACGGAATTTACACGAACCTCAATAGATAAATCACGACTGGTGATCGAGAAAGTCAGCACGACGTTCGTACTGATTGGAAACTGTGCGGGGATCTGGGGGGTCAGGTGCCGTGAACTTGAGATAAAAACTCTGTGGTACCAAATTCGCAGCTGCCATCATGCCAAATAGCCATTTCAGGCGCTCAAATGTTTGTTTGTAAGTTCGAAACTCTCGGTAAGTTCGTGTTGGAAGATTCATCAAATTGTTGAATCGTGCATCGGATAATCCAAGCCGTTTTTTCACCAGTTCAACAATTTCTGGATCGAGAAAGTGTGGCTTGGCCAGCAGTTTAGTCGCTTCTGCACGTTTCATCTGGCCAGATCGAACTTGTGCCGAATAGCCAAGTAAACGCGTATCGATACCAAACCGACGTGGCAGGAAATAGCTGTGATAGAAAGCGGTAAACCGATTCTCGAGGTGATGACCGCCATACCATTGCCAGCCGAAGCGAGAGGTTAGAAATTCTTTGGCCTGTGACTTGTTGTAGTCAATGTAATAGAGCGGCCGAATGACCTTAATGCGTCTCCAAGCAGTCCAGTACAAATACAACGAGAGCCAGAGATTAGGGAAAGTGCGCATCGGAACCAATCCGAACTCTTGGTGAACAGACTGAATGTACCGTGCATCCATATATAACCACCCCAGCGGCGAAATACCCTCTGTCCGAAACGAGTGTCCCTCGAAAATGTACTTGACACGATGCTTCGCGGCGGTCCTGTAAAGGGTGGTCGCAAGCCCAATATCTGTTGGCGCCTCAATATCGGGAACTCCCGCCATGAGAAATGCGCGATAGATATCGTCATACTCTTCGTTGTCCACAACGTGTGTGTGAAGCTCGACATTTAGCTGGTCCAAGATGTTACGAATATTTTCAACGGCGATAGTCGAATTCCACGTATTGTCAAAGTGGACAGCAAGCGGGCGTAAGCCGAGCTTTTCCTTTACGAGCCACAACAGGTAAGACGAGTCACAGCCTCCACTGACACCAACCACGCAGTCAAATTCTCGGTTTCTGCCTTGATGAGCAACCTGCCGCGCAAGCGCCTCAAGCCATCTTTTACCTTCATCTCCAGTTTCATACTGCGTCTCAAACTGGTCGTGTAGCTGGCAATAGTTACAGACACCTTGCTCATTAAAGGTAATCCTTGAAACACTCTCGTCGTAAACACACCGTGCACAAACGGCTGAATCCGACCCTCGATGTATATGTTCCATCACAGGAGGGGAGCAAGCTGCTTTCTTGTCGGGAAGCCGATTAGAATCCCGCGGTTACGCCCTTGGTACACAGCCATGCTTCCCACAGCAGCAGCAGCGGCTCCCGCGTCACAGATCACTCCAATGACATCGTCTATAGAGCCAGCACCACCGCAAGCAATCACGGGAATGCTCACAGCTGATGCCACACGACGCACCAAGTCAACATCGTAGCCAGTCATTGTGCCTTCCTGATTAATGGAGGTAAGCAGAATCTCTCCAGCTCCCTCCGACTCCAGTTCAAGAGCTAAGCTAACTGGCTCAAGTCCTGCTCGCCGTCGACCACCATCGACGCAAATCTCATATTGCCCAAACAGGCGGCGCCGTACATCAATTGATACAACGATGCTTTGGCTCCCAAATCGTTTGGCTGCCCGTGCTACGAATCCACGGTCGGCAACTGCCGCTCTGTTAATCGAAACCTTTTCAACTCCTGCTGCCATGATCTCGGCAATCTGGTCAAGAGTGCGAATGCCCCCACCATAGGTCATTGGCATGAAGCATTCGCCAGCTATCCTGGTGATTAGTTTCAAAGGAATGGATACCCCCGCTCCACCAGCGTCAATATCTATCACGATCAGTTCGTCCACTTCCTTCTCATTGAAGATACGAACCGCATTGATCGGATCACCCACGTATCGAGGCTTCCTGAAACGTACCGTCTTAACGAGGCGACCAGCCTGCAACAAAAGAGCCGGCAATACACGTGGCCTCAGCATCACGTATATCGAGCAAAATTCTCCATCAGGCTGGCTCCAAACCGATGGCTTTTTTCAGGATGGAATTGCGTCCCCAAAACATTTTCACGGGCCACAACTGATGGGAACTCGTAGCCATATTCCGTAACCGCAATAACATCCGCAGGATCGTGGCATTCAAGATGGTAGGAATGCACAAAGTAAAATCGGGAATCCTCAGGAAGGTTGCCCAAAAGCGGTGAGGTAGTACGCGGGTGCAGGTTATTCCACCCCATGTGTGGCACACGGGATGGGCCCGCGGGGGGTGAATGGAACGGAATGCTTCTGGCGTCTATCCATCCCAACCCGGGCCGTGTTCCTTCTGCGCTTTCTGTTCCAAACAACTGAAGTCCGAGACAAATACCGAGGATCGGTGTCCGTTCTTCTAATACCTGCTCGTGCAAGATCGTAATTAAATCGCGGTCAATCAAATTCCTCATTCCTACGTCAAACGCACCTACTCCTGGTAACACCAACTTGTCGGCGCGGGCGATAGCATCTTTATCCGACGAAATTATGGCCTCCACGCCGATTTTCTTCAGCATGTTGCCAATAGAGGCAAGGTTTCCGAGACCGTAATCGATAATGACTATCATGATTGTCACGCACGTCAGACTCGTGTGCGCCCACCGTCCAGGAATTGTCGGCACCACCATTCAAAGCTCAAAAGAGACCAGATCAACAGCCGGTGATTTACCGCCCCCTGGCTATGTTCTCTGACGATTCGCTGGACATACTCAGGGTTCAAGTATTCATTGATGCGCGCATCGCTGTCACAAAGCAAGCGCCTCACATACCCAATGCTCTCACCCGCGAACCAACTGGCGTCAGGTGCTGAAAATCCACGTTTTTGTCCACTGCTGATTTCCGATGGGAGCAAGCGCATCATCGCCTGTCGAAGAACAACCTTGCCATCAGCATTACGATGCCCACCCTTGCTAACATCGTCTTCATCAACCTGCGGCGCACTTTCTAGATCGTTGAGTTTCATGCGTGGCGATAGCCGGAGAGCGAAGTCGACTAGATCGTTGTCCATAAAAGGCACTCGAGTCTCTAGCGAATGAGCCATACTGAGTTTGTCTTCGACAACGAACAGCCCATGCAGGAACGTCTTGCTCTCGAAGTAGAGTGAAGCATTAACCATATCCTCGACTGACCCATCTGGCAGTGGGCGGTTTTCGAAGACTTGGGCAAATGCCTCACGCGGCTCGTGTTCCCGAACTTCCCTGTAGGTGGACTCGTTGAAGAAGGAAGCTCGATCGCGGTCGGGTACAAGCCGTTGCCAGTAGTCATAATAGTCGTCGTAATAAGTATCTATACTGCCGCCTCGAAGCCCCCTGTAGTAGCGCCACGGATATCCCGCGAAGAGTTCGTCGCCACCACAGCCAGAGAGAACAACTTTTACAAAGCGGCTCGCGAGCCTCGCAATGTAGTAGTTAGGATAGGACTGTCCAACACGTGGGTCCTCAAGATGCCAGATCAGTTCTGGCAGCACCTGTTCCATATCGCCAGCGTGCATGACCATCTCGTAATGCTCGGTCTTGAACCTATGCGCCATCATCTCCGCCGCCGGTCGTTCATCGAAACCAAGCTCAAGGCCAGTTGCCGATGAAAGATCAAACCCTGCAGTAAAAGTCCGCATCCGCGCGATATGCCGAGTGGCAACGGCGGTGATCGAGCCCGAGTCCATCCCACCGCTCAGGTAAGCACCAACGGGAACGTCTGACACAAGTTGCCGGACAACAGAGCGTTCAAACAGGGAATAAAGTTCTTCTGCGGCTTCGTCGATTGATCGCGTGGCCCCTTCTGTTGAGAATTGGTAGTCCCAGTATCGGGACTGTGTCACGCAACCGGAGGCGACATCCACTGACAATATGCAGCCCGGCGGCAATAGCTGCACACCATCAAATAGAGTCGCGTCGCTAAAAATATTCTGGAAAGTGAAATATTCGCTTAGTGCTTTCCAGCAAACTTGTGCTGACACCCCAGGATACTCGAGTAACCCTTTAATCTCGGACGCAAACAGCAAACCCGGCGCGCCGGTGCGATAGTAAAGTGGTTTGATACCGTATCGGTCGCGCGCCAGGAACAGCTTTCCTCCCTCCGAACTGGGCCGCCGGTCGTAAATCGCAAATGCGAACATCCCGTTGAAACGCTGCACGCAATCGCTCCCCCACTGCTCGTACGCGCGCAAGATCACTTCGGTATCGGTTTGGGAGTTGAACTTGTAGCCACACGACTCCAGTTCGCCCCGCAGCTGCTGAAAGTTATACACCTCACCGTTGTGCACAATGACTACGTCGCCCGCCTCGTTCGACATCGGCTGATTGCCATGCGCTGATAAGTCAATAATGGCAAGTCTGCGATGACCAAGCCCAACCGCTCCCTCGACGTACTGTCCTTCACCATCGGGGCCACGATGAGCGATCGCATCGGTCATTTTGCGCACATCTTCAACTGCGACCGGCCGCCTAGAGAAATCCACAATTCCGACAATTCCGCACATGGTGGATGCTTTCAGTCAGTGCTTCCTAGCACGGAGCGTATAGCCACTCTGCTCTGAGGTGTCCAGATACTCGATGCACAGATGAAACTCCTCGCACCAATGCCTGACCTCTTCCTCGGTATGGCGATGCGCGTAGCGCGGACTATACCAATCGAAGTTCACGTGGTTGTTCTCCTCAAACGACAAGGAAGGATTCCAGAACAACTTGAGCATGTGCGAGTAGATGAGGCGTTGTACGTCATGGCGCCCAGCACGGATGCCGAGATACGGGATGTCCTGCTCGACTTCAACTTCAGCATCTAGTTCGGTCAAGGCCCGCCCAAGCGCTGTGAGCGGACGAAGAGTATTCCACGCTTCCTCGGGCCCCAGCGGAGCAAGTACTTCCCTAACCAAATCATCGGCGAATTCGCGAATAGGTCCCTTTTTCCGATACATGTAGCAGAGGAGTTCACCGCCCGGCTTAAGCATATCCGCCACGCACCTGAATGCGGCTTCCGTCGATGGTGTGTGGTGGAGCACACCTTCGCAAAATACCAGGTCAAACGAACCAGGTGTGAGTGGAAGTTGAAGGATGTCCCCTTGAATGAAGTGTCTCCGGGGCCCCACTCCAACCCGCTCGCGCGCGATGTCGATCGCCTCCGAAATCTCAACCCCATACCACTCGCAGGAACTACGATCACTCCAGCAGTGCTCCATGCAAAGCAAACTGCTGAATGCACTCCCGCATCCCGCATCTAGGATACGCCCGCTTCGCGAAAGATACATGCGCATCTCTTCCAGGCCAGAAAACCCGTATCGCTTGCACATCCACCTACTTGCCGCCTCCCCCATTTCCGGGGACTCGTATGTGTTTCGCTGCCGCCACTTGTAAGCAAAACTTGACGCGGTTAACTGCTGGTCACTGTCGTTGGTCAGAACAAAGCGCGGGATCCCGTCAGTGATGGGATACTGTCGCCCACCGGCGCGCAGTGTTCCCTCGAGGATTTCATCGCCGTCGAACAGTGTGGCCTCTAGGGTGAGCCGTTCAGCTGACACCGGATCAATGAGGGTTTCAAGCAAGCTTCTGTTCACAATTCAGCGCCGAACTCGGCAAGCATTTCGCACACGAAATACTGCTCCTCTAAAGTCATTTGAGGGTACAGCGGAAGTGCAAGGCTAAGGCCCTCCGCGAGCCACGCGTTCGGATACTGCTCTGGTCGAATGGAATACTTCTGAGCGTAGTAGTCGGCCAGGACTGGCGCATGAGTACCTGGACGCGTCGCGATGCCAGCTTGTTCAAGGCTCCTCATCAAATCACTGCGAGCGCGACTCAGTATTTCTACGTTGGACGGCGTCGGCTCGTCCGGCGCAAAGAGGCAAACGTACGCCTGGTTACCATGAACATATCCAGTGGGCGTCGATGGTCGACGGAGCCAACTCAGTTCACCCAGCGCCTCATTGTACCGACTAGCGACTTGCGCACGGCAGGCCAAAATATCGGGCGCACGATCCATCTGCGCACAACCAACAGCTGCCTGGATATCGGTCATACGATAATTGAATCCGAGTTGCGGATACTCGGCGAGCAAAAACGACTCAGGGTTTTCATGGCGTACAAGATCGGACCTTGTTGCCCCGTGATCACGCAGGCTTCGAGATAATTCTGCTAGCTCGCTCCGTAACGTCGTTATCATCCCTCCCTCACCCGTCGTAATTGATTTTCGAGGGTGGAAACTGAAGCAGCCAACGTCCCCTAACAAACCTACATGTCGGTCGTGGTACCTCGCGCCAAACGCGCAGGCCGCATCTTCTACGACCCACAAGCCACACTGGTCTGCCAAAGCCACGATGGCCGCCATGTCGGCAGGCAGGCCGAACAGGTGAACCGGAATAATGCCAACCGTTTGTGGCGTAACAAGCGATTCAATGCATCCAACGTCGATGTTGAAGGTTTCCAAATCGACGTCACAGAAAACCGGGCGGGCGCCCAAATATTCGACTACGTTGGCTGTCGAAATCCACGTAAACGCCGGCACGATCACTTCATCACCTGGCTTGACGCCCAACGCCACTAGAGCAACATGCAAAGCCGTGGTGCAGGAGCTAGTTGCAACAGCATCAGGAGCGTCAACGAATGTCGCAAACCGATCTTCGAACTGCTTAACAAATGGTCCCTGGACGACCCAGCCACTCTCAAGCGGTTGTTGAATGTTGGCACGTTCTTCGTCGCCAAAAAGCGGCTTTGTAATTGGAATCTGCATGCGAGCGTCCGTCACGTGCCTGGTACCTCAGGGTGCTGTTGTCGCTCCTGCATCCACCAGCCGACCGTGGAGTGCAATCCTTGTTCAAGCGAAACACTCGCGGCAAACCCGAGGTCGTCGGTTGCCTTCTCCGTGCTGCCGACGCGGTTCGTGACGAACATCTGCTCCTGTGGCCGATACTCGGGTGTCAATGTAGAACCCGTCAGTACCAATAACTGCGTGACCAACTCGTTGATCGTCGTCTTGACCCCACAACCAATGTTGTACGCCTCGTCCGACACCTCATTCTTCATAGCAAGGATGTTCGCCCGAGCTACGTCCTGCACGTAGATAAAGTCGTACGCCTGGGATCCGTCACCAAAAATAATTGGTGGTTCCCCCCGCTCGATCCGATCAAGCGCCTTCACAATTACACTGACATATGTACCTTTATCGTCCATCCGCGGCCCATAGATATTCATGTACCGAAGGGCAACGTATTCCATTCCATGCTGCTCGTAGCCAGCGCGGAAAAATTGCTCTCCCGCAATCTTCGTCGCTCCATACATCGTCCGGTTGTTGAACGGATGGGCTTCTGTCATCGGGGAAGACAACGCATCGCCATACACTGACGCTGAAGACGAATAGATGACCCGCTGCACTCCCGCCCGCCTGCATGACTCCATAACATTGAATGTACCGTCAACATTCACCTCGAGTGCCGCCCTTGGTTCATGTACGCACTCGTAAAGCCACAATGCTGCCAAGTGAAACACTCCATCGGCATCCTCTAGCGTGCGATCAAGAAACTTGCAATCGGTGATGGAACCTTCGACTATCCGGACGCGAGGATCGGATACTGCAGCCGTCAGATTCGTTTGTGAGCCACGGACGAAATTGTCGATGATCGTGATTTCGCTAACAGACTCCGCGAGTAACTGATCGACAATGTGTGAGCCGACAAAGCCTGCGCCCCCGATCACAACGATCTTTTTATCCAGTAGGTTCACGAGGTTCCTGTCAATCAGGTTGGGTCGGCGAAGCCACGGTATCGTGACTGCCAACAGTGCTCTGGTCGACCGGCTCTGGTGCACACCATTGTGAAGGCGCCCGAACGTATCCCTGCAACGTTTCCCATGGATATGAGTCACGTCCCGTAGTCGCCACGTTCAACACAGACATCTGTACAGTCCTTGTCACGACGTCCACATCGTATCCATCGGTCCGATTCAAATAGACACCAATCGTGTATGTTCTGGGCAACAACGTGACGTTGATATCCGCCATGAGAACATGCCAACCTGGTGAGAGTGTGTATGGGTCCATCTCGCAATCTGTACTGAACGAACAAACAACCTTCACACCCTCAAGGCTTTCGATGACCACGCCCGCTACAACCGGTTCGACATTCTCCATTACCTCGACTGTCATTCGAACACGAATTCGCTGCCCAAAATAAAACTCGCCGCTCTGGCGATCGTCCTGAGTAAGCAATTCCACATGCCGAAAACGAGCTTCGCCAGTTCCTGAACGAACCGCGTCTTCTGGTATGGAACCGCCTGGTTTAATCTCTCGCGCGAGGCCAAGATAGCGCTCAACGACCTCATCCACGTGGCCTTCTGCAACCACGGAGCCCGCATCTAGCAGCAACGCTCGATCACATAGCGACTTCACAGCGGCCATGTTATGACTCACAAAGAGCACCGTACGCCCCTGCCCCACAACGCTTTTCATCTTTCCAAGACACTTCTTCTGGAACTCTGCATCACCAACTGCGAGCACCTCGTCTACAAGTAAAATTTCAGGTTCAAGGTGCGCCGCAACCGCAAAGGCAAGACGCACATACATACCACTCGAGTAACGCTTCACGGGCGTATCAAGAAACTTAGCAATACCGGAGAAGTCAGCAATCGCATCGAACCTTTGATCGATCTCCTGTCGACGCATCCCGAGCATGGCACCGTTCAAAAAAATGTTGTCACGGCCCGTTAGTTCAGGATGAAACCCTGTACCAACTTCGAGCAGCGACCCAAGGCGCCCATATATCTGTGCGTAGCCACTAGTAGGCTTCGTGATCCTTGAGAGGATTTTCAGGAGTGTGCTCTTGCCAGCACCGTTGCGTCCGATGATGCCAACGACTTCACCTCTGTCGACACTAAATGACACGTCATCGAGGGCCCATATATGGTCCGCGCTAACTTCGAGACCACTACGCCTCCCTCGCAACCGCTGCAATGCTGAAGAGGCAGCGACAGCGATGCTCTCGCGCAGCGAGCCATACTGGAACATGTTTTCGCCCGACACACCAATGTCGTAACGCTTACATACATGTTCAACTGATATAGCTGTCGGTGGCATCAGATCACATCCGCGAAACTAGCTTCCGTTCGCCTAAAAAAGAACAGGCCCCCTGCGAGCAAGACTCCCGTTACCAATACTGAAGGCACCACCAAGACGGAAGGCGGCGTGGACCCTAAGACAGCCCAGCGAAATCCCTCGATAACACCAACCATCGGGTTCAGACTGTAAACAGCTCGCCACGCGGGAGAGGTGATGAGCGATGTCGAATACGCCACGGGCGAGGCCAGTAGCCAGAACTGGACGACAAAAGGCATCACATGCCGCACGTCCCGGTAGCGAACATTCAACGCCGAAGCCCATAGGCCCACTGCCAGCGCGATAGCGAGCGCCAACATCACAAGCAGAGGCAGCACAACGACGGCAAGCCGAAGCGATATACCGTACCAAGCCATCAAACCAAGCAGGACGCCAAAGGAGATACTGAAGTCAACCAAGGTAGCCATAACCGATGCAATCGGGATCACTAGGCGAGGAAAGTACACCTTGCTTATAAGGGAGGCACTGTTAACAACACTATTGGCAGAGCCGGTCAAGGCACCCGAAAAAAGCTGCCAAGGCAACAACGCCGTAAACGTGAAGACAGGATACGGAAAACCGTCGGACGGCAACTGGGCAAGCCGGCCGAAGATTAAGGTGAACACCAACATCGTCATGACCGGCTGAATGACCGCCCATGCGATGCCCAATGAAGCCTGCTTGTACCGGACCTTTATATCTCGCCAGATGAGAAACCACACAAGTTCTCTGTACTCCCAGACTCCCTGTAAATCTAACGCCGCCCACCCGCGAGATGGTTCAATCTCGATTACCCGTACATCGGGATCAACCGCAGCATCGGTAGTAGAAGTTTGCTCTGGCTGCTCGGGAGTCTTGAGCACTGTTAGCATCGGTCGCTCTCTAGTAGTGCAACGATCCTATCTGAAGCTCGGCCCTCAGAATACAAAGTGGGGCGCTCAGAGGGAGGCTCGAACATTCGAACAGCCTTCAAGATTCGTTGGGCATCGACACCGGTTAGAACATTCCACCCCGCTTCAACCGTCTCTGTCCATTCGGTTTCTTCACGCAGGGTGAGGCACGGAACCCCCAGCCAATAAGCTTCCTTCTGAACACCACCGGAGTCTGTGAGAATCATACGTGCACTACGCTCAAGCGCGATCATGTCCGCGTAACCAACTGGATCAATGAACTGGATGCCAGGCAACTCGGCCAAACCTGTCTCACCTATAGCCTGTTTAGTTCGCGGATGAACAGGCAGTACAACGGGTTCCTCTATAGATGCAAGCGCGGCCAACAAAAGTTTTAGTCGTTCATAGTCATCTGTGTTTTCTGCCCGGTGGATTGTTGCAAGCAGATAATGCTGGGGTTGCAAGTCGAGGCGCTCAAAAACAGCGGACGAAAATGCCGCATCAACGCTTTCGATGGCCTCAGCCATTAGGTCCCCAACCACGTGGACACCTTGAGAGATCCCCTCTGTCTCTAGGTTTTTTGCCGAGGAGTCACTAGGGCAAAAAAGCCATGTCGAGAGATGGTCCACCAAAACACGGTTCACTTCTTCGGGCATGCTGCGGTTAAACGACCTTAAGCCAGCTTCTACGTGTGCGATCTTAATGCCAACCTTGGCGGCAGCCAAAGCTCCCGCTAACGTCGAGTTTGTGTCACCGAAAACAACCATGGCGTCGGGTTGTTCGCGGACAATAGCTTCCTCGATTCCTACAAGCATTTTGGCAGTCTGCTGTGCGTGGGTCCCCGAGCCGACACCAAGTTCATAGTCCGCGGTGGGCAACTCAAGTTCACGGAGAAACTGGCCGGACATACAATCATCGTAGTGTTGGCCCGTGTGCAAAAGCACTTCATGATGCGATCGACTCAGAGTCCGGCTGAGTACCGCGGCTTTGATGAACTGCGGCCGCGCACCTACGACTGAAAGTACCTTCATCCTCTCTCTGGAAGCCTCCTGATGTTAGCGAAGCCCCTTCGATTTACTGATCTCATTGTGAGTTGTCCGCGGTGATTAAATTCTCCTTCAGCTCAAGTAGCCCTTGTTCCAGGGGGACTTCAGGCCGGAAGTCGAACAGTTCCTCCATCCTACGACTGGAAGCGATGAACTCCTGGTATCCGGCCGCTTCTCCCACGTGCCTGACCGGGGCCCCTTGCACGCCCAGGATTTGAGCTGAGCGCTGCACGAAATCGTTAATGCTCAACGGTTTCCCGGTAGCAAAGTCGACCACTTCATCAGAAACCTCGGAGGTAATCACTTTTTTTATCCCACGAACTGCGTCGCTCACGTACATCATGTCGATAAGATTTTCACCATCACCATGAATCTCGAATGCATAGTGCGCTCCATCTGCCGCCCACCGAACCAATCGCGTGGAAAGTCTCCGCGGAGCTTCAAACCGTCCATATGCGGCAAAGAGACGCAGGGCCACGTAACCGCCCAAGTAACCCGTGTCCCTGAACGACCGGAGGCAGGCTTCGCAGGCAAGCTTGGAAACAGCATACGGCAGAGAGGGAGCAACTGACAGTTGTGGACCAACCTCGCCGCGCAGTCCCTCATAAACAGCTCCCGAGGATAGGTACACCAGACGATCGCTGTGAACACTCGAAAGTAGTGTCGTGAACCCAATGGGCCCTGACATCGAATCCACTACCGGGTCATCCTTCGATGCTACAGGAGCCGGGTCCGTCGCCAGATACAAAATTGTGTCGAACCGCTTGGGCAAAACATCGGCTAAGGCGCGAACTTGTTCTGCGTCTGACAAATCACAGCGGTGAAGGCTGACATGTTGAAGACCGAACCGAGCGAGAAACTCTGGAAAATTGTTGGCCTTCGAGTAGACCGCATCCACTGTCCAAGATGGGTCCAAAGACAGCAGGAAGTTTCGGCCCAGAAAGCCAGATGCACCAGTGACCAGAAGTCTCACCAGAATATCCTCGCCCCAGCGACAGGGTGAATCCGGACAAGTTCGTAGCAAACAATCAAACGATGGCGGAACTTCATCCCCTCTTTATGGCTCGGTCCTTCCAGGCCAATGCCAACGCTCGAGGTTGCCACATTGCGAATAAGCCGGCGGCCACAAGCCCACCCCGGAGGGTCCATCCAACGAGTCCAACATCAATATCCAGCACGCTGAGAAGAACGATGTGCGTGATCACGGTCGTGACGATCACCCAACCACCGAGCCGGATTTTCGTCAGAGAATCGAGGCTGATCACAGGACCTACTATGCGCGCCAGTCGACACTCTGGCCAAGCTTCGGATGGCGCACCAGCCAGAGATGACAGCCCGGATACAAATCTGCTCTTGGAAGAACCTACGAAAAGATGTTCCAAACTGCGGGCTTCTTTCTCAGAAGACCATTTACCCCCGAGGCCTACAGCAACCTTCTCCCGGACTCGGCGGAGCCAGCGAACAACATAAATGACTCCTGTGCACGTTGAACTATTCGCCACAACCCGCCGGCCAGCACCGATCAGCGCACTAGATTCCTTCGCAGAGCTAAAAGCAAATGTGGGCTTGCTTCTCATCGAGCCACACCAGCCTTCTCGTTACTAATCACCATGTCGACAATCGACCCTCTCATGGCTCCCGATACAGTCTGGAAGTTGAATCCAGCACCGATTTTGATCGACTGAGCCCCATACCGCCATCCAGATTCCGTGAACACCACGGGGATTCGAACCGTCCCATCAAACGAGACCACCGGCCCTTCAACCTGAATATTCCTTCCTAGAAGGCCGTCGCTGCTTAAAATGCCAATTATTTGCTCTTGCTCCTGCCCTATTTCCATCAATACGGCTCTGTCCGCATCGGGCGAAAGTGTCACGAACCCACCCAAGTCAACGTCACCCACGTTCATGGTGTCGAGAACCTCCTGGCCAACAAGGAAACGGACCCGCACAGTAGCCAACGCAGTCCTGACCGATGAAAACACAGGCTCAGCGTCGCCCGGACGCACCTCCCCGACCAAGAACGTTACTCGGTCAGAACTGCTGGGCACGGGCAACAACACCGTCTCGTTCTGAGCGAGAACAGTGTCATCTACGAAGCATTCTCCTCTCGCTGTCGCAATGGTGCAGCTCATCCGAACGATAGCCCGCACGGTAAGTTCATCATCCGCAGGTGTCCGGAGGAAGTCATTACCTATTCGAACGCGTTGCTCACCCGGCTCAGGAGCACCCAAAACCAACACCTCGGCAAGTGGTTCATCGTCCCAGTGACGAAACTCCGCACCGACCTGAACAAACCGCAAGGCATCCTCCGTAAGGCCGAAAAATTCACCCTCAACCTGGACATCCGCTCGACCCAATGGGGACTCAATAGAAGCATGGGTCGGACGTATCTTGCCAATTAGAAATTCGAGTTGGTCAGAACGGCCGGGTAAAGGCAAAGGCATCGTTACGTCCTGGGTGAGAGCAGTGCCGTTAACCGAGCAACCCGCGTTGGTCGTAATAACACAATTCATCCGGACAATAGCCCGC
>CAYVUW010000033.1:0-27157 GCA_964455175.1 uncultured Acidobacteriota bacterium | reverse complement strand
GTCGAGCATGGCATAGGCAAGTTTGTCGCAGTGCGAACTCTCGATATTGAGGATGGCACGAGCGAGTTCATGGAAATTCACTACCGGGGCCAGGATCGCCTCTATCTACCGCTTGACCAACTCCACCTCGTCCAGCGTTACCACGGTGTAGAGGGATCCACCCCGAAACTCGACAAACTCGGCGGCACGGCATGGGGCAACATAAAAAAGCGAGCGAAAAAGGAACTGCGGGAGATGGCCAGTGAATTACTTGAACTATATGCGGCTCGTAAGACTATCAAGGGCCATGCTTTTGGTGAGGACAGCCCATGGCAAGCGGAGATGGAGGATGCCTTTGAGTTTGAGGAGACCCCCGGTCAAGTCACCGCAATCGAAGAAATAAAAGCCGGTATGGAGCGCACGAAGCCGATGGACCATCTGCTTTGCGGCGACGTCGGCTACGGTAAAACTGAGGTCGCCATGCGGGCGGCGTTCAAAGCGGTCATGGATGGCAAACAGGTGGCAGTGTTGGCGCCGACCACGGTGCTGGCCTATCAACACGCATTGACGTTTGCTGCCCGGCTTCAGGCATTTCCGGTGAAGATCGAACTATTGTCTCGCTTTAGATCTACGGGAGAGCAGCGGAAAACTATCGTGGAACTGGCCGACGGTGTGGTCGACATCGTTATTGGTACACATAGGATCCTTTCGAAAGACATTCGGTTTAAGGATCTCGGTTTGGTGATCGTAGACGAAGAGCAACGCTTCGGAGTACATCACAAAGAGCGGCTCAAGCAGCTCAAGCACCACGTCGATGTATTGTCAATGACTGCTACGCCGATTCCTCGAACGTTGCAAATGTCACTGGTTGGAGTCCGGGACCTCAGTGTGATCGAAAGCCCGCCGCGTGACCGTTTCGCGGTAGCTACCCACGTTATGGTTTACGACCCTGAGGTTATCGCTTCCTCGATTCGTGCCGAACTATCGCGGGAAGGGCAGGTTTACTTTGTGCACAACCGCGTCGAGTCAATTTATTCAATGGTTGAGTCGCTCCGCGCCTTGGTACCAGAAGCGCGCTTTCAAGTCGCGCATGGACAGCTTCCCGAGAGAGAACTTGAACGTGTCATGCACGACTTCGTTTGCTATGAGGCCGACGTCCTGGTTACAACGACAATTATCGAAAACGGCCTCGACATCCCGCGTGCCAACACGATGATCATTAACCGGGCAGATCGCTTCGGTTTAGCACAGCTCTATCAGCTGCGTGGACGCATTGGGCGGTCCGACCGACGAGCCAGCGCGTACTTGATGATTCCCCCCTTGGGCAACCTTCCAGAGGGGGCCCGCAAACGCCTGCGGGCAATACAGGAATTTGCGGACTTGGGGTCCGGTTTTAGGCTTGCTGCCATGGATTTAGAGATCCGCGGTGCTGGCTCTCTACTGGGGCACAAACAGCACGGGCACATGGCAGCGCTTGGATTCGATATGTATGCACGGCTTTTGGAGGAGACCGTGCACGAACTCGAAGGAAACCCACTCCCTTCAGAAACCCGTGCCCAGTTTAACCTTGGTGCCGGGTTTTCTATCCCAGTGGACTATGTGGAAGATCCGCTTCAGCGACTGATGGTCGCCAAGCGGTTAGCATCGGCCCGGAATCATTCCCAGCTGGAGACTCTGCGTGACGAGGTTCGCGATCGATATGGGGCTTTGCCCTGCGAGGCTGAAGAGCTTTTTAGCTACGCTGAGCTTCGACTCGAGGCCGAAGCGTTGGGCTTACTGTCGGTGGACTGCATTGGCGACCGCTTCGAGCTGCGCATCGGTCGCGATCCGGCGATTGACTTGCCTGCACTAATTGAGCGTGTGCAAAAAGAACCAGGTTGGACAATACGACCCCCGGACCGCCTAGTGGTACAAGCTGTTTCAACGAACCGCGTTGTTAAGGACCCCCAGCTTTCGACTGTAGCGGCACTTCGAGACCTTCTAGGCGGATTGCCGCAGCTGCGTAGGCAGACCGCATCATGATATCCTCAAAACCTTCTACTTAGTGAGTTTCTTAGCAGCCACCCCATCCCATGCATGCGCGAGGAACCTTATATGCGGTTGCATGAATCGCCCTGCAGGACAATGAATGGAGCCTTAACGTGGACGTTGGTCGCTGGCCTCAGTTTGTTGGTGACCCTACCGTCTGTTGGTGTTGCCCAGCAGTCGGGAGCCTTGTCGCAGGTTGAGCTTGGTCGCCAGATGGGCGGCATTATCGATCGTGTTCTGGTACGTATCGACGGGCGCGCAATCCTATACAGCGAGTTCGAAACGCAGTGGGGAGATCAGCTCACAGCTATCTCAAGCCAGTTCACTCAGGCGCAAGTCGATGCCCAAACACCGGTGCTTCGCATGCAAATGATGGTTGGCATGGCACAGGGCATCATGCTCGAACTGCACGCAGAGGACCTTGGCATCGTTGCTGATGTTAATGATATTGACCGCGCCATCGTGAACATGCGAGAAAGCAACGGTCTGGCCGACGACGCTGCGTGGGCCCAAGCATTGACACAAAATGGCATCACCGAGGCGATGTTACGCGAACAGGCAGCAAGCAGCATTGTGCAACAACGGATGATGATGCAGGAGATCACCCGAAAGGTGTTCGTCTCGCCCCGCGAGGTTCAGACTTACTACGAACAGAACCTTGATACGTTCACCGAACCAGAGCAGGTTCTTTTCCAGCAGATCATTTTCGTTTACGAAGGCGCGGACCGCACCGCAGTTTACGAGCGAGCTAACAATGCGCTCGCCGAGCTGCGCGCCGGTGTCTCGTTGACGGCTGCTGGCAACAAGTACGCCACACCTGGACGAGATTTGGTTCAAGATGCAAGTGAAGCTTCCTGGGTTGCTCCCGAGGATTTGCAGCCGGAAATTCTCGCGGCGGTAAGCAACCTAACGCCGCTAACGTACTCTGAACCCATTGAGGGGCGTTTTGGGTATCACCTCATTCAGCTTATGGATCACAAGGAAGGGAGAGTTCTTCCGCTGGAGGAGGTAGGTACTAACATCGACAGCTTCATTCGAGACCAGAAGATGGGTATCGAGCTTGAGAAGTACACTGTCGATTTGATGAGGAACGCCTTTATCGAGATCTATTCTGAGGAATTCACCGATTTGCCCAGCGTCTGGGCAGAGGGGCCCGAAGGTGCGGGAGCCAGCACTCCCCGACGTGACCGCTAAGCGGCGGTACGTTGCCGACCTGGAGATTGGCGAGTCGGTCGACACCGTCTTTCTGTTGAGTGAACACCATCCAGGTAAAACCAAGAACGACGATTGGTACTTACGGACCAAGTTTAGTGACAAGAGCGGCACAATTGCTGGAATCATGTGGTCCGATTCCGGAGCTGAAGAAGCAGCAAAAAATACAAAGGAGGGCGATCATGTCCGTGTCGTCGGCGTCGTCGATGACTACCAGTCGCAATCACAAATTAAGGTGACCCTTCTTGAGCGCGTAAGCTCTGACTCGATCGACCCTGGTGTTTTTCTCCCCGCTACAGAATGCGACGTCGACGGGATGTACGGTGCGCTTCTCGGCATCATAGGCTCTGTCCAGAATGTGCATCTGCGAACTTTGTTGCAGTCAACGTTTGAAGAACCGGAAGTGGCGAAGTTGTTCCGTCGTGCCCCGGCTGGCATCAAGTTGCACCATGCGTACGTTGGCGGGTTGCTCGAGCACACCCTATCAGTCGCAACTCTGGCAAACCTCTTAGCAGGCCACTACGATTCGGTCGACCGAGATCTTCTAGTTACCGGTGCTTGTCTGCACGATCTGGGTAAGATTTGGGAGTTGGCGTACGACAAGGCGTTCAAATACACAGAAGAAGGTCGACTGGTCGGCCACCTGATCTTAGAGAGCAACTGGTTGGCGCGGCGTATGGACGAAATCGAGGACTTTCCTGCGCCTTTGCGTAGCCACGTTTTGCACTTACTGGCCAGCCACCACGGGCGGTTCGAGCACGGAGCACCAGTTCAACCAGCAACCCGGGAAGCTTTGGTTTTGCATTACATAGACGATCTTGAGGCGAAGATGGGGGCGATGAACATTGCAATTGACGAAGCCGAAGCCAACAATGATGATGAGGCTTATAGCCGATCGTTGGGACGATGGGTGGTGAAACGACGATGGAATGAGGTGGAAGAATGAGCTTGCAGCGAACCTGTCGACGAGCTTCAGTCGGGCTCAAGATGCTAGCCGTTTGCGCTCTGACATGCGCCCTGTTTGCTTGTAACAGCGCACCTGCGGCTGAAAAAGATACTGCAATAAACGTAGCTCGTGATAGCGAACCAGTTCAGGCTAAGCCTGTTCCGCAGAAGCAGTTTCCTCCACAGGACCACCTCAACAAGATTGTTGCTTCCTATAATGTTGCCAACGAATATCCTGAACTGCTTACCGAACTGCCCTGTTATTGCCCCTGTGAACTGTACGGTCACGGTGGCGTTATAGACTGCCACCGTTCGCAGCACGCCGCGATGTGTAATATTTGCATGGACGAGGCGATCGAGGTTGGCCAGATATACCAGCAGCAACTTTCCACTGGTGCCGGCGACATCGCATCTGCCCAGGGGCAAGTAAAGGATCGCTATCGAAAAGCGCTAGTGGCCCAGACAGCGCAGCAATTCCCGATGATGAACACGCAGCAGGGGCAAGCGTTTCTGCAGGCATGTTCTGATTGTCACCAGCCGCCGGTACCGGCGCTGCACCTGCCAAGCGATTGGGACGCTTCACTGGCGCGGATGGAGCAATACGCACGCGGCAAAGGGGCGATGCAGACCGACCAAGTTTGGCAGGCTGCAACCGAATACATAAAGATGATTTCAGCCCAAGTACCGGCCTCAACCGTGGCGCAATATCGCCAAAGCCTAGAGGCTACGGTAGAACACCTCAAACATGCCGAGGGCGACGCTGCGTATTACCCGAGTGTACGAGATCCGGTTCTCGGTCCGGACTGGGCCGAGCGTATGGCGGCTGCGTACAATGCGGCCCGCCAATTGCCTGCGGAGGTTCTGGCTTCCACCCCTACGAATTGCCGGGAATGTCTGGACGCAGGCAACAGCACTGTCCTCGCGTGCTTGAATTCGATGCAAGCAATAACCTGCGAAACGGCGATTGAAGAAGTTGAAAAACTAGTTGCGGAGCAGGGACGAGACTAGCAAGTAATTAATGCCTATGGGTGAGCTACTGGCCGCGCGGCCTCACCCTGTCGAGTTCAGGGAATTCCGTCCAGGTTTCCCGCGCAGGGTTCTGCTCGATGGTTAACCTCACCCCCTCGACACCTGGAACCAGTGGTCGGACCTCAAGGGCGTATTTTTTTGACAGGCCACGCATATCCATCCCAGACACATCGATTGGCACGTGTTGCGCATCTAGGACGTTGCCGTTGGCATCGAGTTGCTCCACGAGAACCGTCAGGCGGGAGAGGCTGTCCTCCCCGTTTTTAACCACATCAACGTCCAGGTAAAGGTAAGGCGTTCCGGTCTCGATACCGCGGTCAATCCACGAGGAAAGGTTCACCTCAAAGTTATTTCGGATGGCGATAACCTGTGCCACTAAATCGTCGGCAGTGGGTGGCGAGCACGCAATCATCACGGTGGCGAGTAGCAAGATGGTGAAGATGATACAGGTGCGCATCAACGGATTTCCTCCTCTTCAACAAACAACGCTTTATAGATTTCCCGCCTGGATACGCCATTGTGGCGCGCCAGGGTCTTGAGAGCTTCGGTGCGCGGCATTCCTCCCTTTAATAGCTGTGCGAAACGTTGGGCAAGGTCTTTCTGGTCAAGTGGCTTCCTGGTGCTCGTTGCGTCCGCCGTAACAAAGTTTGCTCCAGCAACGCACACGGTGACCTCGCCGCGCACCGCGGTGCGTGCGAGCTGTGCGGCAACCTCAGGGAGGGTGCCACGAATAAATTCTTCATGCATCTTGGTGAGTTCACGGGCGATTGCTACCGGGCGATCGCCGAGTATTTCAGCAGCCTCGGCAAGTGAGGTCGCCAGCCTTCGTGGAGATTCGAGAAAGATGAGGGTTCCTGGCTCACTGGCGAGATCCTTGAGCAATCGTCGCCGGGCACCTGCCTTGCGTGGCAAAAAACCGCAAAACGTGAATCGGTCGACTGGTAGCCCGGATCCAGTGAGCGCCGCCAACAGGGAACTTGGGCCCGGGATGGGAACAACCTTGACGCCAGCATCCAGCGCTGCCCGGACTAAGCAATATCCCGGGTCAGAGATCAGCGGCGTGCCTGCGTCACTGACCAAGGCTATTTGCATTCCTTTGACCATACGTTCGACAAGTTGATGCGCCACTGCCCGTTCATTGTGATCGTGTAACGACTTCAGCGGTGTGTTGATGTCATATCGGGTCAGCAATTTTCGTGTTCGCCGCGTGTCTTCTGCAAGGATCTGGTCTGCAGCACGAAGCACATCGAGCGCCCTAAGGGTAATGTCCTTCAGATTGCCGATCGGTGTGGCGACTAAGTAGAGGCCAGGGCAAAGACTTTCAGTTTTGTTTTCAGAAAGCATCACTGAAATCTACCAGAAGGCACCCCTATAGGGCTCCGTAGCCGGAACCCTATGGTGCTACAGTTATCCGCTTGAAATATTTCTGCGGGCAAAGAGTGTGATTGAGGGCAAGCACGTGATGCCAAGGCCGCTACACCGGCAATCTCCCAGTTTGCCCGGGTGCCACCAGGGACGAAATATTAGGTTTCCAGTGCCTCGAAGTATCGAATATTCGGGTCTCCCTCGATCAAATTGGCTAGATCCCCTAAAGAAGCAAACCCAGGGCCCGGTGCAGCGCGCCACTCCAAATATTTCTCGAAATGCTCCTTAGATTCCCAGTGTTCGACTAAGACACAGGTTATGCCGTCTTTGTGCAGGAAGGGTGTGACGTGGTGGCAACCATCGTAGGCTCGTGTATTTGGGAGTTCTACTTCCATCACGCCTATAAATTGGTCCACACATTCCGATTTCAGGACAATTTCAAACAGAACCAGGGTCATCGACGCCACCAGCCTTTCTAGGCTATAACCAATCTAAATTGCTTCATTAGATAATATATAAAGACTAGGGTAGGTGGGTTTCCATGTACAGCCCAGTTCGGCGCCGAAAAAACCCAAAGACCGGATGATATCGTAGTTTCCGGTAGAATATAGCACGTTCTATGTCTGCATCGATTCGTAAAGTGATGGTGTGTTGCGTGTGATCGATACAATCCGTATTAGAGGAGCTCGGACCCACAACCTTCGTGCGGTGGATCTCGATATCCCGCGTTACAGCATGGTGGTTGTAACCGGTCTGTCCGGCTCCGGTAAATCCTCCTTAGCGTTCGACACTCTGTACGCCGAAGGGCAACGACGGTACGTAGAGTCCTTGTCAGCCTACGCCCGACAGTTTTTGGGGCAGATGGAACGGCCTGACGTGGAGAGTGTGGAGGGGTTATCGCCAGCGATCGCCATTGAACAGAAAACGACAAGCCGAAATCCACGCTCGACGGTTGGAACCATTACAGAGCTGTACGACTATCTGCGCTTGTTATATTCGCGCGTTGGTACACCCCATTGCCCGAAATGCGGAAGCATTGTACGGGCGCAGACGACGCGGGCGATCGTTAGTCAGATCATGGCGTTTCCTAAGGGCTCCCGGCTACACATTCTCGGCCCGATTGTGCGCAGCCGCAAAGGGGAATTCAAAGCGGAACTTGCGCGCCTGGAACGTAGTGGGTTTCTACGTGCCCGTATCGACGGGCGTGTTGTGCAGCTCGAAAAACGCCCCAAATTGGTTCGTCAGCAACGCCACGACATCGAAGTGGTGGTTGACCGGGTGATATTGAAGCCGGGCAGAGAAAAGCGACTGCGCAATGCCATAGAGAAGGCTGTCCAAGTCGGAAACGGCGTCGTCATTGTCAACGTGGTCGGCGACGCTGATTATTTGTTTTCGAAAAAACTGGCCTGCCCTCATTGCGGGATTAGCGTTCCAGAGCCGATGCCGCGCGCGTTCTCTTTTAATAGCCCGCGCGGAGCTTGCCCGCACTGCGACGGGCTTGGCGAGCGGTTGGAGTTCGATCCGGAGTTGATCGTTAAAGACGCTGGTCTCTCTCTTCCAGAAGGCGCCATCGAGCCGTGGCGAGGATCCGCGTACCCGCAGCATTTCTTCAAGGCGCTGTGCCAAGAATTTGGACAGGAACCCGACACACCGTGGAGGGAACTGCCCAAAGAGCTGTGCCGACTCGTCTTAGATGGCCCGCCCCCGGGGGAACTGCTCAAAATCGAAGTCAAGAAAGGCCTGCTTGACAAACGGCTCGGCCGCGGTTTCGAAGGTGTCATCCGCATACTAGAGCGGACGCGTTCTAGGGAATCCGGGAGTCGCCGTAACCGCAAGATCGAAGAATTCATGCGCGTGAACCCCTGCCACGTCTGCGATGGAAAACGACTTCGGCGGGAGAGCCTGGCGGTCCTGCTAGGTCCCTGGTCAATCGCTGAGTTTACCGCCTTGACCGTTGACCAGGCCTGCGAGGCCCTCCAGGAAGTTAAGGTCCCCAAACGGTTGGGGCCGGTAGCTGACCCCTTATTTAAAGAGATTAGGGATCGTCTGAGGTTTCTCCAGCAGGTTGGCCTCGGCTACCTGACACTTGATCGTCCGGCAGGTTCACTAGCTGGTGGGGAGAGCCAGCGAATCAGACTAGCTACACAGATCGGAACTAGACTGCGTGGTGTCATGTATGTGCTTGATGAACCGAGCATTGGCTTGCACCAACGCGACAACGCTCGGTTGTTGGAAGCATTGCGGGAAATTTGCGATCAGGGCAACACGGTGATCATTGTGGAGCACGACGAAGAAACCATCCGCGCAGCTGATTGGGTTGTGGATCTAGGCCCCGGAGCGGGAAAACACGGAGGTTATGTGGTTGCCGAGGGGCCTCCGGACGTTATCGCAGCTAAAAAAGAATCGTTGACCGGCGCCTACTTGTCGGGTAGAGAAAAGATAGAAATTCCAACTTCCCGACGCCAACCGGCCAATCTGGTCGTGACCAAGGACGAAACACCCGGGTGGCTTACGGTTCGGGGAGCACGGCATCACAACCTGCATGATATAGACGTTTCGTTCCCTCTCGGGTGCTTCACTGTTGTGACCGGCGTTTCGGGTTCTGGCAAAAGCAGCTTGGTTCAGGACATCCTGTATCGAGAGTTGGCAAGGGTCCTTTATCGCGCCATGGACGAACCTGGCGACCACGATGCAATCGATGGCATTCATTTCATCGATAAGGTTATCGACATTACCCAGGACCCCATTGGTCGTTCCCCACGGTCGAACCCTGCTACGTACACGGGTGCCTTTACACCGATTAGGGAACTGTTTGCGTCGGTGCCGGAGAGCAAGGTGCGTGGCTACGGGCCGGGCCGGTTTTCCTTTAACGTCGTCGAGGGACGCTGCGCCACATGTGTGGGAGCAGGTGTTCGCAAGGTGGAAATGCACTTCCTGCCCGATGTTTATGCGCCTTGCGAGGACTGCAACACGCGGCGATATAACGCCGAGACACTTGAGATTCTCTACAGAGGATCCAATATTGCCGATGTTCTTGACATGACTGTTGAGCATGCCCTCGAACTGTTCGGCAAGGTGCCAGCGATCGCCCGCCGCTTGCAAAGCCTTGATGACGTTGGGCTCGGCTATTTGACGCTTGGTCAGTCAGCGACGACCCTGTCAGGGGGTGAAGCGCAGCGTGTCAAGCTTGCCAAAGAACTCTCCAAGCGTGCCACTGGATCCAGCGTTTACATGCTTGACGAGCCTACTACTGGGTTGCACTTTGAGGATGTTAAACGGTTGCTGGAGGTACTCGATGCCCTTGTTAAACAGGGCAACACCATTATCGTGATTGAGCACAACCTCGAAGTAGTCAAGTGCGCTGACTGGATCATTGACCTTGGGCCTGAGGGTGGAGAACAAGGCGGCCACGTTGTCATCGAGGGCACACCGGAAATGGTGGCTGAACACCACACATCGCACACTGCTCGCTGTCTGCGTCAAGTTCTCACGAGCGCGGACATAGTTGGTTGAGTGCATTTGAGTGGTTGTTTCGGGGTCGCTCAACAGGGGGGATACTCAATTTCATCGAAAAGCATGTGGGAAGGTAACGCTAACTCTGTTGAAGACACATTTGTTGGGTGGGTCCCGGGCTCCATGGATCTAGTGTTCTTTGATGTATCATCCCGCAAGCCGCCCGGTGCCCCCTTAAATGCATCTCACCGGTACTGGCGGGAACCGCACAAGAGTTCCTCGGGACGACTCGTTACCATTCCATGAAGCACTTGCAGATCGCCGTCATCGGCACCGGCTACGTCGGGCTCGTCTCCGGCGCTTGTTTCGCAGACTTTGGAATCAAAGTTACCTGCGCTGACATCGACGAGAGAAAGATTCGGCAACTCAAGGCGGGCGAAACTCCCTTCTACGAGCCTGGCTTGTTGGAGAAGATACAGACTAACGTGGAGCAAGGGCGGCTTGGCTTCACGACGGATGTGGCCGCAGCGATACGAGACGCGTTGGTGGTTATTATCGCTGTGGGAACACCCGCGAACCGCGACGGAACGCCAAACTTGGAAGCGGTCGAGACTGTAGCCCGCGAGATCGGTCGGAATCTCACGAGTTACAAGGTCGTTGTCAAGAAGAGCACAGTGCCTCCCCAAACTGGAGACCGGTTGCGTTCCATTATCGAAGCTGAAGCTGACCAGGACATCGAATTTGATGTTGTCAGCAACCCCGAATTCCTGCGAGAGGGTTCTGCAATCGAGGACTTCATGCGTCCCGACCGCGTTGTCATCGGTGCTGAATCTGAGCGTGCTGTTCGGATCATGAAGGAACTCTACAGCCCCCTTTATCTAATTGAGACGCCGTTTGTTATTACAGATATACCGACTGCTGAGATGATTAAGTACACTTCGAACGCTTTCCTGGCCACAAAAATTTCCTTTATCAATGAAATCGCTAACATTTGCGAGGGCGTTGGTGCTGACGTTCACCAGGTGGCTCGGGCAATGGGACTGGATGGCCGCATCTCGCCTAAGTTTCTCCACCCAGGTCCTGGTTTTGGCGGCTCCTGCTTCCCAAAGGATGTCAGCGCATTGCTGTCAGCGGCGGAAGCAGCGGGCTACGATTTCATGATTGGTGAGGCTGTGCTCAGGATTAACCGTGCGCAGCGTCAGCTCATGGTTGACAAGATAATAAGTGTCGCCGGCGATGTGGATGGGAAGACAATTGGATTCTTCGGCCTTGCCTTTAAACCTAACACTGATGATATGCGGGATAGTCCCACGATCGACATCATCCAGAAATTGCAGGAATCCGGGGCGCGCATCCGCGCCTATGATCCAGCGGCCATGGACAACGCCCGCGGGATCTTTGTCGATATTGAGTACTGCACGGACGCATACGAAGTTGCGGACGATGCTGACATGATAGTGGTGGCAACTGAGTGGAACCAATTTCGCAACCTTGACCTTGAGAAGGTCCGGAAGAGCATGCGCAAACCGATCGTTGTTGACCTGCGGAACATATACGACCCGAAGAAAATGCGCGCACTCGGCTTCACGTACGATTGTATTGGCCGGCCGTGGCCCGGGGGTGATTCAGAAACCGGGACAGAATAAAGGGTCCACCCGTTTAAAATCAGGAGGCCATCGTGAACCAAGACGAAACCACCAGACGATCGGAGGGAAACCGCGCGGTGGTAAGTAACGATCTCAAGGCCGCTAATGCCACGGCGGATATTCTTGCCCCGAAGCCCTTTGCGGCACCGGTTGTTGGGCACTTGATAAACCTCCTCCGCCGCGCTGGCCAGCCTTTCATTAGGTTGTTCCTGCCGCAGTTAGCCCGCCAGCAACAGTTCAATGCTCATGTGGTTCGCCACATGAATGAACTGCAAAAAACGATCGAAACGATCGAAGACCTGCGTAACACGGCGGCCGAAGAATTAAGCAGACTCGAAGAACGATTTGTCGAGCGCTCGGAAGTGATCGACCGGCGTTTTTCTGAAAAAGACGCGGAAAAAGATGCGGCGTTTAATGCCATCTCGGCCCGGTTCAACGAAGCGGCAAAAGCGCACGATGAAATTGGAGGACAGATCGGAGAACTCATGAGCCTGCGCTCGTTGTTGCGCAAGGCACTTGAGAGCGTGCCAGCCTCCAACGAACCTTCGAGAATCACTAAGAGAACTGGGACGTCCAAGGGCGCCGAGAATGAGCCGGCCAGTTGGAGCCAACTGACTGAATGGATGAAGGACGAGGACTATCGTTCGTTCCAAGATCGATTCCGGGGCAACCCTGAGGTGATCGCTGAGCGCATGCGGGAGCATGTTGGTCGATTCGATGGTGTCGAGGGCCGGGTTGCCGATCTGGGATGTGGCCGCGGCGAATTCCTTGATCTTTTGGCTGAAGCTGGCATCGACGCAATCGGCATCGAGATGAACGCCACTGAAGCTGAAGAATGTCGGCAGCGTGGCCACGACGCTGTCGTCAGCGACCTTCTAGAGTGGCTTAGTGAGCAAAAGGATGATTCGCTTGGTGGTGTGTTCATGGCGCAGGTTATTGAACACCTGGAGCCAACCGATTGGCAGTGTTTTGTAGAACTTGCTGCCGCAAAGCTTAAGGCAGGTGGTCGGCTTGTGGTGGAGACCATCAACCCCGGAAGCCTGTATGCACTCGCCCGAGCTTATGTCGTCGACCCTACTCATATTCGCCCGGTGCACCCGGAGTTACTGTCGTTCCTGGCACGTCGTTCCGGGCTGTGTGCTGTCGAGGTTCAGTTTCAGGCGCCAGTTCCGGACGAGGAAAGGCCTACCGGGCTAGCGTTTTTTCAGGGGAACACTTCCGTCGAGATGAGCGAAGAACTTGCCGCTATCAGAGAAGCAATGGTTCGCCTCGACCACATTTGCTGTGCACCGCAGGAGTACACGCTACAAGCGACCCGCCCTCCACTAGGCGAACCGGCCTGATATTGGCCCACGCTATCGGCCCAGACTTGGTCCAGGTCGCCCGGCTGGAAGCTGGCGAGGGGAAAAGGATGGCACTACTTGGAACAAGCGCTCTGATACAGATCGAGTTTTTTCAGAAGTGACATCCACCGGAAAGGGCCCATTCTGGATGGCCACCAGGTGGCGGCTGATTGGCAGTGTGCTGCTCCTAGGGCTTATGTGGCACGTGGGTGCAGGTGATGTGTTCTGTGTTGTCCTAGGCGTAGACCCACTGTCGTTGGCGAGTGGGGCCTTGTTAACAATGGGTGTCCTCTTTTTGCGGTCGTGGCGATGGCGCATCCTGTGCGGCGGATTCGGCATAAAGCTTTCTGTCGGTGATGCGATTCGGTTGTATCTGCTTGGAACGTTCGTTTCCTCGATCGCCCCCGGACGTGTCGGCGACTTTGCTAAGGCTTACTATCTGCGTGAGCGGCATCCTGAAGCTGGATTGGCCGTCGGTATTGCCACGGTGGCTTACGATCGCTTACTAGACCTCGGGCAAATCAGTGCCCTGGCGCTCGGCGCCATCGTCGTTGTGCCGTGGGTACCAGAGGAAATTGGCCCGCCGGTCGTCTTTTTCGGCCTTGCCGGTTTCGTTATAAGCACTGCGTGGCGTCCTGTCCGAGAAGGTTTGATGGCACGTCCGCTCAACTGGGCACTTCGGCGGCTCCCCGGTGAAGACGATCCGCTGCCGCCCGCCCCGCAGACGGCTAACGTGCTGGCAGCCCAAGCATTGACATTGGCGAGTTTGATTGGGCTCGTTGGGATGAGTGTTGTGTTGTCGCGTGGTCTTTCGATCAGCATACCGGCTTGGCGGCTAGCCGTTCTTGCAGCGTTAGGAGCCTTAGTCAGTCTGATACCTGTCACGACTCTGGGGATTGGCACGCGCGATTCCCTGTACGTTTCCGCCGCATCGTTCCTAGGAGCGTCTTCCACAACAATGCTTGGACTGTCGCTCTTGATATTGTCCATGTATGTACTTAAAAGCATTATCGGTTGGGTCACGTGGGCCCTCAGTCCAGTACGAGATCGACAACCACCAGAGCTTTAATCTCTTTCAGTGCACCCTTCTTGCAACTAGCCTAACCGTGGCTTGGTCGTGTTGTCCTATCACATTGTCGCGTAACGTCTTGGTGCATCTGGAACGGCGCGAACATCACCTCGATGGCAATGCGGCCGCCATGGAAGAAGCTAACGCTCCTACCCCAACAACAACATTAATTGGTGCGCATCATCATGGACCTCTACGTCTAATGGTCCTAGCAGTGTTTCTGAAGTCCAGGACAACAGACGTCACCGACAATTCCTGAATGGCAGGTTGTGATGAGCGAAGCAGGGTAGAATGAGGGTCGTGGCCCCCATGATCGACGATATTACTAAACACTCGGATACCTACAGCCGTTTGTACTGTCGCCAGCGGTTTGCCACCTCTGTGGCCTCACCCGAAGCAGAGCTTGACCTTGCGAGCGCTGCCCTCTGGCTAGCGGCAGAGGATTGCCCTGAACTTGATACCCAGGTTTATCTCGGTCGACTGGAGAGCTTGGCGGAACGGGTACGAGTTGCCCGGGGAAACAGGCCCGGTTCGGTGGCAGCACTTGACGCTTTACGGTCGGTGTTGGTTGAGGAAGAAAATTTCCGTGGCAATACCAATAGCTACTACGATCCGAAGTATTCGTTCCTGAACTAGTTACTCGACCGTCGTCTCTGTATTCCTATCAGTCTGTCGATCGTGTGGATTGAAGTCGGGCGGCGGGCCGGAATACCCATCGAAGGGGTCAACCTCCCAGGGCATTTTGTCGTACGCTTGCTTGATCGCCACGACCCGACTTTAATCGACCCATTTTGTGGGGGCATGGTGCTTACCGCCAGCGAATGCGAAGATCGGCTGAGAGATACGCAGGGAGAGGGATGGAGGTTGTCGCCGGAAGATTTGGTGGCGGCGGGGCCGAAGCAGATACTTGTGCGCGTGCTCAACAACCTGCGCTTGATCTACCTGGAGACTGAGGATTATGGGCGTGCGCTATCGGTGGTGGACCGGCTTGCACTGATTGCAGGCGACACGCCTAAGCTGCGTCGGGACCGCGGCCTGTTGTTCGCGCGTTTGCAACTCTATGGAAAGGCATGGGCGGACCTGGCCGCCTATTTGGGCTCCGAAGAAGCGGTCGATGAAGACGAGGCGTCTGACGAAGCGACTTCGCTATTACGGGAGCATCTCGAACTTGTTCGCTACCTGGCAGCCGCACCCAACTAATCCCGACGACGACATACAACCAATGCTCATCCTGATACGCCAAGTTGTTTGGACGGTTGTTATTCCAACATTTCTTATAGTTCTTTCGGGAATCGCTTGTGTGCAGCGCAATGTCGAGCCGATCAGCAGCGAGGAAGCAGCGTCTATTTCCCCACCACCGGAGCCGCTGGCATCAAGCCAGCAAACTGACCCAAATGCTTTGGCGGTGACGCGTCTTTCGGGCGTGGTGGAAGTGGCGCCAGATCTGGCGGGAGAGGTGCCAGAAAACGCGACCCTATACCTTATAGTCCGAGTTGCCGGGCGAGAGGGTGGCGCTCCACTAGCTGTCCAGCAGATTCGCTCACCATCGTTCCCACTCGCTTTCGTGATCACTGAAAGTGATGCGATGATTGAAGGCACACCGCTGATCGGCGAGATGAGTGTGACCGCGCGCGTTGACCAGGATGGCGATGCTTTTACGACGACCGCGGGCGATTTGGTTGGCCAGACATCTCCAGTAGTTGCTGGGGACAATGGAATTGTCGTTCAGCTCAATGAGCGGCTGTCGGGAGCGCCGGGACCGTGACCTTCCCTGCGGTCATTGCTAATCGTGCTGCTGAGGTTACCGAGGTTGCTGGCGCGACCGTAGCAGCACATTTCGGTGACCCAGGCAGGGAGTATGAAGCGGCACGCCATGGGGTTGGTCTGGCACACCGTAGCCGGCGTGCCCTGTTTCGAGTCAGTGGCTCGGACCGCTCTAAGTTCTTGCAGGCCCTGCTTACCAGCGACGTCGCTGGCTTGAAGGAGGGGGAAGGACAGGCATCGCTCTTTCTTGACAACAAGGGTCACGTGCGTGGTGCGCTTGATCTTTGGGTCGAAGATGACGCGGTTTTGGCCGGCTGTGATGTTGGTTTTGTCGAATCTGTGTTGCCCGACCTGGGGAGGTATGTTCTTGGCGCCGACGTTTCAATTGAAGACCGTCGTGATCAAGAGACGGTGATCGCGGTACATGGTGCTGGAAGCGAAGATTCGTTATCGGGCGCAGGGTTCCCAATTCCAGCTGAAGCGCCACACGCGCACATTGCAGGCAAAATTGCGGGCGTTGAGGTCCGCTTCGCACGGACTCCGGACCTGGGAACGCCGGGTGTTGAAGTTCATGTTCCGACAAGTGCCATCGACAATGTTTGGGCAGCCCTCGAAGAAACAATGTGCGACTTTGTTCCAGTCTGTGTTGGTTGGAATATTGCGGAGGTTCTACGCGTAGAATCTGGCATTACATCCTTTGGTCACGAGATTAGCGGTGAAGAGTTCCCGCAAGAAGCCCGCCTGGACGAAGCTATCGACTACCAGAAGGGATGCTACCTGGGGCAGGAGACTGTTGCTCGGATCCACTACCGTGGCCAGGTCAAGCGAGTGTTGAGTGGGTTACGAGCGGAGTTTCCGTTAACCATCGGGGCTAAGTTGATATCGTCGGACAACGAGGTCGGGAGGGTGACTTCGTCAGCCGTGTCCCCGCGTCTAGGCTCGATTGCCCTCGCCTACGTTCGGCGAGAGGAATCAAAACCTGGCGCAGCCCTTGACGTTCGAGTTGATGACGAAGACCTTGGGACAGTTAGGGTTGTATCGTTGCCGTTTGACGATCGAGGTTGAGTCCGGTGGCTCTGTGGACTGAGCGCTTCGTCGCCCTGGCAGCCCTTCTTGCCGCCGGTGCTCAGGCGGGAGATCCCGGCGAACTCTTTGTCTTTGGTGAACTGCGCCACGCTGTCTTGCTCGAAGACGGCAATTTCTTCAGTATGCCGTCGAGCGATGGGGAAATCGTTGCTCATTTTCCTGCCGGGACCATTCTAGATTATGCTGGCGAAGCAACTGACGATTTCGAGCGCACATGGTTCCTGGTGCGCCACCCAGAGAAGTCGGAGCGACGAAGCGACGTTTACCTGACCAACCTGGATCAGCATCGGTTAGCTGGCCTAGGTTACCGCGCCGTGGTCCTGGCCAATCGTGAGCCTGGCGTTGCAGCGCCCATTCCTCCTCCGACGATTGCTGGGGGACCTAAGCTGCCCCTTCCCTCTCCTTGGTGGAGACCCGTTGCAATGTTAGAACTCGGCCACAGCGCTACTTTCAACGGAGTACTGGCAATCACTGCTAGGGCTCCTGAGGAGCGCGACCTTCATGAAGCGATCGATTTACTTGGCGGACGGGAGGCGATCGCGATGTGGCCCAAGGACCCTCTGCCTGGCGAGCTCTTTGTGCCGGCAATGATTCCTGCACTTTTCCAGTTCGATGGCGTTGAATGGCGCCTGGCGCGACCCGTTCGTTTGTTGGGTGATGCAATTAGCTTGCTCGGGAACCCGACGTTTGAGACTGACCCGGAGCAAACAACTTTAGCGGGCGGGCCGACCCTTCATTGCTGGAGCCTTATTGGTTCTTTAGACCCAGCTGGGAGGCCAGCGGGCAGCGTTCGAGTTGCGCCACGGGCGGTTGATCCGTCGCCACCGGTTGTGCTCCTGGAGGCCGGCCGGGGGGCCGCACCGGTCACCACAAGGGTCATCCCGCCGACAATCGCGACACTGTTTCCTTACAAGATGCTAATACCTCCAAGAGTAGACGCATACACTCCGTCTAATGGGATCGTGCTGCAGGATGTTCACAGCCAGCAAGCGGCATATGTGGAACAGACGCTTAGACGTGCATCCACACGGGCGTTGCGTGGCAAGTCGCTTGTCCTCGACCTGGTTACACGCAACGCGCCAGGAGCCTCGGCGGCCTCGTCGTTCGGTATCGACATCGAGATTCGATTTTCGGACGACAAACTGCCCGAACACTTCTCCGGGTCGTTCCCCTCATCTGACAGTGCGGGCCACGTAGCGTTCCCCTTCGACGTTCCTATGGACGCGGATACAATCACCGTGAGACTTCTTGTTGCCGATCGCTCTGTGGCGAGGGAGCAACGGGGCTCGGTGATTTTTGACAGAGCGTCGCTGCGCCTCGCATCGTGGGAATCTGAACCGCCAGCATCATCGGTAGTGCTCCACAGGATTACAGCTAATGCTTTCGAGGGTGCACCGTTGTACACCCGGGCGCGTTTGGTGGTGACACCGAGGGGAGTAGAGCAAATAGAGCAAGTTTGGGCAGACATCGTGGAGACCGAGTGGTCCAAGGAAGACAAACAACGGATTCTTGCAGGCGAGATACGCCATGGCATGGGCGAGCAACAGGTGCGGTTGAGTTGGGGGGAACCATCCAAGCAGACGCAGTTCGGTGCAGAGGGAAATGATAAACGCTGGGATTATGCGGATCGTTATGCGGTGTTCGCCGATGGCAACATCATCGCTTTTAGTCGGGCGTCCCCGCAGTCCCGAGACCAAACGGCAGCGCCTTTGATGTGTCCGGGATTAGCGAACGTGTTGCCGGCAAACGCGGGGCAGTGAGCGTTTCATTATCCGAAGTGACGGCTCGGCAGTACTGGTGGGGCGTCAGCCTATACATAGTTGTCTTGCTATTGAGCCAGTCGATGATGGGCCTCGGCATCGACAAATTTAAGGAATTGTGGGGAGTCTCGGCACTTGAGGTAGTTTCCTACAGCATCGTTGTTCTAGGCGCGGCGGGTGTTGGTTGGGTCGGATGGAAAGTATTGACAAGGGGTACTACTGGAGAACGAGCGTGGATCCTGATTGCTCTGGTTGCCTATGGAATCGGGACGTGGGCCGCGCGCTCTCCTCAAGAACGGCTGCATTATCTTGGCTACGGTTTGCTGGCTATACTGTTGCACCGTGGATTCGCACGCGGCCATGCTAAAAGCAGGGAAAGATCTACGCTGGTGTTGGTATCTTGGGCGCTGCTGGTTGGCTCATCTATTGGCTTCCTCGACGAATTGCTGCAAATCATCTGGCCACGGCGCTACTTTGATTGGGCGGACGTCGGCATGAACATTGTCGCGGTTGCCCTCGGTTTGCTGGTGGCGGTCCCGACGTGGAGCGCTCTTAACCGTGATCCCTAACAAGCTGCCTCAGCGACGAGGTGAGCGCGACGCTTGTACCAGGGCCTCTCCCCGGTAGATAGGCATAGCATCCCCTTCGATTTCCAGATCAACGAACTCAATGCGATCACTGGGGTCCGTTTCTGTTATCAGCTGGGGCAGATTGGGAGATTCGTCGGAAATGTTTTGATCCTCTGTAGACTCGGTGGAACTGGGGCCTTCCGATACCCCACGCGGAGGCTGGTTAGTTGTTGGATCGGTTCCAGGTGTTGCAGGCGAGACGTGACGAAAACGCACGGTAAGCGCGGCACCGCGCGCGTCGCATACGACTGGAGAGGCAACCTTGCCCGTGGCCGCGGAGGCAAGAGCCGCTGCTAGGCTGCCGGTCCCTGACGACAATGTTTCAGCCTCAACGCCACGCTCGAAGACACGGAAGAACAGTCGTTGCTCGTCATCGATGCGAACGAAATCGACATTGGCGCCGCGAGGGGCGAGTTTCGGATGGTTACGAATAGCACGACCGAGAAAACGGACTGCGAGCTCGTCGGGGTTATCGTGGAAGCAGACGAAAAAAGGCACCCCGACCTCGACGTAAGTGCCTGTTAGATGGCGCCCCTCGACGCGCAGCCGCCGGTTTGGAAAAACGATCCCTGAGGTAGGAAGTTGCAACCGACAGAGATCACCGGTTACTTGCGCGGTTACTACACCAATGTCTGTTCTGAAAGAGATGGACTCTGCACTGGCCCCATGATCGACGAGGAACCGGGCGACGCAACGGGCTCCGTTGCCAGAAATTTCCGCGGCCGACCCATCGGCGTTCCACAGCCGCATACGTGGCAAGGAATCTCCCGGAACCTTATCGTCGGGGCCCTCGATTACGATCAACCCGTCTGCGCCCACGGATCGGCCTCGACGGCACAACGCCTTGGCCAATGAGCCCGGATTGCCGATTGGAGTCTCTTCGCGTGCATCGAGAATGATGAAGTCGTTACCGGCACCGCTGTATTTTATAAATGGCAACGGCCAACGGCGCTTGCTCATAGGTCGCTATCCTCCTCTTCGGACCCTATTGCCAGGGTGCTGAGGTTTCCGGCAGCATCGATGGCCTCCACAGCATAAACGTACCGAACGGCCGGGTCGGCGTCGCCGTCGAAAGTGCGACTGAATGGCACCAGCTCGTCCGTAATCAGTTCCCAGCCAGCCCTAACCATTTCGTTGAATTCCTTTATCTCTTGTGCCACCGAGGTTGGGTCGGCCGATGTATCGTCAGGCGAAGTGTCGTCTAGTGGTAGCTCAGCCCGCGCAGGGGTCACTGGTGCCGGATAAGGGTGCCGGTACACTCGATACCCGACAATGTCGATTGATGTTGAGGGCGTCCACTGTAGCGTCACGACGTTGTCCGCGCGAGTCAGATTCACACTCGTCGGCGGAGCGGGGCGGTATCTATCATCAACCTTCACGGGATCGCTCTTCACGCCCCTGCTCTCTCGCCTGGGCGACAGCAACGGTGTCAAAGTGCTTTCCTGGATTATGGCCCGGACCTCGTAAAGGTAGGTTTCTCCAGATTGCGCTGTTCCATCGGTGTAAGTTGGTTGCAAAAGAGGCGCCGGGTTTAACGGGGCTGGTCCAGTGACCCCCTCAGGAAGTAAACGGTAGACATTGTAAGCGAGAGTCTTCGAATCTAAGCGCTGCAGCAATAAGTCGGCGACTGATGGATCCCAGGTCAGGCCCACGCCTGAACTACCAATTGTTACGTTAAGGGAGGTTGGAGCCACCGGCACTGGTACGGGGGCCATCGACACTACTGTTGTCACCTGCCCGGGGACCTCCTGGGTCGACTTGCTGCGCACCGCGAAAAAGTATCGGGTGCGAAGATCCCCCGGCGCTGGTGTGCCAAGTGGCACGACGACCTGAAGAATTTCATCGGGAGGCACCGGCGGAGTGTAGACGACAGACGGAGGTGTGGGCGGAGGTTCGACGACAGAGAGAATCGCATCAAACTGCTCCACGAGAACTTCGCGGGAAACTGCTGCGCGGCCTAGGAAGGCATTGACCTCCAGCGGTCGCTCGTAGACCTCTTCTTGCAGAAGCGGCTGGCTCACCGCGGCGATGACGCTTTCGTACCAAATGGAGTCGCCGACGCTCGGGAGCGGCAGAGGTGGTTGCGACGGATCAACAATGAAGGCTGGGAGCCCGAGAGTATTCGACACTACCTGCACTGCATTAGTCAGCTGGTGTGCCGACTGGAGGATTGTGTCTGCCGCCAGTCCTTGGTTTTGCCATTGCAGTAAAAGTTCCTTGGGGACGCGGTGAATGGCATCTTCGTCGGGCGTGCGCCGGCGTACTGTTGCAACCGGAGCATCGGGGTCGTCTGAAGGTGGAGGCGGAACCCAGGAATCGGCACCGACGATCAGCTCAAGCATCGCTAGGTAAGCACGTACGCTTGCTGCGTCTGCCTCTGCCTTGGCATCCTGGACCATGATTTCGCGTTGGCGTTTTAGACCCTTGATGAGCATAGCGACGTTCAGCACCGGATAGCGTTCGGCATAGACGAGCACCTGAACGCTTTCGAGTTCGACGTCCTGACCACCGATTATTGTCGACAACTCTGGCTGCGGGAATTGCATGACCCCAGAAGAACCTCGCTGCGCGACTATCAGCCCCGGGATTGGCGGCGGATTGGGGTAAATCGGAGGAAGAGGAGCAGAACGACTCCCGCAGCCGCCCAAGATCGGCACGAGCGTCATGATGGAGCCGAACACTAGCCTCCAGAGGATGCTGTTACGAACTCTCACAAGATGTACTTCGATAAGTCCTCATCAGCCACTAGATCGTCTAAGGCAGCTCGAACATATCCCGCGTCGACAGTTACTCTTTCCCCAGATCGCTCGGGAGCAGTGAACGACAGCTCCTCGACGACATGTTCCATCACAGTGTGTAACCGACGCGCTCCGATGTTCTCCGTGCGATCATTCACCAGCGCAGCGTATTCGGCAATAGCGGTAACAGCGTCATCGGTGAACTCAACCTCGACCCCCTCTGTTCGAAGCAGTGCTGTGTACTGTCGCACTAACGAGTTCTCCGGTTCAGTCAGAATGCGGATGAGATCGTCGCGATCGAGCGGGTCGAGTTCGACACGGATGGGGAAGCGCCCCTGTAATTCAGGGATCAGGTCACTTGGTTTGGCCATGTGGAAGGCGCCGGCGGCAAGGAACAGTATGTGGGCAGTGCGGACCATGCCATAGCGAGTGTTAACGACGCTACCCTCGACAATTGGCAAAATGTCACGCTGTACTCCCTCGCGCGAGATATCTGGCCCCGAGCCTCCATGGCGCCCAGCGATTTTATCAATCTCGTCGAAAAAAATGACTCCTGAGCTCTCTACTCGCCGGATGGCTTCGCGGGGAATTTCTTGTTTGTCGAGGAGCCCTTGGGTGGCCTCTCGTTCAAGATGATCAAGGGCATCTGGAACGCTCATGCGCCTCCGGGCGCTGCTGCCACCAAATAGGCCCGGCATCATGTTGCCGAGGTTGACGTCCATTTGCTCAGTGCCTTGCCCGGTGAAGACCTGGAAGCTTGGCAACTGGGTTTCAGTTACTTCAACGTCAACCGTTCGATTGTCGAGGGCGCCGTCTCGAAGTTGAGCCCGGAGCTTCTCACGAGTCGCGCGCTGCTCCGCACGGCTTCCATCAGTATCCTCATTGAGATCCTCGTCGTCGGTCATCAGCTCCGGCCATTCCTTACCGCCCTTCGCCTGTGGGGACAGAGGGAGCAGCAGGTCAAGCAATCTTTCCTCAGCCTGTCTCTGTGCGTTCGGGCGGACTTCCTTGGCCTTCTCCTTCTTGATCATCGTTATGGCTAGCTCGACAAGATCCCGGACCATCGATTCAACGTCACGTCCGACATAACCTACTTCGGTAAACTTTGTTGCTTCTACCTTAAGGAAAGGAGATCCAGTTAGTCGAGATAAGCGCCGGGAAATTTCCGTTTTTCCGACACCGGTTGGCCCCATCATGATGATGTTCTTGGGGGCAACCTCATCACGAAGATCTTCGGGCAGGCGTAGGCGTCGACGGCGGTTCCGGATGGCTATTGCGACCGCACGCTTGGCGGCCGCCTGGCCCACGATGTATTTGTCGAGCTCGGCGACAATTTCACGAGGAGTCAAGTCTTCGACATGAGGGCGCATTGCATCGATGGTTTCGGGCAGGCGAATTACCATCGGACTCCCTCAGCTTTCCGGGGTGCTCTCAACAGAGAGCACTTCGACTGTTAGTTCGTCGTTTGTATAGATATCGATACCGGCGGCGATGGTGACTGCCTCGCGGGCGATCGTTTCGGCGGTAAAATCAGTGTGCTTTAGCAAGGCACGTGCAGTGGCAAGCGCCATTGGCCCACCGGACCCGATTGTCAACACCCCGTCGTCGGGCTCGATGACGTCCCCCGTACCAGACAACAGGATTGAAGCGTCGACATCGGCAACGATCATCAATGCCTGCAGGTTTCGCAGGCTACGGTCCATACGCCAGTCCTTCGCCAGCTCGACGGCAGCGCGGCGCAGGTTCCCTTGGAATTCCTTGAGTTTTCCTTCGAAACGGCCGAATAGCGCCAGACCGTCAGCCGACGAACCGGCAAAACCCGCTATGACCTGGTCCTCGTGCAGCCGCCGAACCTTCTGCGCACCACCCTTCATGATCGTTGTATCGAGACTCACCTGACCGTCGGAGACCATTGCTACCTGATCCCCTCGGCGTACGCAACATACCGTAGTGTGATGCCATTCGTTCATCGGGGAATTGTAGCAACTGGGCGCGCATCTGGCCTGTCCACCACTCCCGGACGGGGTAGGAGAACGTGGATGACTCCGAATCTGTTTCGAACGTTCGTGACTCGTCAGGCGCGTGGATGCGCCTTGTCATAAATTGCCTTCAGCTGTGTCGTCGAAACATGCGTGTATCTTTGGGTGGTGCCCAGTGAGGCGTGGCCAAGCAGCTCCTGGATGGCCCGAAGATCAGCTCCTGCATTTAACAAGTGAGTGGCAAACGAATGACGGATAGCGTGCGGAGTTGCCGGCTTATTGATCGCAGCGTTCTGGAGATGACCGGCAAGAAGTTTGCGCAAACCATCAGTCGACAGACGTTTCCCGTTGAGGGACAAAAACAAAGCGTCAGACCGATTCGACCATGAGCTGCGTATTTCCAGGTAGTCGCGGATAGCGTCGGTAGCATGTGACCCGAATGGTATGAGACGTTCCTTACGCCCCTTACCGACAACCTGGACGGTACGTTCATCGAGGTTGATGCTGGTTGTGTTGAGACCAGTTAGCTCAGCCGCACGTAGGCCAGTGGCATAGAGCAACTCGAGGACAGCGCGGTCACGGCGTCCCAGGTCGGTGTCCGCGGGAGACTCGAGCAGGCTCTGGATCTCAGGCTCACTGAGAAAACGTGGCAGGTTTTGTGGAGCCTTCGGGTTTCGAATCGCGCGGGCAGGGTTATTTTGCAGAGTACCCATACGACACAGCCAGCCGCAGTAGGAACGCACAGCTGCGAGCTTGCGCGCGATCGTAACTGGCGAAAGCGAGGCAGCGTGCATGCGGGCCGCCCAAGCGCGCACAGCGTCTGTATCAATGTCGCCGGCCTTGACCATTCGGGACCCGCAATTTTTGGATCTGGTTGTCGCCTGTTGCCCATCGGGTGCAGCGCCGCGATAGTCGGTTTCCCGCCCATTCAACCAAGCATCAAGGAAGTGGCCAAAATGCGACAAATCGCTACGGTAGGCCTTTACTGTATGGGGAGAAGCGTTTTCTTCGACTTCGAGTCCGTGAAGAAAAGCGCCGAGGTCTTCCAGGAGACCCTGATCACTGCTCATCTCGTAGAGTCAGCTCCGTTGGTGGCCCGATGAAGGCAGCGCGCCAGCTACACGCGACGCTGTTTCACCGGAACCCCGGTTCCTCTCGCACAGCCCTCGGTTGCGAGAGCCCGACTAGCTTCGCCCGATAAAAGGGTATCAAGTTTAGCCGCCGTTCCGACACCCTAAACTAGCCTGAGAGGCTCTCAAGCTGTTCGCCGGCGAGCAACTTGTCGAGGAGCTCACGAATTTGATCCGACTTGCCGTTAGACGCGCCAATCCAACGCTTAACAACGTTCCCCTCAGCATCGATTAGCAGAGTCGTTGGGAAGCCGAACACTGGACCGAAAACGTTCAACATTTCGTCATTTGACATCACGAGCGGGTAAGTGATGTTGTGTTTTTCGTCCGAAGCCATCCACTCAAGAACCTCTTCAGGAGTTCCCGATTCGACAGTCAAACCGAGGAGAGTGACACCCTTGTCGCGATAATCGTCGTCGAGCGCGTTGTAGTGTGGAATCTCTGTGATACACGGGCCGCACCACGTGGCCCAGAAATCAATGATCAAAATGTTGCCAGCTAGCTCCTCAAACGACATCTCGCTGCCATCGAAACGCTCTGCAACCAGGCTGGCAAAAGCTTCAGGGCTGGGCGGTACAGGAGGCGTGTAGACAATGTAGCTAAGGGAACCGACAAGGCCCACGACGGCTACGGCAAGCAACGCGTACCTAACGTATCGCATTTCACTTCTCACTTTTCAGAAACTATCCAGCGCCAGTGTTGTTCTTGATCCAGGATTCGAGATCGCGCAGCGCGCGCCGCGAAATTGCCTCCCGGCGTTCTTGCTTTCTCCGGACAGGTTTTTCCAATACAGGAATAATGCCGAACGTGATATTTGTTGGCTGATAGTTTAGCGCGCGCGCGTGGCTAATGTAGAAAGCCAATGATCCGAGTGCTGTCGTGCGCGGCACGGGTCTAATACCTCCGTCCAACAGAGCCATACCGCAATAGATGCCTGCGAGCAGGCCGCCGCCGGCTGATTCTACGTAGCCTTCAGTGCCGGCGATCTGGCCGGCGAAGTATAAATCGCCACGCGTGCGCGTCTGTAAAGTTTCGCTCAACATCCGCGGGGCGTTGATGTAGGTGTTGCGATGCACTGTTCCAAACCTCACAAATTCAGCTTTTTCTAGACCCGGAATCAAGCGCAGAACTTTCTCCTGTGGGCCCCACTTCAACCGGGTCTGAAAGCCAACCAGCGAGTAGTGCTCGGCCGCGATATCGTCCTGCCGTAATTGCGCCACGGCATGCGGACGTTCATTGCTTCGGGGATCAGTGAGGCCAACTGGCTTCATCGGTCCATAAAGCAAGGTCTCTGGACCTCGCCTGCCAATTTCTTCGATCGGGAGGCAGCCTTCGAAAAACAGTTTGCGCTCGAAATCGGGGAGTTCATCGGTCTCAGCTTGCATTAGTTCAGTGTAGAAACGGTCAAATTCCTGTTGAGTAAAAGGGCAATTAATGTAGTCCGCTCCACCCTTGTCATAACGGCTAGCGGCAAAAGTTTTATTAGTGTCGATGGTGTCGGCGAGAATAATCGGGCTAATGGCGTCGTAAAAGTAGAGATGCTCGGAGCCGGTGAGTTTGCAGATATCCTGAGACAGGGCGTCCGACGTAAGGGGGCCAGTAGCGATGATGCAGGGCCCCTTCGGAATTTCAGTGAGCTCTTCACGTACGATCTCGACCTCACTGACGGCTGCAAGTCGTTCGGTGATCTCACGAGAGAAGCGACTCCGGTCGACGGCGAGTGCCTTTCCCGCCGGGACGCGATTGTTATCGGCGGACGACAAGAACAGTGAGTCGAGACGCCGCATTTCTTCGTGCAGTAGTCCGACGGCATTGTCTAGACTGTCGGAGCGCAGCGAGTTGCTACAGACCATCTCCGCGAGAGCGTCGGTTTTGTGCACTGGCGTTCGTTTGACGGGGCGCATCTCGTAGAGACGCACACGAACGCCGCGTTTGGCAAGCTGCCAGGCTGCTTCGCAGCCAGCCATGCCGCCGCCAATCACGGTTACTACCGGTGTGGTGG
>CAYVUW010000032.1:23949-27282 GCA_964455175.1 uncultured Acidobacteriota bacterium | reverse complement strand
AGGAAATATCTTGCCGGCTCCCCCCGTACACATGATTACGGCCCCTGCGAGAACGGTTTCGACCTTACCGGTGCGAAGGTCTAGAGCAGCAACCCCTTGGCAGCGGTTGTTTTCCACGAGAATTTTTGTGGCGAACCACTCGTTATAACTAGTAATCGGGCTGTACTGCAGGGAGGTTTGGTAGAGCGCGTGAAGCATATGAAAACCGGTTTTGTCCGCCGCAAACCAGGTGCGTTCGATCTTCATCCCACCAAACGGACGAACCGCCACACTACCGTCCGGTTCACGGCTCCACGGACAGCCCCAGTGCTCAAGCTGAATCATTTCCTCTGGGGCTGTTTTGACAAAGAACTCTACGGCGTCTTGGTCCGCGAGCCAATCGCTGCCGCCAATAGTGTCCTTGAAGTGTTCATCAAGACTGTCGTTGTCTTTAATCACCGCAGCAGCCCCACCTTCGGCGGCTACAGTGTGACTGCGCATCGGGTATACCTTGCTAACCACTGCCACGCTGAGCGAAGGATTGGTCTCAGCGATGGCTATGGCCGCGCGGAGTCCTGCTCCACCACCGCCGACGATTACGATGTCATGCCGAAGGCTCATGTTGGTCTCAGGCCATACCCATGCGAAAGGGGGCCCACCCTTCCATAACCGGGACTTTTGAGAAAACCGCTGCACCTATCCCGCGAAGGTTGTAGCGGACTACCTGAGGGTAGTGAAGCGCGCGTTATCCTGGGTGTCAAACCATGAGGCACTGGTAGAATTTGTCTTCTGAAGATAGACGAAGAGATCCTCGGTGTAACCACTTCGAATCGGGTCCGGGGATTGGGAGGTTAGGGGGCAAGGTGAAGAGGGCAACAGATTTTTTGATCGTTGGCCTGCTTGTTCCCCTATTCTTAGGGGTCTTTTCAAGCTCTGGCCAAATCGCGGGCAAGCTCGACGGCTACAACGTACTCCTAATCACAATCGATACGCTGCGTGCGGATCGGCTTGGTGTGTACGGGTACGATGGTGTAGAGACGCCAAACATCGACCGGTTGGCAATTGAGGGCACTCGGTTCGAGCAAGTAACCACTACCGTCCCGGTCACCTTACCGGCGCACGCCTCGATCATGACCGGGCTGCAACCGTTTGAACATGGTGTGCGCAGCAACGGCACATTTATGTTGCGGGATGACGTCAAGACGCTGGCTGAGCAGTTCGTTGCTGCTGGCTATGTCACCGGGGCTTTCATTGGAACGGTTGTTCTGGATGCACAATTTGGCATTGCCCAAGGTTTCGAAAAGTTTGACGGATTGGCGCCGTATCAGCGAGTGACCGAGGACATGAGTGGCGAGCGGCCCGGAGAAAGCGTCGTTGAGGAAGCCAGCATGTGGATTCGCAGTCAATCCACCCCATTTTTTGCGTGGGTGCACATGTACGACCCGCATGATCCGTACGATGCCCCAGAGCCTTTTGGCAGTCGGTATGCCAATAGTCCCTATGACGGGGAGGTGGCCTACGTTGACGCAATGGTTGGTCAGTTGCGGCAGGTCCTTGAGGAGTCCAGTGCAGCAGACAACACACTGATTGTTTTGACTTCTGACCACGGCGAGGGTCTCGGTGATCACGGAGAGCAAACGCACTCGTTTTTCATATACGACAGTACAGTGCGAGTCCCGCTGATCTTCTGGGCGCCAGGTGAAGTTCCCGGCGGCATCGTGGCTATGAACAGGGTCGGGGTAATTGACATCTTCCCAACGGTCCTTACGATGGCCGGCTTGCCGATCCCATCCAATTCTGGCGTCGATCTCAGCCGTCATTTCAGTGACCAGGAATGGTTCGCTCGCGCGATCTATTCAGAAAGCCTCATTCCTTACTTGGACTTTGGGTGGAGTGAACTGCGGGCGTTGATTGATGGCAACTATAAGTACATCGCGGCACCCGAGCCGGAGTTATATGACCTGGAAGCTGACCCAGGAGAGACGAAAAACTTGGTCAACACTGATACCGAACTTGCTGCCATGATGCACGGTGCTCTCCAGAAGTTTGTTAGTCAGGACGATGTCTCGATGCTGGAAGGTGAGATCGTTGACGCCGAGAGTCTCGCTGCGCTCCAAGCTCTCGGTTACCTCAGTGGTAGGGGAGGTGGTCGAGATCGTCGTGACACGGATCCCAAGAGCATGATCGAAACTCACGAGACATTTGTTCGTGGCCTCCGAGAATCGATTACCGCCATCGAACAGAAGCGCTTCGCCGACGTCGACAAAATCTTTGCCCAACTCGATGAACTTATTCCCGACGAACACATCGTTTACTACGTAGAGAGTAAAACGGAACGCATTGACGGGATGCTTGAAGAACCTGAAGCAGGTTTGCTCGCGCTACGCCTCTACTTTGGTCAACTTGCTTTTAAGGCAGGTGACATAGTTACCTCTGTCGATTTCTTTGAGCGAGCACTGGAGCGCAACTCCTCATACCTGCCAGCATACGGAGAGCTGGCGAACGTCCTCTATGCTGCCGGTGACCTAACTGGAGCCCAAGATTTAATCGTCGAAGCTTTGGGTATTTCCCCCGGCAACTTTTCGCTCACGCTTCTTAGTGGTGTCTTTCATCACGATAGCGGGAACCTCAATGAGGCGCTAAAGGCCTACCATGCCGCTGAACGCATGGAACCCAATCATCCTGAGCTTCTTGAACGTCTTGCCCATCTGTACCTTCTGCTTGAGCAACCAAGTCAGGCGGTCGATGTGCTACGCAGGCTCTCCCAAGCTGCGCCTGATGCCGCTGCTGTCTGGGCCCAGCTCGCGTTTGCCTTGGCCCAGATTGGTGAAACCAATGAAGCCCAGCAAGCGATAACTCGTGCCCTCGAAATCGACCCAAACGACGTTACGGTTCGCCAGGTAGCAAGGCTCCTGCGTTAACTCCAAGAATCCGGCTTAACTCTCCTTAGTAGCCCTGTGCCAACCCTGTGCCGGTTCTGTTTCCCTGGACGTTACTCAAGCGGGAATAGAAGCTCGCAGAGGGCTCGGTTGACGGGCAGATGGAGATTGGCCGTTTCTCCCAACTGTCTAACGGTGCTAAGTAGTGTTCCAAGTTCCGAGGGGCGTCCATCCATGAAGTCGCGCTGCATCGACGGCATAGCGTGCGCGGGCAAACCGTCGACGAAGTCTAGAGTCGACGGGACGATGGCATCCGCCAGAGTTATTCCAAGACTGTGAGCGAGAGTCTCGATCTCTGTCATGCTGTTCATTAAGAGCCGTCGTGTGCGGCGCTCGGTACGGAGCTTGCCAATCGGGACGCCCTCAGCGGTCCCAACCCCGCTCACCGAAGTGATCATGAGGAACTTCGCACAAA
>CAYVUW010000032.1:14041-23939 GCA_964455175.1 uncultured Acidobacteriota bacterium | reverse complement strand
ATGGATATCTTCGGGCACCTCAATCTTTACCCCGGCTTCTTGGAAAGCTTCCTGCAGCGACTTGAGTCGTTTGCTGACGCGGTTGTCGAGTTCGCCAATTACTAGACAGGGCGTAGCGCCATCATGACGCACATGACCGGGATCAACTTGATAACAGAAGATCTTGGCCACACCTCCTAGAACATGGCGGCCGTCCAGAGCCTTAACCAGATCGTCGGTCACCCCCACGCCATTCTGGAGGGGAAGAACAGCGGAACCTTCCGTGAGCATCTGGTTGAGCATTGGTCCAACCTCTGACAGTTGCCAAGCTTTAACCCCCGGTATCACCAATTCAACAGACCCCACTTGTGCCGGGTCTTCGAATACCTGTACGGGATGGACGAGAAAGTCTCCCGTTGTACCACTCTCGATGCGAAGGCCACGTTGTCGCAGGGCCGCGGCTGTGTCGCCTCGAGCTATGAAGTTCACATCGTGGCCTGTCCGGGCCAGTATGCCCCCGAAATAGCCACCAATGGCTCCAACTCCGAAAACAGCAACGCGCAAAAGCTATGAACTTCCTGTTGACTAATGGTACATAGGGGATATTCCCTGTAATCATATATAAAATTAGCCAAATGCCGGGTCTATACAGCGAGCATTTGAGACGCATCAGTGGGTCGTTTCCTTGTTTCACTCGAGCGAGTAGCTTTGAGCTATTAACTCTTGGCTTCGACCATAGGAGTGCTTTTCATGCGGACGTTTCGAGCCCTCGTTATTTTTGTGTTTCCTGTGATAGTAGTGATCGGGGGTTTCACGCTGGGCTGTCGCACTGAGGCACCCGGCGCGGGCAGTGGGCCTTTTATTGGCATCAATGAATCGGCGGGTTTTGAAGATACGGGAGACGCCGATAGCGTGTCGCATCAAAGTGACATCGGCTTTCTTTCCCCTGTCCAATATGACACTGGCGGAAATGTTTTTTCGGACGATGTCGTCGACGACCTAATGGCGACGCTCGATGAACTCTTGGCACGCCCTGAAACGTTGGAGGATTTTGAGGGGCAGGCGAACCTACATCTATGGCGCTATACGACGCGCCTAAATAAGGGACACCTCACACCTGCGCAAGATTCCCGCGTTGTTGCCCATCTTGGTCGATTGGCGGTGGCCCATCCCGAAGCTGCCACTCTCTTTGAAAGCAGCAGCTTTATGGTCACGAACCTTATGCTAGGCAAGGAAGCGCCAAACATTGTCGGTAGCGACCTCGATGGGGTCCGGTTCGAGCTTTCCGATTATCGTGGCAAGGTGGTGGCGATTGTTTTCAGTGGCCACTGGTGTGGGCCATGCCGCAGTGAGTATCCGTATCAGCGTTTGTTGCTCGAGGTTATGGACAAAGAAGAGTTCGTCTTGCTAGGCGTGAACAGCGACGGGGATCTGCAAGTTGCCAAGGATGCAAAGGTACAAGAAGAACTCGATTACCGCTCATGGTGGGATGGCCACGGTGAGAAGTCGACTGATGGCCCAATCGCCACTGAGTGGAACGTCACTGGCTGGCCGACGATCTATGTGCTCGATGAAAACGGAGTGATCCGCAACCGCGGCGCGCGCCACGAAAAGCTCATCACGATTGTCAAGGAATTGGTGGCCGAGATGAAGAAAAACCGGGCACCCGTCGATCAGTAAACCACGGTGCCATATGACTGGCTTGCTAATGCTCCTTAGCAGTTTGTTCAAGCTTGGTTTTCAGCTTGGTTTTAAGGAACCCCATAGCTTCTTTGTAGTCGGGCAGCGTTTCGTGGCCCTTTCGGATATCGACTAATTTGCCATATTGCTCAGCCGCGGCCGCGTTGTTGCCGATTTTAGCGTGGGCACGAGCAAGGCCGAGGACCGAGCGGGCGCGGTTTGGCATGCGCAGCAACGATGTTTCGAACTTTTCGATTGCATCTTCATAGTGTCCGAATCCAAGAAGAATCTCACCGTACAACTCGAAGGTTGGTTTTACGGGGTTGGCTGCCCCATTCGGTGGGCGCATCCCCAGTGCGATCTCGACAGCTTCGTCCATTAGTGCAATCGCTTCATCAGTTTCACCGCGAGCAGCTAGAATCGACGCTGCGACTTCTTTGTGCATGACTTGGTTATTTGCGCCCTCTGCCTCCTTGAGAGCTTCTGCTGCCTTTTTCGCAGTCTCCAAATCGCCTGTTTTAACCGCGCTTAGCCCAGTGGCCAGTAGCTCAGTGCTTGCCGAGTCTTCAGTAATCTCGAGCGTTTCCCAATTCTCGGTCTCGACGACATAGCGAGCCCTCAATAGGGGAAGACTGTTACTGGCGCGGTTTTGGCCACCACTCTCCTCGGTGACCATCTCGAGTCGTTCGATCCACAACCGGGCCTTTTCGTAGTCACCACGCTGCAGATCACCGTACTGACCCCAGTCAAGAGAATGTACGGTGTCTGAGACGCTATCCCCTTCCTCCCAAAGTGCTCGGGCGGCGTCATAGGCAAATTGGTTATGTCCGGAGACCATGTCCCACATGCCGTGCTGGATAAAGATGTGAGTTGGCATGTGGCGCGCGTGTGACACAGCTGGAGCGATTTCCGCGTATCGTAGAGCCGATTCCAATGCCAGCGGCGCATGGATCGGATCATCGAATGAGTGAATAGCATAGTGCGGCGCGCCTGGATGATTTGGATTACGGTTGAAGACGTCAAGGGCGATTGTCCCGGCCTTTACCTCTAAGCGGAACGTGCTATCCCCTAAGGCGCGAGCCGCCGACAACAACGATACGGCGTAAAACGTCGCGATCTCATCGTCATCTGGATATCGCTCGTGCAGGGTACCCATGGCCTCGGAGTACGCGACGCGGCGGTCCTGCCATTCTCCTTTGCCCCAGAGGGTTTCGACGGCGTCTAGTAGGCCACGCTCTCGTTCCGTTGGCGCCTTAGCCAGGCGTTCCTCGCGGCTCGCCCCGAGGCGTGCAAGCACTGCACGAGGCGAATCCACGTCTTGTTCACCAAACAGCGGGTGATTGTAGGAGAGTGTTTCCCCCCAATATGCCATGGCGAAGTCGGGATCAAGCTGCTGGGCCGCTTGGAACTCGGTGATAGCCTGCTTCCATCCAAAGCTATGCAGGATCGCCACGCCCCGCAGAAAATAGCGCTGTGCTTCGGGCGACCCGGAAGTCGGGAAATTCAGTGTGCCGACCTCAGCGAACTGCACCGCACCGAATCCTCCCAAAATTGACACCGTCAACAACATCGCTAACAGACGTTTCATCGTCACGTTCTCCATTGGGTTCTCAAGCAAGATTAAGACTCTTTGATTCTACCGGTCGTTTTAGCAGTTTTCCCAGGAGTCATTCCCAGCATGGACTTTACCTAGTTTTTCGTCCACGCTTTGTTTCACGCAAGTAGGCATCGCCCTCAAAACCGACACTCGATATGACCGACCCTAATGATCGTAAAACTGTTGGCAATCTAAGAATTGATCGTACACTTTATGAGTTTGTTCGCGATGAGATGGCACAGGGCACAGGCCTGCAAGCTGATGATGTCTGGGCGTCATTTGATGAAATTGTTGCCGACTTAGCTCCGAGAAACCGCGCCCTCCTCGACCAGCGCGATTGCCTGCAGGAAAAACTCGATTCATGGCATCGTGCGCGAGTTGCTGGACCCTTCGACGAGGAAGAATACCGTGCCTTTCTTCTTTCAATTGGCTATTTAGTTTCCGAGGGCGACGATTTCCAGATTGCAACGGATTCGGTTGATCGGGAGATCTCATTAGTCGCTGGGCCGCAACTCGTGGTTCCGGTCGACAATCCGCGCTACGCGCTAAACGCGACCAATGCCCGCTGGGGAAGCCTTTACGATGCGCTGTATGGAACCGACGTAATTCCCGAGGAGGAAGGTTCCGAGATCGGCACTTCATACAACCAGGTGCGTGGGGAGTACGTGGTGGCAAAAACCGAAAAGTTTCTAGACGCCACGGTCCCGCTCAGTGAGCGAAGCTACTCTGAAGTTATAGCGTTCAAGCTAAACAAGTTACACGGTATCTGTAACTTGACGTGTGTATTCGGCGATGGTGTCGAGACCGGGCTTGCTGATGAGTCTCAATTCGTTGGCCACGACGTTGCCGGTGAGCGACTTTCGGTGATTCTCTTGCGGCATAACGAGCTGCACATCGAAATTCAAATTGACCCTAGCCATATTGTGGGAGCCGCACATCCTGCCGGAGTTAAAGATGTTCTGCTTGAGAGTGCGATTACCACGATCCAGGACTTTGAGGATTCGATTTCCGCTGTTGATGCTGCGGACAAGGTTGTTGCGTACCGTAACTGGCTCGGCATCATGAACGGGACGCTTGAGGCTGCGTTCGTAAAGAACGGCTCGCAGATGACTCGGAAGCTCGCTGCTGATCGAACATACTGCGATCGGCAAGGTGATGAATTGAAGTTATCGGGGAGGAGCCTTCTGCTGGTGCGTAACGTGGGAATCCACATGTACACCGACGCGGTGGTAACGGCCGAGGCTGAAGACATCCCTGAAGGTTTCCTCGACGCTATGTTGACTGTGTTTGCCGCGATGCATGACCTGAAACGCTTAAGCTCGGTGTCCAACAGTTGCTTCGGCAATGTCTACATTGTGAAGCCTAAGCTGCATGGTCCCGATGAAGTCGCTGCTACCGTCGAGCTGTTTGAGCGTATCGAGTTGGCACTTGGTTTGCCTGCTCGGACCATAAAGATTGGCATTATGGATGAGGAGCGTCGTACCACGGTTAACCTTAAGGAATGTATTCGCGCAGCGAGAGACCGAGCAATTTTTATAAACACCGGGTTTCTAGACCGCACAGGGGATGAAATTCACACAAGCATGGAAGCTGGTCCAATGATTCCTAAACCGGAGATCAAGCTCTCCCCGTGGATCTTGGCCTATGAAGATTGGAATGTTGATATTGGCATTGAGTGTGGTTTGCCGGGGCGAGCCCAGATAGGCAAGGGTATGTGGGCGGCTCCGGATGAGATGGCGGAGATGGTTGAAACCAAAGTCCAGCATCCACGTGCTGGGGCCAATACGGCCTGGGTTCCGTCTCCGACCGCAGCAACGTTACACGCGATGCACTATCACGAGGTCGCAGTGTCAGAAGTTCAGGAACAGCTTATCGGTCGCGAACGTGCCGAGCTTAACGATATTTTGACACTGCCACTTCTCCGCGATCGCGAGCTGAAAAAGGATGAGATCCAAGCCGAACTCGACAACAACGCCCAAGGAATTCTGGGTTACGTTGTGCGGTGGGTGGGGCAAGGGGTGGGTTGCTCGAAGGTTCCCGACATCAACGATATTGGCCTGATGGAAGATCGCGCCACATTGCGTATCTCGAGTCAACATATTGCTAACTGGGTACACCACGGCATCGTTACCGAAGATCAAGTAATTGAGACTTTCCAGAAAATGGCGGCGATCGTCGATGAGCAAAATGCAGGCGATCCGAACTACACTTCGATGGCCGCCAATTTCGATCACAGCATCGAGTTTCAGGCGTCGCTCGATTTGGTTTTCGATGGTCGGGAGGAGTCCAACGGGTACACCGAGCATGTTTTACACAGCCGTCGCCGAGAGATGAAGGCGCGAAGTTAGCCGTGGCGCAGCAGGGTAAAGCAAGGAGCCAAGGTCTTTAGTTAGCTAGGGGTGGTTGATTGCGACTGGCTCGTTTGTAGATGAGGGTGTTGGTTGCGGCCCCCGACGGGCGTGTGGTTGTGACCCGTAAGGTCAGCGTTCGACCATCCGCGCCCATTGTAAGGACTTCCTGCAAGTTGAAAGTTTCACCGGCTACCCTGCCGGCACCCGTCGTAATGAGAGAGAGTCCCCGAATGCGTGAACTCATCAGTAGTTTAGTTGGGTCACCTTCGATAGCTAGCAACCAGGTCTGTCCGTTGAACTGGTACGAACGTGATACGGCCCCAGGATGCCGGGTGGTAAGGATGAGCGTCTGGCTAGAATTTTGTTGAATGTAGAGTTGTGTCGGTGCGGAATTTCGCAATCCGGCCAGACCGTAAGGTGTTTCAATCCGGCTCTCGCTGCGAACCAATTCCCAACTTCCGGAAAAGTCGGGTTTTGGTACCGAGAATTGATCTAGCCGTGCAAAGGCATTCGTGTTGAATGCCGTAAGCAGAACGACCAGAAGAAACGCACGTCGAATCATAACTTGAGACTACGGTGGTTGGGGCAGTTTGTGCAAATTCTAAGCGAACGTGCAATTCTTTCCCAGCAGGGAATTAGATGTGTGCTCGTACGTGCGGTCAATTAGCCTTCCGCTTATTGATGGCAAGGTGGGCCCGGGGAAGAGGGATTCGGATGACTCGAATATTGGTGACATTCCTTTTGATTATTAGTTTCGTGACATCTGCCTGTGTGGTGACCGATGAGACAGTTTCCGATCAACCTTTGCTACCTATCGCCCCGCCAAAGGAGCCTTGGCAGATTGTCGATGCTTCTCCCAATGTATCGGATGGACTCCGCGTCTTAGTGTTGCATGACATGGAGGGGCTATCTGGCCAGGATGACTGGAAGTCGTTTGACTACCCTCGCCCCGAATACCCTCATGGCCAGGAGCTTCTGGTTGCTGACATCAACGCTGTGGTCGATGGCTTGTTTGCTGGCGGTGCAACTGAGGTGCATATAGTTGACGGGCACGGGAGTGGCAACCCCGAGCCGGACGTCCGCGCCGATTTGCTCGACCCTCGTGCCAGTCAAGTATTACGAGACGAGCCTTTTGACACTTACTTCGACATGCCGGAATCATCGATGTATGACGCTGTGGCAGTGGTCGGGATGCATGCTAAGACCGGCAGCGGAGGATTTGCATCACATACCTTCACTCTCGGTATCGAGTTTCAAATCAATGGTTATTCGATCACTGAAACTGAGTTGGTGGGGCTGTCATGGGGTCGCGTTGGCGTTCCGGTGGTGTTTGCTTCGGGTGATGACCGGCTAGGCAACGATCTTGAGACAATGCCTTGGATCCAGTACGTCACCGTTAAAACCGCCACTAGTGCGACGACCGCAGAACTGCGCCCAGTTGCTGAGGCACGGGCTGACCTGACGTCTGGCGCTCGCCAGTCTATCGAAAATTTGCCTTCGGCGAAGGTGATTAGGGTCTCAACCCCAGTCCACGCTACGTTACGAGCTGTTCCACCAGCTAGTCTAGCCTCACTCGAGGGCTTTCCTGGAGTCGACTACAGAGACAACAGTGTTAGCTTTGTGGCTGCTGATCTGCGTGAGGCTTATGATGGTCTGACAGCAATTGTTCAGGTTGCTCGCACAGCTTATCCGCAGGTTATGTTCGAACTACTCCGCGGGAAACTGAATGCTCAAACTACATTCGATGAGTATTCGACGCGATTGACGGAACGGTGGCTCGACTTCGAGTCCGGGCGTTGGCAACCACCAGAGGACGTCACTGGCCCGGGACTTCGTGAGTACCACGGGTATCGCTAAGCCCAATTTGTCTAAGCTTTGGGTATTGTGCAAGCTTAAACGGGATCGAAGGTTATAAAAAAAATCTTAAGAACAGGGTGGACTTGCTTCTGGGGCAGACTGGTATAATCACCGGCGGTAGTAGTTTGCTTTAGGACGGATACCCAGTGGCACCCGCCATGAAGCGCGGCGGGCTTTTCTTTGTGCCCTAGTAACACCTTCTGTCGGTAAGCGGCTACATGTTTTGTTTCATTCAGAAGGAGGGCCGAAATAATGGCCACAGGTACTGTCAAGTGGTTCAACGACGCCAAGGGCTTCGGTTTCATCACGCTAGAAGGAGGGCCGGACGTCTTCGTGCATCACTCTGCCATTCAAGGCGAGGGTTTCAAGTCGTTGGCCGAAGGCGCGACCGTTGAGTTCGATGTTACGGAAGGCCCAAAGGGTCTTTCAGCCGAGAACGTTCGCACCGTCTAGCTTTTTCGAGCTGGAATCTAAATGCTCCGTCGGGAATTTGTTTCCGGCGGAGCATTTTTCTTTTCGCGGAGGCTGCTGGCATCTCAAATATATGGCTCACTCGATGCGGAGTGAATAGAGAGCCATTCGCGGTGCTTAATTCCGGCGAATGAATCTGGTGACCCTAAGGTTGTTGCGATCCTAAGTTTTCCGTATCCCCGTGCGGTTGCCTGCGTTAGTCGCTAGAATACTTCCATGAGATTTCAATGGTTGTTTCTAGTCGTTTTGGTCCTTGCCGTTGCACTCAGTGTTGGCCCTTCAGCGGCAAGTGGTACCCAACAAGGTAACCGGCCTGCTTTGGTGCAGGGAACGATAGTTGATCAATATGGGGAGCCACTACCCGGTGTGCTCATCGTGGTCGAGCATCCCGATGCTGATGCCGGGGCTTCGATCGGGGCCGGTGGTGGCTTCGATGGAACTGGGGGGAACCGTCGGAAAGTTTCTCAACGTAACTTCTATAGCAAGGAAGACGGGGCTTTCTCACATCCGGAATTGATCGCTGGTACGCAATACCGAGTGCGATTCGAGAAGGAAGGTTATGTGCCACGGGAGCGTGTTTTGGTTCTTGCCATCGCCGCCAATGACATGGGCACGATCATTATGGTTAGCGGCGACGTCGAGAAGGCACGTAGTGCATACGAGAAGGGTTTTTCAGCATGGGAATCTGGTGATGTGCCAGGTGCCATAGAGCCGATGAAAGAAGTTGTGGAAGTTTTCGGTGATTCTGATGTTTCCGACCAGATGCTGGTCGTAGCACTTAGTGTTCTTGGCCAGGCATACCTGCAACAAAACCAAGTTGCTGATGCCCAGGGTTTTCTAGAACGATTGCAGTCGATTGAACCGGACAATGCTATCGCTCTTCGTGGACTCGGGAGGGTCTACGCTATGAGTGGCGAGCTACCAAAGGCAATCGAGAGTTTCGCGCGCTCCGTACAAGTCGAACCTGACAATGCCAATGGTCGCTTCATGCTTGGTTACGCCCTAGAGCTTACTGACCAGGCCAGTGAAGCTATCCCCCACCTGAGAGCTAGCCTTGAAATCCAGCCCAATTTTCCGCCCGCGCATCAAAGCCTGGGTCTTGCACTCGCTGCAACTGGTGCCAATGTTGAGGCGATTGAACAGCTTGAGGCTTACCTCGAGGCGATGCCCAACGCCCCTGATGCCGCTGAGATGAGGGCAAAGATCGAGGAATTGCGACGCCACTAGGCTAGATAGTGGCGTCCCGACGATATATTCCGATGTTCTTTCCAACGCCTCCTTGTTTGAGGCTTTGCTTAGACGCTCACGAATACAGGGGACAAGTGTGAGGAAAGGCCTGATTAAACTGGTCAAGACGTCGGTGAAGCTCGTGGTTTTGGTGGGTCTGGGGATCAGCGCTTGGTATGCCTACCAGATCTACATTCCGGCAGAAGAAGACGATGGTCTTGGTGAACTGCCAACCGCCATCAGCGCTATTCGGGATATCATCATGAGTGTCGAAGCAATTGGTGTGCTGCGGCCCATCACGATTGTCGAGATTAAATCGAGGGCCTCAGGCGAAATCCTCGAAATGGGAGTGGAAATAGGCGACTTTGTCGAGGCCGGTGCTCTTATTGCACAGGTGGACACGGAGATCCTCGACCAGGAGCTTAGACAGGTTCAGGCTGACTACGAGAATGCGTCGGTTCGTCTCGAAGTTGCAAAGAATCAGCACGAAAGATCGCGGACGCTCTTCGGGCAGTATCTGATATCTGAAAATGACTTCGAATCTAGTGAGCAAACCTTCAGCACCGCGCAAGGGCAACTACTTCGTTCCGAAGCATCACTGGATCTTGCAAGGGAGCGGCTTGCTGACGCGACCGTCCGTGCTCCGTCAGCGGGTACGATCATCAACAAGACGGTTGAAGAGGGGCAGATTATTGCCTCCAGCACGAACGACATTTCCCGAGGCACAACGCTTGTG